>NZ_JPGL01000008.1 GCF_000732615.1 Burkholderia paludis
GTCTTGACCGTGACCGTGCTCAGGCCGGTGGACAGCGAGCCGATCGAGCTGGTGGCCGACGACAGGCCCGTCGACGTGGAGGTCGACAGCGACAGGACGGAGCTGTTGGTCGAGCTCAGGCCGGTGGACAGGGAACCGATCGAGCTGGTGGCCGATGACAGGCCGGTCGACGTGGAAGTCGACAGCGAGGTGATCGAGCTGTTGGCCGACGACAGGCCCGTCGACGTCGAGGTCGACAGCGACAGGACGGAGCTGTTGGTCGAGCTCAGGCCGGTCGACAGGGAACCGATCGAGCTGGTGGCCGAGGACAGGCCGGTCGACGTGGAAGTCGACAGCGAGGTGATCGAGCTGTTGGCCGACGAGAGGCCGGTCGACGTGGAGGTCGACAGCGAGGTGACCGAGCTGTTGGTCGACGAGAGACCGGTTGACAGGGAACCGATCGAGCTGGTGGCCGAGGACAGGCCGGTCGAGGTCGAGGTCGACAGCGAGGTGATCGAACTGTTGGCCGACGAGAGGCCGGTCGAGGTCGAGGTCGACAGCGAGGTGATCGAACTGTTGGCCGAGGACAGGCCGGTCGAGGTCGAGGTCGACAGCGAGGTGATCGAGCTGTTGGCCGACGACAGGCCGGTCGACGTCGAAGTCGACAGCGACGCGATCGAGCTGTTAGCCGACGAGAGGCCCGTCGAGGTCGAGGTGGACAGCGACGTGACCGAGCTGTTGGCTGACGAGAGGCCCGTCGACGCCGAAGTGGACAGCGACGCGATCGAGCTGTTGGCCGACGAGAGGCCCGCCGAGGTCGTGGTGGACAGCGACGTCAGCGAACTGTTGGTCGACGACAGGCCGGTCGACGTCGAAGTCGACAGGCTCGTGAGGTTCGACGTCGTGGTGCTGGCTACCGCGTAAAGCTGGCTGCCATTGATGGCGTCCGTGCTGCTCGCACTGACGAGGCCGGCCGCCACATTCTGGATGCGGCGCTCGGAGCCGACACTGCCTACGCTCACGACACCGGATGAGCTACTCGCGCCGGCGTAGGTACCGAAAGTCTGGCCGCCGATGACCGTGCTGTTGACAACGCCGGTGCCCTGAGTGGTACTCGAAGCCGCGCCTGTCGTGGTCGCGTTCGCACCCAGTGCAACGGAACCCGCGACAGAAGCATTCGCGGCCGAGCCAACTGCCACGGCATAGGCGACATTGCTGCCGACCTGGGCGGAATCGCCGACGGCAACGGAGGAGACGCCGCCGACGGAGGTATTGTGACCCAGCGACGTCGAGTTGTTTGCCGACGCGACCGATCCTGCGCCGATCGCCGTGCCGTTCGCCGCGGTCGTCGTACTCGAGGCGCCGAGCGCCACCGAGCCCGAACCGCCGCTTGCCGTAGAACCATTCCCCAGCGCCAGCGCATCGGAACCCGACGCGATGGCATTCGCGCCGAACGACCCGGTGTTGCCGAGCGCGATTGCGCCGACCCCCGTTGCCGTTGCCGCGTTGCCCACCGCGACCGCGCCGTTTGCACCGGTCGCGTTCGCGCCCAGGCCAACGGCCACGGCACTGTTGGTCGCCACGCTGGCGCTGCCCAGCGCAACCGAGCCCGTGCCGCTCGCCGAGTTGCCGTTCCCGAGCGCCACGGTGCCGTTGCCGGACGCGGTGTTATTGGCGCCCTCCGCTACCGCGCCGGTGCCCGTTGCCACGTTGGGATCGCCGATCGACACCGCACCGTTGCCGCTTGCCGTGTTGCCCGAGCCGATCGAGACCGCTTTCCCGCCGGTCGCACTGGCCGACTGCCCGATGGCGACGGCGCCTTGGGTGCTGGCCGTCGCGAACGGCCCGACCGCAACGGAAAAGTCGCCAACCGCATCGGATTGACGCCCCATCGCGATGGCACTGTTGCCCGTCGACGAGGCGTCATAGCCGAGTGCCATGTTGTAGTTGTTCAGCGTCGCCTGGGCGCCCATGCCGATCGCGATCGAACCGTCCACGGCGGTCGTGGCGCCGCTCCCGATGGCGATCTGCCCGCCGGTGACGCCATCGGTGCCGACCGTGCCTCCGTTCAGCGCATTGGTTCCGAGCGCAATGTTGTTGAACGTGCCGCTGCCGGCCGCGCCGGTATTCGCCGCATTTCCGATGGCAATGGTCGATGTCGAACCGGCCGTGGCATTGGCTCCGATCGCGAGTGCGTTGATACCCGTCGCGCCGTTGTTGGCGTAGTTTCCTTGCTGCGTGCCGCTGTCGTTCGCGCTGAAATAGTGCACGGTGGAGGTCGAGAGGGAGGCCTCGACGTTGTAAAGCTGTGCCCCCGTGACGGCATCGTTGGATGTCGGGGAAATCAGGCCAGGGGCCAGGCCGGTAAGAAGGGTATTGGTCGCGCTATAGGCGCCTGTCGTGGCGTTGATCAGTGCCGTGGCGATGTTCAGGGTCGGCGTGACGATGTTCCCGGTCTGGCTCAAGCCTGCGGTCGTTCCATACTCGATGGTGCATGCGTACGTCGCGCTCAAATTCGAGCACGCGCTCGATGGAGAGCCGATCGATGCGCCAATCAGCGCGGCATTCGTGACGTAATTGATGGCCGTGCCGCCGAAGCCCCAGACTGTCGGGTCGAGGTTCGGAATGCCGTCGTCGAAGACGTTGTTGACGGTGCCGCCAATCGTGCCGCCGAGCGCGGCCCCGTTGTTCAGCGTGCCATTGTTGATGTTGCCAAGCACCGTGACGCCGTTCGATTGCGCGTAAAGCGGGGAGGACGCGACAAGAAACGCCGTCAACGCGCCCATTGCGATGAATTTCACGGACAGCAACGCTCCCATGAAACCGGCGCTGCGCTCGAGAGGGGTGGCGTCGCCGGACTTTCCACCGGTTCGCTTGCTCCGGTCGATTTCGCTGACAGCTACCCACGCACCGAGAGACTCATTCCAAACTGTCTTGTATGACTTATTCATAAGAACACCTAATTGAAGTTACCAGATCGAACAGTTGATGGTGCTCTCAGGCATCTATCGCTCGGCGAATGAGGTGACTGCTGCCGCCTCATGCAACATATGATTTTTTTGTAATCTCAAGGCTAGCAATAAATAACGTGCTATCCAGGGATTAAATCTTTAAATTTATTGACATTGCATGAATGAATAACTGAAATCCCGTGGCTGAATATCGGGATTTGAAAATCAGTTATTCGTTGCGTGAATGTCGAGCGATTGGCTGGGCCGTTGAGTACTCGAGTTGCTGTTGCGAGGATTGGACGATAATGCAAATTATTCGATTGCTCAATAATGGTTGGCCTAAATTCAATGGCGTTTTTTTTAACTATTGCAAATTTCCATTGTCGAATAACTGTTATTTAAATCGCGTTATTTATTGTTCCGACGTAAACATTTCTTGATTTTTAATATTCTATTTTTCTGAAATTTACTGGATGGATGTCGGTTATTGAAAAACCGGATTTCGCCGAAGCCCGACATGAGACGGCCCTTGCCGACCGGCGGGCAGGGGGCCGTCCTGCGCGCGATCGGCGAAACGGGGTGGGGAAGCGCGATACAAGCGCCGTGACGTAACGGAGCGGTGTTGCACTCGTACGGCGAGTCCGACGGGACGAAGGGAGGCGGCCGCAAGTGGAATCGACAGGCGGGGGGCGGGTATCGGGACGCGAACGACTCGGGGTTTGTTGCGAATTTGGCCGCGACCGGGAAGCCGTCGGGTTTCCGTCGGTGCCTTCAAGCGGAACATGGAGGGGCGATCGGGCCAAACACGGCGATCGTGCGCGTATGTCGGTCCGCCGTGTCGGCGGATCTTTTTCGACAGGAATTTGAAAGCAACTGACCGGCAGGTATTTCCCTGAATGGGTCATGCGCACGACAGCGGAACCGTGTAGCCCAGGCCATGCGCGACCGGTCTTGTCGAGCGCGCGAGGCTCTCGTGGCCACTGTCCGCGAAAGGCCGGTCAGACAAGCCGCAGCCCGTGCGTCGCCTGCATCCGCGGCGACTGCGCACGCCCGGAACCGTCGAATTCTCATGAGGATTGGGCCGGCGCCCAACGACAACCGAGAGTTATTTATATAAAAAAACAACGTCTTACGCGGAACGAATCCACTGCATATGATGCGTTCAACCGATTCGACGGCGGTACGGAGCGTTTCGAGGTGTACGGCAATCCATGATCTCGTGTCGAACCCGACACGCACGATCGAATGCGTCGCGATGACCCGCATGTGTTCAAGCCGATCCCGGAGTGTGTGCGTCGAGGAATTCGATGTCGGCGAGCCGCCTTGCGGGCGGCCGTCGAACATGACTGCACGACAGGGTTCGTCATCGATCGGTGCACTCACGGCTGGAACGCGGTCCGCGCATATCGAGTGCCGAAACGGCATCGGCAATCGCGATCGTGAGCCCGAGGCGGCCAGCTGCGTGAGGAATTTGCGGGTGCGCGCAGGATCCGTGCATCTTTGATCTGTTGAACGACCGGGGGCGAAGGCTCCGTATTGACTGGTGTGTGAATCATGGATTTCAAGGTAAACAGGTTCGTCCTGATGGACACGTTCGTGCGAATCGTCGAGATGGGAAGCTTTACGGAGGCAGCGAGGTTGCTGAATACCAGCCAGCCGACGGTGAGCCGCCAGCTTCAATCGCTCGAGAGTTTCATCGGCCTGGAACTGATCAATCGAACCACGCACGGGATGCGCATCACGGAGGCCGGCCGTCGCTACTACGAATATGCGAGGAAGCTGATCAGCGAGATGGTGCAGTTCGAACACGACATGCGGGGCGAACGCGTCGAACCGCGCGGGTATCTGCGCGTGGCCGTGCCGCACCTTCTGGCTCCCGAATGGCTCACGAACGTGGCGGCGAGGTATTTCGAGGCGTGCCCGCTGGTGAAGCTGGAGTGGGTTACGAGCGAAGCACCGGCCCGCTTCCATGAAGAGTCGATCGATTGCATCATCCGGTTCGGCCAGCCGTTTGATCAGACCTCGGAAGTGCGCCAGGTCGGAGAGCTCGACCGGATCGTAGTGGCCAGCCCGGCGTTCGTGGAGAAGCACGCGTTTGATCAATCGGACTGCGCGTCGTTTCGCGACATTCCATGGATATCGCTGGTCAACAAGGACAAGAACAAGCTGGTCCTTCACAACGACCGGCAGGAACGGTGCGAGTTGAAGATCGACCCCGTGTTCTCCGCGGACCAGGTACTGGTGACCCGCGAGGCCGCTCGCCAGGGAATCGGCGCGGTGCTGATTCCGGAGTGGGTGGTGCGGGACGACATCGCGGCGGGGCGTCTGGTCAGGATATTGCCGGAGTGGGTCGGCGAGCCGGTGCCGGTCAACATCATGTTTTCCCAGGAAATGGGCGAATCCGCGAAGCTTGCGAAATTCATCGACGTCGCTGCGTCGGCCATCCATCAGGTGCTGAAAGCATGACGGTGGGCGGTTGCGCGCCGAATCGGCGTGTCGTCACCGAACGCTCACGCGAACGAACGCAGCGCCCGTTCCCTCAGCATCTCCATCATCAGTTGCGCGTTGCGTGACAGGAACAGGTCCGATCGCGTCACGAGACCTTCCGTCAAGTCGGGCAGCGGCTCTTCGAGATCGAGCGCGACGAGATCGAAATCCTGGATTTCGGATGCGATATCGAGGTTCACGACCGCGAGCGCGTTGGTGCATTTGAGCGCCGCGCGCGTCGCGACCACATTCTGGCTCTGGATGGCCTGCGGCGCCTCGATCACTCTTGCCGCGCCGACGGTGGACGATTGCGTCATGATCCGGATGCCGCCGCTTACCCAGCGAAACCGGGTCAGGTCGTCCAGCGTGCAGCGGCGGTTGACGAGCGGGTGGTTGCGATGGGCAATCACGGCCGTCGGCCGGCGGAACCACGGCTCGAACTGAAACGGCTGGGGGATCGACTCCGCAAGCGCTGTGCAGACACCGAAGTCGAGTGTGCCGTCTCGCAGGCCGGGAAGCACCGACGCAAGCGTGCCGTCGACGATACGCAGCGGTGCGCGCGGCCGTTGCGCCAGGAAGTCGGGCAGCACGAGCGGCAGCAGGCGGGCCGAGGCCATGATCGACAGGCCGATCGAGACCCGGCCGCAGTCGTCGGCCGACACGTCGCCGTCGAGCAGGCTCATGTTTTCGACGATCAGCATCGCGCGCGGCAGCAATAACCGGCCGGCCGCGGTCAGGGCGGCGCCGCCGACACCGCGCGTGAGTAGCGCGGTGCCCAACTCCTCCTCGAGCAGGCGCATCGTTTTCGTGACGGCTGCCTGCGACACACCCATTTCGCGGGCGGCGGCACGGATGCTGCCGAGTCTCGCAACGCTGACGAACGCGAATACTTGCGGATACTTCATGGTGACAACCTGCGGTTGATTGTCGAAACGAAGAAGCCTCTTCTCATGCTGTTTGTCCGGGCGGCAAGCATGGCCCGTTTTCCCTCCGGGAGCCCGACGGCTGGGCGTTCGAGAAAGCCGGATCACGACGCGCCACGAAACGGCGGGTCGAATCTCGCGGCCGACAGACGACAACCTGCGATCATGCGCAGGGTTTGCACGAAGCACGGGAAACCGTCCGGCACGCTTGCGCGAGGCGCGCAGGGGCCCCCGCGCGCCTGCCGGCATTGACGCTTCGCGGGACCCGGCACGAGGGTCGATCCGCGATTCGAATTCCTGCCGTATGTGTATCCAGCCGCATTGCCGGGATACCGTGTCGCAGCGACTTCATGTGTCGACACGCGTTTCCGCTACGACAACGCCGCGTTCGATCGGGGGCGTGTTCGCCGCACGGAGCGAGTGGCACTACTCGATCCGGCGCAACCGTACGACATTACCGTACTTGGCCGCTGTGTGCGCCCTTTGTTCACATACTAACGAACCGTTGACATGTGCATGCAGCTGCATGGCACGACAACCTGGAATTGATCTTAGCGATCCGTCGACGGGTCCGCAATCGAGGACTGCTCGAACACGTGAGGCAAGGAGGGTGTTGCGTGCGCTTCGTTGCCGGCTTCGTGGTTGCGACACTGAAGTCGATACGGAAAAAACGACGTGCATTTCGACGCAGGTGTCACGAGCAGGCCGGTCGGCGCATCGATCGTCAGCGTGTATTGCATCGGGCGTGACGTCGGCTGTATGACCTCGTAGCCGTGTGGCGCTTTCGGACCTGCCGGGTGGTCCGGGCGCGATTCCTCGTTCGCCCGGTGAGGCGATCTGGCGGCCGCGCCGTGCGCAAGTATCGAACCTGCGCGTTTGCCAGTGCCGCGACCTGCGCCAGCGTGATGAACTGGTGAAACAGCGGTCGGTTTTCCATGATCCACTCGATCGAAGCAGCGATGTCGGGCGTGAATGGCGGCGGTGCGGCGCGATACGTTGGGGTGCATGACAACCGGTGTGTGGCGATATCGGTGTAACCGGCTTGGGAATTGAGCTTTAAAAAGTAAAGCGCATGAATTTGCCGCTCGAGTCATTCCTGTCGTTTGCTTTATAAAGTACAGCTTGATCGCATCATGAAGCGGACAACGTTTTGGCGAATCGTCGAAGGGACGACTCATCATGGTCGTGCCGGATCGGCTCGGGCTGTGCGTCGCACCGCGCTGCGCAGCCTGCGAGAACTGCGCGGCGAGTTCATCGCGTTCCGGGCGTTGCGGGAGCATGCGAAACGAATGCGCACTTGCTGGATACGCGGCTCGCGGAGCTGAAGGCGTCGGGGCGCATCGAGCACGGCGACGGCGGCAGCGGCATGACCGTCGAAGACCGACGGCCTGAAGCGGAACTTCAGTCGTTGCTCGGATAGGCAAGGCAGCGGGCCAAGCGGGACCAGGACGGGTTCGCTGCGGCGATCGCGAGCAATCCGGTCAGGTTCCTGATCGACCTGCAATCGCCGGTCGACGCGCCGATCGGTGGCGAAGACGTGCAGCGTCACAAGCCGGACCCGGAACGGACGCCGGGAAGCCCCCAACACTGATCCATTCGCATTGAAATCGGGCGAGGGGGGGGCGCAATCGACCGCCTCTCGGTGATTGCCGCGAGCGGCGGAAGAAAAAGGGCGCGCGGCCGGACAGAAATACAACGATTTGCTGGCTTCCGGGTTCCTGACCCTTATTGGGTGGGTGTCATTCATTGACCGCAAGCGATTGTCACTTTGCCCTGAATCGCGTCCGGACCGCAAGCATCCTTGCGACTTGCCGTCAATTCATTTTGTTCGTCTTCCATTGTCGGTCATCGTCGCCCATTTTTTTGGGCGTCGTCCCGTGGCTCACCCTGATGCGAACCGGTCTTCACTGGGCCGTTACCCGACTCCCCGAGATATGCGCAACCGGCAAATGAGGGGAAAACGCGCCAAGCTTGCGTCGTAGGATGAATGCGGTTCGAGGTAAAAATGCTCTGCGGGGAACGGAATGTGCCGGCCGTCTCGTGTGTGGCACACATCATTTTCCAGACTTGGGGGGATGGTCCGCAAGGACGATCCGGCTGCGACAGGAATGCGACGAAAAATGACTTCCATTACATCGGCGATCCAGACTGATTGTTATGCATTCCTATTTTATTTATTTGTCGTACAACTAAAATAAGTTGTAGGTAGGAGTCGGTTTGAACAAGATATTCAAGGTTATCTGGTGCGGGGCCGTTGGCGCATTCGTCGTCACGTCTGAATTGGCGCGATCGAAGCGAAGCGGGACCAGATCGAGAACGGTATCCGGTGCTTCGGTCGAACATTCACGGCGACAATCGGCCATCGCAGATGCTGTCGCAGTGTTGTTTCTCGCTCTTTCGGGTGTAACGAATGCGATGGCGGGCCTCGTCGATGGCGGCGGCGATACGACGGGCTCCAACGTCGCGGGGGGATCGGGTTCGACAACCGGATCGCTGTCCAACAGCTACATCGGCGCCGCGGCCCAGGGTGTCGCCCTTACGGGTGACGTCGATTGCCTGTCGCTTACCGCGACGCGGATGACGCTGAATGCCGCAAATACCGCATGGTTGCTTGGCACGACTTCGCAGACAACCGATCCCGGGACATTGTATCCAGCGGGGGGGACCAATAACGGCGTGACCGTCAACTACTCCGGCACGGGCGATTTTTCCGGGGGAGGGACGAGTCCCACGGGTTCGCAAGCCACGCTTGCATGGGGATTCAATTCGTTCGCGGGTGGTTGCGGCAACCAGGCGTTGGGCATGGGCTCGACCGCGATAGGGATGAACAATCTTGCGGGGCTGGCCGGCTCGACCGCTCTCGGCATCGCCAACTCGGCCTCGGGCGCGGGAGCGACCGCAATCGGCTTGTACAACACGGCGTCCGGCACGGGCAGCACCGCAATCGGCATCGGCTCGCAAGCGACCGGAAACGGATCCGTCGCGTTGGGTTTCGGCGGAAATGGAAATGCCGCAAACGCGACCATTGCAAGTGGCGCCAACGCCATCGCGATTGGCGGCGACACGACGCAAGGCGCGCAGGCGACGGGCTCGGACTCCATTGCGCTTGGCAGCGAGGCCGCCTCGACCAACACAAGCACCATCGCAATCGGCAAGACGTCGACGGCTTCGCTCGCGAACAGCGTAGCGATTGGCGCAGGTTCGACCGCGAGTGCGACCAGCGCCACAACGAACTGGACGACGGCAAACGCCGTGGTCGACGGCGAGACCTTCTCGGTCAATCAGGCGCCGACGAACGGCGTCGTGGCGGTCGGTAACCGGCAAATCCAGGGGGTGGCCGACGGCAACGTGTCGGCCACGTCGACTGATGCGGTCAATGGCAGTCAGTTGTATCAGGTGGCTCAATCGTTTGCTGCCGTAGCCACGCAGCACTATTTCAGCGTCAACGACGGCGGTACGCCACAGGGCGGCTACAACAACGATGGAGCGACGGGTTTCGACGCGCTGGCAGTCGGCCCCAACGCGTCGGCGTCGGGCGGGGCGGCGACCGCGATCGGAGAAGGTGCGAAAGCCTCGGGGACGCAGGCCGCAGCGCTGGGCAACCTGGCAAACGCCGCGGGATATCACTCCTCCGCGTTCGGAACTTCGTCGTATGCGGCGACATTTGACGATACCGCATTTGGCGCGTTGACGACCGCATCCGGGGGCGCATCTACTGCGTTCGGCGATCAAACCACGGCAAGCGGTACCACATCCATCGCGTTAGGAACACTGGCGACTGCTTCGGCGGCGAATGCAATGGCAATCGGTGCCCGTAGCATGTCGAGCGCAACGGATGCCATGGCTTTGGGCGCTACCTCATCGGCAACGGGCGCGAACGGCGTGGCCATTGGATATGGGGCCATTTCCAATGGTGCCGGTGATATTGCCACTGGCTTCAACGCGGTGGCTGGTGTCGGCGGCTCGACAACCGTTACCAACGATATCGCGGTGGGCACTGGCGCGTCGGCGACCGGGGGCAACTCGATCGCCCAGGGTACCAGTGCGATTGCCAACGCAGCGGGGGCTACGGCAATCGGCAACGGTGCGAGCGCAGGCGCCACCGGTACTGTAGCGATCGGGCAGAATGCGTCGGCCAGCGGCGGTCAGGCGGTGTCGGTCGGCGCGGCCAATACGGCGAGCGGCAACGGTGCGGTCGCGATCGGCGCACCGAACGTCGCAACGGGCACCGGTGCAGTGGCGGCGGGCGCCAATAACACGGCATCCGGCACGGGTGCGTTGGCGCTGGGGAGCGGTAACTCGGCAAGCGGTACTGGCGCGATCGCATTGGGGAGCGGATCGACTGCGAGCGGGGACGTCGGATCGGTGGCGGTCGGTGCGTCGAGTACGACGACCGGCGTGAACGGTACCGCGCTCGGCGCGGGCTCGGTGGCTGCGGCGGTAGCCGCGACAGCGTTAGGGCACGGCGCGTCCGCTGGCGGCCTCTCTTCTGTCGCCGTCGGAGATACGGCTCTTGTCGGCAACGTAGCCAATGCCGTCGCACTTGGAGCGGGCGCAAACGCTTCCGTTGCGGGTTCCGTCGCGCTCGGCGCGAATGCGACGACGACAAGCGCAGCATCGGGCGCGACCCAAGGCACCGGTACTGTCAGCAATACGACGATCGGAGATCAGACATTTGGACCGTACGCAGGTGCGAGCGGTGCGGCCGGCGTCGTGAGCGTGGGCGCCCCCGGCACCGAGCGTCGCATCCAGAATGTCGCGGCCGGCCTCGTCAGTGCGGGCAGCACGGACGCCATCAACGGCAGCCAGCTTTACGCGGTAGCCAGCACTACGATCTCGGACATCGCCAGCTTGTCGACTTCGACCTCGACCGGTCTGTCATCGGCCAATAGCTCGATCAGTTCGCTGTCGACGTCCGCGTCGACCGGCCTGTCGTCGGCCGGCAGCTCGATCATGTCGCTATCCACGTCGACTTCGACCGGTCTCTCGTCGGCAAACAGCTCGATCATGTCGCTGTCGACCTCCACGTCGACGGGGCTGTCGTCGGCCAGCAGCTCGATCATGTCGCTGTCGACGTCCACCTCGACGGGGTTGTCGTCGGCCGGCAGCTCGATCACGTCGCTGTCCACGTCGACCTCGACCGGCCTCTCGTCAGCCAGCAGTTCGATTACGTCGCTGTCGACTTCCACGTCGACGGGCCTTTCGTCGGCCACCAGCTCGATCGTGTCGCTGTCCACGTCGACGTCCACGGGCATCGGTTCATTGTCCACAGGCCTGAGCACGACCAACAGCTCGGTCATATCGCTGTCGACCTCGGCCTCGACCGCGATCAGCGCAGCGAAGACGCATTACTACAGCGTCAACGACGGCGGCGCGCAGCAGGCCAACTATGCCAACGATGGCGCCACGGGCAACAACGCGCTGGCCGCCGGCGTGAACGCCAGCGCGGCGGGCAGCAGCAGCGTCGCGGTCGGAGACGGGGCGAACGCGCAGTCGGCGGGCGCGGTCGCGATCGGCCAGAACGCGATGGCAACGGGCGGCAAGGCCGTGTCGCTTGGCTCCGGCAACACGGCAAGCGGCGACGGCGCGGTGGCGATCGGCGATCCGAACGTCGCAACGGGTATCGGTGCGGTGGCGATGGGGGCCAACAACACGGCGACCGGGAATGGCGCCGTGGCGCTCGGCAATGCAAACGTGGCCATCGGCGACGGAGCGCTTGCGTTGGGCAATGGCGCGACGGCAGCGGCGGTCGGGGCGCTGGCCTTCGGGGCGAACGCGATCGCAAGCAATATCAACGATGTTGCGCTGGGGGCCGGCTCGATCACGGCGGCACCCAATCCGACGTCGGGAGCGACGATCGGGGGCGCGACCTACTCGTTTGCCGGAGCGAATCCGGCCAGTGTCGTCAGCGTTGGCGCGCCTGGGGCAGAGCGCCAGATCACGAACGTTGCCGCCGGACGCATCTCGGCAACCAGCACGGATGCGATCAACGGCAGTCAGCTGAACGCGACGAATCAGGCCGTGAACAATCTGTCGACGTCGACCGCGTCGAATGTTGCGTCGCTTTCAACCAGTATCGGCGCGTTGTCCACGTCGACATCGACCAGTATCAGCTCCTTGTCGACGGGTCTGAATCTGACCAACAGCAATCTTGTGTCGTTGTCGACGTCGACCTCGATCGGGTTGAGTTCACTGTCCACCGCGTTGTCCACCTCGGCCACGTCAATCGTACAGAACGTGGAGGCGGTCACGAATCTGATCGCAAGCACCCGGACCCACTATTTCAGCGTCAATGATGGCGGGACCGCCAGCGGAAATTACGCGAACAATGGGGCGACGGGGCTGAATTCGATGGCATTCGGTCCGAATGCGACGGCGGGCGGAGCGAATGCCATCGCGATCGGCAACGGCGCGGGCGCGTCGTCGGAAGGGGCGACAGTGGTTGGCGCGCAATCGCTCGTATCGGGCACACATGGCGTCGCGCTGGGTACGGGGGCGACCGCGTCGGGAGCGAACGCCGTGGCGCTCGGCGCAAATTCGATCGCGGATCAGCCCGACACCGTCTCGGTAGGCGCACCGGGCGCTGAACGTCGCATCACCAATGTCGCGCCGGGTATCAACTCGACCGATGCAGTGAACGTATCGCAGCTGAATGCATTGGGTAGCTCGGTGAACGACGTGGCACGAAAGGCCTACGCCGGCGTCGCGGGGGCAACCGCGCTGACGATGATCCCCGACGTCGACCAGAACAAGACGCTCATGGTCGGCGCTGGAACAGGCGTGTATCAGGGGTACAGCGCGTTTGCGTTCGGTTTTACGGCGCGTCTGGCCAATAACCTGAAACTTCGCGGTGGTGTCAGTGGCGGCAGCGCCGGATACACGTACGGCGCGGGTATCGGTTACCAATGGTGATCGTTCGGTGAGTGCGTGTCCGGATGAAAAGTCCGGGCACTCCCGATCGTTTGCCATTTCGGAGTGAGCCCCCGATGTTTGAAGAAATGAAGAGGTGTTTAAGATGATTTCATCGATTAAATATAAATTTTCATTGATTTTATTGGCGTTGCTGGCCGGATGTTCGTCGACGGCAGGTCCAGCGTATTCGGTGTGGTCGATCGATCTTCCGAACGGAGGAAAATCCTATCGGGTGGATTGCTATGGCTTGCTCGAAGGGGCGGAAGTATGTCGGCGTAAGGCGGCAGAAATATGCGATAAGAAACCTGTGCTGCCGCTTAAAGGCGTGGTGGCGATGAACGCGGATGGCAATGACCAGGATAACGCACGTGAGTTGACGTTCCAGTGCGGTGAGGCCCCGGCCGCGGGAGTTTTCAATGCGCCGGTAGCGCCGGTAGCGTCGACAACAAGGCTCGCCCTGCAAGAAGGGTAAGCGTGTTGTTCGACGTGACTTGCCGTTTCGATAAACCTGTCGTTCAGGAAATTTAGGTTGGCTCTAAAGAAAGGCTGGGTTTCGATTTTAAATATGAGGGCTGGTCATGAATTTTTCAAAACAGAAGCGGCAAATATATGTAACGGAAAAATATTATGTTGAATTGAGGGATGTATATCTTCATGAGTTTGAGCGGACCTTTGACGGGTTTTCTCCATCAGGGCATGTGAATTTCACTGGATATCTGGATTTTCTGTGGAATCTGGCATCCGATGGCCTGGAGCTTCTGGTTCTCGACTATACGGCTGGGCGGTCTATTGAGGAGTTGAGGGATCAGGTTGCGGATGTCATCGGGCGTTTTGACGAATTCACCAGAAACAGGATTTCGCTGCGGGGCAGGATGCTCCCGGGCAATGAGGTTGATACGCTGAAAATTTCCCGGATAGACATGTACGTGTACATCTTCTGGTTGCTCGCGTTGTGCAAGCTGTTGGGCCGCGACGAGTACATTCCGAAGATCATGGAGTCGGTGGATCGTACGCACGAGAGTAACCGGGGACGGGATGGTTTGTTGGAGGCCGTCGTACTGCAGTTGACTGCCAGGAACGTTCACGCGCCCCAGGTGTTGCTGCATCCAGTGCCTTATCGGTCGCTTGCAAGCGCCACTGTGCGAACTCCTGAAGAGCGACCTGCGCTCGTCAAGGCGTTTGTCGAGAATTGGTACAAGGGTATGAAGGGCACGTATTGGCACGGCACTCACGTGGACGGACGCTACTTCGGTTACTGGTGCCTGGAAGCCGCGCTGGTGACGGTACTGTGGGACATTGACGACAGCAGCTATCGCGACAATCCCGTGTATCCGAAGGATCTGGTGAACTACGCGCGTCAGTCGCAGGCCGCCCGCCGCGCCGACGAAGCAGCGTTGGCATGTTGTGGGCGGTGATCGCTTGGGCTGGGGGAACGACGAATGGAAAATCGCTCTGCTGCGGACACGGCTTTCTAGTGGTGAGTGACGAAACAATTCGCCGCGGGTGCGACAAGTTCGGCGCCGGCTTCGCCCATCGGCTCCGGGCCGAGCGACGCGCGCCGGGCCACACCTGGCACCTGGGCGAGATGGGCTTGACGCTGCATGGTGTGCCTTGGTGAACATGGCGTGCAGATTGGGCTCCGAAGCGGTATCTGCTGCGCGCCAACCTCTATCGCAAACTCCTTGCCGCACGCTTCTCGACATGGTGTTGATTCACCGAAGTCACCCGGAATCAGTCTGCGGCATGAAGCGGCTGCCCGTTTTCACGCTCCTTGTGAACAGACTCCATCAACGTGACAGCGCGTCGCTCCGACAGGCGGCAAGACGTGTATCGCGGCTCCGACTTGACGGCCGGGCATGGCGCGCAGGCAGGCGCGCCATGTTTGGCCGGCTACGTCAGATACCGCGCATGGCGCTCGTCGCCTGCTTACGCCGCCGCACCATCCAGACGCTGACCAGGAAGCCCGCAACGAGTGGGACCAGCATCCATTCGAGGCCGATGCGCATCGCGTGCGCGTAAGCTGACGCACCACTACCGCCCGCGCCATCGAGTGCGCCGAAGAATGCGCCGCCGATACAGGCGGTCGCGAACGCGGAGCCGATGTAGAGCATCGCGACGATCGCACCGGCGGTCATGCCGGCGTGTCGCGCATCGACGTCGGCGAGTACGATCCGCTGCAGCGACGGCAGTGCCATCCCTTGTCCAGTTCCCGCGATCAGGAGGCCGATGTAGAACGGCAATGCGGGCGCACCCGAACCCAGTTGCGTCGCGCAGAGAACGAAGCCACCGGCGAGGCAGCCAAACCCGAGCGGCATCAGGTTCTCGCCGATGCGGCGTGCGAGCCACGGTGTCGCGAGGGGCGCGAGCAGATACCCCGCGCCGTAGGGAGCGAGGCCGAGGCCCGATTGCAGTGGGGTCCAGCGCAGCCCCTCCTGCAGGTAGAGGCCATAGGTGAGGAAGAACGCGGCGATGCTGTAGAACAGGAACGCGAGCAGCAGTCCGATTGCCACGACCGGCTGGCGCAGCACCGAGATGTCGACGAGCGGATCGCGCGCCTGTTGCGCGATCCGGTGTTCGATCCGGATGAAAGCAGTGAACGCAGGTACGCACAAGCCGAGACTCCAGAACGTCCATGCGGGCCAGTGCAGCTCGCGGCCGACGGTCAGCGGATAGATCAGCAGCATCAGCGCAACCGTCAATGCAGCCATGCCCGGAATATCGATGCGCGCGCCGCGCTTGGCATGGCTCTCGGGCAGATACAACCAGGTGCCCGCCACGGCGAGTATGCCGATCGGTACGTTCACGAGAAAGACCGCGCGCCAGTCGAGCCCCCACGGATGCAGGTCGATCAGCGCGCCGCCGCCGATTTGCCCGACTATCGACGCGAGCCCGAATACGAACCCGTAGATACCCATCAAGCGCGCCTGCATGGGTACCGGAAAGACGGTACGAATCGACGCGAGGACCTGCGGCGTGATCAGTGCGGCACTGACACCCTGCGCGACGCGGCTCGCGACCAGTACCGCACCGCTGGTCGCCATGCCACACAACGCCGACGTAACGACGAAGGCCGCCATGCCGATCATGAAGATTCGCCTGCGTCCGTACAGATCGCCAAGGCGTCCGCCGGTGATCAGGACGACCGCGTACGCCAGTGCGTAAGCGGAGACCGTGAGCTGGATTTGCGCGTCGCTGGTTTTCAGGCCGACATGGATCGCCGGTAGCGCCAGATTGACGATGAAGTAATCCAGCGGCGGCAGGAATACGCCGGTATAGAGCGACGCAAGCGCGAGGCGGTGGCGCAGGGGAGACGCTTCGATAGTCATGCGTTCGATGAGGGGAGAGATGACGTGATTGACACGATAGCAATAGCCGGCACTATCATCTAAGCCCACTTTCGAAAACCGGATCAATCCACTTTCAGGCCATGAACAAACGTGCCACTCCGCCAGCCTGGGGTGCTTTCGTCATCGATCCTGCATCGACGCTGCCGCTTCAGGAGCAGATCGCCCGTCACCTGCGCGACGGCGTGCTGAACGGGCATCTCCGTCCCGGCGCGCGCCTGCCGTCGACGCGGTCTTTCGCGGCAGAGCTGGGCGTGTCCAGGCAAACCGTCGTGCTGGCGTATGACCGGCTTGTCGCGGAGGGCTATGCGTACGGGCAACGCGGCTCCGGTATCTACGTGCCGGACGTGTTGCCGGAGGATCTCGCGCCGCCCGCCGCCGTGGCACGACCGTCCGTTATCGAGGCACACGGCGGAGCGTACCCGGCACTGTCCGCGCGCGGCCGTCACCTGCTCGACCTGCCGGTTACGCCGGTGCCGCGCGGGCCAGGCCTGCTTGCGCCCGGCACACCAGCGCTCGACGCGTTTCCGTACGACACGTGGGCGCGCCTGTCCGCGCGCTTCTGGCGCGGCCGACCGGCCGTCGACCGACTTGGCTATGCCGATCCGGCGGGATACCGGCCGCTGCGCGAGGCAATTGCCGAACATCTGGGTGTGGCGCGCGGCCTGTCGTGCAGTGCCGATGACGTCGTGATCACGTCCGGCTCGCAGCAGGCGATCGAACTGGCCGCGCGCTTGCTGATCGACGCGGGCGATGCCGTGTGGATCGAGAACCCGGGATTCGTTGCGGGACACAGCGCGGTCGAAAGCGCGGGCGCGCGCGTCGTGCCGGTGCGGGTCGACGCGGAGGGCCTCGACGTCGAAGCCGGCATGCAGTCGGCCCCGGACGCGCGTCTGGCGGTGGTCACGCCGTCGCACCAGTACCCGCTCGGCGTGTCGATGAGTCTGCGGCGCCGGCTCGCGCTGCTGGACTGGGCCGAACGTGCGAACGCATGGATCGTCGAGGACGACTGCGACGGAGACTATCGCTACGCCGGTCGGCCGCTGCACCCACTGCGCGCGCTCGGTCGGCAATCGGCCGGGAATCGCGTGATTTACATCGGCACATTTGCGAAAGTCCTCGCGCCCGGGTTGCGGATCGGTTTCCTGATGGCGCCGTCGGGGCTCGCCGAGGCATTCTCACACGCCCGTGCGCTGATCGATCGGCAATCGCCGGCACCACTACAGATCACGCTTGCGGAGTTCATCGGAGAAGGGCATTTCGCGACGCACCTGCGCCGCATGCGGATGCTGTATGCGGAACGTCGGGATGCCCTGCTGGCCGCGCTCGAATGCAACTGCGCGGACGTGCTCGACTGGGGGGGCGCACCCGACACCGGCCTGCATCTGGTCGCGAAACTGCGCGGCGCGGCCGCACCGGAAGCGGATCTCGAGGTATGGGAAGCCGCGGTGGCACTCGGACTGCAAACTCCTCCGTTATCGCCGCATTATCGCGACGGCGGGGAGGCCGGACTCGTGATCGGCTTCGGCGCGACGCTGCCGGGCAACATGCGGGACGCGGTGTTACGCCTGCGGCGTGCCATCACGGATGGTCAGCGGCGCGTTGAAAATGACCCGAAGAAACGAGTGTAGATGCAGAAGCGGAAGCATTACCCGACGAAATGGATGTGAAGACAACCAGGCGGGTTACCGGCACCCATCAATTGTGCGCACGAGGCAGCGGCCGCCGATCGTCTTGCACGGGCCCCCGACGGCGCGGCAGTAGTCGTTTTCATCCGGTGTATCGATAGCGGGCAATCCCGCCATGCGGATCGACAGCATCACGACAACCGGCATCTTGCTCATGGCGCCGATGGCCGGACTTCTTGCGCAGGGAGGCAACCTTGACGCTCCGCAGCCAGCAGCCATCGCTGCGAATGCCGCGATGCTGCCGGATGGGGCGGACCGCCAGCCTTCCGCGTGCGCTTAACTGCCGAGCAAGGGATCGCTGAAGCTCGGTCGACCGGTTTCCACGTGGCCGCCGAGACGACGCACGAAGCCCGTCGCCTGCTTGACGCTGACGCTCACGTCATACCAGCCCCAGGCCCGGCGCAGATCCAGGTCGACCTGCACCTTGCCGCGGGGCGGAACTGTGCGTGTGACCGTTTTGCCCGGGTCGTACGCGTTCGTCATCGAGAAATCGAGCGGCTGCCGGCCCGGATTCTCGAACCACACCTCGAGATTGCCGTTGGCGACATCGTAGGCCTCACCGACTTCAGGTTGCGGCATGCCGCTCGCCACCGTGCCTGCGATGCGGCGCAGGAAGCCGTTCGGCCCCAGGATCGTATAGTCGTAGGTGCCGCCAGAGCCGAGCGCCAACTGATCCCGGACATGCTTGCCGGCTTCCACCGTGTAGCTGTGCGGCGCGCTGCCATCCGCGGCATAGGCCAGGAACACGGCGCCGACCGTACCGGTATTCGAGAAGCGCAGCGACAAGAAGCCCGGCGTGCGCTCGGTGCTCGCTTGCACGAACAGTTCGTATGGCAGCGCGCGCGCCGGACGTACCCCCGGCTCTTGCGTCGGCTGGGTCTGAACCGTCGGCGCGGACGGCGTGTAAGTCGTGCCTGCGGCCGGCGGATTCGCGGGATGGAACGCCGGTACGAACGACGAGGTATCGGGCAGTTGCGGCAGCGACTCGTTCGGCGTGGCGAAATTGAACGCCGAGGTCAGATCGCCGCACACGGCGCGACGCCACGGCGTGATGTTCGATTCGGCCAAATGCTTGTTCGCCGCGGTACCGAAGCGCTTCTGGATAAAGCGGATCACCGAGGTATGATCGAAAACCTCCGAGCAGACCCAACCGCCGCGCGACCACGGCGACACCACCAGCATCGGCACTCGGGGCCCGAGGCCGTAAGGGCCCGACACATTGACACCCGCCGCATAGCGGCCCGTGCCCGTGACATAGAACTCGTTGATCGTGTCTACCGTCGACTTGCCGTTGCCGCTCCCGGCCGGGAACGGCGGCACCACGTGATCGAAATAACCGTCGTTCTCGTCGTAATTGATCAGGAATACGGTCTTGCTCCACAGCGTCGGATTCGACGTCAGAATCTGCAGAATCTGGTCCACATACCAGGCGCCGTAGTTCGACGTCCAGGTCGGGTGTTCGCAAAATGCCTGCGGCGCCACGATCCAGGATACCTGCGGCAGGGTGCCGTTCGCCACGTCGGCCTTGAGCTGGTCGAAATACGTGCCGCCGTTCAGCACGTTGGTGCCGCTCAGCGCGCCCTGGTGCAACGGCGAGCTCGCCGCCGCGCTCTGATATTGCGCGAAATAGAGCAGCGCGCTGTCACCGTAGTTGCCGATAAACGGGTTGCTGGTATAGCCCCACTCGTTGGCCTCGTTCAGGCCATTGCCGACATCCTGATAGACCTTCCAGGAAATACCCGCGGACTGCAGGGTCTCGGGAAACGTCGACCACGTGAAGCCGGGATCGAGACGCGTATTGTCCAGCACCGGACCGCCGCCCTGGGCATCGTTGCCGACCCAGCCGGTCCACATGTAGAAGCGGTTCGGGTCGGTCGGGCCAAGCACCGAGCAGTGGTAGCCGTCGCAGATCGTGAATGCGTCGGCCAGTTGATAGTGAAACGGAAGATCCTCGCGCGTCAGATAGGCCATTGCAGCGGCGCCCTTGGCCGGCACCCACTGGTTATAAAGCCCCTGGTTCCACGCCTGATGCGTCGTGTTCCAGTCGTGCGCGAGATCCACGATGAAGGTCTCGCCCAGCGTCATGCCGGTGCTCTGCTCGCCCGGATGGAACGGCATCACGTAGCTCGTTGCGCCCGGCGCGGTCGGCTGCGCCCAGACCGACTGACCGTTCGGCAGCGACAGCGCGCGCTTGTCGCCGAAACCGCGCACGCCGCGTAGCGAGCCGAAGTAATGATCGAACGAACGGTTCTCCTGCATCAGCACGACGATATGCTCGACGTCCTGAATGGTGCCGGTGGCGTTGTGCGCGGGAATCGCAAGCGCGTTGCGAATTCCGGCGGGCAAGATGCTCATGGCCGTGGCTGCGCCTGCGGTACGGGCTGCGGCACGTAAAAAATCACGTCGACTCTGGTGGGGCATGATGTCTCGTTCCTGCTTTGATTGACTGCATGGGGAGAAATACAGCGCGGCCACTACAGCGAAGAGGTCCGCGCCACGACAGCAAACTCAATCCACGGTATGCCCGGCAGGGGGCGCCAACGCCGCGACGGCGGCTTGCTCGGCCGCTATCAGGCGAAGCGCAGTAGCGCCCGTCCGGCGAAGCGGGCGGGCCGGCGACAGGATCATCTCGGTGGCATCGGGCGCGGGCTGTGTGCCGGGAGCGGCAGAGATATCGGCGGAGGCGGATGAAGGGAGCCGTGCTGTTCCATCGGTGGTGAGGTGGAGATTGCCAACCGCCGGCCGCACGCCGAGTACGACAATCGGAAAGACAACCGGGCGGGCATTTCGGTTCGATCTCGTCCGGCCGGACACTCGCTGAGTTTCCTTACCCCTGTCGTCATTCACTACGGTTTTAAAAGTTCTGTTCATCATTTAGTGGAATCAAAACTATTATTTGATAATTAAACGTAGAGATATACTGGAAAATATCAAATGTATTGAGATAGCATGTAGCTTGCGTGACATTTCTCCTGACTTCAAACTTATTAAGGATATCGATTGAAATCGAGGAGGCATTATCAACGCAACAGGCAAGATAAGCGCCGCTTGAATCAATTTCCCCTCTTTTTGGTTTTTATTGTTCGGTGTCTTTTCTATTTTTGTAAAGAAATCGAAAGAATCGAATGTATGGTGTTGCTCCGGTCGGAGACGCTGCCATATCTGATCCGGATGTGACTGAACGAAGCACTGTCGAAGATGGACGAGACGCTCCCGACGATGAACGAGACGAATGCGAAGGGAAACCGCCGCGTATCGCCCCCGGGACGCCGAAGCGGGCGATGCTGTTGCAGTGCCGCACAGCTTCCGAGGCGAGCGGCAATGGGTGAAGCAGATCACGTACAACCTGCTGTTCCGGCGGTTCGTCGGCCTGTCGATCGAGGATGCGGTGTGGAACCCCTCGGTGTTCGGCAAGACCAGGGACCGACTACCGGATCGGAAAGAGTATGAGGTGATTGATGAATACAACGATTCAATTTCGAGACAAGATTTCGGCCGAGCAACTCAAGATCGTGTACGGCATCGTTGATCTCAGTGTTATCGGCGCAACGCTGCTCGCGATCGTTCTTGTCGTTTCGCTGCATCGCCTGGGGCAACTCGATCCTGTAATCGGCGCCTCGTGGCTTCTCTACATCGGGACGTGTTCCGGTGGCCATATCCTGCTGTCCCGCTTCTACAGGAAATCGGGGTCATTCGTCAGCCGGCGGTCATTTTGGGCTGCCTGGTTCGTCGCCTTGAGTCTTGCTGAAGGAATCGGATGGGGATGGTCGTCGGTTCAACTGGTAACCGGCAGCAACTTTGAAATTCGCTATCTTGCGGTGATCGCCACGCTTGGCGTTGTCGCAGGATCCGTTCCTGTCTTTAGCGCGTATCTCCCCGCGTTCGTTGCATTTCTTCTGCCTGCCACCCTCCCTTATGTGATCGTTACTGCGCTTTCCGAGAACCGTGTCCAACAGGTGACCGCCCCCATGATGTCGCTGTTTGTCTGTGTGATCGGCTACCTCGGCATCCTCGGCAACCGTACGGCAACGCAGAACATCAGATTGAGATTCGATGCGGAAAAGCTGGCAGTCGATCTTCAGGCTCAAAACGACGTCGTCTTGAAGCTGGCGGATGACCTGAGAAAACAGAAACAGATTGCAGAAGAGGCCAGTCTCGCAAAATCCCGGTTTCTTGCCGCAGCCAGCCACGATCTGCGCCAGCCGTCGCATGCCCTCAGTCTGTTGGTCGGCGCACTGAGCAGCATCCCGATGAATGCCGACGGAAAAAGCATCGTCGAACAGATCGAGATTTCCACGCTGGCCCTCGACAGACTGTTCGCCACGCTGCTCGACATCTCCAAGCTCGATGCGGGTGTCGTGGAGGTTCAGTATCAATCATTTGCGATCGACGCGATCCTCGCACGAATCTGTCGCGACTACGCGAGCGATGCCGCGGAAAAAGGCATTACGCTTTCCCATGTTCCCACTCGCGCAGTCGTATATTCGGATCCGATACTGGTAGAGCGTATCGTACGAAACCTTGTGTCCAATGCGGTGCGTTATACCGACGCCGGCAAAATCGCCGTAGGCTGCCGGCTTCGCGGCGTACATGTCGCCATTCAGGTATGGGATACAGGGCGGGGCATCCCGCATGACTTGCTCGACCTCGTGTTCCAGGAGTATTACCAGATTGAAAATCCGGAACGGGATCGTGAAAAGGGGCTGGGGCTTGGCCTGGCAATCGTTCGACGCCTGGCCGACCTCCTTGGAAGCAAGCTTGCCGTGCAATCGGAACCGGGTCGCGGGTCATGCTTCGAGATCGTGATCGAACTCTCGGATGGCATGGCCGTGCCGATTGAGCTTCCCGTTGCTGAAAGGCTCGACACGTCTTCCGCGACGGGGCTTGTGGTAATCGTCGATGACGAGCAGCCGATACGTGATGCGATGTCGAAACTATTGACGATATGGGGATACGAAGTCGTTGCAGCCGGCTCCGGAGACGAGATCATCGCAAGTCTTTCGACTTGCGCGAAACGGCCTGACCTGCTGGTGTGCGATTTCCGCCTGCGTGGCGACGAGAACGGCATCACCGTGATCGAACGGGTCCGCATGGAATATAACGAAGACATTCCGGCCATGCTGATCAGCGGCGATACGGCCGCCGACCGATTGGCCGATGCGCATGAAAACGGAATGATATTGCTTCACAAGCCGATTTCGCACGACAAACTCAGAGCGTCAATCGGCAACCTCATCGCAACCGGATAGGGTGGTGTAGATACCAGGTTCGCCGTGTGAGGGGCGACGAAATGCTGGACGAATCGATTTCGTCAGTCACACTATCTGCGTCAACTGCGTGTGCCCGGGCTATATCGCATCGACATCGGGCAATCGCCCTATCGATGAACACGGACTGGGCGCGGGGATCGTCGAACGCCCGCTCGCGCGGCAACATATCCTCGGCCGCGCCGTGTTTTCGCGCGTCGCGGGATGGGTCATTCATTGCCGGAGCAGACCTTCTGGTCGCTGGAGGCCATGTTGCAAGATGAACTGATCGAGCGATCGTTGCAGCCGGCTTCGTCCGGCGCCACGCGCTTTCTGTCGGCGCCTTCCGGCCGCTTCGTGACGGCGCTGACGGCAACTTGCCTGTGGGGTAGCGCGTTTCCGGTCGTGAAGGTCGGATACGGGTTGCTGGGCATCCGGCGTGGCGACACGTTCCTGCAGATCGAATATGCGGGCTACCGCTTCGTACTGGCGGCGCTGCTGCTGTTCGCGTTGATGACGGTCGCGGGCGTTTCCCGGCCGCCGCTGCATCGGGCGGCCATCGTCGCGATCGTGCGCGTGGGTGCGGTGCAGACATTCCTGCAGTACGTGTTCTTTTATGCAGGAATTGCGATGAGCAGCGGCATGGAAGGCTCGATCATCGCAGGCACGCTCACGTTCTTCCAGCTGGGGCTCGCGCATCTGATGCATGCCGACGATCGCATGACCGCGACCAAGGTCGTGGCCGCCGTGCTGGGGTTCGCCGGCATCGTGCTTTACCACGTGATGGCCAACGGCTATGCATTCACGATGGGACGCGGCGAGGCACTGATGTTGCTGGCGATGTTCCTTGCGGCATTCGGCAACATGCTGAGCAAGCAGGCGGCGCCCGCGGTCCTCCCCGTCCTGCCGCTTACCGCGATGCAGATGCTGATCGGTGGTGTTGCGCTGATCGCGGTCGGTGCCGCGAACGTCGGGATTGCACCATTCGACTTCTCGCTCGGCGCCGCGCTCGTGCTTGCCTATCTGGCATTCGTCTCCGCCGCGATTTTCCTGCTGTGGAACAGCCTGATGTCATACAACAAGGCCGGCGCCGTATCGATCTATCTTTTTCTCGTGCCGATCTTCGGCGTGCTGTTGTCATCGGCGTTGCTGGGCGAACCGTTGCAGTGGTATGTGGCGCCGGCGCTCGTGCTGGTTGCGATCGGCATCGTGATGACGCACGCGGGCGCAGCGGGGCGCGCCGACGGGCCGGACGGCGCTGCGCGATGCGATCGACCGTGACGCGGCGCCTGTCGTGTCTTTGCGCATGCCGGGTGATTGGTTTCGTGTTTCGCCGAATGGCGACGCCTGGCGCTTGACCGGCTGAAAACCGTTCTACAACAGCCAGTACTCGTCGCGAACACTTCGCCGAGATACGTGGCGCCATCGCTGTCGCCTACCGCCCACGCTGAGCTCATTCGACAGCATTCTTCGTCTCCGTGCCAGACGATCGCAACGAAGCGCGGCGTTATAAAAACTTACAACTTCACGTGACGCGCCGTGCACCAAACGCACTCGAGCCGCGTTCTTCAGCAGGGTGCACACGACCCACTATATTTGGAGATTCGAACATGATGAAGATTAAAACAATCCCGGTACTCGTATGCGCCATTCTGGCCGCTAACGTCGCGTTTGCCGACGAACTTCATGACAAGGCGATGGCAGCAACGCACGATCTGCAGCAGTCCATCGAAGAAATGCATGTCATCCAGCAGGAGCATGGTGGTGAGTTCGGTGGCCATATGGCTCGCGCCGAGCAATTGGCCCGGCAAGCCGAACACGAGCGCGACGCTGCGCTGAAATACTATCGAGAAAGGCATCCGGGCTGGCAATAAGCTTTCAGAGCCGGGGCGCTTCATCGCGATCCGGCTTTTGCTTCCATACCCGCAACGGGGCCAACCGGCCTCGTTTCATCCAGCGTTCTTGCCGTCAACGATCCACGCTACGGCGCCGGTCGAGTGCTTACGTTTTGTCTACGCCGGGTGAAAACCGGGCCGGCATGATGTTTGGCATGCCGCACGGTTCCGAAGGATCGCGGCGGCGTTGGGACTGGTTCGGTCCGTCGGCGGATGCCGAATGATCTGATGAAAATGAAGGCGCATGACGCGCCTCAAATCGACGGCAACGGGCTCGTCTGCACACCCGCAGCCGAGCTTGCCGCATGTCGCGGCCGGCTCGCCGGCCCATCCACACGGAACGCCTCGGCCCTGCATGGTCGCTCGAGCGACCCAACGCGTCCAATCGCGGACGCCCCGGCTTCGGTTCCTTCACTGGTGCACTGCGATCTTCATTACAATCGGGCGTTGCTTGCCCGATGCACGGATGCGCCGGACGTTGATTGATGCCTGTTGTTGTCGTGTGGCACGGGTGAAGATCCGATTGCTTCCCGACAATCGGCGTCGCGCGTCGAAACCCGCAGCCGGACCGAATCAAAACACGAACTACCGATCCCGCCACATGCGCATGAGCACGTCCGACAACAGCGAGACCCACCGCAGCCATCTCGTCGCATTCGCGATCGACGACAACCGGCAAGCCTGGTACGAGATGGTCATTCCGTTCATCGTATCGTTGCGCGCGACGGACTACCGGGGGCGCATCGGCGTCATCGGCTACGGCCTGTCCGACGAGAAGCGGCAGCGGCTGCGCGACGACGGTATCGAGGTCTACGCCGGCGCAGGCGTCGGCGACCTTGCGTGGGACCGGTACATCTCCGCGGCCATGCTCTTCGACGGCGATCCCGAATTGCGCACGCTTGCGCTCTACGATGCCGATATCTGGTTTCCGGGGCCGCGGTTCGACCTCTTCGACGTCGTGCCGGACGACGATCGCCTCCATGTCGCCCCCGACGCCCACTTCTGCGCATTCGTGATGAATCCGATCATCGGCGAACGGCGGGACGCGCTGATTCAACAGTGTGTCCATGATGTGCTCGACCGGGTCGGGCAGCCGTTGCAGGCGGGGCTCGTCGTGGGCGGCCGCGAGCCCTGGGCGCGGTTTGCGCAGTATGTTCGCGAGCAGGCGGGAAGAGTCGGTCAGGACTTTGTCGCGATCCACGGCTTCGACACGACGCTCCTGCATCTGTGGGGCGGGCTCGGCGAGGTGAGTCTCGTCGGCTGCGAGCAGAATTTCGTGACGAAGTGGGGGCTGCACGAGCGGCACGATTTCGATACGGTCCGGATCCTGCTCGAGCATCGGGGCAAACCGATCCGTGGCCTGCACATGACGGGCGACGTGCGTTTCCTGAATCACTGGCGATATCTCGCTCGCGATGCCGAGCATGCGATCGAGCACGGGCAGGCGTTCGCGCTGGCGCCCGAGCCCGGCATGCGGGAGCAGCCGGCCGAACTCGATGCGCACCCGCTCGAACGCCTGGCCGCCAGCGGGTTGTCGTTCGTCGCCGCGCACGAGGACGTGCTGCCGAACGTCCCGCGTCTCGCCGCGGGCACGTCGTTCCGTAATCCGCAGGGCAGTGCGTTCGAAGCATGGACGTCGCACCGGATCGAATTCGAGGTGACGCGCGCACGCATGGTACTCGACCTTTCGCTGTCCTACCTGAGCGGCCAGCCGTCGGCACCCTGTGCCCGACTGTCGCGCAACGGGGAAAGCGTGTTGCTGCAGGCGCCTCACAAACTCTGCCTCGCGACGCAACAGGGCGACCGGATCGCGCTGAGCGCGCTCACGCTGCCGGGGCAGGCGTGTCATACCGCGTGGGATATCGTCGCGCGGGATGCGTGATGGCGTGATGGCGTGGCCGGTCTCCATTGCCGGGGTGTCCGCGCAGGACGGCTGAGGTCTAGTACGGCGGGCCGCCGTCGCACGCATGCGCGAGACTTCACGCAGCAGACGATCGGAAAAATGCCGGAGACGGGGAGCGTCAAATATCCGGATCGTTTGCAGGTTCGCGGGCAAACCCGTGAGCCGTGAGCGTCCCGGTATGCTCACGGGTTCGACTCGGCCGGCAGCAATCCTCGCTACCTGGGATGTTTGCGATCGAATGCGCGGTTGCTGGCTTCGATCGCCGCGAGCGCATCTTCCGCCCAAGCCTTGAGATCGATGACGAGCGGAAGCAGCGTTCCGGCCAGCGGGCTCAGCACGTACTCGACGCGCAGCGGCAATTCATCGTAAACATGGCGGACCACCAGCCCGTCGCGCTCCATCGCGCGCAGCGTCTGGGTCAGCATCTTCTGCGAGACGCCTTCGAGGCGGCGCTTGATGTCGCCGAAGCGCATCGCCCCGTCCTTCAGCGCAACCATGGACAGCACGGTCCATTTCTGCCCGATACGCGCGAGCACGGCGCGAGATGGACAGACTTGCAGAAACGCGTCGGGCGGCAACTTGATCTTCTTCGTCATGGTTACCCTCAGGTACCTAATTGATTGCGGAAACCGTTGTTGGAAGAATGATGCCACTCAATCAATTGCGGAGCGTGGCCATGAAGATCGCATTTCTGGGCGGTGGAAACTTCGGGGGGAATCTCGCCGAATTGCTGGTCGCGGCGGGGCATGACGTGGTGGTCGGCTTGCGCGATCCCGCCCGGGCGCGCCCGGGCAGCCGGTACCGTATCGTGTCGCTGGAAGAGGCCGCCTCGTATGGCGATGCAGTCGTTGTCGCGATCCTCTATCAGGCGTGCGCGGAGGTCCTGCCGCCGCTTGCGCATCGGCTGGCCGGCAAGATCGTGGTGGACGCAACGAATGCGCTGCAGGACGACTGGTCGCCGCTGCCGCTGGGGGCGGACGGATCGGCGGCCGAGGCGATTGGCCGCCTGCTGGCGGATGCGCGCCTGGTGAAGTGCTTCAACACGGTGTTCGCCGACATCATGACGCCGGATGGCATCGATCGGGATGGCCACGCCGTTACCGCGTTCATCGCGGGCGACGATGCGCAGGCCAACGCCACGGTTGCCGGAATCGCGGAAAGTGCGGGATTCGCACCGGTCGTGACGGGGCCCTTGCGCAACGCCCGCTATCTCGAGGCCATGGCGCACCTCAATATCCAGATTGCCGTGGGTCGGGGTGGCGGAACGAATGCCGGCTTCGTATACCACCGCGCTCATGTTTAGGGGCCCCGGGCTTTCGGATTCGCTTCGGCCGCCGCTGCCGTCGCGGCGGTGCGATGACGACCCGGTGACATCCGCCTTACGTCATCGCGGATGAGGAGGGTATGGCGTGCGGCATGCGTCGCCGAGGCGATTGCAGGAAAACACGGCGACGGCGCGTCGCGGTCAGGTCCGCCCCTCCGGACATCGCGCCAGGGTTTTGCTCCGCAGCGGCCGGCGCGAATCCGTCTGGACCGGCCCGATCATCCGGATACGCCGGCCGCGAACCGTTCGCATGTGCACGCAGAAGCCACGAATCTGCACGGATCATCGATCTGCGTTCACGATGCGACTCTAGAATCGACACCTGGTCGACGACGGAATCCCGAGACACCACTCCGAAAGGAGGCAATACGCAAGCATTCCGTACGGCGGGCGTCTGGCCGACGCGCATATCGAGCCGTCGGTCCGCAGCCGTCGCGACCGCCACGGTAACGCACCGCCTGAAACGATCGACGGTCCGTGCGAACCTGCCGCCCGGGTGATTGGCGTTCGAATCGCGTCGGGTGCAATCCGCTCCGCGGGGAATCTTGAGGGAATCGTCATGACTGGGACAGAGCGCGTTGACGTATGCATCATCGGCGCCGGCCTCGCCGGGCTTCGTGCAGCACAGCTGCTCGGCGAGCGCGGCCATAGCGTGTGTTTGCTCGAAGCGCGCGATCGCGTCGGCGGGCGGACTCACGGCGGCACGCTATGCGGAAAGCCGGTCGATCTGGGCGGGCAGTGGCTCGGGGCCGGCCAGACCCGTGCTGTCGCGCTGTGCCGGGAGCTTGATCTCGAGCTTTACGAGCAATATGTGGAAGGCCGTCGAGTCCTCGACATCGGCGGCAAGGTGCGGAGCTACACCGGCAGCATTCCCCCGATGTCGATCATGGGCTTGCTGGATGCGGATCGCGCGATGCGACGTGTCAACCGGAATGCGAAGACCATCGATCCGCAGGCGCCCTGGAAGGCGGCCGATGCGGCGCGCTGGGATCGAATGACGCTCGACCAGTGGATGGAGCAGTCGATGTTCACGCGCAGCGGCCGCAGTCTCATGAAGATCATGACGCGCGCCCTTTGTACCAGCGAGCCGCACGAAGTCTCGTTTCTCGGCCTCCTGAACTTTGTCGCGGCCGGCGGGACGATACAGACTCTGGTGGAAATGCGCGGTGACGGCGCGCAACGCTTCAAGGTGCACGGCGGCGTTTTCCAGCTGGCGGAGCGTCTGGCCGACGCGCTGTTACCCGGCGTGCTGAAGCTGAATGCGCCCGTGCATGCGGTCGAGCAGTCGGAAACCGGGGTAACGATCCGGCACGCGCAAGGCGACGTGCGAGCGTCGCGTCTCATCGTCGCGATTCCGCCGCTGCTCGCCGTGCGCATCGATTTCACGACGCCGTTGCCGGCCATGCGCATGCAACTGCATGCCCGCATGCCGATGGGCTCCGTGATCAAGGCGTTGATTGCTTACGAGCGCCCGTTCTGGCGGGAACGGGGATGGTCGGGCGAGGCCGTCAGCGATGTCGCGCCGTTCGGCCCTGTCGCGGACGCCACGCCGCCCGGCAGCGAGCAGGGATTTCTCGTCGGCTTTTTCGCCGCGGGCGCGGGCCGGGAGCACGCGCCCGCGACCAGCGATGAACGGCGCCAGGTGGCGGTGCGGACGCTTCAGCGCTTTTTCGGCCCGGCCGCCCTGTCGCCGGTCGGCTATGTCGACAAGGACTGGATTTCCGATCCCTGGAGCCAGGGCGGGTACGTTGGCGTGATGGCGCCCGGTACGCTCACGGCGCAGGGCCCGGCGTTACGCGAGCCGTGCGGCCGGATCCACTGGGCGGGTACGGAGAGCGCGACGCGCTGGGCGGGCTATATGGAAGGGGCCATCGAATCCGGCGAGCGCGCGGTGACCGAGGTCGTCGAGCGCGGCGTGCATGCGTCGCCACGATAGCGGCTGAAAGGCGGGCGGCCGGGGGCCGGTTTGCCTTTCCGGATCGGCCTCCGACGATGTTTGAAATCTCGCCGACTTCAAGGCGAGTATTGGCGGATGAACAAGGTCGGTGCGACGCGCTTGTCCGAATCCTCGAACCTCGAGTACGAGGCATGAACCGGCGAGCGACGCGCCACTTCCAAGCCGCGCAAAGGCAAGAAAGACGCGACGATTGAACCGGGCGAGGGGGCGAAGCGTTGCCCCCTTCGGCGCGAGCCGCATGGTACGGATCGAGCGCATGCGCCAACGGCGAAGGCCGCGATCGTTTAATTCCTGGCGATGAGATGAATCATGTATTCATTGATCGCCCTTAACTCCTTGTCCGTCCACGTATGCGCGGGCAGCTTGACGCCGTTTTCCCGCAAGGTATTCGGAATCAGGTTGCCATTGGGCCGAAGCACGATCGACGAGACGATGACGCCGGGGTAATTTTTCAGCCGGGTTTTGAACGCGGCGGACGTAAGGTCGGGCGTAGGCGGGTTGCTTTTCCGCGCCAATGGCCCGGTGCCGGTAGCATCCGCCCCGTGGCACATGGCGCATCGAGCGGTAAACAGCTCCTTGCCGATGGCGGTCTGCGCAACCGCCATCAACGGATCGAGAAGCATGGCGGCAAGCGCGATGCTGCAAAGTCTATTGAGTTTCATGGGGATCATCAAATTAAACGAATGCGTCGATTTATTCTGTCTGTCGGCATCCGATGGGGAAACAACGCATTCTTTGACTTGCTTGCGGCACCGGGAATGCTGAACGCTTACGGCCCGATGGCCGGATTCCATGGCGCGGGCATACGATTTTTTTCCGAATTAATGCTGAAGGCCCGCTGTTTTCATGATCGCCGGGTTTAAGCAGTTTCAGTCGCGGACAGATCATAACGCATGGCGGCCACGATGAGGTTGGCCCTGTTGCAGCGAGAACCGTCGCAATGGCTTGCATCGGGCCAATGTTCGATGCCGGGCGGCGGTTGCCGCATCGATACCCGATGTCCGGAAGCGTGTCATCATCATCCGATCTGAATCCGGTTATTCATTTCCGAGGAGGTTCGATGTTGACGGTTCGAGTCATGACTATCGAAGACTATGACGCGGTGCTCGACCTGATGAGGCAAACGCCGGGGGTCACCGTGAGGGATGCGGATTCGCGGGAAGCCACCGGGCGATACCTCGAACGCAACCCCGGATTGAGCTTCGTGGCGGTGCTCGACGGAGCGATCGTGGGATGCGTGATGGCCGGTCACGACGGGCGGCGCGGCTATCTCCAGCATCTCGTCGTGCTGCCGGCGCATCGGCGCAAGGGCATCGCCAACCAGCTGGTCGAGCACTGTCTGGTTGGCCTGGAAGCATTGGGCATCGTCAAAAGCCACGTCGACGTTCTCAAGACCAACGACATCGCGCACGCGTACTGGAGTGGCCGCGGGTGGGGCAAGAGAACGGACATCGATCGCTATTCTTTCATTCGCAGCGGTGGCAGTAACGCGTGAACGCGACGGCGCTGGTCCGCGCGCTGTCGCTAACGCGTGCCGTCGGCGAGCTGTCCGGTGCGCCGGGCTCGCCCGGCAGCGTGCCGTATCGGCGCGCTTGACGGCGTCGCACACGTCGTCGAAACGACGACGTTCCCCACACAAAGTACCTGGCGAAGGCCGCAGCCGAAAGCCGACCTGAGGGCACAGGCCGGCGCCCCCGGTTGACCTGCGCGGCCGTTCCCGCATCACTTTCTTTCAATTCAATTTCAACTTTGCGTGATCCGCTGCGATCGATTCCGGCCGGAGGCGGCCAGATCTGCCTCGCCGCGAATGTCTGATATGTAATTCGACTTAGTTGTAAATGAAAAATATATTGGACCGCTCGAAATGGATGCTGCATTGTTCAAGCATTCGACGCGATCACGGAAAATGTGCTGGATGGCACGGTGATTCGAGCGAAGAGAACGCCATGCAAGATTGCAGTCGCGGCTCCTGTTCCCGGAGTCGCGACGTCGATGGCCCGCCGGACACCCACAAGCCATGTCCGTGCGCAAGACCGGGGCAGCAGAGAAAGAAAAGCGGCGAAAAGGACCTGAGAAGATGGTGGAGACACGACGGATGCGAGTGGCATACCGGATCGGGCACCGGCCCGATCCGGCTTCGTCGCTACGCCCAGACCGAAATCTGTTCGACCGACAACGCGGCCGCGACGGCCGGGCGGCGGAGCATGCGCTCCGTGTGCGCGGCCCAGTGCGCGAATCCGCGCATGTCGAGTTTCAGCATGTTCCCCCACTTGAAGAAGATCAGCAGCATCGGATCGACGATCGAGTAGTGCTCGCCGAGCGCCCAGTCGTGCGCGGCGAGCCGCTCGTCGATCTGCGCATAGGCGTCGAGGATGCCCGCGCGGCCTTTCGCGCGGATGCCGTCGTGCGCGGCGGTATCGTCGCTGAAGCGCGACGGATGGAAGTTGAGCGCGACCGTCCCGGGCAGCACTGACGCGAGCCAGTTCATCCATTCGACGGCGCGTGCGACGCCCATCGCGGTATCGGGCACCAGCCGCGCCTGCGGAAAGCGCAGGGCGAGATAGAGCAGGATCGCGGACGACTCGGTCAGCACCGCGTCGCCGGTATGCAGCACGGGCACCTTGCCTTTCGGATTGAGCCGCCTGAATTCGGCGCTCTGCGTCGCACCGTCCTTGATCGAGACGAGTGCGAGTTCGAACGGCTCGCCCAGCTCGCGCAGGATGACGTGCGGTGCAAACGAGAGATGGCCGGGGCAGTAGAACAGTGTGAGGGTTGTCATATTGATTAAGTCTCCTATTTATCTCTGATGGAGATGCTGGCCGGGTTTGTCGTGTCGACGCGTCGCATGGTGCACGACGCCCGATCGAAAGTCAAAAACGAAAGACGATGTGAGCGACTCTGCGGTTCGATGAAAACGATGCCCGCATGCGTGCGTGCGGGCCGGGATGAACGAGTGTTTCTGGAGCGTGATCGTGATGCGGATGATGAGCCTCGACGAATTGATCGACAACGTGAAGACGTTTCTGGCCGGTATCGACCCGGGTGCACCGGCGCGCGTGACCGCGCAGACGAACCTGCTCGACGCCAACCTGCTCGATTCGCTGTCGCTCGTGCATTTCGTGCTGTTCATCGAGCAGACGCTGCGGATCGAGATTCCGATCGGCGATTTCCTGCTCGACTCGATCGCATCGGTCGCGGCGATCTACGACCACTACGTGCTCGGTACGACGCGGGCCCCGAGCGCGGCGTTCTGATGGACGCGCGCGCGATTCCGGGCGCCCCGGCACGGCGGGCAGCGCGATGACGACGGACGACCTGCTGCGCGGCGAGCACTTCACGTACTTCGCGTATGGCTCGTGCATGAACCTCGCCAGCCTGTCCGCTTCGCTCGGCTGCGACGCGACGCCGTTTGTCGCGGGCGCGGCGCGGCTCGACGGCCATCGCCTGGCGTTCAACTACGCGTCGCTCAACGAGCCGGTCTGCTGCGCGAACATCGAGCCGGCCGCCGACGGGCTCGTCGAAGGCGCGCTGTACCGGTTGCCGATCGGGCTGCTCGACGCGCTGGAGCGGCGTGAAGGCGTGCACCTGGGCCGCTATGTGCGCGTGGCGGTCGAGGTGCGGATGCCGGGCGGGCAACGCGAGCGCGCGCTGACGTATCGCGGCGCGGTCACGCTCGATCGCGACGCGGCGCCGAGCGCGCGCTACCGCGACCTGCTGGTGCGCGGGCTGGTGGACGCGGGGGTGTCGGCGGCGTATCGCGATCGCACGGTTGCCTACATGGCCGGGCTGCGCGATCGCCCGCCCGAAATGCAATGACGGCCGCCGCGCGCGGCCGCACAGGATCACGGCATCGAATGCTCCAAAAGGGCGCTCGGTCCAGCGGTGCGTTCCCGGCTTCAAACGCCGGCGGACGTTTTAAAGGCGCCCTAAGCGGGCATGTGAGCAAAAGGCTGATCATGAAGCGAGTATTCGACCATCCGCGCGCCATGCGCGCGTCATGCCTCGCCGGCGATGCGGTTTCCGGGCACAACGACGTACAACGACTCCCCGGACACGCGGCACGGCCGCAATCGGTTCTCGCAAGGCCGATGCGCGCCTGATCGGCGGCGCCCGAGCCAGACCGCCGCACCGCCGGACGGATGCCGCACGCACGCGTGCGGCCCACGGCACCCCGCGCACACGCATGCATCGGCCGCAGGAGGGCGGCCGGCCGGCGTGCGCGCCGGATCGTGGCTGTCTCGACCGGGCGGCGCATGCGGGATGCAGTGCACAACGAAAAACAACCGATCCCACGAAAGGAAAAAAATCATGGAGACGCTCGTATCGACCGTATCGCCCGCATTGCGGGTGTCGGAGGAAGCCGCCTATCGCAAGGTCGCATGGCGGCTGATGCCGTTGCTGCTGTTCTGTTACCTGGTGTCCTATCTCGACCGCGTGAACGTCGGCTTCGCGAAGCTGCAGATGGCCGGCGATCTCGGGTTGTCCGACGCGGCCTACGGGCTTGGCGCCGGGATCTTCTTCTTCGGTTATTTCATCTTCGAGGTGCCGAGCAACCTGATCCTCCACCGCATCGGCGCGCGCGTCTGGATCGCGCGGATCATGGTGACGTGGGGCGCGGTGTCCGCGCTGACGATGTTCGTCACGACGCCGACGGCGTTCTACGCGATGCGCTTCCTGCTCGGCGCGGCGGAAGCCGGCTTCTTTCCCGGCGTGATCCTGTACCTCACCTACTGGTATCCGGCGAATCGGCGCGGCCGGATGACGACCGTGTTCATGACGGCCGTCGCGCTGTCGGGCGTGGTCGGCGGCCCGATTTCCGGCTACATCCTGAAGGCGTTCGACGGGTTCAACGGATGGCATGGCTGGCAGTGGCTGTATCTGCTCGAAGGGCTGCCGTCGATCCTCGCGGGCGTGCTCGTGTACGCGCTGCTCGACGACCGCATTGCGGAGGCGAAGTGGCTGGACGCCGACGAGCGCGAACTGCTCGAGCGCAACGTGAAGGCCGAGGAAGCGGTCAAGTCGCACCTGTCGCTCGGCGCGGTGCTGGCGAATCCGCGCGTCTGGCTGATGTGCGCGATCTACTTCTCGTTCGTGATCGGCCTGTATGGCGTCGGCTTCTGGCTGCCGACGCTGATTCATGCGACGGGCGTGGCCGATCCGCTGACGATCGGGCTGCTGTCGACGGTGCCGTACGCGCTGGCGGTGGTCGCGATGATCGCGATCGCACGCAGTTCCGACCGGCGCCGCGAACGCCGCTGGCACCTGGCGTTGCCCGGCGCGATGGGCACGGTCGGGCTCGTGCTCGCGGTTGCCTGGGCGCATCAGACCGGGCTGGCGATCGCGGCGCTGACGCTCGCGACGATGGGCATTCTCACCGCGATTCCGCTGTTCTGGAGCCTGCCCACGGCGTTTCTCGGCGGCACCGCGGCCGCCGCGGGGATCGCGATGATCAATTCGATCGGCAATCTTGCGGGCTTTCTCGGTCCTTACCTGATGGGGCTGCTCAAGCAACTGACCGCGTCGAACGACGCGGGCCTCTACATGATGGCCGGCTGCATGGCGCTCGGCGGGCTGCTCGCGCTGTCGCTGCCGAAGGCGCTGGTGAACCGGTAGCGCGGCGCGCGGCATTTTCCCCATGTACGGAGACAGGACATGATCCACAACGAACCCGCACGGTTCCCCGACCAGTCGATCGGCACTTCGCCGCAGCGCTTTCGCGACGCGATGTGCCGCGTGGCGTCGGCCGTTCACGTGCTCACGAGCGACGGCCCGGCCGGGCGCTGCGGCATGACGGCGACCGCCGTGCTGTCGGTGTCCGATGCGCCGCCGACGGTGCTCGTGTCGGTCAATCGCGGCAGCGTGTCGGCACAGCGGCTGATCGCGAACGAGGTGTTCTGCGTGAACACGCTCGGCGCGGCCGACCGCCTGCTCGCCGACGTGTTTGCGGGCCGCACCGCGCACGAACGCGACGCGCGCTTCACGGTGGGCGAGTGGGGCGAGCTCGCGACGCGCTCGCCGGTGCTGGCGAGCGCATGCATCGCGCTCGATTGCCGGCTCGTGGCGTCGATGAGCGCCGCGACGCACGAACTGCTGGTCGGCGAAGTGGTGGCGCTGCACTGCGCGGCGCCCGACGACGACACGCTCGTCTATCTGCAGCGCGAATTCCGCGTCGTTTGACGACGCGTGCCGACAGGATGACCGACATGAAACGTGAAATCGTACAAGCCACCAATCGTTGCCGCAGCGAGATTCTCGCGGGCGGCTTTCGCACCGACGTCGCGCGTATCGCGCAATGCGCCCGTGCGCATCTCGGCGACTATGCCGACAACCCGCACGTGCGCGCGCTGCTGGTGACGCTGGAGAACCGCTGCCTCGCGTCGGGGCGCCTGCTGGACCTCACGTACTCGGTGGACCCGAGCTTCATCCTCGGGTTCTTCGACGTGCCGTACAACGCCGATGCGTTCCTCGAGGCGGCCGCGATCGCACCCGTGCCGATTCCGCCGAGCGTGCTCGCGATCGCGCCGGACGGCAACGCGCTGCCGGTGCAGATCCGCATGTGCACGGACGGCTTCCGCAATCCGCTCGCGGTCGCGGTGTTCGGCGAGAACTTCATCGACGCGGACCTGCACGCCTATCACAAGGCGTACTACTTCATCGACAAGTTCGTCGAGCGCTTCAAGCGCTACACGCGCCCGGCGATCGAGGCCAGCTGGTCGCCGACCGCGTTTCCCGACCTGCTCGCGGCGGACGACGCGCTGCTCACGCAGGCGAGCGCGATCTGGGTCCACCTGCACGAATTCCACCATCGCACCGGCTTCCTGCCGATCCCGGAGAACCTCGATGCGAAAAGCACGCGCAACGGCGCGGGCGCGGAGGAACTGCGCGTGGACATCCTGTCGATCCTCGCGCTGTTCCGGATGCGCTCGGACGACCGCGTGCTGCGTGCATCGATCCAGTACATCCTGGCCGAGCGCCTGATCCGCTATCCGCTGCAGGCGCCGCCGCTCGACAACTACGACGCGCGCTCGTCGGTCGCGCTGTTTCATTACCTGTCCCGCCACGGCGTTATCGCGCAGCGTGGCGGCACGCTCTATTTCGAAGGGGGCTATGAACGTCTGACCCAGGCGCTCAGGTCCATCGTGATCAAGCTGACCGCGCTCGAATACAAGCTCAGCGTGTCGTCCGATCTCGACCGGAGAAAGATCCTGTCGTTCGTGCTGCCGACGCTCGCGAAGAACGACAACAACTGGGGTGTGGCCGGGCGGCCGCACTGACGGTTGCCCACCCGTCTTTTTGAACCGAATTTACAGAGGATCACGATGCCTACCTATCGTTCACGCACTTCCACCCACGGCCGCAACATGGCGGGCGCGCGCAGCCTGTGGCGCGCCACCGGGATGACCGACGCCGATTTCGACAAGCCGATCATCGCGGTCGTCAATTCGTTTACCCAGTTCGTGCCCGGCCACGTGCACCTGAAGGATCTCGGCCAGCTCGTCGCGCGCGAGATCGAGGCGGCCGGCGCGGTCGCGAAGGAATTCAACACGATCGCGATCGACGACGGCATCGCGATGGGCCACGACGGCATGCTGTACAGCCTGCCGTCGCGCGAGCTGATCGCCGACTCGGTCGAATACATGGTGAACGCGCACTGCGCGGACGCGATGGTGTGCATCTCGAACTGCGACAAGATCACGCCGGGGATGCTGATGGCCGCGATGCGCCTGAACATCCCGGTGATCTTCGTGTCGGGCGGCCCGATGGAATCCGGCAAGCTGACGTTCCGCGGCAAGCGCCGCGCGTTCGACCTGATCGACGCGATGGTGGTGGCCGCCGACTCGCAGGTGACGGACGACGAGGTGCGCGCGGTCGAGAACGTCGCGTGCCCGACCTGCGGCTCGTGCTCCGGGATGTTCACCGCGAACTCGATGAACTGCCTCGCCGAGGCGCTCGGGCTCGCGCTGCCGGGCAACGGCTCGGTGCTGGCGACGCATGCCGATCGCAAGCGCCTGTTCCTCGAGGCCGGGCGCGTGATCGTCGATCTCGCGCGCCGCTACTACGAGCAGGACGACGCGAGCGTGCTGCCGCGCTCGATCGCCACGCGCGACGCGTTCGAGAACGCGATGACGCTCGACATCGCGATGGGCGGCTCGACCAACACGGTGCTGCATCTGCTGGCGGCCGCGCACGAAGGCGAGGTGCAGTTCACGATGGCCGACATCGACCGGCTGTCGCGCCGCGTGCCGGTGCTGTGCAAGGTCGCGCCGTCCGTGCAGGACGTGCACATGGAAGACGTGCACCGCGCCGGCGGCGTGATCGGGATCATGGGCGAGCTCGATCGCGCGGGGCTGCTGAATACGACGCTGCCGACCGTCCATGCGCCGAGCGTCGCGCACGCGCTCGCCCGGTGGGACGTGATGCGCAATCGCGTCGATTCCGTGTCGCGCTTCTATCGGGCCGCGCCGGGCGGCGTGCGCTCGCACGTCGCGTTCAGCCAGGAAAACCGCTACGACGAACTCGATATCGACCGCAAGACCGGCTGCATCCGCGATGCCGAGCACGCGTTCTCGCGCGACGGCGGGCTCGCGGTGCTGTTCGGCAACATCGCGCGCGACGGCTGCATCGTGAAGACCGCGGGCGTCGACGGCGGGATGCTGAAGTTCACCGGCACCGCGCGCGTGTTCGAAGGGCAGGAGGAAGCGGTCGAGGGCATCCTCGGCGGCGCGGTCGGCCCGGGCGACATCGTGATCGTCCGCTACGAGGGGCCGCGCGGCGGGCCGGGCATGCAGGAGATGCTCTATCCGACCAGCTACCTGAAATCGAAGGGGCTCGCGAAGCAGTGCGCGCTGATCACTGACGGCCGCTTCTCCGGCGGTTCGTCGGGGCTGTCGATCGGGCACGTGTCGCCCGAGGCGGCGGAGGGCGGCGAGATCGGGCTGATCGAGAACGGCGACGCGATCGAGATCGACATCCCGAACCGCTCGATCAACGTGCTGGTCTCCGACGACGAACTGCGGCGCCGCCGCGCGGCGATGGAAGAGCGCGGCGAGCGCGCGTGGCAGCCGGAGAAGCGGCAGCGCCGCGTGTCGGGCGCGCTGCGCGCGTATGCGGCGATGACCACGAGCGCCGCGCGCGGCGCCGTGCGGATCGTGAAGGGCTGACCATGCGGCCCGCCCCGAACCGTCCGGCGGCCGACGCGCAGGTCGACACCGTGCTCGTCACGGGCGGCCGCGCGCCGGCCGCGCATCACGGCTTCGTCAATCCGCCGGTGTATCGCGGCTCGACGGTGCTCGCGCCGAGCGTGGCCGACCTGCTCGGCTACACGCAGCCGTATGTATATGGCCGGCGCGGCACGCCGACCACGGCCGCGCTGCAGGACGCGGTGCGCGCGCTCGATCATGGCGCGGGCGTCGTGCTGTGCCCGTCCGGGCTCGCGGCGATCACGACCGCGCTGTCGTCGTGCCTGTCGGCGGGCGACCACCTGCTGATGACCGACGCGGTCTACAAGCCCGCGCGGCAGCTGTGCGACGGCGTGCTGCGGCGCGCGGGCATCGAGACGACCTACTTCGCGCCGTGCGCGTCGGTCGACGCGCTCGCCGCGCTGATCCGGCCGAACACGCGGGCGCTGTATCTCGAGGCGCCCGCGTCGCAGAGCATGGAGATGTGCGACGTGCCGGCGCTCGCCGCGCTCGCGCACGACCGCGGGCTGATGGTGCTGTTCGACAACACGTGGGCGACGCCGCTGTTCTTCGATGCGTTCGCGCACGGCGCGGATCTGGTGATCCAGGCCGGCACCAAGTACCTGGCCGGTCATGCCGACGTGATGATCGGCATGGTGTCGGCGTCCGCGCGCGCGTTGCCGGCGCTCGAGCAGTACCAGCGCGACACCGGGCAGTGCATCGGATCGGACGACGCGTTTCTCGCGCTGCGCGGCATCCGCACGCTCGGCGTGCGGATTCGCGAGCACCAGGCGAACGCGTTGCGCGTCGCGCGCTGGCTCGCCGCGCGCCCCGAGGTGCGGCGCGTGTGCTATCCGGCCCTCGAGGACGATCCCGGCCATGCGCTGTGGGCGCGCGACTTCAGCGGCGCCACGGGGCTGTTCTCCGTCGTGCTGCGCCCGGCGCCCGCGCCGGCCGTCGCCGCGCTGCTCGAGGGGCTCGAATATTTCGGGCTCGGCTATTCGTGGGGCGGCTACGAAAGCCTCGCGATGCCGTTCGACTGCAGCGCGTACCGCACGGCATCGCACTGGGACCCGGGCGGCCCGTGCGTGCGCTTTCACATCGGTCTTGAGAACGCCGACGACCTGATCGGCGATCTCGAGGCCGGCTTCGCCCGCTTCAACGACGCGCGCTGACGGGCCGGCCACGCGCGGTCCGCACGCTTTGCGCAGTCTTCCAATGACGAGGAACCCCGTATGACGAAGCAACTCTGCCTGGGTGGATTCATGCGACCCATCTGCCTGCACACGGCATGGTGGCGGCATCCGAACGCGCCGACGCTCGCGAATTTCAACTGGCCGGTGATCCGGTCGCTCGCGCAGAAGCTCGAGCACGCCTGCTTCGACGCGGTCTTCACCGCCGACCATCTCGCGGTGATGCCGATGCCGCCGAACGCGCTCAAGCGCAGCGGCACGATCACGTCGTACGACCCGCTCGTGATGCTGTCGGCGATCGCCGCGTGCACCGACCGCATCGGCCTGATCGCGACCGGCACGACGAGCTACGAGGATCCGTACCTGCTCGCGCGCCGTTTCGCGTCGCTCGATCACCTGAGCGGCGGGCGCGCGGGCTGGAACATCGTGACGACGGTCAACCCGGAGGCCGCGCTCAATTTCGGGCTCGAGACCGCGCTGCGTCACGCGGAACGCTACGAGCGCGCCGAGGAATTCTTCCAGGTCGTGACGGGGCTGTGGGACGGCTGGTCCGATCACGCGCTCGTGATGGACAAGGAGGCGGGGGTGTTCTCCGATCTCGACAGGATCCGGCCGCTCAACCACAAGGGCAAGTTCTTCTCGGTGAAGGGGCCGCTGAACATCGCGCGGCCGGTGCAGGGCTGGCCGGTGATCGCGCTCGCGGGCGCGTCGGAGGAGGCGCGCGACATGGCCGCGCGGTCGGCCGATCTCGTGTTCGGCAACGCGCGCAGCATCGAGACGGGCCGCGCGTTCTATCGCGACGTGAAGTCGCGCGCGGTCGCGGCCGGGCGCAATCCCGACCACGTGAAGATCCTGCCCGCCAACCAGGTGTACGTCGGCCGCACCCGTGCGGAGGCGCTGGCGAAGAAGCGCTACATGGACGATCTCGTGCACGTGGACAGCAACATCCCGAACCTGTCGATCCGGCTCGGCGTCGACTGTTCGAAGTTCGATCCCGACAAGCCGCTGCCGGAGCTGCCGCACACCGAGCAGGGGCAGGGCAACCAGCGCGAATGGGCGGCGCTCGCGCGCCGCGAGGGGCTGACGGTGCGGGAGCTGGCGAAGCGCGCGGCCGAATCCGGCACCGGCGAGATGGTCGGCACCGCGTCCGAGATTGCGGACCAGATGGAAGAGTGGCTGATGACGGAGGCCTGCGACGGTTTCATCATCGTGTTCTACACGGTGCCCGACGGCTACGACGACTTCGTGACGATGGTGGTGCCCGAGCTGCAGCGGCGCGGCCTGTTCCGCACGCGCTACGAAGGCGCGACGCTGCGCGAGCATATCGGCCTGCCGCGGCCGAAGAGCCCGCTCGACTGAGCGGCATCTCGCCTGACTTCGCACCGGGAGACCGCGATGACCCACGATTCACGCAGACATACATGGATGACGACGCCGTATCGCCGCCGGCTAGGCGTACTGAGCGATGCCGCGCACCTGCCGCTGCTCGGCCACGGGCTGTGCGGCGTCGAACGCGAGACGCTGCGCGTCGATGCCGCCGGCCGGCTCGCGCTGACGCAGCACCCGCGCGCGCTCGGCGCGGCGCTCACGCACCCGTCGATCACCACCGACTACGCGGAGCCGTTGCTCGAATTCGTGACGCCGCCGCAGCACGATGCGGCCGACGTGATCGAGCGGCTCGACGAGCTGCACCGCTTCGCGTGCCACGCGATCGGCGACGAGCTGCTGTGGAGCCAGTCGATGCCGTGCCCGCTCGACGACGACCGGCGCATTCCGATCGCGTGGTACGGCACGTCGAACATCGGCATCCTCAAGCACGTGTATCGGCGCGGGCTGGCGTTCCGCTACGGCAAGGCGATGCAGTGCATCGCCGGGATCCACTACAACCATTCGCTCGCCGACGCCGTGTGGCCGCTGCTGCGCGACGTGCGCGACGGATGCGAGCAGTCCGGCCGCGACGTTCGCGACGCGCGCTCGGCCGGCTATCTCGCGCTGATCCGCAACTTCCACCGCTATGGCTGGCTGCTGCCGTACCTGTTCGGCGCGTCGCCGGCGCTGTGCGCGGGTTTCGTCGCGGGCGGCCGGCACGGGCTCGACATGTTCGATGCGCAGACGCTGTACCTGCCGTATGCGACGAGCCTGCGCATGAGCGACCTCGGCTACCAGAATCGCGTGCAGGGCGCGTTCGCGCCGTGTCTCGACAACCTGCCCGCGTACCTCGAAGGGCTCGCGCGCGCGGTCGCGCAGCCGTGCCCCGAGTACCAGGCGATCGGCGCGAAGCGCGACGGCGAGTGGCTGCAGCTCAGTACCCACCTGCTGCAGATGGAGAACGAGTTCTACGCGTCGATCCGGCCGAAGCGCACGGTGCGCAGCGGCGAGCGGCCGCTCGATGCGCTGCGCAGCCGCGGCATCGAATACGTCGAGGTGCGCTGTCTCGACATCGATCCGTTCGCGCCGCACGGCGTCGCCGAGACGACGCTGCGCTTCGTCGATGCGTTCCTGCTGTTCTGCGCGCTCGACGACAGCCCGTGCCTGGCCGGCGCCGAGCAGGACGCGTGCCGGCGCAACTTCGCGGCGGTCGCGCGGGAAGGGCGGCGCCCGGGGCTCGAGCTGCAGCGCGGCGACGAGCGTGTCGCGCTGCGCACGTGGGCGCACGAACTGCTCGCGCGCATCAACGAGGCGGCCGGCGTGCTGGATCTGCAGCGTGGCGACACGCGTACGACCGCCGCGCTCGACGCGCAGTACGTGAAGCTCGACGACCCGCAAGCGACGCCGTCGGCGCGCGTGCTCGATGCGCTGCACACGCTGCGCGACGACCCGCGCGGCGCGTGCTTCGCGTTCGGGATGCGGCAGACGCTCGCGCATACCGAGGCGTTCCGCGCACGGCCGTTGCCGGCCGACGTGCTGGCGCGCTTCGACGCGACGGCCGCCGAATCGCTGGGTCGCCAGGCCGACCTGGAGCGCACGCAGATCGGCAACTTCGACGCGTTCCTCGCCGCGTATCACGCGGGAACGCTGAACCAGGAATGCGGCGAGCCGACGCACGACGCGCGCTGACGCGGCCGCCGCCGTATCGAATCCATCCCACGGAGGACAGATGAGCAGTATTGCTGAAATGAAAACCGAACACGGCTTCTCGGCGCGGGCGGCCGGCGCGGGCCTGCTGGCGTCGTTCGTCGGCTTCGCGTCGACGTTCACGCTGATCGTGAACGCGCTGACGAACGTCGGCGCGACGCGCGCGCAGGCCGCGTCCGGCCTGATGGCCGTCTCGATCGTGATGGGGCTGGCCGGCATCGTGCTCAGCTACCGGACCCGGATGCCCGTCAGCGTCGCATGGTCGACGCCCGGCGCCGCGCTGCTGCTCGGCCTGGGCGCGGTGAAGGGCGGCTATCCGGCCGCGGTCGGCGCGCTGGTGCTGACCGGCGTGCTGCTCACGCTGGCCGGGATGTGGAAGCCGCTCGGCCGGGCGATCTCGCGGATCCCGCTGCCGATCGCCAACGCGATGCTCGCGGGGATCATCCTGAACCTCTGCGTCGCACCGGTGCACGCGCTCGCGCAGTATCCGCTGTACGTCGCGCCGATCCTGCTCGTCTGGGTGGTGATGATGCGGGTCCGCAAGATCCTCGCGGTGCCGTGCGCGGCGATCGCGACGCTGGTCGCGATCGCGTTCATCGCGAAGACGGGCGGGATCGGCGCGGCCGGCATGCTGCCGCATCTCGCGCTTGTCGGGCCGGTGTTCTCGGCGTCGACGATGGTGAGCGTCGCGGTGCCGCTGTTCATCGTGACGATGGCGTCGCAGAACATCCCCGGCGTCGCGGTGCTCAACGTCAACGGCTACCGGCCCGAAGCATCGCGGCTGTTCACGGCGACCGGGGTATGCAGCCTGCTCGCGGCGCCGTTCGGCGGCCCGCCGATCGGGCTGGCCGCGATCACCGCCGCGCTGTGCGCGGGCGACGAGGCCGGCCCCGACGAGGCGCGGCGCTACTGGGCCGGCATCGTCTGCGGCGCCGCGTACGTCGTGTACGGGCTCGCGGCGAGCGCCGCGACGCTGTTCATCGCGGTCGCGCCGCCGATCATCATCGAGGCCGTCGCCGGCCTCGCGCTGATGAACGCGCTCGGCGGCGCGCTGCTCAACGCATTCACCGACAAGGACACGCGCGAAGCGGCGATCCTGACCTTCCTCGTGACGATGGCCGGCCATGCGTTCCTCGGCATCGGCGGCGCGTTCTGGGGCCTGCTGACCGGCATCGGGCTCACGTTCGTGCTGCGTCGCGCGGAAGGGCGGTGATGCCGCGCGACGGCGCGGCCGGACGTAGTCCCGTGGTCACCCTCAAAAATAACGGAGAAGACATGCAGCACACCATCGTGAAAATCACCGCGACGCCGGTGTTCGCGCGCGGCGACGCGGAGATCGCCGGCGTCCGGATGTCCGGCAGGCTGTCGGGCGTGATCGTCGAGATCGAGACGTCGCAGGGCGTGGTCGGGCACGGCTTCACGGCGATCACCGACGAGGCCGTCGTGGCCGCCGCGATCGATCACGTCGTCGCGCCGAACCTGGTCGGGATGAACATCGTCGAGCGCGAGCGCATTCTCGACAAGCTGTACTGGCTGCTGTGCCCGCGCGGGCAGACCGGCTATGCGGGGCACGCGATCTCCGCGATCGACATCGCGGTCTGGGATGCGATCGGCAAGATCGCCGGCATGCCGGTGTGGAAGATGCTCGGCGGCGCGCGCCCCGTGGTGCCGCTCTATACGACGTTCGGCTTCGCGTCGGTCGAGCGTGCGGAACTCGTGCACGCCGCCCGCGCGCTCGTCGCGGGCGGGCACCGGCGCATCAAGATGATCGTCGGCTATCACGCGCTCGCGCGCCGCAACGAAGGGCGGGCGCTCGAGCAGGTCGTCGCGGACGACGTGGCGCGCGTGCGCGCCGTGCGCGACGCGGTGGGCGACGCCGCCGAGATCTACATCGACGCGAACTGCGGGCTCGATCACTATCATGCGATGCGGCTCGCCGAGCGCGTGGCCGATTGCAACATCGGCTTCTTCGAGGAGCCGATCGCCGACAACGACCCCGTCAAGCTCGCCGACCTGCGAAAGCGCGGCGGCATTCCGGTCGCCACCGGGCAGAGCGAGGGGCAGTTGTTCCGGTTCCGGGAGTTCCTCGTCAACGACGCCGTCGACATCCTGCAGCCGAACGTATGCGTGTGCGGCGGCTTCACCGTGGCGGCGCGCGCGGCCGCGCTCGCGCAGGCGTTCGGCGTGCCGATCGACAACGGCGGCACGTTCCCGTTCCACAACATGCATCTGCACGGCGGGCTCGCGAACGGCGGCTCGGTCGAGTGGCACGTCGTCGCGGTCGAGATCTGCCGGAACCTGTTTACCGGCCTGCCGACCGAGCAGAACGGGACGCTGGCGTTGCCCGACGCGCCGGGCCTCGGCTTCGGCATCAATCGCGACGGCGTGCGCGAATTCTCGTCGGGCCCGGGTTCGCAGGGGCACGGGAAGGCCTGACAGGCGGGTCGGGCTCGCTGCTTCAGGCCTGCGGCGAGCCCGGCCGGGTGCTGCCTCGACCCCGGGATCGCGCCGGCCGGCCGCTTGCCTGACGGCGCGCGGCCTGCCGGTGTCGATCGCGACGGCGCGCCTTACGCGTTCCCGTTGCCGTTCGCGGCGAAAGGGAGCGCGATTTCGCTGCTGGAGAATGGCGGGTGCATGCGCGACGCTGCACGGCCGCCCGGCCGCGATTCCCGTGTCGCTCGTTCAGCGACTGACGGATGAGGAAATCGCCGCGGCAATACGGCACCCGCGCGCCGTGCATCCGGATTACGCGGGGGCGAGTGTCCGCACGATGTTGATGAAGCCGGCGAGCACGTGGCCGATATCGCCCTTGCGCCACACGAGGCCGGTTTCCACGAAGAACGGGCCGTGCACCAGCGGCCGATAGACGACGCCCGTGCGTCGCAGGTTGCGCAACGATTGCGGTACCAGCGCGACGCCCATGCCGGCCGAAACGAGGCTGACGATCGTCTGCATCTGGATGGCTTCCTGGCCGATGCGCGGGACCACGCCGGCCGCGCTGTAGCAGCCCATGATGGCGTCGTAGAACCCCGGCGCGAGACGGCGCGGAAAAATCACGAGCGGCAGCGCCGCTACGTCCTTCAGGTGAATCGGCACCTCTTCGGGCGCGTTCGACACGGCCGTCGGCATCGCGAGCACGAGCGGCTCGTTCAGGACCGGCAGGTACGACAGCTCGGCCACGTAGCGCGGCGGCACCGGCGGGATGATCAGGCCGGCGTCGATGTGGCCCGCGGCGAGTTCCTCGATCTGCACGTCGCTCGTCGCCTCGGTCAGTTGCAGCCGCACCAGCGGATAGCGCGTGCCGAACTCGCGCAGCAGCGAAGGCAGCAGCCCGTAATCGGCGATCGAGACGAACGCGAGCGACAGCCTGCCCGTCTCGCCGAGCGCGAGGCTCTGCGCGAGCGGGGGAAGCGCCTCGGCCGCGGCGAGCAGCTTGAGCACCTCCGGCAGCAGCGCCTCGCCGACCGCGGTCAGCGCGACCGTGCGCTTCGTGCGCGCAAACAACTCGACGCCGAGCTCGCGCTCCAGCGAGCGGATGGCCTGCGACAGCGGCGGCTGGGTCATGGAGAGGCGCGCGGCCGCACGGCCGAAATGCCGTTCCTCGGCAACGGCCACGAAGTAATACCACTGGCGTAGATCGGGGGGGAAATTGGGCATTCGTTCGATCTGATGGACGGCTGGCTGGTGACGAATCATATATTGGCCGAGCGGCTTGTGGCGTATCCGGGCATGACGACACGTCACTTAAAAAGATCGTAAATGAAGGATTCGCGGCCAATTCGCGCGATATGTCCGCTTTCGGGGAATTCGGCCGTCTTTCTTCCGCGGGCACTTGACGAATCGACTCCGGCGACCCGCTCGCACGACGGCGAGGACAGTGTTAGGCTGGCGACCTGTCAAGACAGGCCGGAACGATCGAGACACGATCGCGGCATGGTCGGCGTAGCGCGCGCATGGCGTCCGTTGCCCGCCGTCGGTGCCCGCCGGTTTTCCACATAGTCGACACTCCGGCACCGGGTCGCCACGTGCGAACGTGGTCGGGGTGCCTTCAGTCAATCAATCGCCGGAGACGGCCCGCCCTTCGCATGCCATCCCGCATGGAGGGGGCCTTCGGGACGGTACCGCGCAGTCGGCACGCGCCGCATTCCCGCTCGAGCAGCCGCCGCCCTCCGCGTGCCTGCCCGTATCCGGTTCGCGGCATCGACAGGCGCAACGTCCGGCTGGATTCGTTTGGAGAACACGTCATGGCGTCTGCCGCCGAACTGAAACACAATGCCGCGCTTTACTGTCTGGCGCTCGGCGCATTTGCGATTGGCACCGAAGGTTTCATGCTGGCCGGGCTGTTGCCGATCATCGCGAACGACCTGTCGGTCAGCCTCGCGGCCGCGGGCCAGCTCGTCACCGTATTCTCGCTCGCGTATGCGATCAGCTCGCCGATCCTGACGACGCTGAGCGCCGGCGTGAACCGGCGTCGCTTCCTCATCATCGCGCTGCTGTGCTTCACCGCCGCCAACTTCGCCGCGTGCGCGTCGCCCGGCTATCTGTCCTTGCTGGCCACGCGCGTGTTGCTGGCCGTGTCGGCCGGGCTGTACATGCCGAGCGCGAATGCGCTGGCGAGCTCGCTGGTCGCGCCGGAGCGCAGGGGCCGCGCGCTCGCGACGGTGCACGGCGGGATCACGATCGCGGTGGCGCTCGGGGTGCCGCTCGGCGCATGGATCGGCGAGCGCTTCGGCTGGCGGGCGACGTTCGCCGGCATCGGCGTGCTGTCCGCGATCGTGACGCTCGGCGTGGTGCTCGGGTTGCCGCGCACGATCGGGGCGAACACGGCGGTGCCGAGCCTGGCGCAACGCGTCGCGGTGGCGCGCCAGCCGGCCGTTCTGGTCACGCTGCTGATCACGGCGTTGTGGGCCGCGGGCATCTGGATCATCTATCCGTACCTCGCGCCGTTCCTGACGGGCCAACCCGGCTTCGGCGTCGCGCAGGTCGGCGCCGTGCTGCTGCTGTACGGCGTGTTCGCCGGGATCGGCGTGTTCATCAGCGGCCGCGCGATCGACCGGTTCGGCAGCCGGAAGGTGCTGATCGTCTGCCTGGTCGCGATGATGCTGTCGTACGAGAGCCTGTCGTTCAGCGCGCAGCACCTCGAGCCGGTGTATGCGCGTATCGCGATACTCGTCGCGATCGCGGTCTGGGGCGCCGCCGGCTGGGCGTTCAATCCCGCGCAGCAGGCCAAGCTGATCGCGATCGGCGGAATGGATGTCGCGCCCGTGTCGCTGTCTCTCAATTCGTCGTTCACGTATCTCGGTTTCGCGTTCGGCGCGGCCATCGGATCGTTCATCGTCGCGTACCGCTCCGTCTCCGACATCGGCATGATCGGCGGACTGTGCGAACTGGCCGCGCTGGTCGTCGCGCTGGCGACCGATCGCTACATGAAGCGCGTCGCCCGGCAGCGCGCCATGCAGCCGCACGAGAAGGAAACGGCGTAGCGAACGAGCGCGAGCCGGCGGATCGTCCGGTTCGAATGCAACGGCATTCGGCATGGCGTGTCCGGGCCCGCTGCGAGCAACGCATGCCGGGTGCCACGAGCCGATGTGCAAACACGCCCGGCGCATGAATCCACGCCCGCGAAGGGACCTCCGAATGCGATCCGGGCAGGTTTCGTCCTGAGCGTGAAAGGCGACCGCGCGATCGTTCGTTCGTCGGCAATGGCTGCGCGGTCATCGTCGAATGCCGGACAGGTATCTTCCAGCAACGTCCCGGGGGAAACACCGATGAATGAAGACAACCTACTGAAACTGGACACGGTCATCCGCGAGTCTCTCGCGCCATCGCTTCGCGCGGACGGATTCGCCGGCTCCGGCCGCACTTTCCGGCGCGTGCGCAACGCGTGGGTGCAGGTCGTCAACATACAGGGGGCGCGCGAGGGCGGGCGTTTTGCCATCAATCTCGGGCTGCAGCCGTTGGCGATTCCCGATGCCCTGGGCAATGCGCCGGAACCGAAGCGATTGACGGAGTCGCTGTGCGAGTTCCGGCGGCGGTTGGCCGAGCGCGGCGCGGATCAATGGTGGAGCCATGCGCCTGCCGCCGAGAGCCTGCGCGCCGCAGTGTCGGCGGCCGCACGGGTCTACGTGGAGACCGGCCGGCCGCTGCTCGACCGGCTGGCGACGCCGGATATGCCGATGAACACGGTCACGCCGGACGATTTCGCGCACGGACGATACGATTTTTCAGGGTTCGCGGCGACCATGGCCCGGATGGCGCTGGCGCTGGCGCGATTGCGGCAGGCTCAAGGGCAGGTTGCGGCGTCCGTCGCGTTTGCGCGGCTCGGCTTGACGCATTGCGGCGACGGCGCAACCGGGCTGCGCAGCGACCTCGAGGCACTGATCCCCCCGATCCCGGGGCAATGACCGGCTCGTCGCGCCGGCGGGCAGGGAAATCGTCCGCATCGGGGCAGCGTCGTTACCGATTCGGGTAGCGGGCAGCGGGTGTTGCGGAGAACCTTCGGAACGCGGAAGGCGAGGCAGTCGCGATGGCGCGGCGTCGACGGCAGTCCGCGAGATCCGGTGGAGGGATCCGATGACACGTGAACGTGACGACGGCCCGTGGCCGACGCTGCTGGGCTTGCTGCGCGGGCATCGGGCGAGCCTGGTCGCGGCGATGGCGCTGGCCGTCTGCGCGGCGGGGCTGGACCTCGTGCCTTGTGCATTGCTCTGCGAATCGGCGGTTCGGCTGTTCGACGGCGAACGCGGCGCATGGCTGCCGCTGCTGGGCGGCTTCGCGCTCGCGCTGCTCGGCAAGTACCTGCTCCATTCATTCGCCTACTACCTGAGCCACCGCGCCGCCTATCGCGTCCTGATGGATACGCGGCAGCGTCTGGCGCGCCAGCTCGCGATCGCGCCGCTCGTCTGGCTGCAGCGTCACGAATCGGGCGCGCTGGGCAAGCTCCTGATGCAGGATGTCGGGCGCATCGAGCAGTTCATCGCACACCATCTCGTCGAGGTGACGGCCGCGACCGTCGCGCCGGCGCTCGTGTTCGTCGTGCTGCTCGCGATCGACTGGCGGCTCGCGGCGGCGGCGGTCGCGACGCTGCCGCTTGCGATCCTGTTCCAGGCGATCGCGATGCGCGGGTTCGGGCCGTTGATGGCCGACTACCAGCGCGCGGTCGCCGATCTCAACGGCGCGTCTGTCGAATACCTGCGCGGCATGCGCGTGATGAAAACCTACCGCCAGGATGCGCATTCGTTCGCACGGATGCGCGAGGGGCTCGGGCGCTATCACGATCTCGTGCGGCGCGTGACGCGGCGCACCGTGCCGGGCTGGTCGGTGTTCATGGTGCTGCTGAACGCGAACCTCGTCCTGCTGCTGCCGCTCGGGCTCTGGCTGGCCGCGCGCGGCGAGATCGGCATCGCGGGCCTGTTGCTCGCCCTCGTGCTCGGCAGCGGCATGCTCAGGCCGTTGTTCAAGCTGATGCGCGTGCAGCACGAGATGCGCGAGATCCTGGCCTGCGTCGCGCGCATGCAGCCGCTGCTCGCGCTGCGCGAGCCCGTCGCGCGCGCGCCTGTCGCGGTGCCCGGCCATGCGGTCACGTTCGAGCGGGTGCGATTCGGCTACGGCGCCGCGCCGGTGCTGCACGATCTCTCGTTCGACGCGCCGGCCGGGCGCATGACGGCGCTCGTCGGGCCGTCGGGCGCGGGCAAGTCGACGGTTGCGAGCCTGCTTGGCGGGCTCGTCGAACCGGAGGGCGGCGCGATCCGGATCGGCGGCGTGCCGCTTTCGTCGCTCGGCGATGCGCAGCGCGCGGCCGCGATCGCGGTGGTTTCGCAGGACACGTTCCTGTTTCGCGGCAGCCTGCTCGACAACCTGCGGCTCGGCCGCCCCGACGCAAGCGACGCCGATGCGCGTCGCGCGCTGCGCATCGCCCAGCTCGACGCGCTGGTGGATGCGCTGCCCGACGGCTGGCATACCGATCTCGGCGAGGCCGGCGCGCGGCTGTCGGGCGGCGAGCGCCAGCGGCTTGCCGTCGCGCGGGCGTTGCTGGCCGACACGCCGGTGCTCGTGCTCGACGAGAGCACGGCGTTCGCCGACAGCCGCACCGAGCGACGCTTCCTCGACGCACTGCGCGACGGCTGCCCGGACAAGACGCTGATCGTGATCGCCCATCGTCTCTACACGATCCGCGACGCGGCGCACATCGTCGTGCTCGACGCCGGCCGCGTTGCGGGCGCCGGCGAGCACGGCATGCTGTTGCGCGACTGCGCGTGCTACAGGCGCATGTGGGATGCGCAATCGCACGACGACGCGTGGACGCTCGGCACGCGTGCGGCACCGAACGCGGCACCGGCGCGCGTGCATGCGACCCTGCCGGAGCGCGCGCATGGCTGACTTCATCGACGCAAGCCGCCGCATGATCCGCGCGAGCGGCCACTCGCCGGCGCTGATCGCGACGAGCTTCGCGCTGCGTATCGTCGAGCGCGGGTTCGCGATCGCGCCGTTCTTCCTTGGCTGGTACTGGCTCGCGCAGATGCCGCCGTTCGGTCCCGGCCTCGGCGCGGGTGCGCGCGTCTGGGCCGTGCCGCTCGGCTGGCTCGCGTTGCTGCTGGCCGGGCAGATGCTGTTCTCGTGGCTCGGCCAGATGTCGGGATTCCTCGGCAGCTATGCGCTGACGATCGCCTATCGCGGCCGGCTCGTCGATCACCTGCGCCGCCTTCCGCTCGGCGTATTCGGGCAGCAGCGCATCGGCCGGCTCGCGGCGGTCGTCACCGACGACGTCAAGCGCATGGAGGACGTCTTCACCCATCTGGCGGCCGAGCTGATCGCGTCGGCGTCGGTGCCGCTGCTGTTCGCGATCGGGCTCGCGCTCGTCGACTGGCGGCTGACCGTCGCGTTGCTCGCGACGCTGCCGGTTGCGATCGCCGCGCTGAACGCGGCGAACCGCTTCTTTCTGGCGCACGGCGCGCGCAAGCAGGGGCTCGGGCTGGAAACGAGCGGGCTGATCGTCGAGTACGTCGGCGGGCTGCGCACGCTGCGGTTGTTCAATCGCACCGCCGACTGGATGGCGCGCCTCGACGATCGTTTCGCGCGGCTGCGCGCGGCGAGTCTCGGCGCGGAAGCGTGGGGCGGCGGTTCCGTGCAGGTGTACCGGCTGCTGCTCGAATGCGGCGTGCTGGCGATGCTGGCCGTGGCGACCGCGCTGATCGACCGTGCCATGCTGACACCGTCCGTCTGGCTGCTGTTCGTGCTGACGGCATGGAAGGTCGTCGAGCCGCTGCTGGACGCGGCCGCTTGCCTGGTCGAACTGCGCGCGCTCGTGCAGAGCGAAGGCCGGCTGCATGCGCTGCACGCGACCCCGGCGCTGGAAGAGGGCGCGCGCACCGAGGCGCCGCCGCATCATGCGATCGCGTATCGCGACGTCTGTTTCGGCTATGGCGCGACGCGCGTATTGCACGACCTGTCGTTCGAGGTGGCCGAACACAGCGTGACGGCGATCGTCGGCCCGTCGGGCGCCGGCAAGAGCACGACGCTGGATTTGCTCGCGCGGTTTCACGATCCGCAGTCGGGCAGCATCATGCTCGGCGGCATCGACCTGCGCGAATGGCGCAGCGACGCGCTTTATCGCGAGCTTGGCTTCGTGTTCCAGGAGGTGCAGCTGTTCCAGGCCAGCGTGCTCGACAACGTGCGGATCGGCCGCCCCGGCGCGAGCGATGCCGAGGTGATCGCCGCTTGCCGCGCGGCTTCGTGCGATGCGTTCGTCGCGCGCCTGCCCGACGGCTACGAGACGCGGATCGGCGAGAACGGCCAGCAACTGTCGGGCGGCGAACGCCAGCGGCTGTCGATCGCACGGGCGCTGCTGAAGGATGCGCCGGTGCTGTTGCTCGACGAAGCGACCGCTTCCGTCGATCCGCAGTCGCAGCACGAGATCCAGCAGGCGTTGTCGCGGCTCGTCGCGGGCCGCACGGTGATCGTGATCGCGCACCGGCTGCAGACGATCCGTCATGCCGACCAGATCGTCGTGCTCGACGCGGGCCGGATAGGCGAACGCGGCACGCATGCGTCGCTGCTCGAACAGGACGGGCTTTATGCCCGGCTCTGGCGGGAACAGCAGGCGGCGGGAGCCGGGCCGTCCGATGCGGACGCGCCGACGCTGGAGGCGGCGCGGCCGGCACGGGACTGAGGAAGGAAGTGTGCCGCGCGAGGCCTGCACCGCATGCGACGCGGCGCGGACGCGGGTGGGTCAGCCCAGCACGTGCCGACGCGATTCGCGCGGCAGCATGCCGAACTGCTTGCGGAACGCGGTGCTGAAGTGGCTCAGGTTGCTGTAGCCGAGCATCGAGGCGGTTTCGGTAACGCTGTGGCGCTGCAGCAGATGCAGCGCCCGTTCCATGCGCTCGCGCTGGAACAGCGCATAGACGCTGGTGCCGAACATCGCCTTGAAGCCGCGCTTGATCTTGAGCTGGTTCAGGCCGGTCTCGCGCGCGAGCTGTTCGATGGTCGGCGGATTGCTGAGATCGCTGAGCAGCCGGTCGCGAGCGGCGACGAGCTGCCGCCGCTCGCGCGGCGCGATGGCCTCGCGCGTTTCGGGCTGCATCGTCTGCAGGTGCCACGCGAGGAACTCGAGCGCGGCCGCGTGCACCAGCAGCGGCGACGCGTGCGCTTCCGACAGCAGGCGCCCGAGCCGGGTTGCCGCCTCGCGGATCCGCAGCGTGTTGCGATTGCGCCGCAGCGCGAACTGCCGCGCGGAGACGATGTCGAGCTGTGCGGCATCCTCGCCGGCCAGTTGCGTGAGCAACGGGCGCGCGATGCGCAATTCGATGTTGCTGCAGTCGGCCGTGCATTCGAGCCGGAACCGCTTGCCGGGCGAATAGGCGGCCAGCGCGACGTCCGGATCGAGGTCGAGCTGGCGGTCGTCATACGCCACGCGGGTCTTGCCGCCGAGCAGGCTGCTGAAGTGGATCTGCGCGCCGTCTTCCTCGGTCAGCGCGTCGAGCGATTGCGCCGTGTCGAACGCGACCCATGACACGGCCAGCCCCGGCTGGAGGTCGACCGTCCTCACGTGAATGCCTGCCGGCGCTGCAGCGCGGGCGGCCCCGGCGTTGAAGAAATCCCCCGATTTCAGCGTATGCATCTTGATGCTCCCCGTCTGCGTGGACTGTCGTTTGCCGCGAACGCGCCCGTGCGCCAGGGCGTTCGACTCGCGGGACGACAGCAGCGGATGATCATAATAAGAATCATTCTTATTGACAAGACGGGTCGGCGCACGCCCGATTCGCTCGGGAAGGGCATCGTTCACGATCTGCAGCGCTGCGCCAAATAGTTCAATTTCGGGGAATGGCGACCGGATCGGGGTAGTGCGGAAAATGAGAATAATTACTATTTACGTCTTTCTCCTTCCGCCATCGTGCCATGCCAGACGTCCTGTTTTCCCGCGCTTTCCGTGCCCGCCGTCGCCGCGCTTCCGTGCGCGTTGCGTGGCGCGGGCTGCCGCTTTGCCTCGCCTGCACCGGGTTCGTGTGTGCCGCGGCCACGCCATCCGTGCGTGCGCAGGCCGCGCCCGCCGGCGGCGCGAGCGATGCGGCGGCGACGCTGCCCGTCGTGACCGTGCGCGGCAGCCGCGGCGGGCCCGCCGGCGAGCAGGCGGGCTTCACGTTGCCGGCAAGCGTTTCCACGCTGGACGGCGATGCGCTCGAGGCCGGCCATCTCGATACGCTCGGGCAGATCGCCGAGCGCTTGCCGAACGTCTACATGACGAGCTATACGCAGACCACGCCGATCATGACGATTCGCGGGCTCGGCGTCGACGCCGACGAATCGGACAGCACGGCGATCCCGGTGCTCGTCGACGGCGTGCCGTTGTTCGGGCTCGCGGTGGGGCAACTGTTCGACGTCGAGCAGGTGCAGGTACTGCGCGGGCCGCAGTCGCTGTACGCGCAGAACGCGTTCGGCGGCCTCGTGAACCTGCGGTCGCGCGACCCCGGCCCTGCGCCCGCCGCCAGCGTCACGCTCGACTATTCGTCGTACGGACGCGCGCGCACGACCGTCGGCGGCGACATCCCGCTGACCGACCGGACCGCGCTGCGCATCGCGGCCGGCGCCGAGCACGGCAACGGCTATACGGAGAACACGACGCTGAACCGCGACAACACCGCCGGCTGGAACAGCACCTTCGCGCACCTGAAGCTGCTGCATCGCGACGAGGCCGACGGGGTCTGGCGCTTCGGCCTTTACACGAGCAAGTCGCGCGGCGGCAACGACTACTTCACGTCGCCCGACCTCGCGAGCCGACATCAGTCGAACGCGACCGACACGGGGACGAACGACGTCGAATACACGCTGCTGTCCGCCAGCTACGACCGCACGTTCGGCAACGGCACCCGGCTGGCCGTCACGCTCGGCGCGAGCCGCATGCAGTGGGACTACTGGCTGCCGGTGTCGCTGTTCGGCGCGCGCAACGGCTACGACATGGTCACGCGCCAGCTCGGCGGCGACGCCAGGCTGAGCGGCAAGCAAGGCCGCTTCGACTGGACGGTCGGCGTGGCCGAACAATTCACGCGACGCGACGCGCCCTATCTGTTCGACATGGGCGCGGCCTATCTGAGCAGCACCGCGGCGACGCTGCGCGGCAACAGCGTGGCGACCTACGGCGAGGCGGGCTGGCGAATCGCGCCCGCGTGGCGGATCGCGGCGGGGCTGCGGGTTCAGTACGACCGGCAGACGCTCGACTGGCGCAGTACGCAGGGCGGCCTGTTCGACAGCGACGGCGACGGGGTGCCGGACATGCCGTTCGGCAGCGTATCGACCGTCGACGGCGCAAGCGTCAACCACGTCGCCGCGCTGCCGCGCCTGACGCTCGAGTTCGAGCCGAACGCGCAGCACTACGGCTGGCTCACGCTGGCGCGCGGCTATCTGGCGCCGGGCTTCAACACCTATGCGACCTCGGCTGCCAACGCGAGCCAGCCGTACGCCGCCGCCACCTCCGACTACATCGAGCTCGGCTACCGGCTGCGCGGCGCGGACGACGCGTGGGAACTCGGCGCGACGCTGTTCGATGCATTCATGCACGACCAGCAGGTCACCTCGAGCCTGAGCGGCCAGACCGTCACGTCGAATGCGCGGCGCTCGCATACGCGCGGCGCCGAACTGTCGGGTCGCTGGCGGCCCGTGCGGCAGGTCGAGCTCAGCGCGTTCGTCGGCCTCGTCGACGCGAAATACGACGACTACACCGCGGGCGGCGTCGACTACTCGGGCCGGCAGTTCGCCAGCACGCCGCGCCAGAGCGTCGGCCTCGGCGCGACCTGGCGGCCGGACGGGCACTGGGATCTCGGCGTCAACGCGGTACGGCAGGGCGCGACGAATCTCGCGCCGACCAGCACGCTCGGCAACGCCCCCTATGTGCTCGTCGATGCGCATGCGACCTATCGCGTGCGGCGCTACAACATCGGGGTGTACGGCCAGAACCTCGCGAACGCGCATTACGTCACGCGGGCGCTGGCGAACGGCATCGTCGTCGCGGGCAACCCGCGCGTCGTCGGCGTGCGGGTCGGGATGGATTTCTGACATGCGAGCCGATCTCGATACCATTGCCGCCGCTGCCGATGCCCGGGTGGATGCCGGCCGGGCGAACGACACCGCGCGACGCGCCGATTATCTGGCGCTCGCGCTGATGTACGTCGCGCAGGGTCTGCCGATCGGGCTCGCTTACCACGCGCTGGCCGTGCTGATCCGCGCGGGCGGCCACGATGCGGCCGCCGTCGGCTATACCGGGCTGGCGTTCGTGCCGTGGGCGCTCAAGTTTCTCTGGGCGCCCGCCATCGACAACGCATGCGAACGCCATGGCCTGCCGCGCGTGCTCTGGACCACGCAGATCATGATTGTCGCGGTCTGCGCCGCGCTCGTGCCGTTTCCGCCGGCCGTGTCGCTGCCGGCGTCGCTGACGCTCGTCGTGCTGATGAACGCGCTCTGCGCGACGCAGGACATCGTCACCAATGCGTATGCGGTGCGCACGATGCAGGGGCGGGCGGCCGGCGCGGCGAACGCGATCCAGGTCGCCGGCTTCATCGTCGGCATGCTGGCGGGCGGAGGCGGGCTGCTCGTGTTGAGCGCACAGGCGGGCTGGACGTTCGCGATGACGGCGTTCGCGATCGCGATGGCGCTGATCGACCTGCCGCTGCTGTTCGTCGATACCGGTTTCGCGAAGCGCGGCATCGCCGACGCCGGCCCGGCCGCGCCGCGCGTGAGGCTGCGCGATGTCGTGAGCGGCCGCGACTTCGGCTGGGCCATGTTGCTCGCGAGCACCTTCAAGCTCGCCAGCACGGCCACATCGACGCTCGTCCAGCCCTGGCTGATCGATCGCGGGCTGTCGCTCGACGAGATCGGGCGGCTGCAGATGAGCAACCTCTGCTGCGTCGCGCTTGGCGCGGTCGCGCTCGGCATGCCGCTCGTGCGCCGCCTAGGGTGTCGGCGCGCGGTGCAGGTCGGGATCGTCGGCGCCGGCGTATCGCTCGGCGCGGCGTGGATGCTCGAGACGCGCGGCATGTTCTCGCTGCTGCATTGCCATGTTGCGTTCGCCGTGCAGTCGCTGTTCGAAGGCGCGATGTATGTGGCGATCTGGGCAACGCTGATGAACTGGGCGTCGCCGGCGCGCCCCGGCGCGGATTTCACCGCGATGCAGTGTTGCGAGAGCGTAGGGAGCGCGGTGGCCACCGGTGCGATCGGCATGGCCGTGGCGACGCTCGGTTACGGTGCGGCGTTCGCCTGCTCGTGGGGGCTGGCGGTGCCGGTGTGGGGCGCGGCGTTCGTCAGCGTGCGCAGAATCCGGCTGCATGAAGCCGGCGGCCGGCCCGATCGCGTGTGAGCGTGTGTGCGCGCGACACGCGCGCGACGAACGGGCGCGGCCACGGCAGTCATCGGGAGTGTGAAACAGGAATCGAAATCATTCGTACTACACGACGATTCGGGCGCCCGCTTCGCGCGTTTTTCGGGATCGGATCGTCGTGCGCCGCGAAGCGGCCGGCTTCGCATAGAAGTCGTTTGCGGATGAACCGGGCGTCGACTATTGTAGGCTCTGGAAGTGTCGTGCGCATGCACGGGTTGATCGGGAGAACTGCGATGAAAGGCGACAAGAAGGTCATCGAATATCTGAACGCGCAACTCAAGAACGAGCTGACGGCGATCAACCAGTATTTCCTGCACGCCCGCATGTATCGCCATTGGCAGCTCGACAAGCTGGGCAAGCATGAATATGAGGAATCGATCGGCGAGATGAAACATGCGGACGCGCTCATCGAGCGCATCTTCATGCTCGACGGGTTGCCGAATCTCCAGGACCTGCACAAGCTTCTCGTCGGCGAACACACGGAAGAGATTCTCGAATGCGACCTGAAGCTCGAGCGGGTGGCACAGGCAACCTGCAAGGAAGGGATCGCGTACTGCGAGTCGGTGCAGGATTACGTGTCGCGCGAAATTCTCGAGAACATCCTCGACGATACCGAGGCGCACATCGACTGGCTGGAAACGCAGCTCGAACTGATTCAGAAGGTCGGTATCCAGAACTACCTGCAGTCGGGCATGACCACGCTCGACTCGTGAACGCGTCGTGCGCTGCGGCAGGGTGCGATGTGGCGCGTCGCCCCGCCGTCCGGATGCCGTGCCGATTCGACCGATTCGACTGATTCGCGCAAAGCGGCACACGTCGCGGGCAGGATCGTGCGCGGCCGATTTTCTCCACCCGGACAGTGCGTCTTGCGGCCGCCTCAATGCGTGGCGGCGCGCAGGCGGGGCCGGTATTCGGTGACGATCATCGCGACGACGATCAGCGCCGCACCGGCGAAGTTCACCGGGCTCAGGCGGTCGCCGCCGAGGACGTAGCCGAAGAGCCCGCCGAATACCGGCTCGAGCACGAGAATCAGCGCGATCCGGCCGGGCGCGGATTCGACCTGCGCGCGGGTCTGCACGAAGTAGCCGATCGCCGTTCCCCCGATCCCGACGATGACGGCCGTCCAGACGGGCTGCGCGGCGGCGGGCACGGAGAACTCGCGAAAGGCCAGCGACCAGAGCAGCGACAGGACGCCGACCACCAGCACCTGAACGAACGCGAGCAGCTCGACGTCCGCCCCCTTGCTGCGCTTCGACAGAACGACGATGTGCAGCGCCGTGAAGACCGCGCACCCGAGGACGAGCGCATCGCCGACGTGGATCGCCAGATCCTGGATCGTCAGCATGGCAAGCCCGACGGCGGCGATCGCCGCGCCGGCCATCTGCTGCCGGTTCGGCCGGAGCCGGAGCATCCAGAAGCCGAACACCGGCGCGAAGATGACGGCGAGCCCCGTGATGAAGCTTGCGTTCGACGCGGTCGTGCGGGCGATCCCGGCGGTCTGGAACGCGAATGCGCCGAACAGGACGACGCCGGGCAGGATCCCTCGCCGCGCGGCGCGCCACTCGACGTGTCGCCAGCGGCGCATCAGCACGACGAACATCGCCGCGGCGCCGATCAGGAAGCGATACGCATTGAATGCCGATGCGCTGACGGCCGCGAGGGATTCATGGATCGCGACGAACGACCAGCCCCAGAGTACGGTCACGCAGACCAGCGCGCACGCCCAGGTGTTCTCCGATTTCATGTCGAGTCTCCTGGTGGAATTTGAAAGCGATGGCCATTGGTCATCGCGGCTTGAATGGATATCCGGTACGGGTGCGTCGACGATCGGTTGAAAAACGAAACGCGATCGCATCAGGACGGACCGTCGCCGAGATTCAGCAGGACGAGGCTCCCCGCGGCCATCGCGAGGCCGCAAAGCTTGAGCGCCGAAAGCGACTCGCCGAAGAACAGGATCCCGAGCCCGGCAGTGGCGGCCGTACTCGCGCCGGCCCAGACCGCGTAGGCGAGGCCGACCTCGACGTGCAACGTTGCGATGGACATGAGCCAGACGGCGCCGGCATAGCAGGCGGCGGCGACCGACGGGAAGAGACGGGTGAAGCCGGACGAGAACTTGAGCCCGATGGTGCCGAGCACTTCGGCAATCACGCTCAGTCCGAGGAGAAACCACGCAAACCGGCTCGCATTCACGATGCACCTCGCCATCCGCGTCGTTTATACCGAACGATGCAGGGGAGGGTGGATTCAGCGGTACCCGGAAGCCTTCAAATTAATACAAGCGGAAATCGTACGCAAGCCGGAAATTTTCATTCGCGACGGGCACGCATTCCGGTTCGGTCTCGATCGACTGCCCGGAAGCAGACGGGCCGAGCGGGGTGGCGATATGCGGCAAGCTACGCGCCGACCGGGTTCGATTCCGGATTCACGTTTCGCGCGGCGATCGACGCTCCGTGCATATGTTTGGCTTCAGCGTGCATATCGTGACGGCTCCCGTTGATTGCGCCACGCCGTAATGTTCGCGTAAATCGGGAAAGCATGATGCACTGGTAAAAACCAGCATTGACCGACCATTCGGTCAATTAAAGAATGTGCTGCGCATCTGAAATAGAGAGGGAGAGTCAGTTTGAAATGGTGCGCGAGAGGGGGTTCCAACTGCCGCCGCACATTAAAAACAAATGGTTGGTAATGCTTATTCAATTTTGTAATTTCTGAAATTCGCGATTCAATTTCCGGATATTTCCGACGAAGCGCCATTTTCGATGAGCGTTTCATCGGGTTGCGTCGCCGCGCCGTTTCCAGTCCGGATTGCCGGCGATATCCGGAGACACGCGACGCGTCGTTCAGGTACCCGGGGCGGTCAACATGGCAGCAGATCTTTCTTCACCGGCTATGACACATGAAATCGTCGTTGGCACGAGCAGCAGCGATACAAACCTCCGCGACCTCATTACGGAAAACTTTCTGCCGCTGCTGCTGCGGGATACCGGCCCACTCTTCCGGATGTCGGTGCGCTTTGCCGCGTCGGGGGGAATCCGCGTCGCGGATGTCGATACCTCGTCGATCAGGGTGGACCGGGATCGCGTGCTGGCGGAGCGGACGGATTGCGACTGCTACAAGATCCTGTTCCAGATTGCCGGACAAAGCCGCATCACCCAAAGAAACAAGACGTCGACCGTTAATCCCGGAGAGTGGGCTGTCTACGATGCGACTCAGGCGTATTCGATCGAATGCGCGGATGCGTCGCGGTTCGTTGCCGCGCTCATGCCGCCAAGAAGCAGCACCATGTGGCGGTGGTTCGTCGATCGTGCGGACGCGCGGGTGTACCGGACGGTCGGCAATGCTCATCTTGCCCTGCAGGCCATTCAGTACCTGATGGACGGGCGGGTTCCCGACGATCCGGAAAGCCTGTTCGGTTTCGAGCAGTCGACGTTGATGCTGCTCGATTCGGTGGTGCGCCGCGAGGCCAGCGGCTGTCTCGACAAAGCCGCCGCGCGAAGCGCGTCGCTGCGCATGAACGCGGAAATCTTCCTCGCGCGACACTACAGCGATCCCGACCTGACGCCGGACAGGCTTGCGCATGCGTTGAATGTATCGCGGCGTACGCTCTACGGCGCGCTTTCCGCGACGGGCCAGACGCCGCACGGGCTGATCCAGGAATATCGGCTGCAGGCCGGCAAGCGCGCACTCGAGGATCCGTCCGATACGAACCGCAACCTGCTGGAACTGGCAATGATGTGCGGTTTTTCCGACATGACGCATTTCGGTCGGCTGTTCAAGGCGAGATTCGGCTGCAGCCCCGGCGCGTATCGTCTCGCCAGCCGGAATGAATCGTACTCCGGGTAGCGCATGCTTCTTCCCGAGGTGTCGTGTCATATCCATGCGCCACGACGCAATTTGCACTCGGCGACGTAACGTCTGCACCCGGTGTACGAAGTCGAATGATTTGAATTCCTAAACTAATCGTCACGACAACATCAAGTGGTTGACGATAGTTCAGGAGACGATCATGAAGAGTAATCATGCAGCCGACCGAAAATTACGCGTGACCGGTTCATCCCGCCGTCCGCGCGTCTTGAAGATGGCTGCGCTGGCGATGGCGGTAGCTTGTTGCCCGACGCTGGCCTCGGCGATCAGTGTCGATGCCGGCGACTACACCCCGCTGCCCGCCGGCGCGAACTTCGCCGGAATGTACTATCAGCACGCGGAAGATACCCGGATCTACGCGAACGGTTCGCGGGTGGCCGGCGGGGATATCACCCAGGATATCGGCATTGCGCGTTTCGTCCACTACACGTCGATCGACGGATTCATCGTCAACTACCAGGTGCTGATTCCGTTCGGCCATGTCGGCGGGACGAACCAGATGTCGGGCCTCGGCAACAACACGGGGACGGGAGATGTGATCTTTGCTTCGACCGTCTGGGTCGTCAACCATCCCGAGTCGAATACCTACCTGGGCATCACGCCGTTCATCTACGCGCCGACGGGCAGCTACGATCACAATCGCGAAATCAATCTCGGCGAGAACCGCTGGAAATTCGCGCTGCAGGCCGGCTTCATCACGCCCGTTGCGCCCAAGGTGATGCTCGACCTTGCCGCCGACGCCACGGCATTCGCGCCGAACCACAACTATGGCGTGACCGGTGCGACTCTGACGGAGTCTCCGCTGTTCCAGGCGCAGGGCTGGTTGCGCTACCAGCTCACGAGCAGCTTTGACCTGCGGTTGGGGGGATCGTACGTCTTCGGCGGCAACCAGACAATCGCGGGCGTGTCTCAGGCCAACCGGCAATCGACGCCCAGCTTCCTCGTCGGAGCAGGATGGTTCCCCACGAAAACCTGGCAGGTCATCGCGCTCTTCGGCCGCCAGACCTCCACTGAAAACGGTCCGCTCGAGACGCAGCGCTTCAATCTCCGCGTTGCGCATTTCTTCTGATCGAGCCGCCGCACGTCGATCGTCAACACCTTCGAACAAGGATTAAAAACCATGGATGCATACGACTACATCGTTGTTGGCGCAGGTTCCGCCGGTTGTGTGATTGCCGCGCGATTGAGCGAGGATGCACGCGTTCGCGTGCTGCTCCTGGAAACCGGGCCGCGAGACGAGGATCCCAATATCGCGGCGCCGAGCGGTTGGCCGTCCCTGTGGAATACGCCGGTGGACTACGCGTACCACACGGTGCCGCAGGCGCATACCGCGGGGCGGTCGCATTACTGGCCGCGCGGGCGCACGCTCGGCGGGTCCAGCGCACTCAACGGCATGATTTACGTTCGCGGACACAAGAGCGACTACGATGCCTGGGCCTACCAGGGTTGCCTCGGGTGGGACTACGACTCCGTGCTGCCGTATTTCCGTCGATCGGAAGATTTCGAGGGGGGCGAAAATCGGTATCACGGTGTCGGCGGTCCGCTGCACGTGTCGCGCAATCGCGATCCGCATCCGATTTGCGAAGCCGCGATCGAGGCGGCGGTGCAGGCAGGCTTTGCGCGCAACGACGATTGCAACGGAGAAGCCATCGATGGCGTCGGCTACTGCGATCTCACGATCAAGGACGGCGTGCGCCAATCGACTGCGCGAGCGTTTCTGCAACCCGCGCGCGATCGCGCAAACCTGACGGTCAAGACCGGCGCACGCGTCGAAAAACTGGTGCTCGCGGGCGATCGATGCGTCGGCGTTCGCTATCGCGAAGGAGCGTCGGTCGTCGATGCAATGGCCGAAAGCGAAGTGATCGTCAGCGGCGGCGCGATCGCCAGCCCGCAGCTGCTGCTGCTTTCAGGTATCGGCCCGGCGGACGAACTCGCCCGCGTCGGGATCAGGGCAACGCATCACCTGCCGGGCGTCGGGAAAAACCTTCAGGACCACCTGCTTTGCAGCGTGATCTTCGAGGCGTCCAGGCCGATTCCCGCGCCGCGAAACAACATACTCGAGTCGCAGTTGTTCTGTCGCAGCGACGATCGTCGCATCGGTCCGGACTTGCAGCCGCTCTTCATGCATATCCCGTACTATGCGCCGGGCTTCGACGGTCCGGCAAATGCGTGGACGCTGTGCGCGGGCCTCATTCGTCCGGCGAGCCGTGGCGAGATTCGTCTCGCGTCGAACGATCCCGCCGCCGCGCCGCTGCTCGATCCGCGATATCTTTCCGAGAAATCGGATCTCGACCGCCTGGCGCAAGCCGTCCAGATCTGTCGCGATATCGGCAACCAGCCTGCCTTCGACGCGTGGCGGGCACGAGAGGTCTTGCCCGGGCCGGCCGGGAATGACCCCGCTGCGCTGCGCGAGTACGTGCGTCGCGCGTGCGTGACCTATCACCACATGGCCGGTACGTGCAAGATGGGTGTGGGCGCCGATGCCGTTGTCGATCCGGAACTGCGCGTGCGAGGGGTGAGCGGGCTTCGCGTTGCCGACGCGTCCATCATGCCGGACGTCGTCTCGGGAAACACCAATGCGCCGGCCATCATGATTGGCGAAAAGGCGGCCGCCCTGATCCGGCAATCGCAGCGGAAGTAAGTTCGGCCCACCCGCATCGGCGCGATGCGGGTGCATCGGAGGCCGGGGCTGCCGGCTCGCTGTCGAGCCGGCAGCCCGCATTTCCGCCTCGTCTCCTGCCGTGGAGCCGCGCCCGACGACGCGTGTTCGCATGCGTGTGCCCTGAGCCGGGGCGGGGCGGAAGACGGTTGCATCGTCACCGGACATTCCGGTCTACGCCGCTACCGAGCGGCACCTGCCTGATCCAGACCCGCCCCCACGATTCCATTTGCCGCGACATCGGTCCGGCACGCCGGAAGCGCTATCCGTCGTACGAGGGAAACGGCGGCGTCACGCGGCACATTCAGCGCAAGCGGTTGCGTCGCGAAGACGAGATGCCGGCCGATCCGGGCAGGGCAGCCGCTGCCCGCGCATTGCACGGGCAATGCCGGCATTCGCGTCCACGTCATATCGATGACAGAAATCGTTGTTTGCGGGCGCATCGTCCGGCGCGCTAGATTGGCCGGTCCGGCGTCGGGGCCAGCCCGGCGCGCGGCCATGCTCAACGTGGATCGACGTGGAGGCCGAAGCCGATGAGTCGCGACATGCCGTTCCCGCCAAGACGGAATTGCGCCGGCGCACCGTGTCCGGTCGCACGCTTCCGTTGCTCGTACGGCATCGCGAATTCGGCGAACTCGATGCCGCTCGCCGAGCCCCCCATCTTTCCGGCACTGCATTGACGACGACCTCATCGAACCCGCGCGTTGAGCGACGGCATCGCGTCGCGCCGCCCCCCGTCCTGACCGCCGCCAGCGTGTCGAAGCGCTTCGACGCGACGATCGCGCTCGCATCGGTCGACCTGTCGATCGGCGCCGGCGAAGTCGTCGCGCTGATGGGGGCCAACGGCGCGGGCAAATCGACGTTCGTCAAGATCCTGAGCGGCGTGATCCGTCACGACGGCGGCACGCTGACGCTGCACGGCACGCCTTACCGGCCGGCGTCGCCGCACGCGGCCAAGCAACTCGGCGTCGCGACCGTGCATCAGTCGGTCGCGGACGCGGTCGTGCCGACGCTGTCGATCGCCGACAACCTGCTGCTCGACCGGCTGTGCGATCCGGCCTCGCCGTGGCGCGTGCCGCCGGCAGCCCGGCGCGATGCCGCACGGCCGCTCGCCAGGCGCGTCGGCCTCGATGTCGACCTGGCGGCCCCGCTCGCGTCGCTTTCGCTGGCGGACCAGCAGCGCGTGACGCTCGCGCGTGCGCTTGCCGGGCAGCCGGGCCTGCTGATCCTCGACGAACCGACCGCGAGCCTGTCCGCGCCGGAGGCCGAACGCCTGTTCGCGCTGCTCGATGCGTTGCGTGACGACGGCGTCGCAATCCTGCTGGTGTCGCACCGGCTCGGCGACCTGCGCCGCATTGCCGATCGCGTCGCGATCGTGCGCGACGGACGGATCGTCGCCGATCTCGCCGCACCGGTCGATTTCGACGCGGCGGTGGAAACGATGATCGGGCGGCCGTTGCCGGCCGCGCGTACGCCGGGCGCGGTTCCGGCCGGATCGTCCGACGCGGGCCTGAGCCTGCGCGGGCTCCGGTTGAGGCCGGCCAGCACGCCGTTCGATCTCGACGTGCGGCGCGGCGAGATCGTCGCGATCGCGGGCCCGGTCGGCGCCGGCAAATCGCGCCTCGCGAACACGATCTTCGGCGCCGTGCGCGCCGCACAGGGCGCGATGACGCTCGACGGCCGGCCGTGGCGCCCGCGTTCGCCCGCCGATGCGATTCGCGCCGGCGTGTTCCTCGCCGGCGAGGACCGCTGGCGCTCGTCGCTGTTTCCCGACAGCGTGCCGTTTGCGTCGATCGCGGGCACGATCAGCTTCCCGTTCCTGTCGCGCTGGTTCGGCGGCGGTGCGGTGCGCGCCGCGCACGAACGCGCGGCGGCGGTTGCCGCGATCGAGCGCTTCGGGATTCGCTGCACGGGCCCGGACGATCGTCTCGCGCGGCTGTCCGGCGGCAACCAGCAGAAGGTCGTGCTTGCCCGCTGGCACGCGGAACCCGCGCGACTCCTATTGCTCGACGAACCGTTCCAGGGCATCGACGCCGGCGCGCGCGCCGATATCGTCGATACGTTGCGGCGCCACGCGCCCGAACGCGCCACGCTCGTCTTCGTCAGCGATCTCGAAGAGGCCGCCGAAGTCGCCGATCGGGTCGTCCGGTTCGATCGCGCGACGCTCGATCGTTCATTCCTCAACCCGTCAGACTGAGCCATTGCGATGCTGAAATCCGCCACGCCCGCCGTTGCACCCGATGCGGCTTCCACCGGGCCGGCGCTGCCCGCGTCCGCGCGCCTGCGCGCCGGCCTCGAACGCACCGGCATCCTGCTGGTGCTCGCCGCGCTGGTCGTCGTCTTCACCGTCAAGGAGCCCGCGTTCCTGAACGTGGACAACCTGTTCAGCATCCTGCAGGCGGTGTCGATCGTCGCGCTGCTCGGGATCGGCGTGACGATCACGCTTGCGGCGGGCGGCTTCGACCTGTCGGTGGGCAGCATCGCCGCATCCGCGCAGATGGCGGCCAGCTATGTGCTGGTCGTCTGGCACGGCAGCGCGCTCGCGGCGGTGGCCGCCTGCATCGCGCTCGGCGTGGCCGCCGGCCTGTTCAACGGCGTGCTGATCACACGCTTGCGCGTGCCGGACCAGCTCGCGACGCTCGGCACGCTGTTCCTGCTCGCGGGCCTGCAACTGATCCCGACCGGCGGGCGTTCGCTCGCGACCGGTTCGGTGCTGCCCGACGGCACGGAAGCCGGCGGCACGTTTACCGACGCGTTTCTCGCGCTCGGGCGCCTGCGCGTGTTCGACGTGGTGCCGTTGCCGGTCCTGATACTGGCCGCGGTGACGGTGCTGGCCTGCGTGGCGATGGAGACGACGCGTTGGGGCCGCGTGATCTATGCGATCGGCGGCAACGAGACGGCCGCGCGGCTCGCCGGTGCGCCCGCCGCGCGCTACCGGGTCGCCGCCTATGTCGTGTCGGGCGCGATCGCGGCGCTGGGCGGCGTATTGATTGCCGCCCGCGTCGGGCGTGGCGACGTCAGCGCCGGGCATTCGCTGCTGCTCGATGCGGTGGCCGCCGCGCTGGTCGGGTACGCGGTGTGGGGCGCGAAGCGGCCGAACGTGTTCGGCACCGTGGTCGGCGCCGTGTTCGTCGGCGTGCTGCTCAACGGCCTGACCATGCTGAATGCGCCGTACTACCTGCAGGATTTCGTGAAAGGGGCGTTGCTGGTGCTCGCGCTGGCGTTCACGTTCGGCATCGGCCGGCGCGCGGATGCCCGCGCGTGAGCGGGGCGGGCGGACCGGCGGCCATTGCGTGGCGGCCGCAGCCGCTTAAGCGGTGCGCACGCGCCGCTCCATGAAGCTCAGCGCGAGCACCGCAAGGATAAGCGCGCCGGTGGCCACCTGCTGCCAGTAGAAGTTCCAGCCGATCAGCAGCAGCCCGTTGGCGACGAGGCTGATCAGCAGCACGCCGAGCAGGGTGCCGGCGACGCCGGGCCGGCGCGTCGGCGATAGCGTCGTGCCGATGAAGGTCGCGCCGATCGCGTTCAGCAGGAAGCCGTTGCCGGCCTGCGGCACATAGGCCTTGACCGTCGACGACAGCAGCAGGCCGACCACGCCGTAGACGAGCGCGCTCGCGACGAACGTCGCGACGACGGTCGCCGCGACCGGCAGCCCGGAATGGCGCGCGACGCCCGGCTGCGCGCCGAGCGCGGCGCTGTACCGCCCGAACGCCGAATGCGCGAGCGCGACATGCACGACGACGCCGAGCACGACGACGCACCACAGCGGCACCGGCACGCCCGCGAGCGTGCCGTGCGCGAGCGCGCCGAACAGCGGCGGCAGCGCCACGTTCAGCAGGTAGACGGGCTGGCCGCCGCCGGTGGCGAGCTGCTGGACGGTCTGGCCGATGAACAGCGTGCCGAGCGTCGCGAGAAACGGCGCGATCCCGAGCCCGGCGATCAGCGCGCCGTTGAACGCACCGACCAGCACCGCCGCGCCGAGGCCGCCGAGCAGCGCCGGCAGCACGCCCACCTGGTGCGCGACCAGCTGCACGAACACGAGGCTCGCGACGTCGATCGCGGTGCCCAGCGACAGGTCGACCGCGCCGATCGACAGCGCGAGCGTCATCCCGAGCGCGGCGATCGAGAGCAGCGCAAAGTTGTTCACCAGCACGTCGGCGAGATTGGCGGGCCGCGCGAATCCCGGCGCGAACACCGCGAAGAAGGCGATCACGGCGAGCAGTGCCGCCACGAGCGAGAACCGCTGCAGGCGGCCGATCCGTTCAGTCATGGGCATGGTGTTCCGTATGGCGGCGCCGAATCAGCGCGGTCGTCGCGACGACGAACAGGATCAGCGCGCCTTCGACGCCGTTGACCCAGTAGCTCGACACGTTGTCGAGCTGGAAGCCGTTGCCGACAATGCCGACGAACAGCGCGGCGAGCAGCGTGCCCGGCACCGTCGGCACGAGCCGCCGCGAGAACACGACGCCGAGCAGGGCGACCGCGACGACGGCCAGCAGGTTTTCGCCGGCGCCGGGCGAGCTGCCGCTCAACAGCGCGCTCGACGCAAGGGCGGCCAGCGCGGCGGCGACGCCGCTCAGCACGTAGCTGGCCGCGACGTACGCATTCACGCGCAGCCCGGCCGCCCGGGCGGCATCGCGATACGCGCCGGTCGCGGCGAGCCGCAGGCCGAAGCGGGTCCGATGCAGCAGCACGGCAAACAGCAGCGCGACGATCAGCAGCGCGGACGCGAGATGCGGCACGTCGAACGGGCCGTTGTCGATCAGGAAGGCCAGCACCGGGCTCGTGGCCGCGACCGCCGTGTTCTGCGTCAGCACCAGTTCGAAGCCGGCGCACAGATTCATCGTCGTCAGCGTGGCCAGCAGCGGGAAGATGCGCAGCGCGATCACCGCGAACGCGTTGAGCGCACCGACGGCCGCGCCGGTGGCCAGCATCAGCGCAAGCGCCCCGCCGTCCGGCAGGCCGTCACGCAGCGCGACGGCCTGCACGGCCGCGCACAGGCCCATGTTCGCCGCGATCGACAGGTCGAGACCGCCGCGGATCGGATCGGGGCCGCCGCCGATCAGCACGGCCGTCAGCCCGAACCCTAGAATGCCGACCACGGCCGACTGCTGCAGCACGTTCGCGAGGTTCGCGACCGTGAGAAAGAGCGGCGAACTCGCGGCAAACACCGCGCACACGACGGCGAAGGCCAGCACCGCGCCCCAGCGCAACCAGAATTGCGCGCCGAACGCGTCCGGCGGACGGGCGAACGCCGCATCGACCGGCGCGCGACCGAGGATCCGGTTCATGTGACGGCCTCCTGCCTCGGTGCCTGGCTGCGTGCGCCGGTGGTCCAGGCGAGCAGATCCTGGCGCGTGGCGTCGCGGGTCGCGACTTCGCGCACGATCCGGCCGCGCGCCATCACGAGCACGCGATCGGTGACGTCCAGCAGCTCGATCAGGTCGCTCGAGAACAGCAGGACCGCCGCGCCGTCGCGGGCGAGGCGATCGAGCAGCCGGTAGATTTCCGTCTTGGCGCCGATATCGACGCCCACCGTCGGCTCGTCCAGCAGATAGACCGGCGATGCGCGGTCCGCGCCGCGACTGAGCCATTTCGCGAGCGCGACCTTCTGCTGGTTGCCGCCGGACAGGTGGCGCACCGGCGCGTCCGGGCCGGGCGCCCGCACGCCGAGCGCGGCGATCAGCCGCTGCACCACGTCGTCCTCGCGGCGCCGTGCGACCAGGCCGAGGCGGGTGAAGCGCGCGAGGCTCGCGAGCGTGATGTTCTCTCGCACCGACAGGCTCGGCGCGACGCCGTGCGAGCGGCGGTCTTCCGGGACGAACGCGATGCCGCGACGCACCGCGTCGCGCGGGCTGCGCAGTCGCGCCGCGCGGCCGTCGAGCGTCACCGCGCCGCGCACGCCGCGTTCGAGACCGAACAGGCTGCGCACGACCTGCTTGCCGCCGGAACCGAGCAGCCCGGTGACGCCGACGATCTCGCCGCGCCGGACCTCGAACGACACGTCGTCGAACCGGCCGGGCAGCGCGAGGCCGGCAACCCGCAGCGCGGACGGGCCGGGCACGCGCACCGGCGCATGCGACCGCGCGGCGACCTCGGTGCCGATCATCGCCGCGACGAGCGCCTCGGTCGGCGTGGTCCGTGCGTCGACGTGCGCGACGTCCGCGCCGTCGCGCAGCACGGTGACGCGATCGCAGATCGCCGCAATCTCGTTCAGGTAGTGCGACACGTAGAGGATCGTCAGCCCGCGGCGACGCAGCCGGTCGAGCGTTTGCAGCAGGCGGTCGACCTCGCTGCTGACGAGCGCGGCGGTCGGTTCGTCGAGCACGAGGATGCGCGGATCGCGCATCAACGCGCGCGTGATCTGCACGATCTGCCGCTCGGCGACGCTCAGCTCGCCGATCAGCCGGTTCGGCGGCAGGTCGAGACCGAAATGCGCGTGCAGCGCCTCGCTTGCTTCTCGTCGCATGCGGCGCGACGCGAGCAGCCCGAGCGGGCCCGCGCCGAAGGCCGGCTCGCTGCCGAACTGCAGCGCCTCGGCGACCGTGAAGGTCGCCGGCAGCAGGCGCTCCTGATGGATGAACGCGATGCCGGACGGCGGCGTGCGGCGCCCGAGCGCCCGGGTCGCGCCGTCGATTGCGATCGTCCCGGCGTCGGCCGTGTCGATGCCGGCGAGAATCCGGATCAGCGTCGATTTGCCCGCGCCATTCTGCCCGATCAGCCCGTGCACGGTGCCGCGCGCGACGTCGAGCGACGCGTCGCGCAACGCCGGCACGCCATCGAAGTGCTTGACGATCCCGCGCAGCGCCAGCGCGGGCGTGCCGGCGCTCATTTCGGGGCGGCGGCCTGCCCGAGCGTCTGCTGGGCCGACCCCGCGTTGTCCTTCGTGACGAGCAGCGACGGGACATACGTATAGGGCGGCAGCGCGCGGTCGCCGGCCAGGTAGCGCGCGACATTGTCGACCGCGGTCTTGCCGATCAGCGCGGGCTGTTGCGCGACCACGGCCGCCGCGCTCGATTTCGGATCTCTCACGAGCGCGACGACATCGGGGCTGCCGTCCACAGCGTAGGTCCTGATCTCGCCGCGGCCCGCGGCGTCGACGGCCTGCGTCGCGCCGACCTGCGGCACGTCCCATGCGGCCCAGATGGCGGCAACCTGCCCCTTCGGGTATTTCGCGAGCAACTGGCTGACCTGCGCGTATGCGCTCTGCACGGTGTTGGGAATCACGTCGCGCAACTCGGGCTGCAGGATCTTCACCTTCGGGTAGTACTTCAGCACCGCCTTCAACTGGTCGTAGCGAATCGCGCACACAGGTACGCCGTAGAAGCCGTTGAATACGAGGATGTTGCCTTCGCCGTGGATATCGTTGACGAGCTTCAGCGCGAGCTGCTCGCCGATGAAGAAGTTGTCCGAGGTCGTGACGTTGAGGCTCGACGGCGACGCCGTGTCGATCGTGAACAGCGGAATGCCGGCTTGCCGGATCTTCTGCAGCCACGGTTCGAGCACGCTTGCCGTGCCGAGCTGCTCGATGATGGCGTCGGGCTTCTGCGCGATCAGCGTCTGGATCTGTGCGATCTGGCGGTTGTCGTTGCGGCCCGCGTCGAGCGCGATCGGCGTGCCGCCGAGACGCTTCACTTCGTCGATCGCCCCCTGGTATGCCTTCAGGTCCCAGTAATGATCGGTGCCGATCGCCGTGATGCCGATGCGCTTGCCCTTCAGCGACGGCACGGCCGCGTCGCCTTGCGCGCGGGCGGGGGAAAACGTGGCGACGGCGGCGAGCGCCAGCAGGGCGGCGGCGAGCGCGCGGCGGGTCAGGGCGGGGCGGATCATGGCGTCGGTCGGGTCTGGATGGCGCGAGGGGGCTGAACTGCACGACTCTAATGACAACGCCGGCAAGCCCTAACCATCGATTCCTGCTACGCATATCACGCCCGCGCTCGATTGCTTGTTCCGCGATCGACGCCCTCGGGCCGCCGACGATTTGCCATTCGACGGAATATCGATTGCCGAATCGCTCGGTTTGAACCGGTTCGCCGCGCTGCTAGATTTTTCCGATCCCGACACTCGCCAAGGCAAACCAGCATGCGATTCCCGTTCCTTCGTCCATCGCGCCCCGGCCGGGTGCTCCGCTCGCTTGCGCTCCTGTCCGTCGCCGCGCTGACCGTGTCCGCGTCGCATGCCGGCCCGCTCAAAGGCGCGCCCGCGCCGTTCGACAAGGGCGGCGTGAAAGTCGCGCTCGTCAACTACCTGTCGACCGGCGATTTCTTCCAGGCGTACGAGGCCGGTGCGCAGAAGCAGGCGAAGGCCCTCGGCATCGACCTGCGCATCTACGAGGGCCGCCAGGATGCGGCCGAGCAGCGCGAGCAGATCCAGCAGGCGATCAGCGTCGGCGTATCGGCGATCATCGTCAACCACGGGCTGCCCGAATCGCTGAAGGACGTCGTGCAGCGCGCGCTGGACAAGGGCATCAAGGTCGTCGCGTTCGACGTCGATCTCGGCAACCCGAAGGTGCCGCAGATCGAGCAGAGCGATCGCGACCTCGCGAACCTGCTGCTCGACCAGGCGGTGAAGGACAACGGCGATGCGTTCTCGGCCGGCTACGTGTACGTCGCCGGGTTCGCGCCGCTCGACCGGCGCGACGCCGCGTGGCGGGATTTCAAGCGTGCGCATCCGAACGTGCGCGAACAGGCGCGCTGGGGCACCGTCGACAATCCGATCGCGCAATCGGTCGCGAATCAGGCGGCCGCGGCCTATCGTGCGCATCCCGACATCCGCGTGGTGTTCGCGCCTTACGACGAATTTGCGCGCGGCGCGAAGCTCGCGGCCGACGAGGCGAAGCTCGCGTCGAAGCTGCGCATCTACAGCGCGGACATCTCGACCGCCGATATCGAGGCCATCCGCGCGCCCGGCAGCGCGTGGGTCGCGACCGCCGCCACGAATCCCGCGGTCGTCGGCGCCGTGTCGGTGAGGGCCGCCGCGCTGCTCGTCGCCGGGCAAGATCCGGGGCGGCGGATCGCCGTCAAGCCGACGCTGATCACGCGTGACGATCTCGTGAAGAACGACATCCGGACGATCGCGGAACTCAGTGCGAAATTTCCCGCGTTTCGGGCAAGCGATGCGGTGACGGCTGCGTGGATTCCGGCGACGGATTGAGGTGCGGGGGATGTTCCTGTTCGTGGGGGTGTGGTCGTGCCTGCGGCGGATTCTTGCGGGCTTATCCGGACAGGAATTCTCTTGAACGATGCGGAGGGCGATGCAGGATCGATTTCACGTTACCAATGGATCATCCGCCCGACTTGCCCCGACGGTTTGCCGTTCGTCGGCAATCCTGTGACGCTCGCGCGCGTCGGCGAAGCGTGCGCGGGTGGGTGAAGCAGGAAGCGTTGCGCCACCGTGCCGAGAGCGCATGTTTCGAGAAGCCGACGTGCGTGGCGTTGCTGAGGCGCGCCCGGTGCGGGGTCATGTCCCGGCCTTGCACGTCCGGCCCGTGCAGCGGCCATGCCGGCACGCGTACGCTTGCCGATCAACGAGCGTACGGGCTGGATAAGTGCGGCTGTCATGTGAAAAGCAGGCAACCTGCCGACGGTTCCGTCGGAATGGCTTCAGTCGCGGACTCGAGCGACATTGCGCCGCTCGAGACGGGCAATCGAATCGACCGCTTACCGTGTGGTGCCGATTGCCCGGGCGGCCTCGATGGCGAGTGGGGAAAATCGCTCGATGAAGTCCGCCTTTGCCCACTCGGCGCGCGATCCTGCGATGTGAACCGCACCAAGCGGATAGCCGTCGCGATCGACGACCGCGCTGGCGAGTACAAATTCGCCGATCAGCGACTCTTCCTCGGCAAAGGAGAAGTTCTGGACGCGAGCTTCCTCGATTTTTTCCTTGATGCGGCCGATATCGGTAATCGTCCTGGGCGTCAGGGGCGCCAGCGTGGAACGCCCGAGGATATCGTCCACCGCCGCATCGTCGAGCTTCGACAGAATCGCGCGCCCACCGGACGAGCAATAGGTCGGGATGCGTCGACCGGGCAGCGTAGCGTAGTAGGTTTCACGCTTCGATTGCCGGCGTAACGCGTAAATGATGAAGGTGTCGTCGAACAGGCTGAGATCCACCCGCTCGCCGGCCTGTTTCTGAATCTCGTTCAGTAGCGGCGTGGCTCTTTCGATCAGTGACGAACTGCGCAAGAAATCGAAGCTGCGCGCAAGAATCGCTTTGCCCAACACGAGACCGCGGCCGCCATCCTTCCGTTCCAGATAGCCCTTCAGTACCAGCGTGTGCGCAAGGCGCTGGGTCGCGCTGCGGTCCAGACCGGTCAACTTGGCCAGATCGCCGAGACTCAACGCATCGTCGTGCGTCGAGAACGCCTCGAGCAGTTCGAGCCCACGGGCGAGCGATTGCACATAGAGATTGTCCTTGGTTGCCACGTACGCCTCCTGGCGGTTGATCAGGGTTTTCCCAGTTGCGAGCAATACGGCAAGATGCAATGATATCAAATATCAATGCAAGTGTATTGCTATTTAATACATTAGTCAAGCATCCTGTCCTGCATGACCCGGGCTGCACGCCGGGCGGAGCGTGCGGGTACGGAACGGTGCTTCTGTCACGACCCTGGTAAGACGATATGCGCGAAAACGAGTATCTGGAACTTGATGGCGTCGCACTCGCTGAACGTTTACGTGCCGGCGAGGCTTCTTCGGGCGAACTGATGGCCTGTGCCATTCAATTGGCTCGGCGAATCAATCCGGCGATCAATGCGATTTGCCATCCGGCCTATGAATCGAGTCAGCAGCTTGCGGACGAGTGGCGGGGGCGCGGTCCCTTTCAGGGGATCCCGTTTCTGCTGAAGGATTCGGGCCTCGCGGCAACGAAATTCGAGTCGAGTATCGGTTCCGCGCTGTTTGCCGACAGTCGATACAGCGAGGATGCCACCCTGGTGGCGCGGTTCCAGGCCGCCGGCTTGATTGCGTTCGCTCGCACCACGGTTCCCGAGATGTGCATGGCGCCGACGACCGAGGCAAGACACAACGGCAATGCCACCCGGAACCCGTACGACAGCACCCGTTCGGCGGGCGGATCGAGCGGTGGCGCCGCCGCGAGTGTCGCGGCCGGCATCGTACCGGTCGCACATGGCAGTGATGGCGGCGGCTCCATTCGCATTCCGGCGTCGTGCTGCGGCGTATTTGGCCTGAAGCCTTCACGAGGCCGTGTGCCGATGGGGCCGTCCCGCGGCGAAGGATGGGGGGGACTCGCTACGGATGGCGTGATCAGTCGCACCGTCCGGGATACCGCGACCGCGCTGGATGCGGTATCGCACAGCGAGCCGGGCGCGCCTTATGCTGCACCGCCTGTGAAGGGGCGTTTGATCGACCATGTGGGCAAACCCTTTGAGAGGCCGCTCCGGATTTGCGTGTGGAAGGAGCTGTCCGACGGCATCGCGCTGGCGCAGGAGTGCGCGACCGCCGTCGACGTCACGGTGCAGTTGCTGCGCGACGCGGGACACGTCGTGGAATACGGTTCCGCTTCGTCGGAACTCGACTACGAGGGATTCATCGCGGATCACACGCGCGTGCTGGCAGCCAGTCTCGTGCAGTCTGTCGACGATCGCCTGAAGGTGCTGGGGCGTGCATTGCGGGCGGATGATCTGGAACCGGCGATGCACGATGCCTACGAGCTGGGAAAAACGATCACGGCCCAGCAATACGCGACGGCAATTCGACGCTTTCACATGATAGGACGCGTGCTCGACGCGCCGTTCGAACGGTTCGACATCGTCCTGACTCCGACGCTCGCTCAATTGCCTGCGACGCTGGGAGCGCTGGTGATGGAAGGTTCGTTCGCCGGATTTCGACGGCGCGTGTCTCGCTATTCGACCTATCTGGCCATCGTAAACGCTTCGGGCCAGCCAGCGGCAAGCGTTCCGACTTACTGGACCGAAGACGGGATACCGGTCGGCACGCAGTTGATCGCCCGCTACGGCAGGGAGGATCTGATCGTGCAACTGGCATCGCAGCTCGAATCGACGGGCAACTGGCAACCGTTGCGGAGGCGACCGTCCGTCGGCCAGTGAACGCAAATTATTTGATTTTTAATTTTGGATTACTGATTGAGTTTGCCGAATGGCCGAACTGAATCAATGACGACAGACAACGCGGATAAAGGTGGGACTATCACGATGAAACTCGACAATCAAACGGCGGCGCACTCGGTCGAGGATGCATTCTTCATGCCATTTACGTCGAATCGCCGATTCCGGAAGGACCCGGTGCTGTTTACCGAGGCGCGCGGCATGCATTATTTTCGCCCCGACGGAACTCGGGTGCTGGATGGCATTGCCGGCCTCTGGTGCGTCAATGCCGGGCATGCGCGTGAGCCGATTACGGCGGCAATCCGAGAAGCGGCCGGCCGGCTGGATTTCGCATCCAGTTTCCAGATGAGTCACCCGGGGGCAAGCGAATATGCCAAGGCGCTGACCGCGATCACGCCGGACGGCATCGATCACGTGTTCTTCAGCAACTCCGGATCGGAGGCCGTGGATACCGCACTCAAGATCGCGCTTGCCTATCAGCGCGCGATCGGTCAGCCGCAGCGGGTTCGGCTCATCGGGCGCGAGCGGGCCTATCACGGCGTCGGCTTTGGTGGATTGTCGGTTTCCGGCATAGCGGCACAGCGCAAGCCGTTCGGAAATCTGCTGCCGTTTGTCGACCATCTGCCGCATACCTACGATCGAAGTGAAATCGCCTTCACGAAAGGTCAGCCGACGTGGGGCGAGCATTTTGCGGACTACCTGACTCGTCTCGTCGAGCTGCACGACGGCTCGACCATCGCCGCGGTGATCGTCGAACCGGTCTCCGGATCGACGGGCGTGCTGGTGCCCCCGATCGGCTATCTGCAGAAACTTCGCGAGATCTGCACGGCGCACGGCATCCTGCTGATCTTCGACGAGGTCATCACGGGTTTCGGCCGCCTCGGTGCACCTTTTGCCGCCGAGCGCTTCGGCGTCGTCCCGGACGTCATCACCTCGGCAAAAGGACTGACGAACGGTGCAGTGCCGATGGGCGCGACATTTGTCGCCAACCATGTCTTCGATGCATTGATGACGGGGCCGATCGACAATATCGAGTTCATGCACGGCTATACGTACTCCGGCCACCCGCTCGCCTGCGCCGCAGGCCTGGCCGCGCTACGCGTGTATCAGGACGAGAACCTGTTCACGCGTGCGGCCCAGCTCGAAGCTTATTGGGCCGATGCGGCGCACAAGCTGCGTGACTTGCCGGGGGTGCTCGACATCCGCAATATCGGCCTGCTTGCGGCGGTGGACCTGCAATCGGATTCATCCAGTCCCGGGAAGCGCGGTTACGGCGTTCATCGCGCTTGCCTGCGCCGCGATGTGCTGATCCGCGCATCAGGCGACACGATGCTGCTGTCCCCGCCGCTCGTCGTCCGGCATGAAGACATCGATACGATGTTCTCGGTGCTGTCGGAATCCATTCTCGAAGGTGCGGCATCGTGAGCGATGTGCCGACGTCCTTCGATACGCGATTGAGCATCGCGGGCCGTCGTGTCGACGGCCGGGGGGAGCGATTTCACGTGTTCGATCCCGCGACCGGTGCGGTGCTCGCCGATGCGGCCGGCGCCCATCCGGATCAGGTCGACGAAGCATTGCAGGCCGCTCATGCCGGATTCCGGGTATGGCGCGATATGGCGGCGGTCGAGCGCGCGTCGATACTGACGGATGCCGGGCGAATGCTGGGTTCGAATCTCGAGCAACTCGCCAGGCAACTCACGCTCGAGCAGGGCAAACCGTTGGCGGAAGCACGCGCCGAGTGGCAGGCGGCGCTGGAAACGCTGGACTGGTATGCGAACGAGGGGTTGCGTGCCTATGGGCGAATCGTCCCGTCGCGCGGCCGTCATGTTCAACAGCTTGTCGAGCGCGATGCGGTCGGACCGGTCGCCGCCTTCGCGCCATGGAATTTTCCGGCGCTGACGCCGATGCGCAAGATCGCCGGCAGTCTTGCAGCGGGTTGCAGCTGCATCCTCAAGGCACCGGAAGAAGCGCCGATGTCGTCGCTCGCCATTGCGCATGCGCTGGCGCGGGCCGGTCTTCCCGACGGTGTGCTGAGCGTTGTCTTCGGGGACGCGCCGGCGATTGCCGAACGGTTGCTGGGTGCGTCCGTTATCCGCATGGCGAGTTTCACGGGATCGACGCCGGTCGGTTCGGCGCTGGCCGTCGCGGCAGGCCGCCGCGCACTGCCTCTGACGCTGGAGCTTGGCGGGCACGCGCCGGTGCTGGTTTTCCCGGGCGCAAATCTGGATCGCGTGTTTGCCACGGCCGTGCCCGGGAAATTTCGCAATGCCGGGCAGATCTGTGTTGCGCCCACGCGGTTCATCGTGCACCGGTCGCTATACGAATCGTTTGCTTCGCGGCTGCGTGAATTTGCGTCCGATCTGCAGGTCGGTTCCGGTCTGGATGAACGCACCCGTATGGGGCCTCTCGCGACGCGTCGACGGTTGGCGGCAATGGACGACCTGGTGAAGGCGGCACGCGAAGAAGGGGCGGAAGTCTTTCGGGCCGCCGACGTTTCGCGACCGGGCTTCTATTGGGCGCCGACCGTCGTGACCGGCCTGAAGAGAGGATCGACGTTGTTGCGCACCGAGCCTTTCGGCCCGATCGCGCCTTGCATTTCGTTCGATGAAGAGGAGGAAGCGCTCGCGCTCGCCAACGATGTGCCGTACGGCCTCGCGGCTTACCTCTTCACGGAGTCGTTGTCGCTTGCCAAGCGTGCAACCCGCGCGCTGGAGGCCGGTATGGTCGGCGTCAATACCACGCGAATCTCGTTGGCGGAACTGCCCTTCGGCGGCGTGAAGGAGAGTGGATATGGCGCCGAAGGTGGCATGGAAGGCTTGCAGGACTTTATGGTCACGCGGTCGGTCAGCATCGATTTCGGTGACTGAAGCCCGGATAAGGTGCCCGGTTCCCCCGATGAAAGACACGCGCTCTCGCGGGAATCGCGAGGGAAACCGCAAGCGGGCGAATGCCGCGTCAGCGCGCGGCGACAGGTCGCGACGTGGCAGGTCGATGCGGGTGCGACACCGTTCGCTCCAGTGGAAACGCAGCGGCACGCGGTGGATTGTAGATGTAGTCATGAGGAGACTGATATGGGCGTGTTACTGTCGATCGACGGGGTCACGAAGATTTATCCGGGCGGTGGCACTGCGGTGCTCGATAACGTGAGCGTTCAGATCAACGAGGGCGAGTTCTTCACGTTGCTTGGTCCGTCCGGCTGCGGGAAGACGACGCTGCTGCGGCTGATCGCCGGATTCGAGCAGACGTCGAAAGGCGATATTCGACTCGGAGCGGAATCGATTGTCGGAAAGGCGCCGTTTCAGCGTCCGATCAACACCGTATTCCAGAGCTATGCGCTCTTTCCGCATCTGACGGTTGCCCGGAACGTCGGATTCGGACTCGAGATGAAGGGTGAGCGGCGCGAAAAAATCGACGCCACCGTAGAGGAAATGCTGAGCCTCGTTCGATTGCCGCATGTCGGCGAGCGCTTTCCGCACCAGTTGTCGGGCGGGCAGCAGCAGCGCATCGCGTTGGCAAGGGCGTTGGCCAATCGACCGCGCCTGCTGTTGCTCGATGAGTCGCTGTCGGCTCTCGATCTGAAACTGCGCAAGGAGATGCAGACCGAACTGAAGCGTCTGCAGCGGCAGACCGGCATCACGTTTGTCTTCGTGACACACGATCAGGAAGAAGCGCTGACGATGTCGGACCGTATCGCTGTCCTGAATGCCGGAAAGATCGAACAGATCGGCGCCGCAAGAGAGATATACGACACACCTGCGACACGCTTCGTCGCGGCTTTCATCGGCGACGCGAACCTGATCGACGCCGCCGTGGTCGGTGGAGGCGGGGGCCTTCGGCTTCCGGTCGATTCGTCTTCCGGTGCGATGCCCGGCAAGAACGCGACCGTCGTCGTCCGGCCGGAACACATCCGGCTGTCCCGAACGAAAGACGGCGGATCCGAAGACGGTATTCACCTGTCCGTGAGGGTGACCGATATCGACTACGTCGGTACCTCGACGCTCTACCATGTGGAAAACGAAGACGGAACGCGGTTACGGGTTCGTCAACAGGATTCCGCCGACGAGTTGAATGTCCCTCGTATCGGTCAATTGGGCGTCGTGTTTCTGCCGTCGAAATCCTGTCGGGTACTTCCATCATGAGCATGCATACGACCGTGTGCACCGAGCGTGCCCGATACCCGCTGTTGCTGCCCGTCATGCTCGTCCTGTTGGCCGGATTCGCGATACCGATGCTTATCGTGGCTGTCGTTTCCGTTTCGAAGCCGCTCGACTACGGTGGCGTGGCGTGGGGAACGTTTTCTCCGCTCTCGTATGTCCGGGTGCTGTTCGACCAGGATTTCGACGGAACATGGAACTGGACTTCGGCCTATGCGACGCTTTTTTGTCGAACCATTCTATTCGCATTGCTAACGACTATCCTGTGCGCGATCGCAGGATTTCCCGTGGCGCTGTTCATCGCAATGCAACCCAAGGCGCGTCGACCTCTGCTGCTCATGCTCGTCTCGATTCCGTTCTGGACGAACATGATTGTCAGGTGTTACTCGTGGATCATTTTGCTCAGAGACGACGGCGTAATCGGCAATTTCATGAGCCGGCTTCATTTGGGTTCGACGGCGCCGGGAATCCTGTATTCCAATACGGCGACCTTCATCGGGCTCACCTATGCGTTTCTGCCGTTCATGGTGCTCCCGATCTACACGAGTCTCGAGAAGATGAACTGGGAGCTTGCCGAAGCGGCTTACGACCTCGGTGCAAACCGCAACAAGATGCTGCGAAGGGTCGTGATTCCGATTTCCCGCCCCGGCATCGTGTCAGGTTGCATGCTGGTATTCGTGCCGGCGCTGGGTGCCTATCTGGTTCCGGATCTGCTCGGCGGTGGCAAGTCCATGATGCTCGGCAACCTGATCCAGATGCAGTTCGGCGTGGCGCGCAACTGGTCGTTCGGTGCCGCATTGTCGCTGTTGTTGTTTGTGCCGATCCTGGCATCCGTCATTGTTCTGCTCTTTAAAGAAAACCGGAAACAGGAGTCGAAATGAATTCATCGGGCAACATCTCCATGGATAGAATCAAATCGATTTCGTCGGCCGGCGGGCTGGGAAAGACGAAGGTGCGATCGCTGAATTCGTTTGTCGGTCTGCGGACAATCACCGTCGCATTCTTCATCTTTCTTTATGCGCCAATCCTTGTCCTCGTCGTGCTGAGTTTCAATGCCGGAGATTCCACCGCGACATGGAGCGGATTCGGGCTGCAGGCTTATCGCACATTGGCGGCGGACGGTGCGCTTCGACAGGCCGCGGGGAATTCACTGATCGTGGCATGCTTCGCGACGATCGGCTCCACCCTGGTGGCGACATTGGCCGCGATCGCGCTGCATGGTCGTAGAGGCGCGATGGAGCAGATCACGGGAAGCGCCATCACGTTTCCGCTGCTCGTTCCGGAGATCGTCACGGCCGTCGCGACATTGCTCGCGCTTTCGGTGCTGGCGATTCCGCTCGGGCTCGCCACGATCATGTTCGCACACACGGTGTTCTGCCTGCCGTTCGCGTTCCTTCCCGTCAAGGCGCGGCTTGCGGACATGGACGGTCGGCTGCTCGATGCAGCGGCCGACCTCTACGCGACGCCGTTCAGAGCGTTCCGGGCGGTGACGTTGCCGCTCATGGTGCCGGGAATCGTGGCGGGCGCCATGCTGGCGTTCATCACGTCGATCGACAACTTTGTCATCACGTATTTTGTCGCCGGAGCGGGGTACACGACCCTGCCGGTTTATATCTACGGCGTAGTCAAAGTCGGGGTTTCGCCGGAGATCAATGCGATTTCCACCGTGCTGCTGGCGGTCTCGGTGTCGCTTGTGACGCTGTCGTATTTTGTCGGGAAGTTGAGAAGAATCTGATGTCCCGATTTGTTAGTCAAACCACCAGGAGGAGACTCATGAAGTACCTGACTCGTTTCATTTTCGGCGTTGCCATGGGCTTCGCAAGCATCGGGCTGCAGGCAGCCGAACTGCATTTCGCCAACTGGTCCAACTACTATCCTCCGGAATTGCTGAAGAAGTTCGAGAAAGAGACGGGGATCAAGACGACGCTGGATTCATATGCCGACAACGACGAACTTCTGGCCAAGCTGCGTGCGGGATCAGGCAGCTACGACGTCGTCGTGGTGAGCGATTCGTATGTACAGATCATGGCACGGGGAGACATGCTGCGGAAGATAGACAAGTCGAAGTTGCCGAATTTTTCCGGCATAACGGAAAAGCAGTTTTCCTCTCCTGCCTATGATCCGGCCCGGACCTACACGATGCCGTATCTGTGGGGCAGCGATGGTCTGGTTTACGATTCCAGGCAGGTTCCGGGCGGCAAGATCGACGATAGCTGGAAGAGCTTGTTTGTTCCGGCGGAAGCACTGCGCGGCAGGATCGGCGTCTTGAATATCGAGGAGGAACTGTATTCGGCAGCGGCCTTTTACGCAGGCGTGGATCCGTGCACCGAGAATCCGAACGATGCGAAGAAGATCCTTGATATCTTGTCGGCCCAGAAGCCGTACGTGCAGACTTTCGACAGCAACCCGATCTCGGTGATGCAAGCGGGGACTGTCGCCATGCACCTGATGTGGAACGGCGCCTTCCTGCGCGCGAAGAAGCAGCGACCCTCTCTCGTATTCGTCTATCCGCGGGAGGGCGTGAAGGTCTTTCAGGACAATTTCGCGATTCCCGCTACCGCGAAGAACGTCAACGAGGCGCTTACGTTCCTGAACTGGATGATGAAACCGGAAAACATCGCCGCCGCCTCGAACTTCACCGGCTACAGCAATGCGATTCCGGCGTCATACAAGCTCCTCAAGCCGGATATGGCGCAGGATGCCAGTATCGTCGTGCCGGACTCGATGAAACCGAGACTGCGACCGTTCGAACAATGTTCGACGGCCGCGCTGCAACTGCGCAACAAGGTGTGGGTCAAGTTCAAGCAGTGAGCGGCAGCGTCTGATGGAGTCATTCCATTAAAATAATTTAGTAATGCAAATCGAAATGGCGAGATCCGATGATCCTGGCCTGGAACAGGAATCGCTGTTTTGATGGATGCCGCGTTTCGATTTTCAAAGAAAACAGAGAAATACTATCGAAGGATTGGAGATGAAAAGAATCTGTATTGCGAGCGGGTTGATCGGTTCCTTGTTGAGTGCGAGTTCCGTCGTCCATGCCCAGAGTTCGGTAACGATGTATGGCGTGCTCGACGAATCGATCCAGTACACCCGTAACGTGGATGGGCACACCTCCCAGCTTGCCTTGTACGCCGGCCAGCTTACGACGGACCGGTGGGGTGTGAAGGGGAGCGAAGATCTCGGCAACGGCGTGAAGGCGATCTTCAGGCTGGAGAACATTTTCAACCTGAACAACGGCGCCGCGCAGCGGATGTGGGGGAAGTCATGGGTGGGTTTGTCGAGCGACACGTACGGAACGGTGACCGTCGGTCGGCAACTCGATCCGTTGAGTGATCTGGTGATGGAGGTGCAAGGGAACAACTTTCTCGAGTACTTCACCGCACCGGGGGATGTCGACAACGGCGACGCCACGGTCTACACGAACAGCGCGATCAAGTGGGCAAGCCCCTCGTGGGGCGGACTGCGAACGTCGGTGATGTACTCGGTAGGGGGCGTTGCCGGGTCGACTGGATCGGGCCAGACCTACAGCGCGGCGGTCAACTACAGCCTCAAGCCGATTGCGATCGCCGCCGGATATTTTCATATCGACAATGGTAATCCCGCGACCTCGGCCCGCGGAACGTCGACTGCCGGAACGATATTCAATTCGCCGGTCAACGCCGCTTATGCGTCGGCGCGTTCGATCAATATCCTGCGCACGGGGGTAACGTATGCACCCGGTCACTGGACTTTCGGGCTGAATTACAGCCACTCGGAATACATCGGCGATGCTTCGTCGACGTTCTCGAGGAACGAATACTATGATTCGGCGGCTGCCTTCGCGGCCTGGAACGTTACGCCGAGCTTGTTGCTCGAGGGCGGGTATGTTTATCTGAAATCACACGGCGATTCGTCGGCAACGTACCATCAGGCGTCGTTGGCGGCCGATTACTCCCTCTCGAAAAGAACCGATCTCTATGCGATCGCGGGCTATGTTCACGCATCCGGCAACAACGGCGTCGGCCCCGCCCAGGCGGTTATTGCCGACTCGTTTGCACCGGCCGGATCGCCTTCGCAACAAATCGCGATCGTAGGCGTACGGCACCGCTTCTGAACGTCGCATCAAGGCCTCGGTTCCCGACGCGCATTCGGGGGACAGTTGTTCCCCGGTTCTTGAACAGATGCAGTGACGCCCGGATATCCGATGCGCGTTGCGGTGCTGTTGGTTGAGGAACTCGGGGAGGCGATGTATTGCTCGTCGACCTTCGGCGTCAAGTCGTCGAGTGCCATGCGAGGCCGGTTTCCATTGCATTCCTGTCGCCACGAGTCGATTACCCGTCGAACTTACTCAAGGGATTCGAACAGTGGAGGTTCGGGCATTCGTCACCGAGTGATCCGTTAAACGTCTCGACACGACGTGATCGATGCATGGGCGAGCACGGGCCGCGATCGCGCCGACCGCCGGGCAGCACTGCTGCGCGGCGAAAAATGCGGCAGGGGCCGTCGTCGCCGGCGAGCGCTGGCGCTGGTTGCTCGACTTCAAGGAAAAAGCCCCGTGCCGAGACGAGGCGTGGTGGATTCCGTGGTGAGCCGCTACGGATTGACGATGCGGCGGGCCTGTCGGCTCGTGAAGCATCCGCGCAGCGTTCAGTATTACAGAAGCGTCAAGCCCCCCCGGAAAGCCGATGTGGATCACGTCGCCCGCCTGCTGTTGCGCTGGCGTAACGTAGCAGATTCCGCATCTGTCGACGCTCGTAGTTCCATCAATGAATGAACCGCATCGCCCACTGCCGGGCTGTGCGTTGAGCGGCCCAACCCATGAAATATCGGGAACGCTTACGTACCTCTTTCTTCATCCTTTTCCGCCGGGCACTTCTTTCTCGTCGTAGGTCTTGCGGGCAGCCGCAATTTCACTTCGATTCTGGATCGCCCAACCTATGAGCATTTGAACGGGCACCAAAAGCGACTCCCCCAGCGGGGTCAGAGCATACTCGACTGTCGCCGGAATAGTGGGAAATACAGTGCGTGTCACCAACCCGTTACGTTCCAGGCCCCGTAGCGTTACCGTGAGCATCCGCTGGCTGATGTCTTTGATGTTTCGCTTGATTTGTGTGAAACGCAGTGGCCCCGTGGCCAAATGAGAAATAACGAGCGCTGTCCATTTATCACCGACGAAATCAAGGATCGAGCGTACAGGGCAATCGACATTGATATCGACGTCGGGATCGGGGAGGTGAATGGTTACTTGCATGTGCCTTTGTAACTGAAAACTGCCGCCTTGCGGCGGCCGCCGGAACTAAATAGCATGCCTGCAGGTTAGTCTCAAGACGTAACCATTGACAGGATGATACTCATGAAAGTGATTGAACTCCAGAAATACGGTGGCGCGGAAGCTCTCCAACTCGTTGACCATCCCGAGCCGGTCGTTGGCCCGGGTGAGGTTCTTGTGGGTATCGCCGCAACCTCGTTCAACCCGGTCGATTCCAAGCGGGCCTCCGGGCTTCTCAAGGCAATCTTGCCCATTCGTTTTCCGTTCGTTCCTGGGGGCGATTTTTCAGGCGTTGTCGAGGCGATCGGTGAAGGCGTGACCGGTTTACGAAAGGGAGATGCGGTTTACGGCTCTTCGGCAGGTGGGGGAACATATGCCGAACGGGTCGCAGTCGATGCTAAAAGGATTGCTATTAAACCGACGAATCTATCGCACGGCGAAGCGGCCTCATTGGCGCTCGTCGGCCAGACTGCAGCGCAGGCGATTGAAGCTGCTGGCGTCGTGAAGGGAAAGACTGTTTTGATTCACGGGGCGGGAGGTGCGGTGGGTTCCGTCGCCGTGCAGCTTGCGCATTACTATGGTGCGACGGTAATCGGTACAGCATCGGCTGACGATGCGGCACGACTTCTTGGCTACGGAGCCAGGCAGGTCATTGATCGGAATACGCGATTCGAGGACCAGCTTGAAAGCGTTGATGTTGTGATCGATGCTGTTGGTGGAGAAGTTCAGACCAGATCATTCGTAGTTCTAAAAAAAGGCGGAATCCTCATCGCTCTGAGCGAGCCGCCTTCGCAGGATGAAGCGCGTCGGCACGGCGTGACGGCGACGATGTTGTTTACCCAGGGTTCGACAGCAAGTCTTGATGCGTTGCGTGAGCGGATTGAAGGGGGGGATGTGGTCCCGTTCGTTGGGCAACACTATCCACTTGCCGACGCTTCGCATGTTTGGCTTAAGGCTGCCGCAGGAGGGACGAAAGGAAAAATCGTAATCGATGTTCTGGAAGGAAAGTGATTATATTTGTTGTCTGAATATTATTTAATTGTTCTAAATTTTAATCGTGGGGAAATTCATGTCTAAGCTCGTCCTGGTTGTCGGTGCCACAGGTTGGCTCGGCCATAAAATTACAAATGCAATTGTTGCGCGCGGCATTCCGACGCGAGTTGCATTGCGAGGCGGATCGGCGCATCAAAAGGCCGGTTTGTTCAATGGGCGAGCAGAAATCGTTTCGGCTGACCTGGCGGATGGCGATAGTCTGGTAAAAGCGGCGAAAGGTGTTGATACCATTGTTTCCGTGGTTCAAGGTGGTCCGGCCGAGATCATTGACGGTCAGGTGGCGCTTGCAAGGGCAGGCGTAGAGGCAGGCGTAAAGCGCATTATTCCTTCTGATTTTTCGATCGATTTTCGTGGCGTGTCGACGGACCGCCACCTGTTTCTCGGGTGGCGCGAACAAGCCGATCGGGCGATTGAAAAACTGGGGCTGGCGCAGAATAATATCTTCAATGGCGCCTTCACTGAAATCTTGGGTCTTGAATTTTTCGAGATGATGGATTTCAAGGAGGGCCAGGTAAAATTCTGGGGAGATCCCGACCAAAAATATGACTTTACCGCTACCAAAGATGTGGCTGAGTTTACTGCTGAAGTCGTGAAAGATCGTGAACGTGTCGGTCCGCAAATGGTCAACTCTGAACGAGCAAGCCCCAGGCAGCTCGCTGAAATTGCCTCGCAAGTTTTCGGGCGCGCCTTCAAGCTGAGTCATCTCGGCAGCCTCGCCGACCTCGATGTGGAGATTTCCTCACGGCAAGCTGCTCATCCGCAGAATCCGATGGCGTGGGCTGCGCTTCAATACCAGCGGATGATGGCATCAAGTGAAGGTGCGTTGACGCTCCCGGTTACAACTGGCAGTTTCGTAAGCGAGCCTACGACCATTTATCAGTTCTTTTCCGGGCTTAAGCAAGCTTAACGACTCTGTCACGCTAGAAAACCGAGTTGGCCAGGATGGGGGGGAAGAAAATGAAGCCACCCTATCAGGGCCGTCGGTTCATCGCGTCGATCGTCGACCAGGCTGCACGGTAGCACTTTGGGCTCCCGTCCAGTCTGCTCGACATCGAGGAGTTGCTTTTCGGCGGTGGTGTATTTGCCGGCCATGAAACTCACCTGATCGGCTTGCTTCAGTACAGCCACAATCTGCTCGATCGAAAAGCGTTTCCGTTTCATGACGAACCGCCTCCTGGTTCAGGGTCAAGTTTGCTGTAAAACTCGCGCTCGGATCGGTCCGGAATTCCTGGAGCGGATCAAGACGGGATTTCGACATTCGCGCACCTGCGTCGAATCCCGTCCCGACGTCGTGGAGGATGCCGGAAGCCTGGCGGTTTGCCCGTCTGCCGGGAGCCGCCGCGGGGCAGCCGATGATCGTTTTACCGGACCGAGCGGAGGATCCGTATCGGCTATCATCACAGCGCGAATCGTTTGTCCGACGATGAACGATTACGCCTGGCTGTGGCGGCCGGTAGACGGAAGTGACTGATACGGCGTGCGGCGTATTTCTCAAGCACGTTTTGTTCCTGTCGACCCGTCGAGAAAAATCGAGACGGAGACGACGATGACGAGAACCGGATTCAACTGGATCGCGGACTTGAGCCCGGTCGCGCGGGATGCGCTGCTGGCTCGCGCGCACGACAGGATGCTGCCGAACGCGACCGTTCTGTATTGTCAGGGCGATACCACGACGGAGCTTTTTCAGATCGTTTCAGGTGAGGTCAGGATGTTCGTTCTCGACGAGGACGGTCAGGAGGTCCTGATCTATTTCTACGGCCCGGGCGACGTCGTTGCGGACAGCTCCGCGATCGACCCGAACCCTTACCCGGTCACGATCATGACCCGAGGAGAAACGCGGCTGAAGGCGTGGTCGATCGACGACGTTGCTGAGTTGCGCGCCGCGTTTCCCGAAATCGATACGTCGCTCGCGCTCCAGATGAGCCAGCGGTTGCGGGGGCTGCTGGTCCTGATCCTGGAACTGGTGACGCTATCGGTGCCTGCCCGCGTCGCGGCGCGTATCGCCTCTTTGGCGCAGTTGCAAGGGAAATCGGCCACCGGTACGCCGCTCAGTCTTTCGCAAACCGACCTGAGCCTGATGGTCGGGGCGACGAGGCAGAGCATCAATAGCGTGCTGAACGATCTGAAGGGGCGCGACCTGATCGATACGCACTACGGCAGGATCTACGTCAAGGATCTTTCGGGCTTAAGCCGTTATGCGGCGGCTGTCAAGCGGAAAGCCTAGGCGCCGGCCTCAGGGAAAATCCGTCAAACACTGTCCGCTGGCCGACGGTCTTGTAGACCGATGCCTCCTACGATTCACTCAACAACTCGCCGATGAGCGAGGTCGTGAATCCCAAGGAGACATGCATGCCCAGCACCGATATTTCCGTGGTCGTGAAACGCCATGCCGAGGCGCAGCCCGCGCGGACCGCGCTGATCTCCGGGCAGCGCCGCACGAGCTACGCCGAACTGGACAGACGCGTCGATCAGGTCGCCAATGGCTTGATGGAGGCTGGCCTGCGGCGACAGGATCACGTCGCGATCCTGGATCTGAACAGCGACCACTTCTATGAAATCTGGCTCGGATCGGCACGGGCCGGGGTCGTCTGCGTGGCGCTGAATGCGCGGATAGCGGCTGCCGAGGTGGCGTCGGTGCTCCGCGATTGCAGGCCTCGTGTGCTGTTTGTCGGGGCAGCCTATGCGGAAATGATCGAGGCGCTTCGGTCCACGCTGGACTTCGTCGAGAAGATCGTGGTCACCGGCGCGGCATTCGAGCAATGGCGGGATGCGCAATCGGCCACTCCGCACGGGACGCAGGCGGACGGTGAAGACGTTTGCCTGCAACTGTACACGAGCGGCACCACCGGCGTGCCCAAGGGCGTTCAACTGACCAACGACAACGTTCGTGCGGCATTCGAGCCTTCCGACCGGACCATGCCGTCTCCCTGGACGTCTCTTCGCTCCACCGATGTCGTGCTGCAGGTGCTCCCGCACGGGCATGTGGCCGGATCGGGCTTCGGGCTGGCCGGCCTTCACAACGGCGCGACACTTGTCATCGCGCGCGAATTCAATCCCCCGGAACTGATAGCCGTCATCGAGCGGGAACGCGTGACGACCGTCGTCATGGTGCCCGTGATGATCGATGCACTGATGGGAGCCCTGCCCGCGCGACCCGACGGCGGCGATGCGTGCCGGAGTCTCGATCACATCATTTACGGCGCGGCGCCGATGGCGACGGCGACCCTGCTGCGGGCGCTCAAGTTGTTTCCGGCGGCCGGATTCGGGCAGCTCTACGGCTTGACCGAGACGTCCGGCCCGATCACCTACCTGTCGCCGGCCGACCACCGGGCCATTGCCGCGGGTGACGAGCGACTGGCGCTGTCGTGCGGGCGGCGGATGCCGGACGTCGAGGTGCGGGTCGTGGATGGAGACGGCAACGAGGTGTTTCCCGGACAGGTCGGCGAGATCGTCTGCCGGGCGAGACAAGTGATGAAGGGGTACTGGGATCGCGACGCGGACAATGCCGCCGTGCTGCGAGGCGGCTGGTTCCATACGGGCGACATAGGCTCCGTCGACGAGAACGGCTATTTCCAGCTCCACGATCGCAAGCGCGACATGATCATCACGGGCGGCGAAAACGTCTATCCCGCCGAAGTCGAGAACGCGCTCCACGGCCATCCCGACGTGGCGGAGGCGGCCGTGTTCGGGGTGCCGGACGGCAAGTGGGGCGAGGCGGTCCGCGCGGCCGTCGTTCTCAAGCCGGGTGCATCTGCCAGCGAGGCCGACCTGGTCGCTTACCTGAAAGCGCGTCTGGCCGGCTTCAAGGTGCCCAAGACGATCGACTTTGCCGAATCGCTGCCGCGCAACGCGACCGGCAAGATCCTCCGGCGCATTCTGCGGGAACCCTTCTGGAAGGACGAGGCACGGCACGTCGCGTGACCGGAGCGGGTTCCTGCAGCGTTTTGGGTGCCTTCCGGCAGGCGGGCATCCGTTCATCGGCGTGATTCAGCAACCGGTTCACATTAAATAGAGGAGTACAAAACATGGGTGTCAAGTTCGAAATGGATGGTGCGCTGGCGATTGCCACGTTTGACGATCCGCCATTGAACCTGATGGGCGAGGCGGCGATCTCGGGTTTCGAGGACGCCGTCGCGCTGGCGGTCGAAAACAAGGCGCGGGCATTCCTGACGCTTGCCAATGGCGATCATTTTTGCGCTGGCGCGCACGTCATCGAGAATTTCCTGGAGGCGGATGCCAACAAGGGGCGTCGCCTGATCAATCGCGTGTTTGCGATCACGCAGCGCTTCGAGCGACTGCCGATCCCCACGGTCGTCGCGGTGCGCGGCATGTGTCTCGGCGGCGGTAACGAGGTGGCGCAGCTGCACGACATCATCTGGGCGGGGGAGTCGGCCCAGTTCGGTCAGGTTGAGGCGCGTATCGGCACCGCGACGCTGCTGGGCGGCGGCGCGCGTCTGGTATCCCGTATCGGGCTGGCCCGGGCCAAGGAGATGGTCTTTTCCGCGAATCCGTATCCGGCGAAGACGGTGCTCGAGTGGGGGTTGATCAACCGGGTGCTGCCGGACGATCAGGTCGAAGCGAAAGCCCGCGCCTATGCCAAGGGTCTGTCCGAGGGGCCGACGGTGGCGCACGCCGTCAACAAGGCGATTGTCAATGCCGCCGCTGCCTACGGGCTGAGCGCGGCGGACGCATTGACCATGGATTCGGCGCCTCAGACGTTCGATACCGAAGACATGCGAGACGCCGTCAAGCGTTTCGCCGAAGGCGGGACGGAGGCCTTGTTCAAGGGCTCGGTCTTCAAAGGGCGTTGAGACGGAGGCGAATGATCATGGTTGTCTATCGTGCACCGGTCGAGGAGTACCGGTTCCTCGCCCAGCATGTGCTGGCGCCCGAATATCGGGCCATGCCGGATGCGGATGAAGCGGACGGCGATACGCTGGCCAGCATCATCAAGGCGCTCGGCATTTTCGTGAGCGAGCGCGTCATTCCGCTCGCCGTCGCGGCCGATGCGCAGGGGTGTGTCGTTGCCGACGGGGCGGTGCGCACACCTTCGGGGTACCGCGAAGCCTACCGCGATCTCGTGAGCGGCGGCTGGGGATCGATCCATGTCGCCGAAGCGCACGGCGGACACGGCTTGCCTCTTGCGCTCGCGCTGGCCTGCGACGAAGTGCTGAGCAGCGGCGCCATGGCCTTCTCGCTCTACACCTCGTTGCGCTTGGGGGTGTACAAGGTGCTGCAAGCCCTCGGATCCGAGTCGCTCCGCAACGACTATCTCGCGAAGCTCGGGTCGGGCGAGTGGAACGGAACCATGTGCCTGACCGAACCGCACTGCGGAACCGATCTGTCGCTGCTTCGTACGGCCGCCGAGGCGGCGGACGACGGCACGTTCCGCCTCTCGGGGACCAAGATCTTCATCACCGGGGGGGATCACGATCTGACGGAAAACATCGTCCATCTGGTGCTGGCACGGATCAAGGGCGGCGCACCGGGCCTCGCGGGGCTGGGTCTTTTCGTTGTCCCGAAGTTCCGCAACGACGGTCGCGGCAACTGGTCGATACCTAACGGGGTCGGCTGTTCCCGCGTCGAACACAAGCTGGGGATACATGCATCGGCAACGGCCGAGCTGCAGTTCGAGGACGCGCACGGCTGGATGGTCGGCGATCCCGGGGCAGGGCTGGCTGGCATGTTCATCATGATGAAGCTCGCGCGCCTCGGAACCGCCTTCCAGGCGATCGGGGTGGCGGAGATCGCCAGCCAGAACGCCATCGCGTATGCCTGCGAGCGCGTGCAGGGGCGGGACCTCGTCGGTGGCCGCAAGGCAGCCGTTCCCATCATCGAACATCCCAACATCCGTCGCGAGATCGTGCGCATGCGTACCCTCACGGCGAGTGCGAGAACGCTGGCGTTCCTTGCCGCCATCCTGCAGGAACGCACCGGCAGTCGCGATCGCTCGGAGGCCGCGGAGGCCGAGGGCCTGCTATCGGTGCTCATGCCGGTGGCGAAAGCCATGTGCAGCGAATACGGGGTCGAGGTCGCGACGGCCGCGATGCAGACCTACGGCGGCCACGGCTACATCAGGGACAACGGCATCGAGGGGATGTTGCGCGACGTTCAGATCCTGCCCATCTACGAGGGAACGAACGACATCCAGTCGCTGGATATCGTGCTGCGCCGTCTCGAGGAAGGTTGCCCGCAACTGCTGGCGTGGCTGCAACAGCAACTGCGGACCCTGCCGTCGTCCCCTTTTGCGGAACGGGTTCGACGCACGCTCGGACTGATCGAGGCGGCGGCTGACCAGCTGGCCGCGCAGTTGCGAGGCGATCCGTTCTCGGCGCTGCAGATGGCGCGGGAGTTCCTCTGGCTCATCGGACACGGTGTGCTGGGCGTGCTCTGGCTGCGTGTGCTGCATGCCGTCGAAGACGGCGAGCCGTTGCCGGTCGATGCCGCGGCCAAGCGGTCGGAAGCGGGTTTCTATTTTTCGTTTGTTCATCCGGAAGTCGACCTGCGCGCCGCTCGCCTTGCAGCAGCCGGCGAGGTGCGTGCAGCCCTGCAGTCCTACCCCGTCGACACCCATTGAGAGAATTCATACATGTCCAGTCACAATTCACTGTTTGACGTCCGCGGCAAGGTCGCGGTGGTCACCGGCGGCACGCGCGGTATCGGCCTGATGATCGCCGAAGGATTCGTCAAGGCCGGCGTCAAGACCTATGTGGTGTCTCGAAAGACCGATGCGTGCGAGGAGGCCGAGCGCGCCCTGCGACAGCACGGCGAGGCGTTCGGTATTGCGGCCGACCTGTCCGATCCGGCCGCGGTGGACGTCTTCGCCCAGGAGATGTTGCGTCGCGAGCCCAGGCTCGACATCCTCGTCAACAACGCCGGCGCGTCGTGGGGCGCTTCGTTCGACGAATTTCCCGCGAACGGATGGGACAAGATCATGGACCTGAATCTGCGGTCGATCTTCTTCCTGACGCAGAAACTGGCCCCGGCCCTGCGCGCCGCCGCGACCGAGGGTGATCCCGCGCGGGTCATCAACATCGGCTCGGTCGATGGCCTCACGAGCCCCGACATGAACAACTTCTCCTACTCGGCCAGCAAGGCGGCGGTGCACCATCTGACGCGCCATCTCGCGAAGCATCTCGCGTCTTCCGACATCAGCGTGAACGCGATCGCACCGGGCCCGTTCGAGACCAAGATGACGGCGCACATGCTCAAGGAAGCGGGCGACGCCATCATGAAGCTGATTCCGCGGCGCCGTACGGGTTTGGCTGCCGATGTCGCGGGTACGGCGATCTTCCTGTCTTCGTCTGCGTCGGCGTACATCACCGGGGCCGTGATTCCGCTCGATGGCGGTTTTTCCACGACGCGTTGACCGCGCCGTGCAAGGAGAGAGTACATGAGCGTTCGGAAACTCAGTCCCGACGACCTGAAATCGCTGGTCGGAAAGGAGTTGGCGCCGTCCGAATGGATATCGATCGATCAGGCGCGTATCGACGCCTTCGCCGATGTCACGGGCGATCGCCAGTTCATCCACGTCGATCCGGAGAAAGCGGCGAAAGGGCCTTTCGGCGGGACCGTCGCACATGGCCTGCTGGTGCTGTCGCTATTGCCGGCATTGATCGAGAAGACCGTGCCCGTGCCGTCGAACGTCGGCACGACCGTGAACTACGGCTACAACAAGATCCGCTTCCTTGCCCCCGTCCGCAGCGGCAGGCAAGTGCGCGCGAAGTTCGTCGTCAGCGAGTTTACGGAGCCCCAGCCCGGTCGCTATCAGCAGATCACGACGGTCACGGTCGAGATCGAGGGCGAGTCGAGACCCGCGCTGGTCGCGGAGTGGATCGGCGTGGGGCTGGTCGGGCAGAACGGGTGAAAGGAGAGGACATGAGTATTCGATTCGACGGCAAGGTCGCGATCGTGACGGGGGCCGGCAACGGCTTGGGACGTGCGCATGCGTTGGGGCTGGCCGCACGTGGCGCCAGGGTGGTCGTCAACGACCTGGGCAGCCGTCGCGACGGCTGCGGCGCGAGTCTCGCGGCGGCCGAGCAGGTGGCGGCGGACATCCGCGCGGCCGGCGGGGAGGCCATCGCCAACGGTGCGAACGTGGCGCACTTCGACGACGTGCTGGCCATGGTGGAGGAGGCCAGGGCCGAATGGGGCCGCGTGGACATCCTGGTGAACAACGCCGGCATCCTGCGCGACGCCACGTTTGCCAAGATGTCGCTGGACGACTTCTGGGCAGTGATGGACGTCCACGTCCGGGGAACGGTGAATTGCACCAAGGCGGTATGGGACCTGATGCGCGAACAGAAGTACGGGCGCATCGTATTCACGTCCTCGGCCTCGGGCATCTACGGCAACTTCGGCCAGTCGAACTACGGCGCGGCGAAGGCGGCCATGGTGGGGCTGATGAACGTGCTCCATCTCGAAGGTCAGAAATACGATATCCGTGTCAACGTGATCGCCCCTACCGCGGCGACCCGGATGACCGAGGGTCTCATCCCGGAGGATGCGTTGCAACGCCTGACGCCGGAATCCATCACGCCGGGGGTCTTGTTCCTGGCCAGCGATCAAGCCCCGTCGCGGGTCATTCTGGGCGCCGGATGCGGCGTCTTTGCGCGGAGCGTCATCTACGAAACGGAAGGTCTCTATCTCCCCGAGGAATTGCGCACTCCGGATGTCATTGCCGCGAGATTCGAAGAGATCTCCAACGCGTCGGGGCAGTGCGCGCTGGAGGGTGCGCCGCAGCAGACGATGCGCTTTGTCAGCAAGGCAGCCGCCGGCTGACGGTCAAAATCAAGCAGAGGATTTTTTACATGCGTGAAGCTGTTATTGTCTCAACCGCCCGGACACCGATCGGCCGGGCCTTCCGCGGCGCCTTCAACGACACCCGGTCTCCCACGCTGATGGCGCATGCCATCGAGCATGCCGTCCGGCGCTCCGGTCTGGAAGGCGACGTGTTCGATGACGCGGTGATCGGAACCGTGCTGGCGGCGGGCACGGCAGGCGGCAACCTGGCCCGTAACGCCGTGTTCGCCGCCGGATTGCCGACCAGCGTGCCGGCTCAGACCATGGACCGTCAATGTTCGTCGGGGTTGATGGCCATCGCCACGGCGGCCAAGCAGATCGCCTTCGACGGCATGACGGCCTGCATCGCCGGCGGGCAGGAGAACATCTCCGCCGTGCAGAACGACTATTTTGCGTGGGCCGGACGGGACATCGATCCTCGCGTGATCGAAAAAGTCGAGCATGCATACATGCCGATGCTGCACACGGCGGAGAACGTGGCGCGTCGCTATGGCATCTCGCGGGAGTCGCAGGATCGCTATTCGGTCGAATCGCAGCGCCGGATGGCGGCTGCCCGGCAAGCGGGGCGGCTTGACGACGAGATCGCGCCCGTCGAGGCGCGCATGAAGGTTCAGGACAAGGAAACGGGCGCCGTCAGCTATCGGGACGTGCTTCTGGAAAAGGACGAGGGCAACCGGCCCGACACCACCTATGAGGGACTGGCCGGCCTCAAGTCCGTTCTGGACGGTGGCTGCATCACGGGCGGAAACGCCAGCCAGCTCTCGGATGGCGCATCCGCATGCGTGCTCACGGAGGCGCGCTTCGCGGAGCGGCGGGGCTTGACGCCGCTCGGTGCCTATCGCGGCATGGCGGTGGCGGGTTGCCCGCCTGAAGAAATGGGAATCGGTCCGATCTATGCGATTCCCAAGCTGCTCAAACAGCACGGCCTGAAGATCGACGATATCGGCCTGTGGGAGCTCAACGAGGCATTTGCATGCCAGGTGCTGTATTGCAGGGAGAAACTTGGCATTGATCCCGATCGCTACAACGTCGACGGCGGCAGCATCTCCATCGGTCATCCATATGGCATGACGGGCGCCCGTCTGGTCGGCCACGCACTCATCGAAGGAAAGCGTCGCGGGGTGAAGTACGTGGTCGTATCGATGTGCGTGGGCGGAGGGATGGGGGCGGCCGGACTCTTCGAGGTCCTGTAGGCGAGGGCACTCGACGCCGGTCGGTCGACCGCATCGGATCTCGCGTCTCGTAGAACGTCGCCATCCGCTGAAACGCCTGGGTAAGCGAATCGATGCCCGCGCCCGACTTCGTCGGGTGCGGGCGGCTCCGCGAGCAAGGCCCGTTGCGCGAGATTCTCGAACGACCGGCCATGCGTTCATTTCGAATACGACCCAAAGCAGACACATCAGGGACACCGGAGCGCACGGACACGTTGTCGGCGCAGCGATGCCGGCCACCCGGTTCCTCATCGCTTTCGGCCCCGACATCATGATGAGTTCGGCGGCCCCGCCGATTCCCGGCGGGGTCATGTTCGGGAGCGGAAGAGGGCGTGTCGCCGGCCCGACGGCCGCGGTAGTCGTGTTCACGCTGCTTTCCCGATGCCGACCGTCATGGGCGTCGAGGAGTCGGGCAAGCTGATGACTCAGGGCGTGGCCATCGCGATTGCAGCGATCGTGTATGGTGTGAAGAACCGGGCAGGCGAATGAAAAAGGAGCACTGAAATCATGGAATCGGAAATCTATCGGGACAACGGCCAGCCTTTCCTTCTGGAGGGCAACGAGATCGGCGTGTTGCTTTCCCACGGCTACACGGGAACGACGTCCGGGATGCGGTTTCTCGGGGAATATCTGCACGAAAAGGAAGGGTGGACGGTGCATGCGCCGCGGCTGCAAGGCCACGGGGATTCACCTGCCGCGATGGCGGAATCGACCGCAACCGACTGGATCAGGTCGCTCGAAGAGGGGCTCGACCTGCTGTCGCAGCGCTGTTCGACCGTCTTCATGGCGGGACTGTCGATGGGCGGCTGTCTCACCATGTATATGGCGGCGCAGTATGCGGACGTCATCAAGGCGGCCGTGCCAATCAACGCGTGCCTCTACTTCGGGACTTCCGCGCTTGCGGAGCTGGCCTATAAAAAGGACGCGCCGGCGTATCTGGTGGGCGTCGGGAACGACGTGAAGGACCCGGACGTCACGGAGGTGGCCTATCGCGAGATTCCAGTGGCGACGATCAAGGAGATCTACGGCCTGATGAATGTGACGCGCGACCTGCTGCCGAACGTCGTGTGCCCGACGCTCGTCATGGTGTCGCCGGACGATCATGTGGTTCCCCCGGCGAGCAGTCATGCCATTCTCGATGGCATCGGCTCGGTCGACCGGCGGCTGCTCGTGCTCGGAAATTCATACCATGTCGCAACCATCGACTTCGACAAGGAAACCATCGCGGAGCGTACCCGGGCCTTCTTCAACGAACAACTCGGGGCTTCGCGAGGGGGCGGGCCGGCGTGATGTCGCTGCCGTCCTCACGGGACGCTCACGGAACATCGGCCGACGTGCGACCGTAGGGCGGGGTTCGCTGCCAGGCTGCGGATTTGCCTCGTGAAAGGCGAGGCAGAACGGCGTGCCGCGTGATCAAGCCGCTCCGGGCCGCGGGGCGCGGTTTGCCGATCGGCGGGTGGCCGGCGCGCGGGATGCCGCGCTCGTCCGGCCACATGCCGCCATGCGCATTGGCAACCATTGGTCGAATCCTCAATTGCCGAGTCACGGAATGAGGTGCAAAGACCCAATCTAGCAGATGAAATTGTCGTTGACCGGCCGTTAAGCGTGGGTGGATAGCCTGGAATCGTGGCTCCGTGATCGCTCCATTGCCTACCGGATCTGACGAACGTATCCGCCCTGTCCATGAGAGCGCGACCGGGCATCTTCGACGTCGGCATTCGCGACATCTCTAGACTGAAGCGCATCCTGGAGAACAGTGCCGGAAATCCGATCGGATCGGTCGAAGGGAAGGCGCGTTGAAATTTAAATTCGTAATCCGAATTGATTGTCTGGTTGCCCTGTTCAGAGTAAACCCCGGTGGGAAGCTTCGCAACACTGTCGGCAGGCAGACAGTGTTGCGGAAAGGCGATCCCTACGATTCATCGACCGGTTCGCTTCCGCAGCGGGATGCGCCCCGGTTTTGTTCGACCGTCCACGTTTGTTGTGGCGCTTGACCGGGTTTCCCCGGAGGGTTAACACGAACAGCTGGAAGATGGTTTGACTGTCTGCGGTCAATCGCACTTGCGTGTCGCGTGAATTTTGCCGAATGAATGTGAGAAGAAGGTGATTCATTTTAGTTAATTAGCTATCCATATAAAATAAGGAGACATGAATGAGGAGAATCGGAGCATGGATTGGCGCCTTGTCTTTGGGCGTCGCTTGTGGAAGTACGTTCGCGCAGAGTTCGGGCAGTTGGGTTGTTACACCGGGCGTTGCATGGGTCGATGCGGGGTTGTCTTCGTTCCGGAATTTGAGCAGCACGTCCGAGGCAGGGACGTTCAGGTCCGAAACGACCGGGCAGATTCACAATCTGCTTATGGCTGAAGTGCTGGTGGATTATTTCCTGACGGACCATGTTTCGGTGGAAGCCGCGCTCGGGGTTCCGCCCAAGCTCAATATGTATGAGCAGGGGATGGCGATGCCTTTGGGTCCTGCCGGGCCCGGAATCGACCTGGGCAAGCTTCAACCGCTTGCATCCGCACGCGCATGGAGCCCGACGATTTTCGTCAAGTACAATTTCAGTTCCGGCGCTTCGGCATTTCGTCCGTATCTGGGTATCGGGGTGAATTATTCCCGGTTTTCAGCCGTCCAGCTCGATCCGGCGTTCGCGGGATCGATGCAGGCATTCGCGGGGCCGGGCGGGACGGTCGATGCATCCCTGAGCTCGTCGTGGAACGCGGCATTCACCGGGGGCTTTTCATACAGGCTGGCCGATAACTGGTACGCGCTCGCATCGGCCAGCTACATTCCGTTGCGGGCCGATGCGGTTGTCACAGCCCACTCCTCGACGGGGCAGCAAACACTGGCGGTCAAGACACGTCTCGTCGGCGATCCGATCCTCGTCTTTGTGGGAATCGGGCATCGCTTCTGATAGCAAGCGAGTTGTCAGCGGGTCGGGCGACGGAGATAACCTTTTGCACACCCACGGGTGTGCAAGTCTGTTTGTCCAGGAGACCGTCTCATAAAGACTTTTGATTCCGCTGCAAGGTGTTCCAGCAGATCAGGCAGCAGCCAGGTTTGAGGAAGGGTTCATGGATGTCGGCACGTCGCTCGAAACGGATACGAAGGCGCCGGAGGTGATGCAACCAGGCACGCGTGCGCCCGACTACCCAGCGAACCTTTCCGAGACCGCTGCGGTTTAGCGAACGAGCGACATAATCGCGTGGTCATCCGCAACGTCTGACTGTTGACGGACACTGGAAGGCGTTTCCTGAAGGCGGCGTACCCCGGTACTCGAGTAACCCGCGCGTCAACTTCGCAACGAGCGCCACCCGATTTGCGGCAAAAGGACGCGGCAGGCTCGTGAGACGGACCTCTGTAATGCGGTGGCCAACCCCGCGGATATCAGTGTGAGCCGCCGTCGACATTACTGCTACGCCGCCCTCAGGAAATTCAGGACCCTATGGAAAAACTGAAAAGCCATTCGTCGTTGACATGGGAAGTCATATCAGTTAGCAGTAGCCATGCCTCTTTTTGAAACCGTCTCTTAGCGCACCGATCTGGCGGAGTTCGCCCAAGGTGTCGTATGCGCACCGGGTTTCACGATGCAGCGTTACACGAAGGCGGCGTTGGTCCTGCGTGTCATAGTCGGCCAGGCGTAGAGCAAGGCAAGGATGTCGATTGGCGTCGTACACGCCCTCGCACGACCGCAGAGCATATGATCTGCATGCGATTCGCCGTTTGCGAATCGTTCGCTCTCGACGCCGCGCCGGGGTTTCCCCCTGGAGGACTGTTTGACCGGCGTCAGCTCGGCTGCCGCGGACGGCTTCCGGCGAGGAAGAGACGATCAGCCAATCGTCCGGAATGGCCGACGTTCAAGCCAAGGCTGTCGTAACTGCCCATCGAAATCCCGCGAAGCCTGTTCCGCGCGGCTCAGGAATCGATGCCATTTGCCGTTATCCGTTGGACGGGACTGAGTCTTCAGCCGTCGCCAAAGCTAGCGCCAGAATCGACTGCGGCGCGCGAAATCAGGCGTTGTGCGTCAGCACCCGATAACGACAAGTATTCTCAGGTAAGTTATGGATCAGGTAAACAGCAAGCGGGCGGCTCAACGCGGTCCCAAGGACGACCTCGCCCGCATCGCGCGGAACGGCGATCTGGTGATGTATGCGACGTTGCTGGCATCGTTCGTTGCCTGCATTGCATTAGGCGTTGTCTACGACGATCTGGCGCTCGGACTGCCGTTTGCGTGCGCGGTCATACTGATCGGCAGCGGGTGTTACTTCATGGGTCGCGGCACCACCTGGGGTTGGGTCGGGTTGGTGAGCTGCAACGTCGCCGCTGTGACCTTGCACATACAACTCAGCCGTGGGCTGACCGAGTTGCACTTCGGCGTGTTCGTGCTGCTGGGCCTGACGCTGGTCTATCGCGACTGGCGCCCGATCGTGCTGGGCGCGGCTCTGTTCGCGATTCAGCACATTGCTTTCGATCGTCTGATGGCGCTGCATTTCGGCGTGTATTGCACCGCCGAAGCGAATTTCCCCAAGGTTCTGCTGCACGCCGCGTATGTGATTGTGCAAACCTCCATCGAGGTGTATCTCGCGATCGGCCTGCGCTCGTTCTCGATCGAGGCATCCGAACTGGCAGGCCTGGTGCGTCACGTGAACCGGAGTTCGGCGATATGTCTCGACATGTCGCCAGTCAACGTCAATTCCGCGTCGGCTCATTCGCTGAAAAGCGCGCTGACCCGCGTACAACAGGCGATGACCGAAGTGAGCCAGGCTGCCGACGCCGTGAAGCAGTCGTCTGCGGAAATCGCCTCTGGTACGCTCGATCTCAGTCGACGTACCGAAAGTCAGGCGATCAGCCTTCAGAACACTGTGGCATCGATCAAGCAAATCAGCGAAGGGCTGCGCGAGACCGCGGATACCACCACGCAAGCGGGTACGTTGTCAGGTTCGGCATCGTCTGCGGCCACCAGCGGCGGTGCGGCGATGAATCGGGTGGTCGAGACGATGTCCAGCATCGACGAGGCGTCGTCCCGCATCAACGACATCACCTCCGTCATCGACTCGATCGCATTTCAGACCAATATTCTTGCGCTCAACGCTGCCGTCGAAGCGGCGCGAGCCGGCGACGAAGGGCGGGGCTTTGCGGTGGTAGCGGGGGAAGTGCGCTCGCTCGCACAACGATCGGCATCCGCCGCGCGCGAGATCAAGCAGTTGCTCGCCGAAAGCGCATCGCGTGTGAAGATGGGCAAGGTGCTGGTCGACCAGACGGGCAGCGGCATGACGGACATCATCGACCAGACATCACGCGTAAGCGAACTGATTGACCACATGATGGACGCGACCGGGCAGCAGTCGGCTGGAATCGGACATGTGACGGAAGCGGTCTCGCAACTCGACGCGACCACGCAGAAAAATGCAGCGCTCGTCGAGGAAAGTGCGGCAGCCGCCAACAGTCTCGCGGAGCAGGCCGACCGCCTGCATCGGGTCGTGCAGCAGTTCTCTCTGGAAGAGAAAAACGCGCTGGGGGACGACTCTTTGTAAAGCCGCATACACCGGTTCGCCGGGCGCGTGTCGCATCGGTCGAGTGTGGTTGCCGCGTGAGGCAGCGATCGCTGACGACCGCGATTCGCGTGCCATACTCACGCGCATCATCATCCCGGCGTTGACCCTGCCTCGATTCCGCGTACAGCACGAAGTTTGATCATTTTTCGTCTGTATGAAGAAGCGCATGGCAGAGAACGCGGTACCGAGACGGCCGTACACGCAGGAATTCAAGGTCGAGGCGGTGCGGCTGACCGAGAGCGGCGGTCAGCATGAGGCCGCTCGCAGGCCGGGCGTGCCGGTGGCGACGCTGGGGAACTGCGGGATCGGCGCCCGCTGCGCCGAGTTCGCATGACGGTCTCGATGAGCCGGCGCACCAACGCGTGGGACAACGCACCGATGCAGCGCTTCTCTTAAACCCTGAAGGTCGAGCGCATTTGCCAAACGCGCTACGAGACTCGCACGCTGGCGCGCCTGGACATCGTCGACTGGATCGAGGGCTATGACAATCGACAGCGCATGCACGCGTCGATCGGCTACTGCACGCCCGTGAAATACGAAACCCTGCGGCGCTGCTGCATGACACGCCGTACGTGAAAACCAGGCAGGGTCGCGATTGTCCGGCCACGATTGGCGTTCAAGCGAACGCCATCCGCAACATCCACGAATTTCGAGTCCCGCATCCGCCGGGATCGCTACGGCATCAACCGATCCAGCAGCGGCGACCGGAAGATCCGGTTCGGGTCGTAGCGTTCGAGGGTCGCGCGCGCCGTATCCCACGTGCTCGACGCCGGCTGTCCTTCACGATGCAGGTTCGGAATCGTGCTGGTGAGCATCGTGTCGTCTTGCCACGCAGCCGTAGCGGTGTAGGCCCAACCCTTCGACCATTCGGGGCGAAGCGTCGCATACGAACCGGTGTAGTTCGAGAGCATCCATTGTTCGATCTCGCGATAGAAGCGATCGGCGGACGGCGTGCCCGGTAACGTCAGAATATCGAACCACACGGCGACGTCCCAATCCGGCCGGTCGGGGCGCGGCTTGAGTGCGGACAGGATGGGCACGGCCGCGCCGGCGCCGACATCGGCCGGCTTGTCGAGACCGGTGATGCGGATTTCGACGGGACCGTTCATCGGATACTCGCCGCGCGCCTTGTACGTGTCGACGCGGTTCTGATAGAACTGCACGAATTCGCTGATCACGCGCTGCACGTCGGCGCGCCGCGCCAGTACCGCGTAGCCGTTCGCGGTGACGCGCAGCGTCGTCGGTCGGATGTACTGCAGCACGGTGCGCGACCAGCCCCAGATATCCCCGCTGAGCGTGAGCGCGAGACCGGCGGCCGTGATGGCCAGTTGCGTCTGGCCGAACAGCGGCGTCAATGCGCCTTCGCCGCCGATCACGATCCGTTTGACGAGGTCCGAGATGGACTGCGGAATCGAATCGGAGAACGGATAGTTGTACGGCTGCGTGACGGCGCGCGACAGGAACGGTTTGCTGGGCGTCGGCGTCCAGACCTTGAGCCACGGGCTGGACGTGAACGGGAACCAGATGGCTTCCACCCGGCCCGCACGATCGAGAAACGACGCGATCGTACGGCCCGACGTGCCGGCCGGCGCAAACAGTTCGGATGCCGGAATGTCAACGTAGCTCTGGCAGCGTAGCCGCTGGTTCGGGCCCGCCGTCAGCGTGACTTCGACGACGAACGCCCGCCCGATGTGCGTGAGGAACGCGCCGATCTCGGGATCGCCGCGCTCGAACCGGCGCAGCACGTATTGCTGCCGGGCCGGATCGTACACGACCGCGGTGAGCGCGACCACGAGGTTGCTCAGCGAGCCGTAGGTGTGGCCCGGTTGCAAGGTTTCACCGGCCGCCGGCACGGCAGTGCCGTGTGCATCGATTGCGAGCGCACCGCCGAGCGTGATGTCGCCCGGCGCAGGCGCGGCAATCACGCCGAGGCCATACTGCTCGAGCGTCGCGAGCAACGACTCCAGCGAGATGCCCGTCTGGGCGGTGACGCGCGCGGGACTTGCCGACGTGTCGACGGAGACGGCCGTCAGCGACTTCGTCGTATCGAGCAGCACCAGGTTCGCGGCACCGGCGCCCGGATCCAGCGTCAGCGGCGACCAGTTGTGCATGTACCCGCGCGGGCGGATCCGGTAGCCGTTCGCGCGCGCCCAGTTGACCGCCGCGACGACGTCGTCGGCAGAGCGCGGCGCGGCCGTCCATACGTCCTGCACCGCGATTTCGCCGCTCCAGTTCTGGAACGCCTGCTTGTAAAGCGGGATATCGGCCGGGAAGCCGGGCGGCGTCGCGTCAGCCGTCCGCGCGTTGGCCGAAATCTGGTAGAGCGGCGTCCAGCCGGTGACGACGCCTGCAGCCGCGAGCTTCGCCATATCGGCGAGGAAAGCGCGGCGCGACGCAGGTTCGTCCTGGAAGTCTTGACTCATGGTGTGCTCCGTTTCTTCGGAATGGTTTTGACGATCGGAAAGACGACAGATAACGCGTTGATACCGGGATGCGGCAATTCGAACAGCGGAGATGCGAGGTAAAGCGTTGGCCGGTCCGGATTGAAAAGACGACCGGTTCGGCGATTCGCGGAAGCGCATCATCGCGGACCTCTGGAAGGAAATCCAAAAGCCGTCCGGTTTTTTCTTCAACTGGCGCCGGCCTGTCCTGCCGGCAGGCGAATAGGGGAATTCGACTGAATGTCGCGTGCCGAAGCGCTGGCTGCGACGATCAATAAAGGACTATTACGCGTGAATATCTATTCTGACGTTTCGAATTTCTGAATAAAGTCACTCACAATTCATGGCAGATTGATGATTTGCCCCTTACATCGCCGAAATGGTATCAATCTGTTCAATGTGTGACAAGCGGTGCGCAATGCCAAAATCGCGATGGAGAACGAATAATCATGGATGAAATCTACCTCAATTTCCCTGGAACGACGTTTCTCAAACGGAAGGAGACGCAAAAGCAGACACAAGAACTCCCGGGCGCAATGCACGGCCGGATTGTTGCGAAATATCGTGGAAAATAATGGCAAATCGGTTCGTTGCAAAATGATGTGTGAATCAATTTCAGTTTTTATGAACGGGGCGCCTGAAGAAAATATCCAATTGTCAGCAAATGTCTTAAATCGTGGCTATCATACGCAGCTACGACATTCGTGCATCAAATCAATGAAGGGAATCGTTTCGATTTTTTTGTCGCGTTTTCTTCGGTAAACACGCGAGGAGCACGCTTTGATTCCGCGACGCTCAATGAACGAAATAAATGTTTCAGCTGATGGCAGGGTTCGCCGGCAATCGTCAACCCCTGCGCCGCCGTCATCAAGCACGCACGACAAGGAGAGTCAGATGGTCGCGATCTTCGCGAAGCTCGGGAAGGTGATTTCGAGCGCCGGCAGTGAGCGGTTCGCATCCGACATGCATGCATTGCTGGTCGGATCGATTCCGGTCGCAACCACCAGGATGACGGAATGGACGCTCGACGAGCCGGCGGGCGAAGTGGTCCATGTGGAATCGCTCGGTGCGTTCGGCGCGACGCGCGACGACGGACGCGGCGGCGCACTGGACGTGCACGGCGAGCGGGAACCGGCGACGCATCCGCTGCGGAACCGGATCGTGGCCGCTTGCGACCGCCAGCTCATTCACGTCGATCCGATGCGGCGCGGCAACGGCGGCGAGGTCGCGCCGCCGCGTGGGGCGGGCATCGGATTCCAGTGCCACCTCGTGTCGCGCAAGGCGAATCGCCGCTACGTGATCTCGTTGCATCGCGCGGCGTCGCATGGCGACTTTTCGTTGCAGGAGATGTCGTTCCTGAGGAATTTCGCCGATACGCTGCTGCCGCTCGTCGAGTGGCACGCATCGACGCGGCAGCAGGGCGTGCGCGAAGGCGGGACGCCGCGCGGTGCGGTGGCGGTCGCGTCCGGTGTCGAGGCGCTGCGCCACGAATTCGAATCGCGGCTTGCGCGCGCCTCGGTCGTGCTGTCGGCGCGCGAAAGCGAAGTGTGTCTCGGCCTGCTCGCGGGCAAGATGCTGCGCGAAATGGCCGGCGAGCTCGGCGTCAAGGAGACCACGGTCGAGACGTACATCAAGCGTGCCGCGGTGAAGCTCGGCATCAGCGGCCGGCACGGGCTCACGAAATGGATGATCGACAATGGCGCGCCGTGCACGGCGGCGGCATGACGCCGCTTCCGTTCGCGAATCGGATCGCGGTCCCGGCTTCGGCTGCTTCATCGACCATCCGTTCAACTCTGTCGGAAGACGCCTGACGAGGCGCCGAAGCTGCGCTCGCGCGCGACGCGCGCCGACATGATCCGAACATCGTGCCGCTCATCCATTTGTCAGGGATATCCGGGACAAACCGACGAAGCACCGGCCATCGGATCCGGTGCGGCGCGCGGCGCAGCGGATCCGATCGACGCATCCGGCTCTTGACGCGGTCGCCGGCCCGGGCGATCCGCCGTTCGTTGAAAACGGGATCGCCGCGTGGCGAGGCGGTGTCGTCCGGCCGCCCGCTCGTTGCACGGAGGGTTCGACATACGCACGCGCGGCCACCGCATCGCATCGTCGCTCCGCCGATGACACCCGGCGGCCCGGGTCGCCGGTCATCCTGCCATGTCGGCGCTGACGGGACACCTGGCCGAATCCGAGTAGATGCGACCGCTATCCAGGCGAATGACCCGGCCGGCCAGCCTGAAATACTGATCGTCATGGGTCACGATGATCACGCATTTCCCCCGCGATTGCAGATCGGGCACCAGCACCTCGTAGAAGAATTTCTTGAAAACCGGATCCTGGTCGGCCGCCCATTCGTCCAGGATATAGATCGGGCGATCCTCGATGTAGGCGCAGAGCAGCGCCAGTCTCTTGCGCTGCCCCGTCGACAAGGCCGTGGTCGTCGAGTACGTCTTGTCGTGAATTTCGATCTTGCCGGCCAGCTTGAGGGTTTCGAGGTATTCCTGCGCACGCTCGCTGCTCGTGCTTTCATGGTCCGGCCCGATGATGCGGTTGAACAGATGGAAATCGGTAAATACGGTGGAAAACAGATTCCGGTACGGCTCCCGCGCATCGTCGTCGATGACCTTTCCATCCAGGGCAATATGGCCTTCGGTTGGCGCATAGAGGCCGCTGAGCACCTTCGCCAGCGTGCTTTTGCCGCTGCCGTTGCCACCGATCACATAGACCAGCTCTCCGGCGTGAATCGTCAGGTTGACGGGACCCAGGACGAAGTCGGCCGACGACGCGTTGTCACGGTAGGTCATCTTGACGTCGCGCAACTCGATACGCCGCCATGACCTGATCGGCGTGGATTCCCCCATGCCGGGCGCGTGCGGCTGGCCGGATGAATCCGGCGTGTCGTCGATCAGGAAACCGAATTCCGCGAGTCGGGCGAGGGCGGTCTTGCCCTCGGCCACGATCGGCAGGATGTTGATCAGCATGGTCAGCGGCCCCATCATGTAGAGCACGGCCAGGATGCTCGCCGTGAGTACGGCGGGATCCACGACGCCGAGAGACGGCACGCCGAACAGCAGGAATCCGAGCAGGACCGCCACGGTGACCTGGCCGACGCTGTCGCCGGTCATGAACCAGAAGCGTTCGATGAAGTTGTAGCCCGCCACGCGCCGTGACGAGACTTCGATCGCCGCCTTGGTGAACCAGCGTCGTCTGGCCCGGTTGAGCTTGAGTTCCTTGATGCCGAACACGAGGCTGTGCGTGTATTCGTTGAACTGGACGAACTCGTCGCGCACGCGTTCCGTGAAATTGGCCGCCTTTCGATAGAACAGCAGGTAGAGCACCAGGCCGACGATCGTCAGCGTGAGCGTCGACGCGAAAACGATCCACGACAGATAGGCGAGATAGGCGACGCTGCACACCAGGACGACGGATTGAACCAGGATCGTCGGTATGGTGAGCAGGGTCTGGCTCAGTTGCGGAATGTCTTGCGTCAGCATCGTCAGCACATGCGGCGCGCCGCGCCTGTCGATCTCTTCCAGCGGCGTCGCCAGGATGCGCTTGCACAGGTTGACGCGCAATCGCGTCATGATCTTCATGCACGCGTAGGACGGCATCGCGGCAGCGCCGCTCCGGCAGATCACCGCGACGACGTTCACCACGATGAAGATCGTCAACAGCATCGGTCGATCGTCCTGGTCGTGAAGCACCCGGCTGATCAGGCCGACGCCCGCGATCGACGCCACGCCGCTGATGAGGCCCGTCAGGACCGTGCCCAGGGTCAACCAGGGATGACTGCGCCACATCAGGGTGACGGCTGAGTGCCACGGCGGCGATTTGCTTTGCGCGGAGTCCATGAGTCGCTATTCGGAAAGGCGTGAAAACGGGAAGGGCTCAGTTGACCAGGTGACTGAGTTCGATGGCGTGCGCCGCCGATCTCAATCTCGACGAGGCCTCCTGCCTTCCGAGAAACGTGATGCTTTCGACGATTTCCAGCGGCGAATCGGAAAACAGGATGCAGCACTTCAGCAGGCGCTGCGCACGGTCCCAGCCGACGTTCATGGAATCGGCCACGCCCTGCAACGCGGCCTCGACCGACGCGGCCGTCCAGCCGTCGTTCCGGATCAGTTGCGACTCGATCAGCCGAAGAAATTTCAGCAGGCTGCGGGGATTGCTTTCGATGCTGTACATGAGGAGGTAATCGATCCGCAGTTTCTTCGTGATCAACGGATAAATCAGGTCGATCACGCCGGCGGTCGATTCGCATTTTCCGTAAGCCAGCGAAATCGCCTCGCCGAGCTTGTGGTCCCGGTGAAGCGCATCCAGCGCGGCCTGTACGAACGCCGCTTCATGGTCAACGGTAGTGATTTGCATGAGATTCAATGGCCTGTCGAGTGATGGATTGCGGCGAGCGTGGGCCGCAGGCGTTACCAGCCATCCGGAATCGGCATGGAATAGGCCAGCGGCTTTTCCGGCATGACTTCGTCCATGATGTCGGAGTAGCCGGATTCCTGGCCGACCAGATTGGGCTCGAAGCAGTAGCAGTTGAACGTCTTCTGCAGGACGAGGTTGTTGCGGTCGTTGATGGCCGGCGGGTGTTCGTTGATCGCGATGAACGCGTCGTAAAGCGAATCCCTGACGACGTACGCATGCGCGGTCAGCGTCTCCACGGTCTTGACGACGTTCGGCGCGACGGGAATGGGCGGCGCGAAGTGATACGCGCCCAGAAACAGCATGTGCCAGTCATCCGGCACCTGCGCGATGAACTCGGGGAAGCGCGCGGCGAAATCGGCGGCGAAGAACGCGTCGTCCTCGAAGATCAGGACTTCGCTCGCGCCGGCGGCCTTGGCCTGTTTGACGGCGGCGAGATGGCTCATCGTGCAGCCATAGTCCTGCGGACGCATGTGGCTCAAGGATTCCGGCACGCTTACCAGCCTTGCATCGACGGCGGGCAGCCGTTCCACCGTGAGGATGTTCTGCCCGGCGAATTTTCGCTGCATCGCCTCCCAGCGATCGGGACGCCGGTCCAGGTTGATGCAGACCTTGCGGGCGAAAGTGTTGTCGATCGTCGGCGTTGATTTCATGAGGGCGTTTTTTCCAGGAACTGATTGACGTGGGCCGCAAGGACGGCGGCATGCGGATCGAGCAGCATGGTCAGGTGGTCGCCGGGGACGTCCGTCACCTCGACGGGAAGCGCCGAGAAGCGTGACCACCCCCAGGCCGGGTCCAGGCGAAGCTGCGCGATCTCGGGCGACGGGGCATGGTCGCCGGGATCGCGCCCGGTACTGCGGAACAATGCGATCGGCACGGGCAGCGGCGAGGCTTGCGGCGCGTAGTGCGACTTGAAGTTGGCCTGATAGACGCGCAGATAGGCGCGCAGGCGGTCGGGTCCGGCGTCCGCGAACCAGCTGCCGCGAGCGCCGATCCGGTCGAGGATCAGGCCGGCCTGGCCGTCGGGGTCGAGCGGAACGAGGTCGTCTCGCGTCACCTGAAGGTCGGTCCCGAGGAAGGTGCCGATTTCGTGGGCGATCGCGACCAGCCATTCGGTGTCGTCCCAGTCCTGCCAGTAGGTGGCGGCCGGGCTGTCGATGGGGGCGGACGCATCGAAGATCGCCAGCAGCTTCACGACGGCGCCCTTGGCGACGAGCTGCCGGCTCATTTCGAGCGCCACCTGCGCGCCGAACGAGTGGCCTGCCAGGTAGTAAGGGCCCGCGCCCACCAGCGGCCAGATGCGTTCGATGTGACGGGCCGCGATGTCTTCCACGCGGGTGAGCGGCAGGCAGGCGCCGTCGAGGCCGAGCGCTTCCAGCCCGTGAATCGCGTGGGTTCCGCTCAGGTGGTTCGCGAGCGGGTGGAAGTAGACCACGTTCCCGCCGGCGCCCGGCAGGAGGAACAGCGGCGCAGCGGGACCGCCGTCGCGGATCGGCACGAGCCCGCCGGCAGGCGCGGACGGTTCCTGCGTGGCCAGCGCCGCCGCCAGTTTCTCGATCGTCGGATTCTCGAAGAGACAGGAAATCGGCAGCCGGCGATCGAACGCCTTCTCGACATTGGCCATCAGCTGGATCGCGATGATCGAGTGACCGCCGAGATCGAAATAGTTGTCGCTGACCGTGATGTCGTCTCGCTTGAAGATCCGCTGCCAGATCTCCAGCAACGTGCTTTCGTGCGCCGTCGGCGCGACGGCGCGTGCCGCCGTGGCCGGACCGGCGGCGGGTTGGGCGGCAGGTGCGGCCACGTCGTGCGGCGCGCCCGGCTGGCGCCCGGCGGCTGGCGCTTCGGCGAGCTGGCCGGTCGACAGGTCCGGCTCGGCGGCGAATCGCTCCAGCAACGCGCGGAGGGTGTCCAGCATCTGCCGCACCACGTCGGGCGCGACGCGGTGTGCGTCGTGCGAAATTTCGAAGCCGATGCGCTCGTTCGGGTGCACGGTCAGGGTCAGCGGGTAATTCGATTCCGCGAAGGCGCGGGTGTCGAGGATCTCGATGTCGTCCGGCCCGAGATCGGGAGCAGCGGCAACCGGGAAGTTCTCGAACACCAGCAGGCTGTCGAACAGGCTGTCGCGGGCGGGCAGTTCGCTCCATGACTGGATATCGACCAGCGAACTGTACGAATGCGGCTCCATGGCCGTCTGGGCCGCGTGGACCTCCGCCAGCCATTCGGTGAAGGGGCGCTCCGGCGCGATGCGCAAGCGCAACGGCAGCGTGTTGATGAACAGCCCCGCAACCGACTCGACGCCGTCGAGCAGCGGCGGGCGACCGGACACGGTGACGCCGAAGACGACGTCGTCCGCTCCGGTGTGGCGCCGCAGCACCAATGCCCAGGCAGCGCGTATCAGGACGTTGAGGGTGACGCGATGGATGCGCAGGAGCGCTTGCAGCCGCGCGGCCAGGGCCTCGTCGAGCAAGAATTGCTGGGTCCGGCGCGTAGCCTGCCGAGCGGCGTCGCCGGCGGCCTGCCGGGCCGGATCGGCCGCGATCGGCGTGGCGGCATGGAACCCCGCCAGTTCGGCGCGCCACCAGGTTTCGTCGGCGGCGCGGGGATGGCGCGCGAGCCAGTCGATGTACGTGCGGTATCCCGGTGCCGATGCGGCGGCCGCGGGCGCGCCGGTGCGGACGAGCGACAGGTAGTCGTCGAACACTTCCTTCATCAGGATGGCGGTGCTCCAGCCGTCGAGGATGATGTGGTGCGCGCTCCAGCAGAAGCGATGGCGCGTGTCCGTTTCCTGGATCAGCGTGCAGCGGAACAACGGCGCGCGCTGAAGATCGAAGCCGCGCCGCCGGTCATCGGCGAGGAAAGCGTCGAAGTCCTGCGCACGGCGGGACGCATCGCGGGCTCGCCAGTCGAGGCACGTCCACGGCAGCTCGACCGTGTGCAGCACGGTCTGGACGGGCTGATCGCGATCGGCCCACGCGAACGCGGTGCGCAACACCGGATGGCGCGCGAGCGCGTTGGCCCACGCTTGCCGGAGCGCCGGCGCCTGGAGCGGGCCGCGGACGACGAAGCTGAACTGCTGGAAATAGGCGGCGGGATCCAGGTCGTACAACGCATGGAACAGAATGCCCTGCTGCAGCGAAGAGAGCGGGTAGCTGTCCTCGATGTCGTCCCATGCGGTGTCCTGGACCGACGCCGCGAAGTCGAGCAGGCGGTCCTTGAAGTGCGCGGCCAGGTTCTCGACCGTCTGCCGCCGGTGCAGCCGCTCGCCGTAGCGCCAGTCCACCTGAAGCCTGCCGTCGACAACGGCGGCGACGATCTCGAACGCATGCGTGCGCTGCGACCGCTCGGCACGCAGCGAACCGAGATCCTCGGCCGCCGGGCGCCAGCCTTCGGATTGCTGCAACACGGTATCGAGCTGCCCGTGATAGTTGAAGAGGATATCGGCGTGCGGCAGCGCGGCGAGACTGTCGCGCACCGCGTCATCGGGGCTCAGGTAGCGGAGCAGCGAATAGCCGAAGCCTTCGGCCGGAATCCTGCGCAACTGCTGCCGTGTGGCACGGAGCGCTTCCTCCGGCGTGTGCCGGGCGTCTGCCTCGAGCACGACGGGGTAGATGGAGGTGAACCAGCCCACCGTCCGGGTGAGGTCGAGCGGCGCATCCGACACGTGGCGGCCGTGACTTTCGAGATCGATCCGGGTGCGGGCGTTGCCCGTGACCATGCTGCAGGCTTGCGCAAGCGCGGCGAGCAGGACGTCGTTGATGCGGGTGTCGTGGGCCCGCGGCAGCCGGCGCAGCAATGCCGTCGTGGCGGCTTCGTCCAGCTCGAACGACACGGACGCCGCGTCGCCGACCGCGTTGCTGGCCGCACCCGCGGCCGGATAATCGACCGGCATCGGTTCGACGGGCTGCGCGACGAGGGCCTGCCACAGCCCGGCTTCGTCGCCGATGGCCGGCGACCGGCTCAGTTGCTGCAGATGCAACGCCCATTCGCGGAACGGAGTCGTCTTCTCGGGCAGCGGCTGGCCGTGGTAGGCCGCGTGCAGATCCTCGAGGAGCACGCGCCACGACACGCCGTCCACCGCGAGGTGATGGACCGACACGAACAGGCGGGCCGACGGCTCGTCCGCCACGCAGAACAGCCGGGCCGCCAGCAGCGGGCCATGCGTGATGTCGATGCCGCGTTCGGCTTCGGCGGCGGCGGCGCGCATTGCCGCCAGGCGCTCGCCGGCGTCGCCGGCGATCTCCCGCTTCTCGAAGCATGCGGGCGCCTCGCCGCCGGCGACGACCGCCTGGGTCCAGCGGCCCGCGCTGCGCGAAAAACGCAGCCGCAATGCGTCGTGATGTTCGTGGACTTGCCGGAACGCATCGGCGAGCCTCGACGCGTCGATATCCGCCGGCACCTGGATCAGGACCGTCTGGTTGTAGTGCGACGGCGCATCGGTCTCCTGCTCGAAGAACCAGTGCTGCACCGGTGTGAGCGGCGCATCGCCCAGCGGGCTGACGCTCGACGCATGCATTGCCCGCTCGTCAGGTGCGGCGGCCAGTTGCGCGATCGTCTGGTACTGGAACAGCTGTTTCGCCGTCACGCGAAGTCCCGCCCGATTGGCGCGCGCGATGACCTGAATGCTCAGGATGGAATCGCCGCCCAGTTCGAAGAAGTTGTCGTGGATGCCGACCGAAGGCAGTTGCAGCACGTCTTGCCAGATTGACGCCAGCAGGATTTCGCGGGGCGTGACGGCCGGCGCGTGCGGCCGGGCCGTGTCGATCGTGTCCGCGGGTGCGGGCAACGCCTTGCGGTTGATCTTGCCGTTGGGCAGCATCGGCAAGGACGCCAGCGCGACGAATTGCGACGGCACCATGTAGTCCGCGAGCTTTCCGGCCAGATAGGCGCGAAGATCGGCGAGGTCCGGCGCTGCGGTCGCGACATAGGCGATCAGGAACGTTCGGATGCCTGCGGTTTTCGCGATCACGACACAGTCGTCGACCGCCGGATGCGTGCGCAGCGCCGCCTCGATTTCACCGGGTTCGATGCGCAGGCCGCGCAGCTTGATCTGGTGATCGATGCGGCCGAGGAACTCGATATTGCCGTCCGGGCGGTAGCGCGCGAGATCGCCGGTGCGGTAGAGGCGCGCCCGCGGGTCGGTCGAGAACGGATCGGTGATGAACTTTTCCGCGCTCAGTTCCGGTTCGCCGTGATAGCCGAGCCCCACCGGCGTGCCGCCGATCAGCAGTTCGCCCGCTACACCGAGCGGCGTGGGCTGCATGTGCGCGTCCACGATATGCAGGCGGGCATTGGCGATGGGCCGGCCGATCGGGACGATGCGGTGCGGGTCGTCGCGCTTGCACTCCCATGCGCTTACGTCGACGGCGGCCTCGGTGGGGCCGTAGAGGTTGTACAGCCTGACGTCCAGGCGCTCGAGGCAGCGCTGCTGCAGGTCGTGGGGCAGTGCCTCGCCGCTGCACACGACGCGGCGCAGCGACGCGCAGTGCGCGTCCAGGTCCGGATGGTCGAGGAAGGCACGCAGCATCGACGGCACGAAGTGAATCGTGGTGATCCGTTCGCGCTGGATGAGTTGGGCCAGATAGTCGGTCTCGCGCTGTCCGCCGGGTCGGGCGAACACGAGGCGCGCACCGGTGACGAGCGGCCAGAAGAATTCCCAGACGGAGACGTCGAAGCTGAACGGGGTCTTCTGCAGGACGGCGTCGCTGGCGTCGAGCGAGTAGGCGTGCTGCATCCAGAGGATGCGGTTGGTGATCGCGCGATGGGCGTTGAGCGCGCCCTTGGGGCGGCCGGTGGAACCGGAGGTGTAGATCATGTAGGCGAGGTTGTCGCCGTTCAGATCGGGTTCGGGGTTGGCCACGGCGTCGGGATCGAGGTCGAGTTCGCTGGAATCGACGACGATGAGGGCCGCGTCGGTGTCGGGCAGCGTGTCGCGCAGATGTTGCTGGGTGAGGAGCCAGCGCAATTGAGCGTGATCGATCATGAAGCGCACGCGCTCGGCGGGATAGTCGGGGTCGACGGGGACGTAGGCGCCGCCGGCCTTGAGAACGGCGAGCAGCGCGACGATCATGTCGAGCGAGCGTTCCATCGCGACGCCGACGAGGGCGTCGGGCCCGACGCCGAGCGCGATGAGCCGATGCGCGAGGCGGTTGGCGCGCCGGTTGAGATCGGCGTAGGTGAGCGAGTCGTCGTCATGAACGGCCGCGACGGCCTCGGGCGTGCGCGCGACCTGCTGTTCGAACAGGCGGTGCAGCGGTTGCGCGGCGGCCTCGCCGAAATCCGTATCGGTCCGGTTCCACTCGACGGTCAGCAGATTCCGTTCCGCTTCGCTCGTCAACGCAAGCCCGCCGAGCGGCCGGTCCGGATCGGCGATCACGGCATCGACGAGCGTGCGGAAGTGTTCCGCCATGCGATCGATCGTGGCGGCGTCGAACAGGTCCAGGTTGTATTCCAGCGAGCCCGCCAGGCCGTCGTCGGCATCCTGGATATGGAGCGTGAGGTCGAACTTGGCGGTGTGGGTCTCCACCGACACCGGCGTCGCCACGAGACCGGGGAAGCTCGGCGCCAGGGATTGCGCTTTCTCGTACGCGAACACCGCCTGGAAAACCGGCGTGCGGCTCAGGTTGCGCTCGAGCCTGAGCGAATCCACGACCTGTTCGAACGGAATCTCCTGGCGGCTATAGCCGTCCAGCGCGACGCGCTTCACGCGCGCCAGCAGTTCGCCGAAGGTCGGATTGCCCGACAGGTCCACGCGCAGCGCGAGCATGTTCGCGAAGAAGCCGATCAGCGGCTCGGTCATGCTGGAGCGCCGATTGGCGATCGGGGAGCCGATGACGAGGTCCTGCTGATGGCTGTACCGCGACAGCAGCAGCGCATACGCGGCGAGCACGACCATGAACGTGCTGGTGCCGGACGCACGTGCGATCGCGCGCAGGCCGTCGGCGCGTTCGCTGTCCAGCCGGAACGGCAGCACCGCGCCGCGGAACTGCTGGATGGCGGGGCGGGGACGGTCGGTAGGCAGTTCGATCAGGTCCGGCGCGTCTGCCAGCGATGCGCTCAGAAGCGCGAGTTCCCGATGCGTATCGGCGGACGCCAGGCGCTCGTGCTGCCACACCGCGTAGTCCGCGTACTGGATGGCCAGTTCCGGCAGCGGCTGGCCTGCATAGAGCACGGCCAGTTCGCCGATGAGAATGCCTGACGACCACGCATCCGACACGATGTGATGCATCACGACGCCGAAGACGTGCAAATCCGCACGCACGCGATACAGCACGACGCGAAAGAGCGGCCCGGCGGCGAGATCGAACGGGCGATCGGCTTCCTCGGCGAGCAGCGCGAGCACCTCGGACTCGCTGGCGACGTCGACGACGTCGAGCGCGACCGGCTCAGGCGGCGCGATGCGCTGGACGCCGAGGCCGTCGATGGCGGGAAACGTCGTGCGCAGGATCTCGTGACGCCGGCTGATCCCGGACACGGCGGCCCGCAGGCGCGAGAGGTCCAGTTCGCCGTCGAAACGCAGCGCGCTCGGGATGTTGTAGGCGGCCGACGGGCCTTCCAGTTGAGCGAGGAACCACAGGCGCTGCTGCGGAAAGGACAGCGGCAGGTCGTTCGCGCGCGAGCGGGGCAGGATGTTGCCGGCCGTCGCACCGGCCCGGGGCGACGACGCCTCGATCAGGTCGGACACCGCGCCGATGGTCTGGAGTTCGAAGATCGCGTCGATGCCGATCTCGACGGAGAAGCTGCCCCAGATCCGCGAGACCAGCTGCATGGCCTGCAGCGAATCGCCGCCGTAATCGAAGAAGCGTCCGGCGAGATCGACGGCCGGGTTGTCGAGCACGTCGCGCCAGATGCGCAACAGTTCGAGCTGGACCGGCGTGGCGTCGGGGCTGGCCGCGTCGGGCGCGGCGGCCGGCTCCATGGCCAGCAGCGCCGGGCGATCCAGCTTGCCGTTGGCGTTGAGCGGAAATTCGGCGATCAGGACGATGTCGGACGGGACCATGTAGTCCGGCAGTTTCCCGCCCAGGAACGCCCGGAGGTCCGGCACGTTCAGGCTCGCGGAACCCTTGACGTAGGCCGCCAGCTTGCGCACGCCGTGAGCCGATTCACGCAGCATGACCGCCGCGCCGACGACCGCCTCGTGCGCGGCGATCGCGGCCTCGATCTCGCCGAGTTCGACACGGTGCCCGCGAATCTTGACCTGGTCGTCGACGCGCCCATAGCACTGGATCCGTCCGTCGGGCAGCCATCGGCCGATGTCGCCGGTGCGATAGATGCGCGCTTCGCCGGGGAACGGATGCTCGACGAATTTCGCGGCGGTGACGTCGGGGCGCAGGTGGTAGCCGCGCGCGAGGCCGGCGCCGGCGAGGCAGATTTCCCCCGGCACGCCAAGCGGGACCGGCCGCAGGGCCTCGTCGAGCATGTACACCCGGGTGTTGGCGATGGGCCGGCCGATCAGCACCGAAGCCGGCACGTCCTCGACGCGCTCGACGATGCAGCCGACCGTCGCCTCGGTGGGACCGTACTCGTTGTAGATTTCGATCGACGGATCGATCTTCCGCAGCGTCGCGATGTGCCGGGGCGTCAGTTCCTCGCCGCCGACGATCACCTTGCGCACGCCCGAGCGTGCCAGGTTCATGTACTCCAGCAGGTGAATGTGGGTCGGCGTGAGCTTGAGGGTGTCGACGCCGCTGCCGGGCTGGAACATCCGGGCCAGAATGGTGTCGATGCTTTCCGACTGCGGATAGATGCGCAGCGTCTTGCCGCGCACCAGCGGGCAGAACAGGTTGGTCAGCGTGAAATCGAAGCACAGCGAGCTGTACAGGCCGAAACTGCCGGTCGTGCTTTCCGGAAAGTAGTACTCGACGGCCCACGCGATGTAGTGGGCCAGGTTCCGGTGTTCGAGCAGGCAGCCTTTCGGGCGACCGGTCGAGCCGGACGTGTAGATCACGTAGGCCAGGTTCGCCGGTTCGGCGCGGCACGGCGGATTGTCCGCCAGCGGCGTCCAGTCGGGGAGCTCCTGGTCCAGCAGCAGTGTCACGCCGGAGAACGCATACCATTGCGCCAGTTGACTCGACTGGGTCACCAGCAGCGACAGGCCGGTGTCGCCGAGAATGTGATTGATCCGTTCGGCCGGATAGGCCGGGTCCAACGGAACGAACGCCGCCCCGGCCTTCAGGATGCCGAGAATCGCGACGATCATCCATTCGGAACGTTCGAGCATGACGCCGACCAGCGATTCCTGCCCGACGCCGTAATGCTCGCGCAACTGATGCGCGAGGCTGTTGGCCCGGGCGTTCAGGTCGGCGTAGGTCATCAACGCACTGTCGGTGACGAGGGCCGGCGCTGCCGGCGTGCGGGCGACCTGCGCTTCGAACATCTCGACGACCGTCGGATGGCGAGGGCCGGCCGCCGCGGTTTCGTTGAAGTTGGCCAGTTGCCGGCGCGCGTCCGGCGCGCTCGAGTCGATGTCGCCGACTAGCTGGTCGAGGTGTTCGAATGCCTGCAGCACCGTGGCGAGGCTGCTTGCGAACCCGTCCATGACGAACGGCTCGATGGCGCCGGCATGACGAATCTCGATTTCGCCGCGCGCCAGTCGCAGGTGCAACTGCAGGTCGTCGTCCTGCCCCGTCAGCGCATGGTGCACCCGATCGTCCGCCAGCGAGACCTTCGTGAGCTGCGCGAGCGCCAGCTCCTTTTCGTGGCGCACCAGCGTGTCGAGCGGGAATTGATGCTCGGCATAGCTTTCCTCGACGATCCCGGCCACGCGCGACAGGTAGTCCTCGATGCGCTCCTCGGGGCGGACCTCGATGATCAGCGGAATGGCGTCGGCCCGGGTCGACGGGTGCCCGGCAAGCCCCGGCGTGCCGAGCACCGTGACCGGCGTCCGGAAGTATTGCCAGAGCAGGAACGCAATGCCCGCCGCCGTGACGGCGAATTCGGCAAGCTCGCCGTCGCCGATGCGCCGCAATACGTCGAGCGACGCGGGTGTGAGCGGCACCGTGCGGGACAGCAGGCGCCCCGGTTGCGGGCGCGGCGCGTGCGCGGCGATCCGGTAGGTGCCGGTGACCAGGGACAGGCTTTCGCGCCAGAATCGCGCGGTGTGCGCATAGCGATGGTCGGTGACCAGCACGTTATTGTCTTGCACGGGAAACTCCTCGATACGTTTTGTTCACCTGAAACAACCCGAAGCCGGGCGCATGGCGCCCGCCGTTCGCACTCCGGCCGGCATCACGACTTCTCCTCGAGCACGTCATCGACCGTGACGTCGGGCGCCCGCTTCAGGCGCAGGCCGACCCGCACGCGCGGGCTGGCGGCGGGCGCATTGCCGGACAGCGGGATGCGATCGACCGGCATGGCCGGATCGCGGCAGAAGACGTCCTGGATCGCGAGCAGTCGATCGCGCATCGCGGCGATGGTCGCGGGGCGGAACAGGTTGGCGTTGTAGATCAACTGAATGCGGTGCCGGCCATCGCTTTCCACGACCTGGAACGACAGGTCGAACTTGGCCGTGGTGTCCGCCTGCGAGCGGTCCGTGATGCGCAGATCCGACTGCGGCGCGGGCATCGAAATGGCGTTCGCCTGAATGTCGAAGATCGGGAAGTGGCCGGCCGGGGTGCGAATCTTCAGGTCGTCCAGCAGGGCATCGAACGGATAGGACGCATGCGCCAGCGCGTCCGTGGAGGCTTTTGCCACCGCGTCGATCACCGCTTCGACGGTTGCGGACTTCTGCACCGGGACGCGGAGCACGAGGGTGTTGAGGAACACCCCGATCTGCGATTCGAGCTGCTCGCTGTCGCGCCCGGCCGACACGCTGCCGATGACGATGTCCTCGCGCCCCGTGTAGCGGTGCATCAGCACGCAGAACGACGCGAGGAGCACCGTGTAGAGCGACGTATGGTGCGCGCGGGCCAGTGCCGCGAGGCCCGTCGCCTGCGGCTCCGGCAGTTCGACTTCGAGCGTCTGTCCGGCATGACCGGGCCGCTCGGGACGCGGGAAGTCGGACGCCAGTTGCAGGCGGGGCAACGGCGCCGCGAGTTGCGCGAGCCAGTACGCGCGCTGCGCGGCGGCGTGCGGACCTTCGAGGCTCGCGTTGTGCCACGCGGCGTAGTCGCGATACTGGATCGACAGCGGCGGCAGGTCGTGTCCCGCATACAGGGCTTGCAGGTCGTCGGTCAGCACGCGGATCGACCACGCATCCGATATCACGTGGTGCATGTTCAACAGCAGCAGGTGCGCCGTCGGCGCGAGCCGGACCAGCTTGACGCGCAAGAGCGGCCCCGACGCGAGATCGAACGGCTGCCCGCTTTCCTCGCGAATCAGCGCATCGATGGCCTGCAGCGCAGCATCGTCCGCGAGATCCATGTGCTCGACCCGGAATCCGGATGCCTCGCGGGTGAGGATGCGTTGCCGCAGCTCGCCTTCGATCATCGCAAACACGGTGCGCAGGCTCTCATGGCGATCGACCAGCGCGTCGAACGCACGGACGAGGCGCGCCGTGTCGACGGCGCCGTCCAGCTGCAGCGCGCCTGCCATGTTGTACGTGGACGGATCCGCGCTGCGGCTCGCGAGCCAGATCCGCTTCTGGGCACGGGACACCGCGTAGGACGGTTGCACCGCAAGCGCCGGGATGGGCGCATCGACATCGAGGCGATCGGCGGGGCGGGATGCCAGCTTCCGCGCGAGTGCGCGCGGCGACGGCGCCTGGAAGATATCGGCGACTGCAACGTTCAGTTGCAGTTCACGCCGGATCCGGCTGACCATCTGGATCGCTTTCAGGCTTTGGCCGCCATGCTCGAAGAAGTCGTCGTCGACGCCGCTCGGCCGACGGCCGAGCACCTCGGCGAAGATGCGCAGCAGCGCGGCCTCGACGGGCGTCTGCGGGTCGGCCGGCGCGCCGTCGGGCACGGACGCGGCATCCGGGAGCGGCAGCGCGGCGCGGTTGATCTTGCCGTTCGGCATGACGGGCAACGCCGGCAACAGCATTACGGTGTCGGGCACCATATGCGCCGGCAGCGTGTCGCGCAGTGCGTCGCGCAGGCGTCGGGGCGTCCAGCCGGTGCCCGACGCGTAGCCGCACAGGGTCATGTCCGAGCCCGACGCCTGCCGGGCGACCACGACGGCGTTGGAGATGCCTGCGAGCCCCGTCAGCGCGGCTTCGATTTCCCCGAGCTCGATGCGATAGCCGCGGATCTTGACCTGGAAGTCGCGGCGGCCGAAGAAGTGGAGCGTGCCGTCGGCCCCGAAGCAGCCGATGTCGCCGGTGCGATACAGGCGCGCGCCCGGTTCCGGACTGAACGGATCGTCGCGGAACACCGCCCGGGTGCGTGCTTCGTCGAACAGGTAGCCGCGCCCGACGCCCGCTCCCCCGATGCAGATCTCGCCTTTGACGCCGGCCGGGCACGGATTCATGTCGGCGTCGACGACGTAGAGGCGCAGGTTCTCGATGGGGCGGCCGATCGGAATCGCCGGCAGATCCGGCGCGCGTTCCATGCTGAAATGCGCGACGGAATCCGACGCTTCGGTCGGCCCGTACGTGTTGACGAGCCGGACCGCCGGATTCAGGCGGAACCACGCGTGCGCGGAGGCCGGCTGCAGGGTTTCGCCGATCGTCAGCAGCGTGTCGAGGTGCGGGAAAGCCGGCGCCGGGTGCCGTTCCAGCTCACCGAGAAAGGTCGCCAGATAGGACGGCACGAATTGCATCGCCGTGATGCGGTCGCGGTGAAGCGCGTCGATCAGGCGCGCGGGCTCGAGAACGTCGGCATCGGGATAGATCACCGTCGTGCCGCCCGACACCAGTGCCGCGAAGCACTGCCACACCGAAATGTCGGAGCAGTGCGAAGCGGTCTGTGCAACCGCGCTCTGCGCGCCGAGCCCGACCCTGCGCGCCATCGCGAGCACGTGATTGAGCATGCCGCGATGCTCGACCATCGCGCCTTTCGGCTGGCCGGTCGACCCCGACGTGAAGATCACGTAGGCGAGGTCCGCGGGCCGGCAACGCGGCGCCGGCGCGCCGGCGCCACGATGCGCGGGCAGGCGCGCGGGATCGACCCGCGGGATCGCCGCGAGCGCCGGCGGCGGCATGCCGTCCGTCGCGACGATGATGGCCGGCCGGGCCAGCGTCAGGAGGGTCTCGACCCGCTGGGCCGGATAGGCCGGATCGACGGGAACGTACGCCGCGCCGCACTTCCAGATGGCCAGGATCGTTTCCAGCATCAGCGGCGAGCGCGGCATCCAGACGGCGATCCGGTCGTCCGGCTGGATCGGCGCGACGTGCAGCAGATGACCGGCGATCCGGTTGGCGCCTTCGACGAGGTCGCGATAGGTGCGGACCTCCGTGCCGCAGCGGACGGCAATGCGCTCGGGGTGCGCGGCGGCGACGGCTTCGATCAGTTCGGGCAGCGTCCGGTCGGACGGAACCGGCGCGAACGTATCGTTCCAGCCGAGCACGATGGCGTCCCGCTCCGCGGCGGTGAGGAGCGCAACGCCGCGGTTCGGGCGATCTTCGTCGCCGGCGAGGCCGACGAGCAGCGTTTCGACGTGACCCAACAGGCGGACGATCGTTTCGCGATCGAACCGGCCGTCGTCGTACAGCACCTGCAGCGACAGGCGCTTGCCCGGCGTCACGACCAGCGTCAGCGGGTAGTTGTTCGGATCGGCGACCTGGAATTCGCCGATCCGCAGGCCGGGCAGCCCGTCGGCCAGCGCTTCCTCGACCGGATAGTTCTGGAAGATGAGCAGGCTTTCGAAGAGCGGCACGCCGGGCGGCAGGCCCGCGAATTTCTGGATGTCGGCCAGCGGATAGTGCGCATATTCCTCCTGCCGGGCGAGCTCGATCTGCAACTGCGCGAGCCACGCGGACGTGGGGCGCGCGTCGATGCGAACCCGCACCGGCAGCGTGTTGATGAACAGCCCGACCATCTCGTCCGACGCCGGCAGCGAGGCCGGGCGACCGGAAACGATCGTGCCGAACACGACGTCGGCTTCGCCGCTGTAGCGGCCCAGCAGCTGGGCCCACGCACCCTGCACGAGCGTGTTGAGGGTGAGGCCACGGGTTTGCGCGAAGGCGACGAGCCGTTGCGTGTCGCTTTCGGAGAGCCGCAGCGGCACCTCGACATAGGCGCCCGGCGCGGCCGTGCCGTCGAGTTCCGGGCGTCCCAGCACGAGCGGCGTCGTCGCCGGGAAATCCGCCAGCTTCGTCTTCCAGAAGCGTTCCGCCGCGGCTGCGTCCTGGCGCGCCAGCCAGCGCACGTACTCGGCGAAGGCCGGCGGCGCGTCCTGCCGCGGCGCACCGTCGGCCGGCAGCGCCTGATAGGCGGCGGCCACTTCGCCCAGCAGACGGGCGGAGCTCCACCCGTCGAGCAGGATGTGGTGATGGCTCCAGTGGAAGCACCATGCGTGATCGCCCAGGCGGAACAGCGCGACGCGCATCAGCGGCGCCCGGGTGAAGTCGAAGCCGCGTGCCCGGTCCTGCGCGTCGTAGGTCTGCCGACGCCGTTCGGCCTCCGCGGCGTCCGCCGCACGCAGATCTTCCTCGTGCCACGGCAAGTCGATATGGCGATGCACGACCTGCACGGGGCTGTCGAGGTCTTCCCAGTGAAACGACGTTCGCAAGATGTCGTGCCGCTGCGCCACGGCATCCCACGCGCGGCGGAACCGTTCGACGTCTAGCGCGCCGTCGATACGGAAATTCAGGCTGCTGAAGTACGCATCCGACGCGGGTTCGTACAGCCCGTGGAACAACATGCCCTGCTGGGTCGGCGTCAGCGCGTAGACGTCGGCGATCCCGTCCGGCATGACCGAGGCCGGCGCCTGCGCCGGGCCGGTCGCGGGCCGGGTCGATGCGGACGGGACGGCAGGGGCGGCGACCAGGGATTCGAGCGCCGCGAGATACGCTTGCGCGACGCGCCGGATGGTGGCGGCGTCGTGGCAGGCCCGGCTGAATTCCCACGCAACGTGCAGGCGGTCGCCGCTCACGTAGGCGTTGATGTCGAGCAGGTGTTCGCGCCGCTGGTTCGGATGGCGGCCGTCCCCGCTCGGCTCCGTCGCCGGTTTCCAGTCGCGCGCGGCGGCGAACAGCTGGTCGGTCTGGCCCAGGTAGTTGAACAGCAGTTGCGGCCGCGGCGCCGGACCGTCGAGCCGGTCTTGCAGCAGGCCATGGCTGATGCCCGCGTTCGGCACGGCGCGCAGTTGCGTCTTGACCGACGCAACCAGGCGAGCCGGATCGTGCGGGCCCGGATCGACCGTCAGCGCGACCGGGAACACGGACGTAAACCAGCCCACCGTGCGCGAGATGTCGAGGTCGTCGAACAGTTCTTCGCGCCCGTGCGCCTCGAGATCCAGCAGGACGTCGGCGCATCCGCTCCAGTCGCTGACGGCACGCGCGAGCGCGGCAAGCAGCAGGTCGTTGATCTGCGCGTCGTAGGCCCGGGGCGCGGCGCCCAGCAAGGCCGTCGTCGCGGCTTCGCCCAGTTCGACCACGATCGTTTCGGCGGACGACACGGTATTGGCGTCGGCCGGCGCGGCGCGATCGAGCGGCAGGCCGGGCAGGTCGGCGCGCGCCAGGGCCCGCCAATGGACGAGATCGGCGTCGGCGGCGCCCGAGCCGGCCCAGCGCGAGATCGCCCGGGTCCAGGCGGTCCACGTCGCGCTGCCGCCCGCGAATTCGGGCGCCTTGCCGTTGCGCAGGCGGGTATAGGCGTCGTACAGGGTTTCGAGCAGCGCGCCCCACGACACGCCGTCGACGACCAGATGATGCGCAACCAGCAGCAGACGAAGCGAACGGCCTTCGTCGAGCCGGAACAGGTCCGCTCGCACGACGGGGCCGTCCGACAGGTTCAGGCTCGCATGCGACTGCGCGACGTGCTGCGCGAGCCGCTCGCGCGGAAGGTCGAACACGCCGACGGACACCTCCGGATCGTCGACGACCGCCTGGATCCAGCCGGACTCGCCCGCGCGAAAGCGCAGTCGCAGCGCATCGTGCCATTTGACCGTGTGCCGCAACGCCTGGCGCAGCAAGGCCGGATCGAAATCCGCCGGCACGTCGAGCAGGACCGCCTGGTTGTACTGGTCCGCATCGTTCCGATGCTGCGCGAAGAAACGCGTCTGGATCGGCGTCAGCGGCAGCGGGCCGGACGATGCGACGAACTCCGCCGCGCCGACCGTGCCGCGCGTCGCCACGGCGGCGAGCTCGGCAACCGTCGGATGCTGGAAGATCAGCCGGGTGGTGAGCTTCAGGCCCGCCCTGGCGGCCAGCGACACGATGCGCATGCTGAGAATCGAGTCGCCGCCCAGCGCGAACAGGTTGTCGTGGATGCCGGGCGCCGGAATGCCCAGCGCTTCTCCCCAGATGCGGCACAGCAGCGTCTCGGTGGGCGTGCGGGGCGGTGCCGGTGCGTGTGCCGCCGCCGACAGCCGCGACCGGTCGAGCGGCGGCAGCGCCTTGCGGTCGATCTTGCCGTTGCCGCTCAGCGGCAGCGCCTCGAGCACCACGTAGATGGCGGGCACCATGTAATCCGGCAACGTGGCGGACAACGCGGCGGCGATCGCGGCATCGCTCAGCGACGCGCCGTCGCGGAACGCGACATATGCGCATAGCGCGGCGCGGCCGGCGTCGTCGCGATAGTCGAGTGCGGCCGCCTGGCGGATTTCCGGAATGGCGGCCAGCGCGTTGTCGATCTCCCCGAGCTCGATGCGGTAGCCGCGGATCTTCAGCTGGTGGTCCTTGCGGCCGTGGAGCGCGATCGTTCCGTCGGGGAGATAGCAGCCGATGTCGCGGGTGCGGTACATGCGGACACCGCGCTGCGGAATGAACGGATCCTCGACGAAAGCCTCCCGCGTTGCGGCTTCGTTGTTCAGGTAGCCTCGGCCGACGGCGATGCCGGACACGCACAGTTCGCCGGGAATCCCGATCGGGCACAGGTTCATCTGCGGGTCGACGACGTAGAGGCGTACGTTGCGGATCGGCTTGCCCACCGGGACGTAAGGCGTGGCGGGCGCGCACGTCATGCGGTGCTGCGCGACGTCGTCGGAGGCTTCCGCCGGGCCGTAGGCGTTCACCAGCGCGATGTCCGGGAACACGTCGAACCACTGTTTCACCAGGGCCGGGCTGACCATCTCGCCGGTGACGAGCAGGTGCCGCAGGTGCCGCATCAGCGCCGGCCGTTCCGACGCGCGGTCGAGCACGGCGGACAGATAGGACGGCACCAGTTCGAGGATGCTGACCCGGGTGGCGTCCAGGGTCGCGATGAAGGCCGCCGGGTCGCGAATGCATTCGTCGTCGACGATCACGGTCTTGCCGCCGGCGAGCGGCGCCGTGAAAAATTGCCAGACCGAGATGTCGAAGCAATGCGGCGCGGTTTGCGCGATCACCGACGAAGCCGAAATCGAAAATTCGTCGATCTCGGCGAGCATGTGATTCAGCATGCCGGCGTGCTCGACCATCGCCCCTTTCGGCTTTCCGGTGGAACCGGACGTGTAGATCACGTAGGCGAGGCTGTCGGGCGACACGGGGCGGCCCGGGTTGGTGTCGTCGTCGATCCCGGTGGCGTCGTCGAGCGACACGACCGGCGCGAGCGAGGCCAGCTCGGCCGGCAACAGGCCGTCGCAGGTCAGCACGAGGGCGGCGCCGGAATCCTCGAGAATGGTGCGGATGCGCGCCGCCGGATAGTTGGGGTCGATCGGAATATAGGCGGCGCCGCACTTCCAGACGGCGAGGATCGCCTCCATCAGGCGGGCCGACCGGTGCATGCAGATCGCGACCAGCGCGTCCGGCCCCAGCTCGGCGGCGGCCAGCAGGCGGTGCGCGAGTCGGTTGGCGCGGGCGTTCAGTTCACCGATGCTCAGGACGCTGTCGCGGTACTCGACCGCCGCCCGCCCGGGGTGCGCGGCGGCGGCCTGTTCCAGACGATGCACCACGGTGAGCGCGGCGTCGAACGGCACGGCGGTGTCGTTGAAGGTGTCCAGCAGTAGCCGGCGTTCGGCCTCGGGCAGGATCGGCAGGCGTCCGAGCAGCCGGTTCGGATCGGCCGCGAAGGCATCGAGCGTCGCGGCCACGTGGCCCAGCATGCGCTGCATCGTGTCTTCATCGAAGCGCCGCGGATCGAACGACAGTTCCATCTTCCAGTCGTCGCGTGCCGTCACCACGAATTCGAGCGGGATGTCGGCGCGGTTGTAGAGTTGCACCTCGTCGACCGCCAGCCCGTGCGCGCCGTGCGTCAGCGACGCGTCCAGCGGGTAATTCATGAACGTGATGTTGCTCTCGAACAGCGGCGTCGTCAGCGGCACTTCGCTGCAGCGCTGAATGTCGGGCAACGGGGTGTGCTCGAACGGCGCGCGGGCGGCCACGCGCGCCTGGATCATCTTCAGCCACGGCACCAGCGGCTGCCTGGGGTCGACCCGCACCCGCACCGGCACCGTATTGATGAACAGGCCGAGCATGGATTCGATCCCCGGCAGGTTGGCGCCCCGTCCGGACACGACGGCGCCGAACACCACGTCGGTCTCCCCGCTGTAACGCGACAGCACGAGCGCCCAGGCCGCTTGCGCGAGGGTATTGAGGGTGACGTGATGGCGGGCCGCAAATTGCCGCAGGCGCGCGCTCAGGTCGGCCGACAGGTCGGCCTGCACTTGCGCGAGGCCTTCGCCGAAGCGCTCGCCCGCGTCCGCGCGCGCGGCCGTGGGCAGCGGGGTCGGCGAGTGAAAACCTTCGAGATAGCGCGCCCAGTATTGCTGCGCGGCTTGCGGCTCGCGCTGCTGCAGCCACTGGATATAGTCGCGATAGGGGCGCACCGCGGGGAGCGCCGGCGGCACGCCCTGCGTGAGCGCGCGATAGGCCTCGAAGATCTCCTCGATCACGAGCGACAGGCACCAGCCGTCGGCCAGGATGTGATGGTGGCTCCAGCTGAACAGGTACGCGTGCTCGGCGATGCGCACCAGGCGGCAGCGCACGAGCGGCGCACGATCGAGCGCGAAGCCTTCGGCCAGGTCGCTGTCGAGATGCGCGCGCCACCGCGCGCGCTGTTCGTGGTCCGGCAGATCGCGCCAGTCGTCCTGCACCCACGGCAGCGTGGCGTGCGCATGCACGACCTGCATGGGCTTGTCGAATTCCTCCCAATGGAACGACGTGCGCATCACCGGGTGCCGATCGATCAGCTGCTGCCAGGCGGCCTGGAACAGCGCGGGATCGAGGCTGCCGGTGATCCGGCAACCGAGCTGGTTGAAGCTGCTGCTCGCGCCGGGCGAGTGCACGGCATGAAAGAGCATCGCCTCCTGCATCGGGGAGAGCTCGTAGATATCGGCGATGGCGGGGGAGGTCACGATTTGATCCTTGATACGAGTGCGTCCAACGCTTCCTGACTGATGCGGGCGGCCGGAAAGTCCGACGGGCTCAGCCCGCGCGGGCCGTCACCGCTGGCCTCGACGATCGACAGCAGACGGCTGCGGTAGCACTGCGTGAGCTGCTCGATGACGCCGGGCGGGCAGGCCTCGCGGTTGTAACGCCAGGTCAGGCGCAGACGCCCGTCGAACACCATCCCGTCGATCTCGAACAGATGGCCGCGACGTGCGCGCGGGCTGTGCTCGGGACTCTGGAAGTCGAGCACCGGTTTCCAGCCCGTGTCGTCGGCCAGCACGCGATCGATCTGGCCGAGGTAGTTGAAGCGCACCGGCGCCGGCGGCCGCCGTTCCAGTGCCGCCGCGATGCCGGCGTCGTTGCCGAGGTAGCGGGCGACGCCGTAGCCGATCCCGCGCATCGGCACCGCGCGCAGCTGCTCCTTGACGTGGCGCAACGCATCCACCGCCACGGTGGCGTTGCCGGCATTCAGGTACACCGGGTAGTGCGTGGTGAACCAGCCGATCGTGCGCGACGTATCGACGCCGTCGAAGAGGTCCTCGCGACCGTGGCCTTCGAGCTCGACGGCCAGCGTGGCGTTGCCGGTCCAGTCGCCGAACGCGAGCAGCAGGGCCGTCAGCAGGACTTCGTTGATCTGGGTGTTGAACGTGCGCGGCACGTCCTGCAACAGCGCGAGCGTCTGCCCGGCGTCGAAATCGATGACCGTCGTGCCGGCTTCGCCGACGGTGCCGACCGGCATGTCGTCGAAGCACGCAGGCTCGTCGGCGCTGGCCTGGAGCCAGTAGTCCAGCCCGTCGGGCGCGCTCGCACCGAGTTCGGACAGGCGCGTCGACCAGTCGCGCCACGCCGTCGTCCTGGCCGGCAACCGTACCGCTTCGCCCGCTTCGCGCTGGCGACACGCGGCGTACAGGTCTTCGAACAGGATGCGCCACGACACGCCGTCGATCACCAGATGGTGCGCGACCACGAGCAGGCGCTGCGGCGCGTCGGGACCGAACTGGAACAGGTGCGCGCGCAGCAGCGGCGGCGCCGACAACGTGAAGCTTGCCTGCATGTCGCCGGCGGTCGCGAGCATGGCCGCCTGCCGTGCGGCGGGCGCCGCGTCCGCCAGCGACGTGACGCCGAGCGGAATCGCCAGCGGCGGCGCCGCATGCGATTGCCGCCATGCGCCGGCGACGCGCTCGAAACCCAGCCGCAGCGCGTCGTGATGGGTCGCGACCGCCGCCAGCGCGTGCTCGAGCACGTCCGGCCGCAGCGATGCGGGCACCTCGATCATGGTCGACTGGTTGTAGTGGTGCGGATCCGCCACGTCCTGCGCGAAGAACCACGACTGGATCGGTGTCAGCGGGGCGGGGCCGACCACGGGTTCCTGCGGAATCCGGAGCGACGGCGCCTCCACCGCAACCTGGGCAAGCGCGGCAATGGTCGGATGCGCGAAAAACTGGTCGGCGGTGAATTTGAGGCCGACCTGCTGGGCCAGCGACATCACCTGGATGAGCAGGATCGAGTCGCCGCCGAGTTCGAAGAAATTGTCGTGCACGCCGATCGGCTCGCGGCCCAGCACCTCGGACCAGATCTTGCCCAGGCGCGCTTCGACGTCATTGGCCGGTGCGACGTACGCGGCGGCGCTCGGCACGGGCGCCAGCTCCAGCGCGGCGAGCGCCTTGCGGTCGGGCTTGCCGTTCGGTGTCAGCGGCAGGCGTTCGAGCGTCACGATCGAGGCCGGCACCATGAACTCGGGCAGGCGTTCCTTCAGATGTTCCCGCAGGCCGGCGACGCTGGCCGTCGCCGTGGCGACGCAGGCCACCAGCTGCTTGTGCTGCGGCGTATCCTCGCGCACGTACACGATCGCGTCGGTCACGCCGGCGTGCTGCCGGAGCGCCGCTTCGATTTCGCCCATCTCGATGCGATAGCCGCGAATCTTCACTTGCGTGTCGCGGCGCCCGGTGACTTCCAGGTTGCCGTCCGGCAGCCAGACGCCGAGGTCGCCGGTGCGATAGAGGCGCTCGCCCGCTTCGAACGGGTGGTCGACGAACGCGGCGGCGCTCAGGTCGTCGCGGCCGACATAGCCGCGCGCCAGCGCGATGCCGGACACGCAGATCTCGCCGGTACACCCGTCGGGGGCCAGCTCCCCGTGCTCGTCGAGCAGGTACAGGTGCGTGTTGTGGATCGGGCGGCCGACCGGCAGACGGGCGCCGTAGGCGATCGCCGGGTCGACCACGTAGTCCGCGATGCACACGGTGGCCTCGGTCGGGCCGTACGAGTTGTGGCACACGCGGGTCCGGGCCAGTTCGCGCAGGTCCGCCACGCGCGCGTTGTCGCCCGCGCTGATGACCCGCTTCACGGCGCCGAGCGCGTTCCAGTCGAGCGATGCGAGATAGGCCGGCGTCGCGTTGACGGTGGTGACACCCTGCTGCGCGAGGTAGTCGACGAAACGCGGCACGTCCCGGATCACGGCGGTCTTCGCCAGCACCAGGCGCGCCCCCGCGAGCAGCGTGACGAAAATCTCCATGATCGAGCCGTCGAAGCCCGGGGAGTAGAACTGGACGAACCGGTCGTCGGCATCGAAGCCGAAGGCGTTCACATGGGACTGCGCCATGTTCACGAGCCCTGCATGTTCGAGCACGACCCCCTTGGGGACGCCCGTGGAGCCGGACGTGTAGATGATGTACGCCGCGTCGCCCGGCGCGACCTCGACCTGCGCCGACGCCGGTGCGGGTTCCAGCGTGTCGAGCTGAAAGTCGAGCGCGAACATCGGAATCGCCCAGAAATCGGCGAGCAACGGCAGGTATTCCGAGTTCGTCAGCAGCGCCTTGACCTTCGCGTCCTCGATCATGAAGCGCAGCCGCTCGCGCGGAAACTCCGGGTCGAGCGGCAGGTATGCCGCACCCGCCTTGAGCGCGCCGAGCATGCCGACGATCCAGCGCTCGGACCGGTCGGCGACCACCCCCACCACGTCGCCGCGCTCGATCGCGTATTCCGCGAGCAGGAAGCCCGCCAGCCGGGACGCGTGGTCGTCCAGCTGCGCATAGGTCAGCGATGCATCGGCGCTCACCACCGCGATGCTGTCCGGCGTGGCCGCGACCCGTTGCGCGAACTGCGCGAGGAACGTGCCATCCACCGCAACGGGCGCCGCATGCGCAAGCAGGCGCGCACGTTCCTCGTCATCGAGCAGCGAGACCGTGTCGAGCGGGGCGTCCAGCGCGCCGAAGCCGGCCACGACGTTGCGCAGGTGGCGCGCGAGATGCTGCAGATAATGCAGCGTGAAGACCGTCGGCCGGCCCGTCAGGACGATCTCGTAGCACCCCCGATGCCGGATCTCGATCGACAGGTCGTAGTCCCCCGCCGTCCACGCTTCGTGCAGGCCGTCGAAGCGCACGCCGACGTTGGTCGCGGGCCGTTCGCCGCGCAGTTTGTGCGCGAGGGCCGCGATCGGAAAATCCTGATACGAATAGCTGCGCTGCACGCTGTCGCGCACCTGGTTCAGGTACGCGCGAACCGTGGGGCCGGGCTGGGCGGCGTCGAGCAGCGGGACGGAATCGGCGGAACCGTTCGCGGCTTCGGCGATCAGGCGCGGCGTATCCACGAACAGGCTGGCCGCGCCGTCGTAGCGCCCGAGCACCCGGAACAGCGCCGCCAGCAGCACGACGAACGCGCCCAGCTCGTTGCCGGCGGCCAGCTTCGCCAGGGTTTGCGCCGCGTCGCCGTCGAGCGCGAAGGTCAACGCCGGCGCGGGGCCGACGGGCAACGCATACGCCTGCCATGCCTGCTGAAGACGGAAGTCTTCGTCGATGCGACCGAGCGCCTCGTTCCAGAACGCCAGGTGCTCCTGGTATTGCCCGCTGGTCGACAGCGCGTTGAGATTCAGTTCTGACAAAGCACGATCTCCCTCGTCGCGTACAGGATTTCGGAAGCGATACCCTTGGCCTTGCAGTGCGCGACAAACTGGGTGGACTGGATATGGCTGGGCGAGTTTTCGTCGAAGGTGTTGTCGAGGAGGTGGTTGAGCCACGGCTCCTGACCCATCGCATAGACATACGCCGCGTTGAACGGGAAGTCGTCCACCAGCGCGGCCGCCTCGCCGAACTGGCAGCCCCGCGCCCGGCGCGAGCGGTCGAGGTCGCGCGGCAGCGCCTTGGGAAACAGCGGGCCGTAGACCCATGACGGCGGCGCGCCCTCGGTTTCCATCCCGACGAACAACGTGTCCGGCTTGCCGGCGAGGCGGAACACATGCTCGTAGAGGCGCGGATCCAGGTTGCACGAATCGGCGATGCACAGCACCGACCGCGTGCCGAAGCGGATCATGAAGCTCTGCTTGCTCTGGATCGCCAGGTCGTTGTGTTCGCCCAGGAACGGAATGGCGGTGATGACGCCGTTGGGCACCTTGATTTCGTCCGCATCCCGGACTTCCAGCACATCGTCGAACCCGAGCTTGCGCAGCGCCAGTGCCATTGACGGATCTTGCGGAAACCCGTCGAAATTCCTGCCGACCACCACGGTCTTGACCTTGTGGCGAAGCTGCAGCAGCGTTTCGAGGACGATGTGATCGTGATGGCTGTGCGTGATCAGCACGTAGTCGATCTGGTCGGGCAAGTCCGCGAACGTATAGCGCGGCAGCGCGGTGTCGTAGCCGTAGCTGATGATCGGATCGATCAGGATGCTCACGCCGCGGCTCTGCACCAGCAGGCACGCGTGGCCGTAATAGCGGATGCGGATGTCGTCGCCGTCGAACGAACGATCCGGCTTCGGCGCGGGCGCCTCCTCGACGAAGAACGTGCGGAACAGCGGCTCGTCCTTTTCCTCCACGCGCATCAGGTCGACGATTTTCGCGTAGCTGCCGGGCGTGTCGCGCATCCGGAGCAGCGCATCGAGCGCGCGATCGTCGAAGGCCATCTTGCAAAACAGCGTGCGCTCGTCGCCGAGCCGGGGCGTGCTGAGAATGAACGGCCGGGGCGTGTTCTCTTCGATCGCCGACAGCGCGATGCTCTGGGCATCGCGCGCATAGAACGGGCTCGCATACAGCAAGCTCTCGAAGATCCGGAAGGACGGGTTGTGATTCAGGTCGTAGTAGATCTCGACATAGCCTTTCAGCACTTCCGGGATCTCGGGATAGATCGGGTCCGACGCCATCCCCTTCGCCTGTTCCAGCAGCAACGTGGAGAACGTCTTGTATGCCTTCGCCAGCTCCAGTTGGCGGGTCGCGCGACCGGCGGTCTGCTCGATCAGCGCGCGGATTTCATCGACGCGCTTGCCGCCGAGATCGAGAAACGGGCCACCGCGCATCGCGGGATCCTTGCAGGCTGCCGCATGCATCATCGGCGACGCGGCATAGGACTGCATCAGCGGCAGGAACCGCTCGGCCACGTTGAGCGCGGCGGTCAACGGCGGCAGCGTGTGAAACCACGCGTACCAACCGTTGATCAGCGGTTCGAACTGAATGTTTTGCCGCAGGTAGACGTGTGTGCTGGACGAGATGGTCAACGAAGGCTCCTTAGAATGCGCTGAGTTCGACGGTCGGCTGACGGGTTCCGGCGTGCAGCGCACGGTGTCCCAAGGTCAGGTTCCGGATGCGAACGCCCGGATCGGCAAGCACTTCGCCGATGACGGACGTCAGCTCGTCGGCAAGGCCTTGCACCAGGGCCTCGCTGAATCGCCCCGCGTGATAGACGACGCTGATCGCGAGGCCCTCGGCGCGCGGCTCGGCCAGGAACCAGAAGTCCGTCGCGGCTTCCGTGTCCGCGCGTTGCGGATCGTGGTCCGGCTGCTCGGCAATGTGCACTTGTCCCGCGTAGCGGTCGACGGCGCCCTCGCGCTGGTTCTGCAGCGTCAGGCCGATGTCGAACAGCGGGTTGCGTCCCGCGACGCGTTTGACATGCAGGTCGTCGAGCAGGCGATCCAGCGGATACAGCGGATGGGAGAACGCTTCGAGGGTGGTGTCCCGCACCCGGGTCAGCAGCGTGTCGAAACGGTCGTCGCCGGCGACGCGATCGCGCAGCGCCAGTACGTTCAGGTAGGGGCCGACCTGCGACTCGAGTTCGGGCAGCTCGCGGCCCGCGACCGGCGTGCCGACGACGATGTCCTCCTGGCCGGAACGGCGGTAGAACAGTGCCTTGATGGCGGACAGCAGCGCGACGAACAAGGTCGCGCCGTAGCGCTTGCCGAGCGCATCGAGCGCCTGCGTGTCGGCGGCGGGCAGTTCGAACCGCCAGGTTTTCCAGCTCGGCACGGCCGGCTGCTCGACGTCGCCCGGCAGTGCCGGCGCGCGCAGGCCGCCGCCCAGCTTGGCCAGCCAGTAGTCCTTCATGCGGGCGCCGTCCGGCCCGGCGAGCAGGCGGTTCAGCCAGCCGGCGTAATCCTTGTACTGGATCGGGAGGGCGGGCAGCGGATTGTGCCGACGCTGGACGAACGCGTCATAGAGCGCCGACAGGTCGTCGAGCAGCACCTCCGTGGACCAGCCGTCGCTCACGATGTGATGCATCGTGCAGAGGCAGACGTGCCGGACTTCGGACAACCTGAGCAGCTTGACGCGGAACAGCGGGCCGGCGGCGAGATCCATCGGCGCGAGCCGTTCGCTCTCGTAGATCGAGATGGCCCGGGCGTCCCGGTCCTCGGCATCCTGCAGATCGACGACCTCGACGGGGAAGGCCGCTTCGCCGGGCGGCAGCACCTGCTGGACCGGCTGATTGCCTGCCAGCACGAAACGCGTGCGCAGGATCTCGTGACGTTCGCTCAGCGCGTGGAACGCACGCACGAGCGCATCCACGTCGAGCACGCCCTCGAGCAGCAGGGACGTGGGCAGCGGGCCGCCGGCTTGCCCTGCATTGAGGCGATCCTGGACCCACAGCCGGGTCTGGGCGGGGGAGAGTTCGTAGTGCGTCTGCGCCGGCAGCGGCGTCACGGGCGCGTAATCGATCGGCTGCGTATCGGCGATGCGCTTCGCGAGACCCGCAATGGTGGGGTGCGCGAACAGGCTGCGGATTTCCAGTTTCGCATGCAGATCGCGACGGATGCGCGCGACGACCTTCGTCGCGGACAGCGAATTGCCGCCCAGCTCGAAGAAATTGGCGGTCGTACCGATGCGGGCCTGGCCGAGCACTTCCTGCCAGATGGCCGTCAACTGCGCTTCGAGCGCGTTGGCCGGCGCAACGTGGTCCGGGCCGTCGCCGGGTTCGGGCAGCCTGGCGCGATCGAGCTTGCCGTTGGGCAGGGTCTCGAAGGCGGTCACGACGACGAACGCCGACGGCACCATGTAATCCGGCAGCCGCTGCCGCAGATGGCCGCGGACCGCTTCGATCAGTTCGGCTTCGGGGTGCGACGCGCACAGCCATGCGACGAGTCTCGCGCCGTCGTCCACGCCGCGCAGCGCCACGACGGCGGCGTCGACCAGCGGGTGCGAGGTCAGTACCGCCTCGATTTCACCGGGTTCGATGCGCAGGCCGCGCAGCTTGATCTGGTGGTCGATACGGCCGAGGAACTCGATATTGCCGTCGGGGCGATAACGCGCGAGATCGCCGGTACGGTAAAGGCGCGCGCGCGGGTCGGTCGAGAACGGGTCGGCGATGAACTTCGCGGCGCTCAGTTCCGGTTCGCCGTGATAGCCGAGCCCCACCGGCGTGCCGCCGATCAGCAGTTCGCCCGCGACGCCGAGCGGCGTGGGCTGCATGTGCGCGTCCACGATATGCAGGCGGGCATTGGCGATGGGCCGGCCGATCGGGACGATGCGGTGCGGGTCGTCGCGCTTGCACTCCCATGCGCTCACGTCGACGGCGGCCTCGGTGGGGCCGTAGAGGTTGTACAGCCTGACGTCCAGGCGCTCGAGGCAGCGCTGCTGCAGGTCGTAGGGCAGTGCCTCGCCGCTGCACACGACGCGGCGCAGCGACGCGCAGTGCGCGTCCAGGTCCGGATGGTCGAGGAAGGCGCGCAGCATCGACGGCACGAAGTGAATCGTGGTGATCCGTTCGCGCTGGATGAGTTCGGCCAGATAGTCGGTCTCGCGCTGTCCGCCGGGTCGGGCGAACACGAGGCGCGCACCGGTGACGAGCGGCCAGAAGAATTCCCAGACGGAGACGTCGAAGCTGAACGGGGTCTTCTGCAGGACGGCGTCGCCGGCGTCGAGCGAGTAGGCGTGCTGCATCCAGAGGATGCGGTTGGTGATCGCGCGATGGGCGTTGAGCGCACCCTTGGGGCGGCCGGTGGAACCGGAGGTGTAGATCATGTAGGCGAGGTTGTCGCCGTTCAGATCGGGTTCGGGGTTGGCCACGGCGTCGGGATCGAGGTCGAGTTCGCTGGAATCGACGACGATGAGGGCCGCGTGGGTGTCGGGCAGCGTGTCGCGCAGATGTTGCTGGGTGAGGAGCCAGCGCAATTGAGCGTGATCGATCATGAAGCGCACGCGCTCGGCGGGATAGTCGGGGTCGACGGGGACGTAGGCGCCGCCGGCCTTGAGGACGGCGAGCAGCGCGACGATCATGTCGAGCGAGCGTTCCATGGCGACGCCGACGAGGGCGTCGGGCCCGACACCGAGGGCGATGAGCCGGTGCGCGAGGCGGTTGGCGCGCAGGTTGAGATCGGCGTAGGTGAGCGAGTCGTCGTCATGAACGACCGCGACGGCCTCGGGCGTGCGCGCGACCTGCTGTTCGAACAGGCGGTGCAGCGGTTGCGCGGCGGCCTCGCCGAAATCCGTATCGGTCCGGTTCCACTCGACGGTCAGCAGGTTCCGTTCCGCTTCGCTCGTCAACGGCAGCCGGGCAACGGCGGCCGACGCATCGTCCGCGAGACGCGTGAGCAGGGTCCGGTAGATCGCGAGGAAACGCTCCGCGGTGTTCTCGTCGAACAGATCGGTGTTGTAGTCGCAATCGATCAGGAGTGCCTGCCCCGAGTCGAGGACGTTGACGTTCAAATCGAACGCGGTGTGGCGGATCAGCGGGGCGACCAGGTCGACCGTCAGGCCCGGCAGGCCGGGCAGCGCCGACACGGGCTCCAGATTGAAGACCGCCGATACCAGCGGGGCGGCGTTGAGATCGCGACGCGCACCGATTTCGCGGACCAGCTCGGCGAACGGATAGTCCTGGTGCTCGAGCGCATCGAGCAGGTTCTGCCGGGTGCCGGCCAGGAAGCTGGCCACGGTGGCTTGCTCGGGCAGCGTGGAGCGCAGCGGCAGCAGATGCGTGCAGTAGCCGGCGAGGCGATCGCTGCCGGCCACGGAACGGCCGGTCACCGGTATGCCGGTGACGATCTCTTGCTGGCCGGCGATGCGGTGCAGGAACAGGTTGAAACCGGCAAGCAGCACCATGTAGAGCGTGCAGCCGTTCTGACGGGCGGCGGTGCGCAGCGACGCGGCCGCCGCCGCGTCCAGATGCAGCGACACGCGCTTGCCGTGAAACGTCTTCACCGCGGGCCGCGGGTAGTCCGCCGGAAGGTTCAGCGGTTCGGTCTGGCGCTCGCACTGCGCGAGCCAGTACGCGCGATTCGCCTTCGTTTCCGGGCTGTGGCGCCGGCCGTCGAGCTGCTTCAGGTATTCGCGGAACTGGAGCGGCGCCGCGGCCGGCGCGGCGCCGGCATACGCCCGGGCCAGATCCTCGAGCAGGACGCCGAACGTCGAGCCGTCACAGATGATGTGATGGGCCGTCATCACCAGCAGGTGACGTTCGCTGTCCAGGCGCACGAGCGCGGCGCGAAAGAGCGGGCCGTTCACCAGGTCGAACGGCTCACGGCTCTCCTGGTCCCGCCACGCGTCCTGGTCCGCGTCGATCAGCGGAATCCGGAGCGTCAGCGACGGATGCACGATCTGGCCCGACCCGTCCGGCGTCACCGTCGTGCGCAGCGCCTCGTGTCGGTCGACCAGGCCCTGGACGGCGGCGCGCATCGCGGCTTCGTCGAGCCGGCCCTTCAGTTCGAGGGTAGTGTTGACGTTGTAGGCCAGCGAGCCGTCGGGATCGATTTCCGACAACACCCACAGCTGGCGTTGCGCTTCGCTCAGCGCGGCGACCGCGCCGTGCTTCGAGTGCGGCCGGATGAAGCCGCCGCGGCGCAGGTCGGCGACGCTGTCCTTCACCGCGCGGATGAACCGGTCGACATCGGCATCCGTATGCGCGGTGGAAAGGAAGCAGGTGCGCCATTCCCAGATGTAGATGCCCTTTTCGAGCATGTGATAGAAGAACAGGTCCAGGTTCTCGGTGAATTCGAAGCGGAACATCGAGCCGAACCACGTGACCTTGATCGGCGCCTCGGCCTCCACGAAGAACGCATTCAACGTGCCGGCGATTTGCGCGGTCCGTTCGTTGAGCGCGGCCTGCAGCGCCGGGCCTTCCTGCTCGATCTTCTCCAGCACCGCCAGCGCGGCCGCCATCGCCAGCGGGTACTGGCAGAACGTGCCGCCGAACGCGGTGCGGTCCGCGACCGGGAACGAGTGGTCGCCGTAGGTCCACATGCCGCCGTCGATGGCGTCCATGAAGCGGGTGGTGCCGGCGATCACGCCCAGCGGCAGGCCGCCGCCGATGATCTTGCCGTACGTCGCGAGATCGGCCCGGATGCCGAACATGGCCTGCGAGCCGCCCGGATGGACGCGGAAGCCGGTGATCATTTCGTCGAAGATCAGCGCGACGCCGGCCTCTTCGGTGATGCGGCGCAGTTCCTTGAGGAACGCGACGGGCTGCAGGGACGGGTTGCGACTCTGCACGGGCTCGACCATCACGGCCGCGAGGGTCGACGCCATGCCGCGAATGGCGTCGAGCGCCGCGTCGCTGCCGTAGTCGAGCAGGATCATGTTCTCGACCGAGCCGAACGGCACGCCGGGAGCGATGGTTTCCGTGACGCCTTCCGCGTTCGCCGCGGCGAGCGTGCCGTCGGCATGGCCGTGATACGAATGCGTGAACATCACGATCTTGTCGCGCCCCGTCACGGCGCGCGCGAGCCGCATCGCGGTCATGACCGCCTCGGTGCCGGTGTTCGAGAACGCCACGCGATCGAGGCCGGTGACGCGGGCAAAGCGCGCGGCCACTTCGCCGACCAGGCTGGAGCGTGCGCCCAGTTCGAGCGGGCGTTGCCATTCGCGGCTGACCTGACGCTGGATGAAGTCCGGCGTGTGGCCGAACAGATGCACGCCGAAGCCCATCGTGAAATCGATGTACTCGTTGCCGTCGATGTCCCACAGCCGCGAACCGGCCGCGCGCTCGCCGACGATCGGATACAGCATCTCCTTGGTCGAAAAGCGGAAGCCGACCGTGGCCCGGCTGTCGGCCAGCACCGAGCGGGACGCCTGCACCGATTCCTTCGATTTCCGGGTGCGCGTCGTGTAGCGCACGATCAGCGCTTCGAGATGCTCCTGCTGTACGGCGGACAAGCCGCGCGCCCGCTGTTCGACCGGGCTGCCCCACGGCATCATCGGCTTGGGCGGCCGGTTGCCGGTCGCGGCCGCAGTTGCCGGCGCGGGCTTCGCTGCGGGCGCGGCGGCCGGCACCGCGATCGCGGCCGTGGCTGCGACGTTCGTGACGTTCGTGACGTTCGTGACGGCTTGCGCGGCGACCGTCGCCGGCCGGACGTCGGCGTGGCCGGTCAGCGATGTGCGCAGCAACTCCATCTGCTGGCTCATGACGCGCGACAGCAACTGATTCTGCTCCCGCAACACGCGCTCGACCGTGGAGCCGCCTTCGGCCGCCACCCATTCCACCGGCGCGGCGGCGGGCGCCACAAGCCCCGCCGCCGACGGCGCGAGCGCCACCGTGGACGGCTCGGCCACGGTCACGGCTACGGCCTCGGCCTCGGACGGCGCGGCTTCCACCGGCAAGTTGTCCGCGATGTATTCGGCGAGCGCCTGCACCGTCGCCAGGTCTTCGAAGAAGCGGCGCATGCCCGGCTTCACGCCGTACTGTTTCTCGATGTGCCGGATGGCCTCGATCAGGATGATCGAGTCGGCGCCCATCTCCAGGAACGGCAGGTCGATGTTGATGGTGGCGGGATCGGCCTGGATCAATTCGCCGATCTTGCCGCGAAGCCATTCGAGAACCTCGCCGCTACGGTCGTGGGTCGGCGTTGCAGCGAGGGGTGATGCGCTTGTCTGAGTCATGGACGTGTCCGCTTTCTGAAACCAGGTACGGCTGCGTTGGAAGGGATAGGACGGCAAGGCGACGCGCACGGGGGCGGGTGTTTCGGTTGCGGCCCAGGCGACATCGACGCCCCGGGCATAAAGGCTCGACAGCGTTTCGATCAGCGCTTGCTGCTCGACCTGCGGCCGCTGCAGGGCCAGGAACTGGATCCCGGCATCCGGCGCGCAGCACGCGCGGGCCAGGTTGACGAGCACCGGCTTGGGACCGATTTCGACCAGCAGGTTGAAACCGGCTTCGGCGAGGCGCTCGACGCTGCTCGCGAACTGCACCGGCTCCCGGCAGTGACGGCGCCAGTACGCGTCGGTGGGCGCCTCGTCCATCGCGGCGCCCGTGAGATTCGAATAGAACGGGATGGTCGGGCGCGCGACGGGCACGGCTTGCGCCGCGGCCTGGAAGCTGTCCAGCATCGGCTCGAGCAGCGGCGAGTGAAACGCGTGCGACGTGTTGAGCGGCACGGACCGGATGCCCTGCGCGGCAAACGCGTCGACCAGCAGTGCGATGCGCTCGCGCTTGCCGGAAATCACGATGCTGGCCGGCCCGTTGACGGCAGCCACCGCGACCTCGTGCGGACAGGCTTCGATCGCGCGCTCGATCGTGGCGAGGTCGGTGAAAATCGCCGCCATCTCGCCGTCGCGGGGCAATGCCTGCATCAACCGGCCGCGTTCGGCGATCAGCCGCAGGCCGTCTTCCGGCGAGAAGACGCCGGCCGCGCAAGCCGCCGCGTACTCGCCGACGCTGTGTCCCATCACCGCGTCGGGCACCACGCCGAACGACGCCAGCAACGTGGTGAGCGCGTACTGCAGCGAGAACAGGGCCGGCTGGCTGTAGCCGGTCTGATGGATGTCCTCGGACGGCGCGGACAGCACCTCGAGCAACGGCTTGTCGAGCAGCGGATCGACCACCGCGCGGCAGCGGTCGATGGCGTCGCGGAACACCGGATACGCGTCGTACAGGCGTCGGCCCATGCCGGCGTATTGCGAGCCCTGGCCGGTGAAGAGGAACGCCATCTTCACGCGGGGGGCGGGCTGCGCCGCGCCCGCAGGTTCCCTGGCCTGGAAGGCGCGCAGCTTGTCGATGGCGTCCTCGACGGAGGTCACCGGCAGCGCCAGCCGGTGTGCGAAATGCGAGCGGCCGGCCGCCGCCGAAAACGCCACGGCCGCGATATCGAGACCCGGTTCGGCTTCGAGCCGCCGCTGATAGCGCCCGGCAAGCTCGCGCAATGCCGCCGGCGTCTTGCCCGACAGCACCAGCGCATGCACCTTGTGTCTCGACGGCGTCGCCCGTTGCGCCGGCACGGGGGCTTCTTCGAGTACCACGTGCGCATTGGTGCCGCTCGCGCCGAACGCGCTCACGCCGGCTCGCCGCGGCCGCTCGCCGCGAGGCCACGCGCTCGCCTCGGTACAGATCTCGACGGGCAGCGCGTCCCACTGCACCAGCGGGTTCGGGCGGCGCAGATGCAGGTGGGCGGGCAGGCGGTCGTGGTTCAGCGACAGCACGACCTTGATGACCCCCGCGATGCCGGCGGCGGATTCTGTGTGGCCGATGTTGGTCTTCACCGAGCCGATCCGCAGCCGCCGGCCCCCGTCACGGCCTTCGCCGAATACCGTCGCGAGCGCCTGCACCTCGACGGGATCGCCGAGCGGGGTGCCGGTGCCGTGCGCTTCCACGTAATCGATGGACGCGGCGGGCAGCCCGCCCAGCGCCTGACGGATGACGGCTTCCTGCGCGCGGCCGTTCGGCGCGGTAAAGCCGCTCGATGCGCCATCGTGGTTGACGGCCGAACCGCGCAGCACGGCCAGCACGCGATCGCCTGCGGCGAGCGCATCGGACAGGCGCTTGAGCACCAGTGCGCCGCAGCCTTCACTGCGCACGAAGCCGTCCGCCGCCGCGTCGAAGGTCTTGCAGCGGCCGTCCGGCGCCAGCGCCCGCGTGCGCGACACGGCGATGGAGTTGTCCGGCGACAGTATCAGGTTGACGCCGCCCGCGATCGCGAGATCGCATTCGCCGCCGCGCAGATTCTGGCTGGCGAGATGGATCGCGGTGAGCGACGACGAGCAGGCGGTGTCGATCGCCATGCTCGGTCCCTGCACGCCCAGTCCATAGGAGATGCGGCCGGCCGCCGTGTTGAGCGGATTGCCGGTGAAGAAATAGCCGTCGATGCCGCTGCCGCCGCCGTTGCGAAGCTGCAGGTTCGCGTAATCGTTGGTGGTGATGCCGACGAAGACGCCGGTCCGGCTGCCCTTGAGACCGTCGACGGGAATCCCGGCATGCTCCAGCGCTTCGTGACTGACTTCGAGCAACAGGCGCTGCTGCGGGTCCATCGCGGCCGCTTCGCGCGGCGTGATGCGGAAGAAGGCCGGATCGAACTGGTCGACGTCGCCGAGGAAACCGCCGAAGCGGCAAACCATGCGCCCCGGCGCTTCCGGATCGGGGTCGTGGTACGCGTCGACGTCCCAGCGCTCGCGCGGCACTTCGGAAATCGCATCCACGCCGTCGTTCAACAGTTGCCAGTAGGCGTCGAGGTCGTGCGCGGCGCCCGGAAAACGGCAACTCATGCCGACGATCGCGATCGGCTCCGGCGTGCCGGTCTCGCGAGCCGCAACGGTCGCCGCGACCGGCCGCGGCGGCACGGCCTCCGTCGGCGTCGCGTGCGCGTCCGGCGTCGCGCCGGACGACTGGTCCGCCAGAAAATCGGCGAGGGCGTTGACCGTCGGATGATCGAACAGCAGCGCGACCGGCAACGGGATGCCCAGCGCCTGTTCGACGAGCGTGCGCACGTCCAGCGCCATCAGCGAATCCATGCCCATCTCGAAGAAGCCGAGGTCGCGATCCAGCGTCCCCGCTTCGTAGCCGAGCACCTGGGCCACCGCGCGGTCGATGCTGTCCGCCAGCAGACGCTTGCGCTCGCGCGGCGAGGCGTCGCGCCATGCCGGCGTCGCCTGCGCGCCCGTGGCGGTGCGGGCCACCCGTACGCGGTCGAGGAAGGGGCGGGGCCCGCGCGCCTCGTACGAGGCCTGGAACAGCGCCAGGTCGATATCGACGACCGCCGCCTGCGGCACGGCGGGGAGGTGATCCAGCAGGTCGAGCGCGCGATCCGCCGCCAGCGACCGGATGCCGACGCGCCGCAGCAGCGCTTCCGCCTCGGGGAACGTCATGCCGCCTTGTGCCCAGGGCCCCCAGTTCACGCTCAGGGCCGGCAGGCCCAGCGCGCGGCGATGATGCGCGAGCGCGTCGAGGAAGCGGTTCGCGGCACTGTAGTGCGCCTGGTCGCGCGAGCCCCATGCGGATGCGATCGACGAAAACAGGAGGAAGAAATCGAGCGGGAAGGGCGCGCTGTGCCGATGAAGCAGCCACGCGCCGGCGACCTTGGGCGCCAGGACCGCGTCGAGTTCCGCGCGCTCGACCTGCACGATCGGCTTGTAGCCGACGATGCCGGCCGCATGCACGATGCCCCGCAGCGGCACGTCGTCGCGCCGCAGCGCGGCGAAGAAATCGGCGACCGCCACCGGATCCGCGATATCGAGGCGCTCGCAGCGCAGTGACACATTGTGCTCGCGCAGCTCGGCGATCGCCTGCCGGCTCTCGTCGCTTGCCGCCCCTTGACGGCCGACCAGGATCAGCGTGCCCGCGCCGCGCGCCGCCAGCCATCGCGCGGTGTGCAGCCCGAGCGCGCCGAACCCGCCGGTGATCAGGTAGGCCGCGTCCGGATCGACCCGCAGCGCGGCCGTGTCGGCTTGCGCGAGCGGGTTCAGGCGTGCGACATGGCGCACGTCGCGCCGCAACGCCACCTGTTCTTCGCGGTGCTCCCCGAGCAGTTCCTGAAGCAGCGCCTGCGTCTCGTCCGCCGGCGCGGCCGGATCGAGATCGATCGCCGTGCCGAACCATTCCGGATGCTCGATCATCGCCCCGCGTGCCAGGCCCGACAGTGCAGCCTGTGCGAGCCCCGTGACGCGGGGCGCTTCGCCGGCTTCCACCGCGTCGCGCGTGACCACCGAGATCCTGGGCCCGATCGCAGGCGTCCGCTCGCTGCCGGCCCGCGCGTGCACGAGATGCAGCAGCGCGGTGGACATGCGCGACGCGCCCACGGCTTCGTCCAGCGCCCATAAAAAGACGATGCGTTGCCCGGGCGCGGCGGTCTCGTTCAGCAAGCGCACGAAATGGTCCGGCTGCTCGGGCGCGACCTGCCAGCCCGCTTCCGCGCCGCCGCCATAGTCGCGGCCCGGGCGTACCAGCGCGCACGACGCGCCGTGCGTGCGCAGCAGCGCGGCGAACCGTTCGCCGACACCGCTTTCGTCCGCGAAGATCAGCCACGGGGACGCGTCGGCGGCGAGCCGTGCCGCCGGCAACGCGGCCTGCTGTTCCCACACCACGTGATAGAGCGGGGGAACGGCGGGGGCGGCGGTTTCGGCCGGGGCGAACGCGGTCCTGAGCAGTTCCGGGACGACGTTCAGCACGTCTTCCGGGTACTTGCCGGACGCCTTGAGATGCCGCAACGCTGCGTCGATGCTGCCGGCATCCAGGCCGACGACGGGCGACGGGATCTTCTCCAGGCTGAACCGCTGCCGCTCGAATGGATAGTTCGGCAAGGTGGTGGCAGGCTGGGCCGGCGCCGGGAACAGCGCGTGCCAGTCGAATTGCCCGCCCTGCACGTACAGCGCCGCGAGTGCGTGCTCCAGTGCCTCGCCGGCGCAGGGTGGCGGCAGCCAGCCGTCGGCGAGCCCCTCCGGCACCTGCTGCGCGTCGGGCTGATCCGGCGTCCCGGCAAGCTGCAGCCAGTACTGCGGGTGTGTCGCCTCGTCGGCCACCTCCGTGCCGAGACAGCCTGAAATCAGGCGGACCGACGGCCGTGCGAGCGGCATGTCCCGAAGCGCGGCGCGCAACGCGTCGGCGTCCCGGCGGGCGGCCACGAGGCGCAGCGCGTCGGCCGCGCTCACGACCCCCGCCACGCAGGCCGCGACATATTCGCCGATGCCGTGTCCCGACACGACGGCCGGCCGGATGCCCCATCCCTTCCACAGTTCCGCCCACGCGAACTGGACCGCGAAGCGGCCCGCGTCGGTATCGAGCGCCTCCAGCGGCACCGCGCAACGGTCGAAGGCATCGCGAAACAGCGGTTCCGATGCGTGGAGCGCGTGCGCGACGCCAGTGTCCGGCACGCCGAACCGGGCGCCCAGGCGCACCGTCTTGCCCGTGCGCGCCACGGCCGCCGACGCGCTCCGCCCGCCCGACACATAGGCCGTGCGAAACGGATAGTGACTCCGCCCGGTGGCGGCGGCGCGGCAGATGGCGGCGTGCTCCTGCGGCGTCGCGCCGGCGATCGTGCGCTCGTAGCGTGACGCGAGCGCCGCCAGCGCCGCTTCGGATCTGGCCGACAGCAGCAGCAACCGGCGCTGCGCCGCGTGCGCCGGTGCGACCGGCGGTTCCTCGACGATCGCGTGCGCATTGGTGCCGCTGAATCCGAACGCGCTGACCCCGGCGATGCGCCGGCGCTCCCCGCGACGCCATGCGACCGGATCGGCCGCGACGCGGATCGGGATGTCCTGCCACGGCGTATGCGGATTGGGTTGTGTGAAGTGCAGGTGCGCCGGAATCCGGTCGTGCTCGAACGACAGCAGGACCTTGATCAGGCCGGCGATGCCGGACGCGGATTCGAGATGTCCGATATTGGTCTTGACCGAACCGATCACGAGCGGCTCGCCGGTCGTGCGACCGGGACCGTAGACGCCCGCCAGCGCTTCGACCTCGATCGGGTCGCCGAGGGAGGTCCCGGTACCGTGGGCCTCGACATAGGAGACGTCGCCGGGCGCGAGGCCGGCCTGGTTCAGCGCACGGCGTATCACCCGTTCCTGCGAATCGCGGCTCGGCACGGTCAGCCCGCCGCCGCCGCCGCCCTGGTCGACCGCGGTGCCACGCACGATGCCGAGCACCCGGTCGCCGTCCGCGAGCGCGTCGGCGAGGCGCTTGAGCACCACCATGCCGCACCCTTCGCCGCGCACATAGCCGTCCGCCGACGCGTCGAAGGTCTTGCAGCGTCCGTCCGGCGACAGCATGCGTGCCTGCGAGAAACTGACCATGACCTCGGGCGACAGCATCAGGTTGACGCCGCCCGCGAGCGCCATGCCGGTTTCACGCGAGCGCAGGCTTTCGCAGGCGAGGTGCAGGCAGACCAGCGACGACGAGCAGGCCGTATCGATCGCCATGCTCGGGCCGGTGAGGCCCAGCACGAACGACAGCCGGCCCGCGGCCATGTTAAGCGCGCTGCCCGTGCCGGCGTAGCTGCTCGACGGCATCGCCGCATTGGACACCTGGATCGCATGGTCGAAGCAGGTAATGCCGACGTACACGCCCGTGGCGGACTGCCGGAAGCGCTCGGGCGCGAGATGGGCATTCTCGAGCGCCTCCCAGGCCACTTCGAGCAGGAGCCGTTGCTGCGGATCGAGATAGGTCGCTTCGCGCGGCGCGATTCCGAAGAACGCCGCGTCGAACTGATCGACGCGTTCGAGAAACGCGCCGTGGCGGGTCGCCATCTTGCCGGGCGCGGACGGATCGGGGTCGTAATAGCGGTCGATGTCCCAGCGTTCGCCCGGCACTTCGGTGACGGCGTCGCGCGCGTTGTCGAGCAATTGCCAGAATGCGTCCGGCGTATCGCTGCGGCCGGGGAAGCGGCAAGCCATGCCGATGATGGCGATCGGTTCGTTGCGGTCCGAGCGCAGCGCCGCGATTTCCGCGCGCCGCTGGCGCAGTTCGTCGAGCGCGGCTTTCAGTGCTTGCGTGGCCTTGGCGTTCATTGGGCGCCGATCTCCTGCGCGATCAGTTCGGAAAGGTCGTCCTCGTCGAGGTCGTCCGATGTTTCGTCGACGACAGGCGCGGGGAGCGACGGTGACAGTTCGCCGAGCACGTACCCGGCGAGCGCTTGCAGGTTCGGATAGGAAAAGAACAGCGTCGCGCGGAACGGCCTGCCGAACACCTTGGCGAGGCGGTCGGTCAATTCGAGCGCGATCAGCGAATCCAGGCCGAGATCGAGCAGCGACTGCTCGGGCGCGATGGCGTCGGGGCCGGGCAGACGCAACGTCTCGGCCAGCATCTTCGCGAGCGTGCCGGCGATGAGCTCGAGCCGCTCGCGCGGCGCGCACGCATGCAGCTGGCGCAGCAATGCCGTCTCCTGCTGCGCAGGCTGCGCGGCCGGTTGCGCCAGCTCGGAAAACAACGCCGACCCGGCAGCCGGCGCATCGACCCGGAACAGCGTCGGCCAGTCGATGCGCGCGACCCCGGACTGGGCAACGCCGGACGCCATCAGCCGTTCGAGGGTCGCGATGGCCAGTTCGGGCGACAGCGTGCCCACGCCGAGCGCGCCCAGCTGTTCATGCGCGCGCCGTCCGTAGTCGGTGGCGGCGTGGCCGATCTCGGCCCACGGCCCCCAGTTGACGCTGAGCGCCGGTTTTCCCTGCGCGCGCCGATGCTGCGCCAGCGCGTCGAGGAAGCTGTTCGCCGCCGCGTAGTTGCCCTGGCCCGGCATGGTGATCAGCGCGGCCATCGACGAGAACAGCACGAAATGGTCGAGCGGCAGGTCGGCCGTCAGCTCGTGCAGATACCACGCGCCATCGGCCTTGCCGCTGCCGGCGCGATGGAAGAAGTCGTCGTCCTGGCGGGCCAGCAGCGCATCGTCGAGTGCGCCGGCGAGGTGAAACACCCCCTTGAGCGGCGGCATCGAACGCGCGATCTCGCCGATCGCGTCCGCGACGTCCTCGCGACGCGACAGATCGGCGCGAACGAAGCGGGCGTCGAGCGTCTGCAGGATCTTTTCGGCGGCGGCGGAAGGCGTGCTGCGCCCGAGCAGCACGACCTTGCCGGCGCCGTTGCCGGCGAGCCAGGCCGCGGGCCGCAGGCCGAGCCCGCCGAGCCCGCCGGTCACCAGATAGGTCGCGTCAGGGTGGAACCTGACCGGCCGGTGGCTGACGAATTCGCGATTGTCGCGGGCGATGCGCGCGACGTGGCGCTGTCCGCCGCGAAACGCGATCATGTCTTCACGGCCGCCGGCCAGCACCGCCTGCACGATGTCCGTCGCCGACGGCCGCGCGGGATCGAGGTCGATCAGGCCGCCCCACAGCGGCGCATGCTCCACCGCGATCGCCCGGCCCACCCCCCACAGCGGCGCTTGCGCCACGGCGGTCGATTCGCCGTCCAGAACGTTCATCGCACCCGACGTCACCAGCCACAGACGCGCCTGCCGGGCCGACGGCGCGCGCGACGCAAGCGCCCTGACCAGCTGCAGCACGCTCGCGCTGGCGCGCCGTCTCGCGGCGACATCGGCGGGCGCGAGATCGAGACTCCACAGATGGATGACGCCCTTCAGCGGCCGGTCGAGCGCGGGCAGCGCCGCGCTCGCGTCGGCGAAGTGCAGCGCGCACGTATCGCCCGCGCTTTCCAGCAGGGCCGACAGTTGCGCGCCGACGCCACCACGGTCCGCGAGAATCAGCCACTCGCCCTGCGCCGAAGCGCCGGTTGCCGCTTCGATGCTCGACGGTCTCCAGACACGCCGATAAAGCAGGCCGGCGAAGTCGTGCCGCTCGCCGGCATGCCCGGCGCGCACCTGCTGCAACCGCAGCGCGTCGATCTCGATCAGCAGCCGGCCGGCGAGGTCGTGGACGCGGATATCGCCCTCCAGCGCGTGTTGCCCGGCCGGCTTGCGCAGCGTCACGTGACTCCATGCCTCCGCTGACGACGGCGGCTGATGAACCCGTACCGCACCGATCGAACTGGGCAGGTACAGGTCCCCGGCCTCCAGCGCGTCCGGATCGATGGCGGCCGCGAGCACGCGGCTGCACGCATCGAGAAACGCCGGATGCACGTGGAATTGCGACGACGCCAGCGCGTCGGCCGGCAGGCTGATTTTCCCCAGCGCCTCGCCGGTCGTGCGCCAGATCTGCCGGATCGCATCGAACACGCCGTCGATCTGCACGCCGTACTGCCGGATTTCGCCGTTGAAGTCCGCGCCCGACGTCGTTTCGGTGCAGCGCGCCTGCACCTCGGCGGCATCGAATCTCGCCGGCTCGGCGCGCCGTTTGGGCGCGCACAGCTCCCGCAGCCGGCGCAGGTGAGGGAGATTGCCCAGGATCAGCTCGACCGGCGGACCGAAATCGAGCAGGCACGCCACTTCGTCCACGCCGATCGACTCGAGGTCCCGCACCCGGTCGACGCAGGATTCCGGCGTCCCGATGAGGCCGCGCGATTGCGCGAAGCGTTCATAGAGAAACTCGACGAACTCGTCCAGTTCGCGCGCCCCCATCGCACGCACGTCCACCGACTGGCCACGGCTTTGCGCCAGCCCGTTCAGCAGTCCGATATTGCTGCGGATGTAGTTGCAGAACGGCGCGCGCGCCTGCTCGCGCACCCGCGCCTCATCGTCGCCGACGAACGTGTGCAGCATCACCGACACGGTGCCGCTTGCCGGGTCGAAGCCATGTTTCGCGCGCGCCTCGCGGTAGAGGGCGATCTTGTGCGCGAGCTGGTCCCGGTCCTGGTCGAGCACGTGGGTCAGCAGGTTGGCGCCGACTTCTCCGGCGCGGACGAACGTCTGCGGATTGCCGGCGGCGGTCACCCAGACGGGCAGTTCCGGCTGCACCGGCGTCGGGTAGATGCGCAATTGCACCGGCTTGCCGACGCCGTTGTTCGCATTCAGCGATCCGCCGCGCCACAGATTCCGGACGGCGCGCAGCGTCGTCAGCATGTCGTCCTGCCGGGTCGCGTATTTGTCAGGCGCGAGCACGAAGTCGTCCGGATTCCATCCGGAGGCGAACGACACGCCCACGCGACCGTTCGACAGGTTGTCCACCATGGACCACTCTTCCGCGATCCGGATCGGGTTGTGCAGCGCGGCCACCACGCTGCCCGCGATCAGTTGCACGCGTCCGGTGACCGCGGCGAGGGCGGCGTGCAGGACGGCGGGATTCGGATACAGCGAGCCGAATTCGGTGAAATGGCGCTCCGGCACCCAGACGCTGGAGAACCCGTTCGCATCGGCGAAGCGCGCGCTCTCCATCACGAGCTGGTACTTGTTGCCGGACAGCGCCTCTTCACTGCTGGCGAAGAACATCAGGCCGAATTTCATGCGTGGCTCCGATCCGATTCGTGAATTTCGGCACTGGCGCAGATCTGCCATGTCGCGGCGGCGCTCGTATCCTCGATCCGGTGATAGACGGCAAACGAAAACGGTCCCCACGACTGGCGGCTCAGCACGGTCTGCACGGCGCGCGATCCATGCGGATGCAGCGGCAACGGCGCATGCAGTGCGAGGTCCTTCAACGTGGTATGGCCGTCGGCGCCGATCTCCGCGGTGGCCGCCAGCGCCATTTCCACATAGGCGGAATAGGGCAGGACGGGCGGTCCCTTCACGCGATGACCGGCGAGAAAGGCGGTGTCCGGTGCGTCGAGACTCGACTCCCAGATCCACGTGCCGGGCAAATGCGCGTGCTGCGTCATGAGGCGCCCGAGCAACGGATGCCGGGGCGCGCGCGGGTTGAGCCAGAAACTGCGACGCTCGAACGGATAGGTCGGCAGTGCGAGCCGGCGGGACGGGGCGGGCGGTTCGACGGCGTGCCAGTTGACGGATGCGCCACGCACGTAGAGCCCGGCGAGCGTGTGCAGGATCGCGTCCCAGGCGGCCGCCCGCGCACCGATCTCGATGACGATGCCAGGTGTGCCCGCCGCGGCGCCGTCCGGGGCCTGCGGCACGTCCGCCAGCGAGGCCGCGGCGCGATGCCCTTCGCCCGTGCTGCTGACGGCGTCCGGCGTGATGCCGAAGGACATCCACAGTTGCGCGAGCGCGCGCTGGAAGGCTGTGAAGCCGGCCTCGGCCGCGTCCGGTTGCTGCTGCATCAGCGCGCTGAACGCGGGGCTCGCCGAGCGCAATTGCCGAACCGCATCGGCGCTGGCGCCGTCGTCGGCGGAAAAGTGAAACGTCACCGCGGGCGGTGTGTCGGCGGCCTCGCCGGCCGAAACGGCATGCAGCCGTGAACGCAACGCATCGAGACTCGATGCGACGATGGCCGCCCGCCGCGCGAAGTGGGTGCGCCCGGTGTTCGCCGTCGACGCGACCTCCCGCAAGCGAACCTCGGGATGAGCGTCGAAATACGCCGCATAGGACGCCGCCAGCGCTTGCAACGCTTCGGGCGTGCGCGCGGAGAGTGTCACGATGTGCGTCGCGGGCGTCGCCGGATCGTCTTCGATCATTCCGGCGCGCGGCGCTTCGGACAGGATCATGTGCGCATTGGTGCCGCCGAAGCCGAACGAACTCACGCCGGCCACACGCGGCCCGTGTTCCGGATGCCAGGGTACGACCTGCTGTGGAATGCGGAACGGCGTGTCGTCGAGCGCGATATGCGGATTGAGCGACCGGAAATGGAGGTTCGGCGGAATGGTGCGATGGTGCAGCGCCAGCGCGGTCTTGATCAGGCTCGCGATGCCCGCTGCCGATTCCAGGTGGCCGATGTTGGTCTTCACCGAACCGATCCAGCAGCGCGCTTCAGGTTGCCGCGATTCGCCCAGCACGGCCGTCAGCGCGTTCAGCTCGATGGGGTCGCCCAGCGGCGTGCCAGTTCCGTGCGCCTCGACGAAGCCGATGTCCTGCGGCCGCACGCCGGCATCGCGCAGCGCGCCGTGAATCACGGCCTGCTGAGCCGGGCCGTTCGGCGCGGTCAGGCCGTTGCTGCGCCCATCCTGGTTCACCGCCGAACCACGGATCACCGCGAACACGGTGTCGCCGTTCGCGAGCGCATCGTCGAGACGCTTGAGCAGCACCATGCCCACGCCTTCGCCGCGCACATAGCCGTTGGCATCCGCGTCGAACGCCTTGCAGCGGCCATCCGGCGACAGCATGCCCGCTTGCGTGAAGGACGCGCTCAATTGCGGCGCCAGGATCAGGTTGACCCCGCCGGCAAGCGCCGCATCGCTCTCGCCGCGCTGCAGCGCGCGGCACGCGTGGTGAACCGCGACGAGCGACGACGAACACGCCGTGTCGACCGCCCAGCTCGGGCCGCGCAGATCGAGCGTGTAGGCAATGCGGTTGGCGGCGACGCTGAGCGCATTGCCGGTTGCGACATACGGGCCGACATCCGCGTCTTGTTCCTGCGCCAGCCGGACGTAGTCGGCATTGCTGATGCCGACGATGACCGCGGTGCGGCTGCCGGCGAGATGCCGGGGCACGATCCCCGCGTGCTCGAACGTCTCCCACGCCACCTCGAGAAGCAGGCGTTGCTGCGGGTCCATCGTTTCGGCCTCGCGGGCGCTGATGCCGAAGAATTCCGCATCGAACTGATCGACCTGGTCCAGCAATCCCGTGGTCGGAAGGCCGCCGGCGCGTGCGTTCGACGCGCCGACCGCGTCATGGCCCTCCAGCAGGCGCTGCCAGAATGCGTCGGGATGACTGGCGCCGGGGAAGCGGCATCCCATGCCGACGATGGCGATATCCGCGCGTGCGGCGGCAACGGGCGTGTCGTCCGACGCCGCATGCCCGGCGCCGCAGAAATGGCGCGCCAGCAGGGCAATGCTCGGGAAATCGTAGACGACCGTAGGAGAAACCGGCTGCCCGAGCCAGTCCTGCAACTCGCCCGAGAGCAGGATCGCGTCTTTCGAATCGAGCCCGAAGGTGCTGAAGGGCGCGTCGGGGTCGAGCTTGCCGGGCGCGATGCCCGACAGATGCGCGACCCGCTCGATGCACCATTGCACGAGTTCCTGCGTGTCGCGCACCCCGGTGGCCGGGCGTGCGGCCTCTTGGGAGAACGAACGCCGCCATTCGCCCGCGATCGCGAGCCCCTGTTCATCGAGGAAGGCTTGCCGGATTCGGCTGCGCTGGATTTTTCCGCTGGACGTGCGCAGGATCGTCGCCGGTTTCAACAGGATCGCCGCGTACAGATCGACATCGTGCACTTCGGCGAGCTGGCGCCGGATCGCCGTGGCGACGGCTTCGGCGTTCAGCGTGTTGAGCGCTTCGCGGCGCACTTCAGCGGCGACGACGACCCGCTCCACGTTATCGACGTTGATCGAGAACGCCGCTGACGCGGCGGGCGCCAGCGCGGGGTGGCTCGACTCGGCCGATTGCTCGAGATCCTGCGGGTAGTGATTGCGGCCCGCGACGATGATCAGGTCTTTCAGGCGGCCGGTGACGAAGAGGTGCTCGCCATCGACGAAGCCGAGATCGCCCGTGCGCAGGTAGCGCGCGTCATCGCCGGCCAGCCTCGCGCGGAAGGTGCGCTCCGTTTCCTCGGCGCGGTTCCAGTAGCCGACGCCGACGCTCGGGCCCGTCACCCAGATTTCTCCGATTCGGCCGGGCGGGCAGCGTTGACCGGTTTCCGGGTTCACGATCTCCAGGCGATGCCCCGCCCAGGCGCGGCCGCATGAGACCAGCGCGTGGCGCTTGCCGTGCGCGCTTCGCGTCGCCATGCCTTGCGCAAGATCGTCGGCGTCGAAGTCGGCCACGAGCGGCTGCGAGCGCGCCGGCTGGCCGGAGATGAACAAGGTCGCCTCGGCCATGCCGTACACCGGGCGCATGGTTTCCGCGTGGAAGCCGCGCGATGCGAATGCGCGCGAAAAACGCGCCACCGATTCCGCGCGCACCGGTTCCGCGCCGTTGAATGCCACCCGCCAGCTGCTCAGGTCCAGCTGTTCGCCGGCTTCGTCCGAAATCTTGCGTGCGCACAGGTCGTACGCGAAATCCGGTGCCGCGCAATGCGTGCCGCGATACTTCGTGATGGCTTTCAGCCAGCGGTGCGGCTTCTGCACGAACGCCGCCGGCGCCATCAGCACCGACAGCACGCCGAGATAGATCGGCAACAGCACCTTCCCGAAGAAACCCATGTCGTGAAACACCGGAAGCCAGCTGACGAACACGGCCGACGCATCGGCATCGCTGGCTTCGGCGATGACCGCCATGTTGCTCAGGATGTTCGCATGACTGATCATCACGCCTTTGGGCGTACCGGTGGAGCCCGACGTGTACTGCAGCAGCGCCAGCGTCTGCGGCGTGATGTCCGGCGCGCGCCATTGCCCGGCCGGTGCGTCGAAGCCCTGATCGGTCGCCAGGATCCGCAGTTCCAGCGTGTCGGAGTAACCGTCCGCGCGATGCGCGATGCCGCCGAGCGTGGCTGCGTCGGTCAGCGCGACGACCGGCCCGGCGTCGGCCACGATCGACTTGAGGCGATCGGCGGGGCGATTCCTGCGCGGCGGATAGGCGGGCACGCCGATCAGGCCGGCGTACAGGCATCCCACCCACGCGCAGATGAATTCCAGTCCGGGCGGATAGACCAGCAGGACACGATCGCCTGGTTGCGCAATCTCCTGCAGGCGGGCGGCGATGCCGCGCGCGCGCTCGTCCAGGTCGCCATACGTGAGTCGGGCCAGTTCCGATTCGCCGTTATCGAGAAAAATGAACGCCGTCTTCTCAGGTTCGATCTTGCCGCGAAACCGCAGTATTTCCGTAACAGTCCTGAATTTTGTATCGGGAAGCATACTCAACCTTCGTTGTCTGCCAAACGTTGATCTGAATGAACGGCACTTGTGACTCCGTGCGTTCATTCCGGCGGGCAAAGACAGTCCGCGATGCAAGCCCTGTGCCGGGCGCATACCGGGTTCACTGTCGCGTCGCTCGACCTCAGGACCAGTCGCGGCGCGCCCGCCAGCCTTGCTTCTTGAACCGGGTTATATTGAGATTAGAGCATCGCGCCAAATCGGCGTCTGCCCTGTAATTCAAGGACACGGCGTTTCGTGCGCGTATTCAATCGGCCCGGTCATTCATTCGCGCGGTCACGGTTTGCCGACTACCTGCCCGACGGCGTTTCCGTGTCGGGGGAGCAGGGGTCCAGCAGCGACACGATCACCTTGCGCTCGCCGTTGAAGGGATTGCGACCATGCGCGAATCGCATGTTGTCGACGAGCAGGACGTCGCCTCGCTGCCAGGGGAACTGGATCGCGCATTCGCGGTACGCGTTGCGGATCTGCTCGATGTCGTCGAGATCGAATGGACTCCCGTCGCCGTAGAACGCGTTGCGCGGAACGCGATCCTCGCCGAACAGGCTGACGACCGCACTGGCGAGCGATGCGTCCAGGTTCGAGAGGTGGAAGAGGTGGGCCTGGTTGAAGAAAACCCTGTCACGGGTGACCGGATGGTAGGCCACGCCCTGGTTGATCTGTGCGGTGCATAACGTGTCGTCGTCGAGCCATTCGTGCTCGATGCCGTTGTCTGCGCAGAAGGCCGCGACCTGGCTGCGGTCGGTGGTCTGAAAGACGGTTTCCCACGGAATGTCGACGTGCCGCCGGTAGTGCCTGACATAGCGGACCCGCTTCGCCTCGAAGTTCTCCAGGATGCGCGCTCCGATCCTGCGGCTCACCTCCCGCATGTCGGCGATCGGCGTTTCGCCGCCGGCCGTGGGCGCGCAAAGGCAGCAGAATGCGACGCGCAGCGGCCAGCTGCGCTGATACGCGTTTTCGCAATGAAGCGCGATCGTCTCGCTCGGCGGATACTCGGTGGCGGTGAAGATGCCGTTGCCGATCGAGGTGCGTGGCGTGGAACGATAGACGTAGTCCGACTGATGAGCCGACACCGCGTTCGAAAACGCCTCGAATTCGGCGACCGTTGATACGTCGAAACCGCGAAACAGGAGCGCGCCATGTTCCAGAAGCCGCGATTCGAGTTCGACTCGGTTGTCGTTCACCGCCAGCACGAGATCGTGCCCGTTCACCCGCCCGCTCGATGCCGGCTCCAGCAGCAACGGCGAGGCCCCGGCGGCAAGCAGCTTGCGTTCCGTCATGCCCAGCATGGTTAACTATTCCTTATCTGAATGTGGATCGCGACGCACCGCGGACCGGCCGGTCTTCACGGTTACTGCGGCGTGCCTATGCGCGGGAGGCCGTTTCCACCGCTTGTTCGAAGCGGTCGAGAATCTCGTGAATGTCCGCTTCCGAGACGATCAACGGCGGCAGGAACCTGAGTACCGCGCCATGACGGCCGCCGGTTTCGATCACGAGCCCGTTGCGCAGGCAATGCAGCTTGATGGTTTTCGCGAGCGCCGCATGGGGCGGGCCGGGTTGGGCATCGCGGCCGGGCAGCACGACTTCGACGCCGATCATCAGGCCGCGGCCGCGGATCTGGCCCAGACTCGGGAAGCGTTCGGCAATACGTTCGAGGCCGGCGACCAGCAGCTTGCCGACCGTGTCCGCGTGCGCCGACAGCCCGTCTCGCTCGACGATGCGCATGGTCGACAAACCGGCCACCATCGCGATCTGGTTGCCGCGGAAGGTGCCCGCGTGCGAGCCGGGCGGCCAGGTGTCCAGGCGCTTGTCATAGACCACCACCGACAGCGGATAGCCGCCGCCGAACGCCTTCGACAACACCAGGACGTCCGGCCTGATGCCGGAATGCTCGATGGCGAACAGCGCACCGGTTCGGCCGAGGCCGGTCTGCACTTCATCGACGATCAGCGGGATTTCATGCCGCAGCGTCAGCTCGCGCAACTCGATCAGCCAGGCGTCGGAAGCGGGGATGCAGCCGCCTTCGCCTTGCACGACTTCGACGATGACGGCGGCGGGCTTCGTGATCCCGCTCTCGGGGTCGGACAGGACCGTCCGGATATAGTTGATGCTGAGTTGATCGGTTGCCGAGCCGTCGGTGCCGAACGGGCAGCGAAACGCATAGGGGTAGGGCAGGAAATGAACGTCGCGCCCGTTGCTGCCGGCCGATTTCGGCGTGAGATTGCCCGATGCGGCGAGTGCGCCGGCCGTCATGCCGTGGTAGGCGCCGTGGAACGCCATGATCGTCGGGCGGCCCGTATGATGCCGGGCCAGCTTGATCGCCGCTTCGACGCCATCCGCTCCGCTCGGACTGCAGAACTGGATCTTGCCGGTATCGGCGATCGCATTCGGCAACATCGAGAACAGTTGTTCGACGAACGCGTGCTTGGCCGGCGTCGCCAGGTCGAGCGCCTGTTGCAGTTGACCTGAGGACAGGAACCGCATGACGGCTTCGTTGACTTCCGGGTGATTGTGCCCGAGTGCGAGCGTTCCGGCATTGGACAGGCAGTCGATGTATTCCTGCCCGTCGGAGTCGCGCATGCGTATGCCTGCGGCATGGGTAAACAGCCGTGGAAACGACGTCGCGTAGGTTCGTGCGTTCGATTCGACATGCTTGAGATAATCGAGTTTTTCCATGCTTATGGATCCGGCTTGCAGCGCGGATGATGGACACTGGCGAATCCGCATCGCTTCGTGTCGGCCAATGGTGCAACGGGAACGGTGCAGCGGTACGGCTGATTGAAGCATGGTCTCCGTACCGCGTCTGCCACGGGAAAGCGGGACACCGGCGTGGCGTCAGGCAGGCAGGGTCGAGCGGAAATAGTCGATGGTTCGACGCAGTCCCACTTCGAGCCCGACCGTCGGCTTCCAGTCGAGGTGGGTGCGTGCGAGGTCGATATCCGGACAACGTTGCGTCGGATCGTCCTTCGGCAGCGGCCGGAATACGATTCGCGACTTCGAGCCGGTCAGGCGCAAGATGATCTGCGCGAGCTCACTGACCGCGATCTCATGCGGATTGCCGAGATTGATCGGGCCGGTGATGTCCGCGGGCGTGCCCATCATCCGGATCAGGCCGCCGACCATGTCGTCGACATAGCAGAACGCGCGGGTCTGGCTGCCGTCGCCATACAGCGTGATGTCCTCGCCGCGCAGCGCCTGCACGATGAAGTTGGACACGACGCGACCGTCGTTGGGATGCATGCGCGGCCCGTACGTGTTGAAGATCCGTACCACCTTGATTTTCACGTTTTGCTGGCGGTGATAGTCGAAGAACAGGGTCTCCGCGCACCGTTTTCCTTCGTCATAGCACGCACGCGGCCCGAGCGGGTTGACGTTGCCCCGGTACGTCTCCGGTTGCGGATGCACGTCGGGGTCGCCGTACACTTCGCTCGTGGAAGTTTGCAGCACGCGTGCGTGCGTGCGCTTCGCGAGCCCCAGCATGTTGATCGCGCCCATCACGCTGGTCTTGGTGGTCTGCACGGGATCGAACTGATAGTGAATCGGCGATGCCGGACAGGCGAGGTTGTAGATCTCGTCCACCTCCACGTACAGCGGAAAGGTCACGTCGTGGCGCAGCGCCTCGAAACTCGGGTTGCCGAGCAGCGCGGCCACGTTCTGCTTCGTGCCGGTGAAATAGTTGTCGACGCACAGGACGTCATGACCGAGTTCGACCAGGCGCTCGCACAGATGCGAACCGAGGAAACCCGCGCCACCGGTTACGAGGATCCGCTTTCGATTACGTTGCACAATTGCACTCCAGGTTTGACGCGTAGGTAAGTGGCGAGTTGCCCCCGGGCACCTTCGGCGGGACCGCGATGCGCTTCGCTTCGACGATCACCGCACGCCGATCGCGCGATGCGGATCCCGACGTGTGCGATGCCCGTCATGCTTGCAGGGCGTTCAGTGCAACCTGATCCGCGCGCCGCAGGCGCGTCGCAATGATGTCGGCCATCGCCCGCATTTCGCTCCGGATAAAGAAGTGATCGCCGTCGATGACATGAAAATCGCAGCGCCCGGTCGTCACGGCATCCCAGCCTGAAACCGAATCGGCAGGGACCTGTTCATCCGCCACGCCCGCGAACGCGGTGATGTCGACTGCCAGCCTGCGTCCGGGCACGGCCCGGTAGTTTTCGATCATCGTGAAATCCGCGCGCAGCGCCGGCATCATCAACGCCATCATTTCGCGGTTCTCCAGCACCGCCTTCGGTGTACCGCCCATCTCGTGCAACGCATCGATGAACGCGCGGTCGTCCAGCGCCTGCATCCGTCGAGCGGGGCGCTCCTTGCCCGGTGCAGCGCGCGCGCTCACGAACAGATGCCGGAGGTTCGGTTGCGCATGGGCGGGAAGCCGCAGCGCCAGTTCGACGGCAATCGCCGCGCCCATGCTGTGGCCGAACAGTGCGAAGGGACGATCGAAGCAACTGCCCAGGTCGTCCAGCAATGCGTCGATCAGCGTCGCCATATCCGGCACGGCTGGCTCCGACAGGCGGCTGCCTCGGCCGGCAAGCTCATGACGGTGCACCTCGATCCCGGGCAATAGCGGTTGCAGGCCACGATAGACGGCAGCCGAGCCGCCCGCGTAAGGGAAACAGATCAGACGCATGCGGGCGGGTACTCGAGCGGCACACTTGCTGCCGGGCGGCGGGAAGTCGCGCTGCAGGCATTCTCGGGTTCGGCGTTGTTCACGACTAAAGGTCCGGTCATCGTTTTCATGGTGATGCGTCGGTCATCTTCACCTGGAGGGAATCGGGCTGAACACCCGGCGCGGCTTCGCGATGCGCAAGGCCGTTTCCATAGCCGGTTCGTTAGCGCTGTACGAAGGCCGCGAAGCCGCACGCGAGAAGTCGAGGAGGCGTTGATTCGCTTCATGGAAATTCATGGTGCCGCCAGGATTCGGAATGCGCCCGACCCGGCTGGGCAAGAGTTAAACATGAGGCCGTGTGGATGTATGTCGTAGAAAAACGGGACGTGTGCAGTTCGCGAATCGTCGTCCGCGCTGCAGAGAAATGCGGGGGAGTTGACACCAGTCTTGGCGACGTCGCTCGGTGACCACGTTAGAGTCGCTGACAAAACCGGTCAACGAACCGGGTGCGGATAGCGGCGCATGCAAGGCGGAGCACAGCGAGATGGGTTTGAAGAGAACGCTCGACGCCGATGCGCAACTTGCCGAATCCAGCAAGCCATGCATGTGTGTGCTCAACAACCCTTCGATGCTGGCTGGCCGCCAGGCAGGCATCTCCCTGGAGATGCTCGAACACGTCGTTGTCTTGCTTGAAATGCTCAACATCGGCGAGACCAATGACGGGGGACGCGCGCAGGCGCGGTGGCGCTTAGTATTGTGGGTATATTATTTGACATAATAGTTATTATCGATTAAATGGGGTCTGAGTAAAATTGATGCTCGCCACCGGCTGCGCGTATCGATTGCCGACTGAGGCAGAGAGAGTTTTTCGGGCCAAACCTCTCTCCTCAGTCGTAATTTGTGCAAAAGCTCGTAGCCCGACAAGCTTGCGTCCACCTGCGGCCACATTGGCACACGGAAAATTCGCTCGAGCACGCATGGTCGCGCAGCGTTTAGGCCATGCGGATCGGGACGCCCACTCATGCACGCGCCAGCAGCGTCATGACGAATTTTCGCCAGCCACAACCACCTTCTCAGCGGGCTCTCGGCCACGAAAGTGTCACGGCCCCAGTTCAGGCCGGCATGTGATTCGGTTATCAGCAACTGAGCCGCTGTTGAATTGATGCTAAAATTGATGCAAAAAGACATCAAAGAAGCCATCATGCGTACCACCGTCACCGTCGACGACACTCTCTATGCGCGCGCACTCGAACTCGCCGAACCGGGCATGCCTCCGGCCGACCTGTTCCGGGCGGCACTTGAAACCTTCGTGCGTGTCCAGGCCGGTCAACGCCTTGCCGCCCTGGGCGGTCGCGCGCCCGACATGGCAGATGTCCCGCGCCGCGCCCCTGAGGCAACCGCCCGATGAGTGTCTTGGTCGACACGTCCGTGTGGGTCGAGCATTTCCGGCGGCCACTACCAGCGCTTATCCAGCTTCTGCGCGTCGATAACGTCCTTACACATCCACTGGTACTACTTGAGCTCACGTGCGGGACGCCGCCCGAACCGCGAGCACGAACGCTGGGATATCTCGCGCTTTTGCGCCAAACGCGCCTCGCGACGCCAGGGGAAGTAGCGGACTGGATCGAGCGGGAACGGCTGTATGGGCGCGAATGCGGTGCAGTGGATTGCACCCTGTTGGCATCGGTGCTCTTGACCCCGAGCACCCGGCTCTGGACGCGCGATCGGCGGCTCGCGCAGCTGGCGGAGCAATTCGAGGCTCAATACGTACCGCCTGACCTGCAGTGAGCGAAGCAGTTGCCGACTTCTTTGCGCGGTCTGTCGCCATGCCGAGGCGCGATCCCGCTTCGCTCCTCACAATTAGGACGCCCGCTTCCGCCGCGTGGGCTGCCCATCCGCGCGGCAAGTGCAAGCAGAACCCGATCAGACTGCCCGCCTACCGATTCGTTGCACATCCGCAGTACGTGGAGTTTTTAGGTCACAGCCTGCTTCTCCCATCCTGAACGTCTTTCAGCGCCTGCTCGATCTCTTTCTGCTTTTTGCGCATAGAGGTTTCCATTCATCGCGCGCCTTGCACGATTGGTTGGCTTCGCCACAGCTTGTCACAATTGGCTCGCTCACCACCGTCTAGCGCGATGCCGTTGCGCCACACGTTACAAATGTTGCCCGACACTTCAGCGACGGCTCGCCTCAACGCATGAATGAAGCGACTGATCCGCTTGGGTTCTCGCTACTTGCACGGCATGCACAAGGACGTCGCCGGCCGCATCGAGCTTGCGCGCGCTCCCCGTTCGTCGACGTCGCGGACCTCGCTCGGCGTGCGCAGCTCGATCGCCACGACCTTCAGTTGCTTGCGCGCAAATGCCCTGCGATCGCTTGCGGGCGGAAACCGACGCGCTGCATCGGTGCTGTGTTGATCGGCTTGACAGCGGCGAACCTACGGGCCTTGGTCTTGGCCTCGGCCGATTCGCCGTCGCTACCCCAAAGCGCCACGGCGATCGCCAGCCAGATTGGAATCAGCGAGGGTCACGGTTCGTCTGCCGCCGCTGGCGCGATGGATGGGGCCATCGTCGAACTCGCGCATCGTGCCTACTCCTCGGCTCTTCACAGCATCTTGGGCGTGCTGGCCGTGTTCTCGATCCTGGCCGCCGTGGTGTGCATCATGACGCTGCGACAACCCATAGCCGGTTCTACCCCGGCACCGGAAACCGGCGTGCGGTGAGCACGCATGCGGTATGGGCCGCTACGACCGTCGCGGGATCTGCCCGAACATCACGACCAGCCACCCGTAAAATGGATAACTTGCCCAGTCGTGAAAGGCGAACGGCCCGACGCAAGAAAGGCGATGAGGGCGCCGATCTCCTCCTGTTGGCCGAGTCGCCCGAACGGCACGAGCGCGGCAATAGCTTCACGCCCCTCTGGATCGTCAACAAATCGAGCGCGAGGATAGTACAACTCGCTGTAGAGATAATTTGGCGCAACGACATTCGCCTGTATCCCGAATGGCGCCACTTCCCTCGCCAATGCCTTGGCAAATGCCGTGGTGGCGGCACGCAGTGTGGTCGGCACGGCATATCCTGGTTCCGGCCGCGCTTCACGGGCTGATGTTACGAAAACGAAGCTGCCGCGCCGGCGTAGCTTCATGGATGGCAGGAAGAGTTGGGTCAGGCGAATGGGTCTGAGGACCACGGCCTCGAATGTCGCGGAGAAATCATCGATGGGGATGGTTTCGATGGCTTTCTGCGTAATCGGATAGGCGTCGTTCGACACAATCGCGTCGGGCAACCCGAAGCGCCCCTCAACTTCCTCAAAGATCTGTTCAGGGGTCTGGCCGACCAGGGCCGTTACTCGATCTGCTCCGTTTTCAAATTCAGCGCGTTTCCGGTCATCCTCGAACGAGACATCATGGCACAAGACGTGATGACCGTCTGCCGTCAAGCTCGCGACTGCACCCGAACCAGCATATTGCATCACATTGGTAACCAGCACAAATGACATTGGCCTCTCCTCTCTCTGCAATCACAAAGCACCGCTCAGGCGGTCCTCTCTCGACTTTGGAATCGTGCGTTCGACAAGCGTCTCGGGCTGAACGCGCTGCCACAAAATTTCGGTCCCATTTTCTCTCGGCTCGGCGCCTACGGCTGCGCGTACCAGAAACCGCTGCGCAAGATCTACTGCAACATGACGATCACGCTCGCGTCGAGCGTGGCGGCGCTCGTGATCGGCGGCATCGAGGCACTCGGCCTGCTGGCCGACCAGTTGGGCCTGAAAGGCGCCGTGTGGGACGCAGTCGGTACAGTCAACGACAACTTCGGCATGCTCGGTTACATCATCGGGATCTTTTCCGTAAGCAGGATCGCGTCCGTCGTGATTTACAGCGTGAAGCGCTTTGACGAAGTGGGGTCGAACACGCGCACGTGACCAGACGACAGTGGGCGGTTTTTTCCACCCGTATCGTCGGCACGAGCATTGATGGCGCGCTCGAGCGCTTTGTCGAGAACGCAGCAGAAGGCACGTGTTTTAACCGCAAAAAACCCGGCACCCGCTGCCGGGCATGAAATCGCTCGACCACTATGGCTATCGCTACCAGGATGAAGCGGTGGCGAATCGGACGCTTCAATCCGCGTCGCGCTACAACAACGACTATCACAAGCGCGGCGTCATCACAGATCAGTCCACCGTGTTCGAATTCGAGATAAAGTCGTCACCATTTGCGAAGAAAAGGTATCACCGATCCGTCGCGAAGGACGGTGTCAACTCCCCTGGAGCGCTGATAGCCGCCGCCACGCATTGTGCGGAGCCTGGGTTTGAGCGGACAATCGCGCCGTAACGACAAGGTTTTTTCGATAATAATCATGAACGCTACTTTGCCAACTGAAGATCAACGCGAAGCGCTCTGCGACCTGATTGCGTCTGCCTTTGTCGAACTTCGCTATTTGGATGGAGAACAGGCGCACGATCTTGCGTATGCATTCCATAACCTCCCGAAGGAAATTTATGGATGGGGATCGTGGAGCATCGATGCCACCCGTAACCGGTTCAGGCACTATCAAACAAAGCATGCAGGGAATGTCGGCTTTGATTACGTGGCTGCCTTCAATTCCATCTTTCCGGAAATTCGATAACTTGCGCGCACCGTGGGCGCGTTCTTCGCGCCGATTCCCTGCTCAGCAAATCCCGGACACAAATGACGGGTATGTTTGAGAGGCAATGTCCCCGATAGGCAGCGCCATCGGCCGCGTTGCGCCGATGGCCGGCCTTCCCGCGTCACGAAACAAACGCTTGAAGCCTCACCCCTGGTCAGCTTCCGTTCGTGGCTCTTCGAAGATCGTGATGTGCAATCCCGCTGGCGCATTCAGCCGCGAGTTGAGCGATAGCCATGGTGTTCGAGTAGGCGCTGCCACTAACGTAGCGCCTGCTTCGGTCAGTTTTCGGGTGGTTAGCGCCCCGTCGGAAACTTCAAACGCCACACGAATGCGAGGACTGACCTGGCGCCCGACTTCAACCTCGTCGATCATGCGCTTTTGCGCCGGATTGGCTATCTCAAGCGTGGCTCGACCGGCATCGAGGATCGCAACGCGCGCACCATCCGCCCCCTGGAAGGCAGCGCGCTCCGGCATTCCTAGCGTATCGCGGTAGAATGCCACGGCTTGCTCGTAGTCTTCGGCTTCAATGACCAGCCTCAATTGCAGGACAGAATTTGCGCTGGCACCATCTTTTGCATTGCTCATTAAATGTCCTCTCCACTCTGGCGACTGAGCTGCCTGACCTCTTCGAACACTTTGCTTGCCAGCGTTTCGGGCACGCCCCAGTAATCGAAGATACCGCCGTCCGCACTATTTTGACCGCACGTCACAAACAAGCCGGTGCCGAATCGATTCTTGAGATGCGTGGCTAGCCAGCCGACGAAGCCGCTGTTGTCCGCGTCTGCCGGAAAGTGAAACCTGAAAAGGCCGAACGCTTCCTGGCGCGCACCGTGACTCGGAACAAGCTGACTCCACACGTTATCGTCTCGCACCAAGGCCAATGCATCGGCCCGCACGGCCCCTGGAAATTGATCCACTTGAAATTCAACGAAGGAATACGTGCCGGGGTATATCCGTAGTCGTGACTCGGTGATGACGCGCCTGAGACGGCGCTCCGTTTGTTCAATGCTCTCATGCGAAATATCAACCATGGCTGCTCCAAAAACGAATGGGTAACCGTTCAAATCGTCGATACGAGCACGCGTCTACCGCTCTCCCAAAAGGGCCGATCGATGACACCGCACCGTTGCGCGATCCGTCACACCTCGACCCGAGTCCAGATACGCTCGGGCACCAAGCGTGCCTGCGCACACCAGCGCCGAACTGACCATCCTCGCTGCGACGAACGCAGTCGGGCACGTTGCGTTCGAGCGTCTCGTATTCGTCCTTCGCCATCTTCAGCACGCCATCCCGCTCGCCTGTGATGAAGACCGTGGGCTGGGGGATGCGCACGCGTGCCAGGAACGGCGTCAATTCCCGGTTGCGATCGAAATTCCGATACCAGTTGATGGCGCCACGAAAACCACGATTCCGGCCACCCATGACACAACAGTACGGGCGGCCCAGCGCCCTGCTCCACGTAATGCATGCGAATGCCGTTGGTATGGACGTAGCCATGCTTCCAGTCGCTTCCCACTTTCGCCTCCCGGGCGAATAAGAGTATGATCGACATCCAATTAGAGTATGGATGCACTCTAAGTGTCAACGGGAAATTTCAAGGCGGCGCACTCGCGCGCCGGATCGATATGAGCAAGTCCAGGGAAGAAGCAAGCCAGACCCGCAAGCGGATCGTGGAAACAGCCGCAAGGGAATTGCGCGAGAAGAGCGTGGCGGGCGCCGGGATTGCCGACATCATGTCGGCGGCCGGCCTGACCGCGGGCCGGTTCTACCGGCAGGGTACTGTCAGGTTGTTGCGATCCGGACGGATATACTGGGGCATGAAGAAAGCAGCCGTTGCTGTCCAGCACGACCCTGAGTCGCCGATCTCGTTCAAGGGCCACCGCTTTCCCCCGACGTGATCAGTTTTGGGGGCGTGAAGCACTGGCTCTGGCGAGCCGTGGATCAGCACGGCGCCGTGCTCGACGTCCTGGTGCAGCGCCGGCGCGATGCGGCGGCAGCCAAGCGGTTGATGCGCAAGCTGCTCAGGCACCACGGCCGTCCGCGCGTGATGGTGACGGACAAACTGCGCAGCTATGCGACAGGCAACACGGCACTGGGCCTGAACGTCGAGCACCGACAGCACAAAGGGCTGAACAACCGGGCAGAGAATTCGCACCAGCCCACTCGCGTGTGCGAGAAGGTCATGGGGCGATTCAAATCAGCGCGTCAACTGCAGCGATTCGCTTCGATTCGTGCCCGGGTTTCGAACCTATTCATGGATTGCCGTTACCACCACGACGCACAACAGAAACGCGCGACTCGAGGCCCGGCGATAGCGGTCTGGGAAAGGGCATCGTGCGCCCGGATCGGGCAGTGAGCCCATCGCTCGCCATCCTCCAGTTCCTTCTTCGTCCGCTAACCGAACAACCTGACAATACCGGCTCGATCGCCCAGTTGATCCGCTTGGGTTTTCCGGACCAGATCTAGAGCGAGTTTTCCGGCGTTTCGGGTCTGGTTGAACCCGGCGAAGGCACCAGCTGACGGGCGAATTCAGCTGGTGCCAACTCTTTGAGAGCAGAGTGAGGACGGCTCTCGTTGTAATCCCGGCGCCAGGCCTCGACGATCGCCTTGGCTTCGCCCAGCGTTTCGAACCAATGTAGGTTCAAGCACTCATCGCGGAATGATCCGTTAAACGTCTCAATGTGGCAATTGTCCGTCGGCTTACCGGGCCTGCTGAAGTCGATTTTTGCTCGGTAGTGGTACGCCCACATATCGAGCAGGCGCCCGGAAAATTCGCTGCCATTGTCGACAAACAGATGCCGCGGGGCACCGCGCCGAGCGGCGATTCGGTTCAATGCTGACACCACGTGTTCGCCTTTCAAGCGTTGCCCGACTTCGATCGCCAACGCCTCCTTCGTGAACACATCCACGATCGTCAAAGTGCGAAATTTCGAGCCATCAGCAAGCTGGTCAGCCACAAAATCATACTCCAAGCGTCATTTTGCCTGACCGGCACGATCTTCGCCACGCGCGTCACCACCATCTTTCGTCGCTTCGGCAATTTCGAGCGCAACTGCAACTGCTCTTCGCAATACAACCGGTACGCCTGGTTTCGACCCAACTGCCAGCCTTCCCGGCGCAGCAGTACGTGGACACGGCGGTACCCGTAACGCACACGCGTATATGCGATCTCGCGCATACGTGAGCGCAGCTCTGGACGAGCGTCCTTGACGCTTCTGTAGTACTGAACGCTGCGCGGTTGCTTCACGAGCCGACAGGCCCGCCTCATCGTCAATCCGTAGTGGCTTACCACGTAATCCACCACGTCTCGTCTCAGCGCGGGCCGGGCCACTTTTTTGAAGCAACGTCCTGCAAGATGGCCTTGTCCAAGCTCAGTTCGGCAACCAGTTTCTTCAGCCGCGCATTCTCATCCTGCAACTGCTTGAGCTCGCGCACCTGATCAGACTGCATTCCCGCGTATTGCTTCTTCCACCGATAGAACGTCTGCTCGGAAATCCCGACCTGACGGATCAGATCCGCTACCGGCATCCCCAGCTCTGCTTGCTTCAGTACGGCCACAATCTGTTCGATCGAAAAGCGCTTCCGTTTCATGGCAAACCACCTCCTGGTTCAGCGTCAAGTTTGCCGCAAAACTCGCTCTCAGATTGGTCCAGAATTCCTAAAGCGGATCACCTCTGCGCTGTGACCAGTACCGCATGCACCACGGCGAGTACGATCTGCCGACACTGCTCGGTAACACGGCCTTGGCACAACACGCTAAACGTTCCACGCAGTTGCCGCACGCGTGTCCCGCACAACCTGGCAATCCACGACACTATCCATCAAATAGATACAGGCATTTCAAACATCCATTGGATTAATTCCAGGGCAAATGCGACAGTATCCGTTCGTCAACCTCGCCTCGTTACGCAATGTCCTCCACCGACTTGCCGCCCCTCAGCGCCTCATCCCGGGATGGATTGCCGACGCGACAACGGATCGCGGCGCTAATTGCCATTTCGCTTGCGGTTGCAATGGCCAACCTCGATACGGCCATCACCAATACGGCACTGCCAACCATTGCGACCAGCATCGGCGCCGACCCGTCGTCCGTGATCTGGGTGGTCAATGCATATCAATTGGCGATGATCGCAACACTGCTTCCATTTGCATCGCTGGGAGAGATCACCGGGCATCGACGCATCTATATTGCGGGCCTTGTATTGTTCACGTTGAGTTCGCTTGCCTGCGGCCTCGCATGGTCGCTTTCTTCGCTCGCCACGGCGCGCGCGTTGCAAGGCGTCGGCGCGGCCGCCATCATGAGCGTCAACACCGCCCTCATTCGCTTCTCGTATCCAGCCAAACTACTCGGGCGCGGAGTGGGATTGAACGCACTCGTCGTTGCGGTTTCATTCACGGTCGGCCCAACCGTGGCATCGGCAATTCTTTCCATCGCATCGTGGCACTGGCTGTTCCTGGTCAATGTGCCGGTCGGCTTGCTTTCCATCGCGATGGCCGCCGGCACATTGCCGGTCACCCATCGCGCACGGCATCGTTTTGATGCCGTCGCAGCTTTGCTCTGTGCATTTTTTTTTGCACTCCTCATACTTGGACTCGGAACGATTTCGCACGACGGCATGACGCCGACTATCGCCGCCGAATGGATCGGCGCCGCCGTATGCGGCTATGCGCTGCTGAAACGCCAGGCCAATCACCCCGCTCCGATGCTGGCGGTCGACCTGTTCCGTCGCCCCGTCTTTTCGTTGTCCGCCCTTACATCGGTCTGCTCGTTCTCGACGCAAGGCCTAGCGTTCGTCTCGCTGCCGTTTTTCCTGCAGATCGGCCTCGGGAACAATCAGGTCGAGACCGGTTTCCTGATGACGCCGTGGCCGGCCGTCGTTGCAATCATGGCGCCCGTCGCCGGGCGGCTCGCGGATCGATACCCAGCGGGCATCCTCGGCACCATCGGCCTCTTCACACTCTCCCTCGGCATGGCTTCGCTGGCCACGCTACCACACGCGCCGTCGACACTCGACATTGCGTGGCGAATGCTATTGTGCGGTGCCGGATTCGGTTTTTTCCAGGCCCCCAATCTCAAGGCGCTGATGGGCAGCGCCCCGCCCGAGCGCAGCGGCGGCGCCAGCGGCATAGTCGCGACGGCGCGACTGCTGGGGCAAACGCTAGGTGCCGCGCTGGTTGCACTGTGCTTTCACGTCGCGGGGACAAACGGCCCGATCGTCGCACTCTGGGCTGGCAGTGCTTTCGCGCTGCTCGGCACCGTGGCCAGTTGCCTTCGATTGTTGCCGGACCGGCAACCTGCATGACGCGAGCCGTTCGGCCTTGCCGCATCACAGTTTCGACGTCGGCATGACCGGCCGCGGCAGCCAACTTTCACCGCCTGATCCGACTCGCGCACTTGCCGCCGCCCGTGCCGTATTGCGACGAGCAACGGTCGCGGCCTCGCAGTACGACCGTCGGAAATGCCGTCCGACGATCCATTCAACGCCAAGGAACATTATGAAGACGCAACATCGAATTCGAAGCCTTGCCGATCTGGAATACGTGTCCCGCACCTGCAAGCATGTCCTGACCTTGTTCAGCGGCGGCGTCGACAGCAGTTATGTGCTGATGGAACTGGCAAAGCATCGCAGCCTCGAGGTAACAGCCTTGACCGTCGATCTCGGCGACGGCGTCAATCGCGACGATCTCAAACTGATTGCATCGCATTTCGGCGCGAAATCGCTGGTCATCGACGGACGCCAGACTTTCGCTCGCGATGCGGTGTTGCCGGCGTTACGCTGCAATGCCCAGTACATGGCGATGTATCCAATTAGTTCGTCGTTGTCGCGACCAGTCATTTGCCGCATCGCGGTCGATCAGGCCGCGAAGCTCGGATGCGATGCCATCGTACACACGGCTAATCAGTCGCAGAACAGCCTGCGCCGGCTGAACGGGGCGCTGCATCAGTTGGGATTCGACGGATTCCACGGCAGCCCCTATGAATACTCGGCGCTGACACGCGAGGAGAAAATCGCAGAGCTGCGCCGGTTCGGGCTCACCGCGTTTCAGGCGCGTGGCATGAGTGGTGACGCAAACCTCTGGTGCCGGGAATTCGAATCCGGATCACTCGACAATCCGGAGGCCTTCCACGTACCGGATGAACTGTTCACGTGGACGGCAAAGCGAACCCGCTCCGCCTCGCGAAGCAGCCTTTCCGTCCGCTTCGACCAGGGAACACCGGTGGCAATCGACGACGCCGAGCTTCCCCTGGTCGACCTGATCGCCCGGTTGAACGACCGTATCGGTTCGTACGGCATCGGACGCTATTGCGGCCTGGAACATCTGGACGACGGAGAAAAGGTATTGGAAGTTCGCGAGGCGCCGGCCGCGCACCTCCTGATGAATGCCTATCGCCACCTCGAAATGGCCACGCTCGACCCTGAACTGCTGCGGGAAAAACTGTCGCTGGAGCAGATCTGGGTTCGCGAAGCAATCGAGGGACGATGGTTTGCCGACCTGCGACGCACCATCGACCAATTCATCAGCCACCAAGCCAGCGCCATCACCGGTGTCGTGAAATACTTGCTGCGCGATGGAGCAGCCGATGTTTGCGCCATCCGTGCGGCCAAGCCGCGCTACCTGACCGACCGCGACAGTTGGGAAAAGCAGGCCGCACGTGTTCGGGGAGCACGCAGTTTGCGTGAGCTGCACGACAATGCGGCGACAGACTCCACCCGCGAACCCGAGGAACACCGCTCGGGCGAACTGGAAACGCTCGAGTAACCGCGTGACTCACGCCTTGCATGCAACACACTTCGACATGGCAAACGCGCGACCGATCATGGGCTCCGGGATGGCAAGTTCCGCGTCGCCGGCACACCTGAAACTGCTCCTCCGCGGCACGGAGCGCTGCATCGACATCCATCGCGCTTTCGAGATCGATCGCAACTTCAATGTTCCGCCGCACAAGCGGACGGACGATACCGTGTTTCGCGCGCGCGACATGCGTACGATCGTTTCGCTGGAGCGTGGCATGTCATGTCCGGCCGGTGTCGCCGTCTCGTGTCAGATCGAAATATTTGCCGTAATCGGCGAGCCCGCGCCCAGCATGCCGCTGTCGGGGTCCCACCCGCAAGTGTCGGCTTACGGGGTTGCCGTTCATTTCGTCGCGTCCCTCTCTGAGAGGCCATCCGGAGCGTCGGGATCTGCGCCGACGATTCGCCAGACGGGCTGCAGCATGCCCGTTGCAGCCACCACCTTCGAGTGCGAAAACAATTTGCTGTGGCTGGACGTGAACAATCGACCGGTTCTCGAGGCGACGTTGGGCGATATGTCATGGCAGATCCCGGAATTGCTCACCAACTGCGGCCGGCAGCGGCAGATGAGCCCAGGAGATCTTGTTTTCACCGGCGCCACTCAACCCGCCCTACTCGTCAAGCCCGGTGACGTACTGCGTGGCGGGGTGGAGGGATTGTCGCGATTCTGCCTGTGCATCAGCAGCACTGCCACCGGCCAGCACGTGCAGATCGCAAACGTCACAACCGGTACGACCATGCGATCAGATCGAAGTTGCTGACACCCCCCCGGCTCTGATCGCACTGTCGCGGAGCCGGTCGAATGCAACGCACACGGCATGGCTCGCGTCGTCGACTATCGCATCACGAACGGATTGTCGGGACTGCCCGAGCCGGAATAGATCCACGTCGTCTTGGTCTGCAGGTACTCCTTGATCATCTCGTACCCGCTCTCTCGACCGATACCGCTTTGTTTGTACCCGCCGAACGGCGCAAGATAACTGACCGCGCGATAAGAGTTGACCCACACCGTCCCGGCCTCGAGATTCCGCGTCATGCGCAGCGCCTTGCCCATGCTGGTCGTCCAGACACCAGCGGCGAGACCATACGGACTGTCGTTTGCGATGGCGACCGCATCCTCCTCGGTCTTGAATGGAATGACGGACAGTACGGGACCGAAGACTTCCTGTCTCGCAATCCGCATATCGTTAGAAACATCACGGAAAATCGTGGGCTCGATGAAGAAACCATGCTTCGCATCGCCGCCCTTGAACGGGCGGCCGCCCAGTGCAAGCCGTGCGCCGTCGTCCAGCCCCATCTCGATGCAGGACAGCACACGCTCGTACTGCGGTCGATTGGCGATGGGGCCGACCTGCGTCGCATCCTCCATCGGGTTTCCCAGTACGGCCGCCCCGCTCGCTTCTACCAGCCGCCGCGTAAATTCATCGTAGATCGACTCCTGAAGCAGGAGGCGCGATCCGGCCATGCAGGTTTGCCCGCCTGCAGCGAAGATGCCCGAGATCGCCCCAGCAATCGCCTGTTCCGCATCGGCGTCGGCAAAGACGATGTTCGGCAACTTGCCACCCAGTTCCATCGTTACGTGCTTGAATCCCCTCGCGGCCTGCTCGTTCACTCTGCGCCCTGTCGAATCGGAGCCGGTGAACGCGATCTTGGCGACGCGACTGTCGCTCGTCAACGCATCTCCGATCTCGGACCCGTAGCCGGATACGACGTTGACGACCCCGGGAGGAAATCCGGCTTGCTCAAACAAGGCCGCGAACTCCAGCGTCGATGCCGTCGCATGCTCCGACGGCTTGATCACGAACGTATTGCCGGCCGCCAGACCCGGCGCCAGTTTCCAGGTCAGCAGCAGAAGCGGTGAATTCCACGCGGTAATGGCGAGCACCACGCCGAGCGGCTCGTATCGCGTAAACGTCAGATAGTCCGGCTTGTCGATCGGGAGCACGCTGCCCTCGATCTTGTCGGCCAGGCCGCCATAGTAGTGGAACCATTCAGGGATGTATCGAAGTTGACCACGCATCTCGGTGATCAACTTGCCGTTGTCCATGACTTCGGTGCGTGCCAGCGCCTCGGCGTTTTCCTTGATCAGATCGGCTACTCGGCGCAGCAACGCGCCCCGCCGACTCGCGTTGAGCGACGACCACGCATCGCTTCGGAATGCGCGGCTGGCAGCATCGATTGCGCGCCTCGCGTCATACTCGTTGCTTCGCGGAATCTCGCACCAGGCCTCGCCCTTGTAGGGATCGACACTGGCTAGCCATGCATTGGAATCAGGACCGACAAAAGCCCCATCGATATAGTTCAGATAACGTTTCATGCGTGGTCTAAGAGGTGAGCCTCGCCGGCCTGCGAGTCTGTGAACGGGCTTCCTTCGGTGGCCGCTTGTTCGTCAAAGGAAGTGATGCGTGAAGCAGTCATATGCACCAAATGGCCGACTCCCGAGACTGACCGATTGTGATCGCGGATCGCCAACGCCAACAACGACGGCGCAATCGAAACCACGCGGGCCGGGCGACCTCGCGACGGCCACCCTTACCAGCATTCAGGATTACGTCGACAGACACCAGGAATAATTCACGATTCAACCTAAATCGATCTCTCGCATACCGCCATTTATTGAAAGCATAAGCGCACCCGCCGCATCATCAATATGACGCCGGGAAATCCTGAAATACTAAAAATATCTAAATCAGGATTAAAGATTGCAGTTTTTCCTCGGCTTTGGCAACCGGATTCCCGGAAATCAACGATTCAATCGAATCGGAGGCGCATGCGGACTGCGAAGCCGTCGCCGGCAGAACGGCCGGATGCTGCCGATATGCCGCCGTCCCTTTCGTAGCCCACCTAGGTCACGGTGTTCGCATGCCACTTCGACCGGATCCCGTGCCCTCAACTGGAGCACCGCCCGGCTTCCAACACGGCGTGCGTTCATCCTCTCGCGACAATACCGTCGAGATTTACATCCAGCAAATAAATAACGGTATCAAAAATATCAATTTCAAATATTTTATTTAAACGTTTATGATTGCCCTCCTGGATGCATCAAGCGAGACCATTGATCGATTCCCAAGCCGATCAAGCAGTCTTATTGCGAAAATTCACCATTACCGAAAACCATCTCTCTTGCCTGTTTCATTGAAAGCAAATCGTCGGTTTTTCCGGCTCAACGTTGATTTCGCGATATGGGACGTAACCGACACATCCCCAAGAAGGGATGCGCGATGCAATGCCCCGCAACCATGTTCCGGGAGACGCACACAACTTGTGCACAACAAGACGTTTTGTAATACCCCAACCATGCGAGTACAGATCAACCCGCTCGCTTTCCGAGGTACGAAGAATGCAGACGTCACACCCCACCTCGAACGTCGAGTCGTACGACTTCGGCACCCCGGGCGATGCGGCCGAATGGCCTGACGAGATTTATGCGCTGTTGAAAAGGTTCAACGTCCGGCAAACCGCCTATGTACCCGACGCCGGCCTTGCCCGATTAATCGAGAGACTCGATGCTGATGATTCGATCCGAACGCTGCCCTTGACGACCGAGGAAGAGGGGGTCGGTGTGATCGCAGGTGCATGGCTGGGCGGACAACGTGCAGTGCTGCTGATGCAGTCGTCCGGCGTCGGAAACTGCGTCAATCTGTTTTCGCTGATCCGCAGTTGCACGATGCCGGCCGTCATCCTCGTGACCATGCGGGGGGAATGGGGAGAGTTTGTCCCGTGGCAGATTCCGATGGGACAGGCTGCACGCCAGTGCTTCGAACTGTTCGATTTCGCCGTCATCCATGCCGCAACGGCAGAAGACATCGCCCCGAGCGTCGAGGCCGCACTCAAGATGGCTTTCTACGGCTACAAGGCAACCGCCGTGCTCATTTCACAGCGCGTGATCGGTGCCAAATCGTTCGGAAAATGATGAACCTGGTCGCTTCGGCTTCACACGGCGGCCGGTGCGGCAACATTGGGGGATCGATTCAGGCCTGTCGAAAGCCATCGATCGGCTCGCCTGTCATCGACCCGATCGGACCGATACCCGAGTTTCCCACGTCTGCCGTCTGACCGTTCGCACCTTCGAAACCGGACAAAGCACCGCCAAGGAAAACCGATGCCTGAAAACGTGATGTTGAATGGGTTACTGGAACGTCGCTGGGTCGTATCGACGTTGCTCGAATTTCGCGAGAATCTCCTCGTGATCGGCGGCCTGGGGTCGGCAGTGTGGGACATTACCGCCGCCGGCGATCATCCGCTCAACTTCCCCGTCTGGGGTGCGATGGGAGCCGCTTCCACGGTCGGCCTCGGACTCGCACTCGCCCAGCCCGAGCGCCCCGTGCTCGTCGTCACCGGGGATGGCGAGATGCTGATGCAACTCGGCGCGCTCGCCACCATCGGCGTACAGCAACCGCGGAACCTTTCGATTGTCGTACTCGACAACGAATGCTATTGCGAAACCGGCAGGCAACGCACCCATACCGCCAGCGGAGTCGACCTAGCAGGCGTAGCGCGGGCATGTGGCATCGAGCGCGCATCGGTAACCCGTACACCCCAGGAAGTGAACGAACTTCGCTACTCGGTGCATTCACGCAACGGCCCACTGTTTTCGCAGGTCAAGATCGCGGCGAACAAGCCGCCCCTCGTCATGCCACCTCGAGACGGGTCCTACCTCAAGGATCGATTCAGGACGGCGCTACTTGGAAACATCGCGCTGGACTAGGTATTGCCGCATGCCGATGCGTGGCAGCTTCAGGACAATGAGCGGCAGCCGGTCGTGCGGTTCAGGCTATTCCATTACTCACTCTATTTCACCGTAGTACTAACTTGAATGCAGAGAGTCTCGGATGATCGATCGTCAAGATCTGCGTCCCACCTCGCTTCGCGCTTCACGCATGGCCGCCAAAGTACCGGCGGCATCAACCAGCCATCCGGTAATCGTTTTTCATTCATTTGTTGAAGGAGATGTGATGATTTCTGCTCAGCAAGCCCAGTTCTATGCCCGCCATGGATTCGTGGTAGTCGAAAACGTGCTCGGACAGGAGAAAATCGACGAAGCCATCCGTGCAATCGATGAACTGCTCGACCCGAGCAATCTCGGCAAGGCATTCGAGATGGAGCCCCAGGACGGTTCGACCGTCCGGCGCATCTGGTCACCAACGCAGAAGCACGACGTGTTCGAACGTCTTGCCGCCGATCCTGCGGTGCTCGACTGCGTACAGCAGTTGATCGGCGACGACGTGCTGTTCCACTACAGCAAAATCAACATGAAGGGCCCGAAAGTTGGCAGCATCGTGAAGTGGCATCAGGATTTTTCGTACTACCCTCATACGAACTCGGACCTAGTGACCGCATTGATTTTCCTCGACGACGCGACGCGGGAAAACGGCTGCCTGCGCGTCGTCCCCGGCTCCCATCGCCGCGGACTCCGATCGCACGACATCGACGGCCACTTTCGCGGCACAGTGTCGGACGTCGTCGAATCGGAAGCCGTTGATGTCGAAGTCAAGGCGGGCAGCGTACTGTTCCTGCATTGCCTGACGCTGCACGCGTCCGAACGGAACACGTCCAAACTCCCGCGCCGGACATTCCTGCCGGCTTACCGGGCAGCCGACGCGTTTCCGATCTACTTCGGCCCGCACGCTGCCCACAACGAGCCGGGCGTTCGACTGTTGCGCGGCCAACCGGCCCGCATGGCGCGAGTGGAAGCCGGCCTGCACTACCTGCCGATCGCGGAGCGCGATTTCGGATCCCTCTATGAGGTGCAGGAAGGCTCTCACCTGAACAAACCGATGTCGGACATGAAAACGGCTGGTTATGCAGTTGCGTGATGCGTCTGCGGGCCCTGGCGGCCGAGCCTACCCTCCGCCAGCGCCGCTGCCGGGCGACCCTGCCCCGGCAGCCGTTCGAGCAACGCTGATATCCGCATCGCCCCGATGTGAACGTAAACAACGAAGACAACCGAGGTCATCATGTACCTGAGAGTGAATCCCGCATCGCAACTGAAGCCGGCCATGTCTGTTCCCGCGTCCAAGCCGGAAACCCAGCGGGCCATCATCACCGCGAGCCTGGCGACCGGTCGCTCCCGCATCCACAATGACCTGCGCTGCCTCGAAACCGACACAATGAAGCAGGCGTGCCGGCAACTGGGCGCGCAGATCAGCGAGCACGACGGTTTTCTCGAGATAGTGGGCGTGGGCCGCGATTTCACGAACGACACCCTCGTTATCGACGCCAAGGGTTCGGGGCTCGTGTTCCGCACGCTGTCGGCAATTGCATCCGCACGCCGCGCCCCGACGATCCTGACCGGCGATCACACGCTGCGCCGCAGGGTCATGAAGCCACTGTTTGACGCGCTCGCTTCGCTCGGCGCGAACATCCAGCATATCGGCGACCCCGGCAAGGCGCCCGTCATCAACTGGGGGCAACGGATCTCGCGTACGCACGCGGAACTGCCGGGCGACGTCAGCTCGCAATTCGTTACCGCACTGCTATTTCTGGCGCCGCTGTCGGACCAGCCGATGACGATTCACCAAAGCGAACCGGTGCTGTCGAAGTCGTACATCGCGCAAACGGTGGACTTCCTGCGCAGGGCATCGATCGATATCGACGTCGACGCACGGTTCAGCCATTTCTCCGTTCGCCCCGGCGAATACTCGGCATTCGATTCACACATCAACGCAGACTACACGTCACTGTCCTACCTGTTGTTCGCATGCACGATCTTCCCCGGCGAGTATGTGATCCGCGGCATCACCAGCGACACGCTCCAGGGCGAGCAGATCTTCATCGACGTGGTGAAGGCGCTCGGCGTGAAGGTGATGCACGACGACACAGCCAAGGAACTGCTGGTTTCCAGCGTGCATGCCAGGATGTCTGGTGCGCATGAGGTCGACGTGAGCGACGGCCCGAACATCATCCCGACGCTGGTCGCGCTGAGCCTGTTCGTGGAAGGCGAATTCCGCGTCGTGGGCGGCTCGGTGACGCGGCTTCACAAATCGTCGCGCATCGAGTCTATGGTCACCGAGGCCACCAAGCTCGGCGCGAACATCTCGCTGTTGTGGAACCAGCAAGGCGACATCGACGGTTTCGTCACCCGCGGCAGGCCCGACTACGAAGGCGGCGTATTCTTCACCAGTTGCGGCGATCATCGCAACTTCATGTCGCTGTTCGTCGCGTCGCTGAAGTTCCGCCAACCGAGCCACATCGACGGGTTTCACGATGTAATCTGCTCGTTTCCCGAGTTCCTCACGCAGTTCGAGGCACTCGGCGCAGTGTTCTCGCCCGTGCAACGCGTTATGTCCGGCCCCGCGGTGATCGACGAGTGAGGTTGCGGCGCCGTCGGCATCCTGCTCGCCTGCACGAAGATCGGCCGCGGTCAGGCCGATTCCGCGGCATCGACACGCGATGGATGACGAAAACCACGCAGCGTCAGGCCAGCGGCTCGACCGCGGCGCGGATTCGCTCCCTCATCCACGCGTGCGCGGGTACGCTGTCGTGGCGCCGGTGCCAGTACATCGACCAATGGAAACCTGTCGAGACGAACGGCAGTTCCTTGATTACGAGGCCGTCCTCTGCAAAGCGGTCGGCCAGCCGCGCGGACATCACCGCAATCATCGACGAGTGGCGCAACAGGTGGGGAACGACGAGCCAATGCGGCACGTTCAATGCCACGTTACGGACCCGCTGCATGCCAGCGAGCGTGGCATCGACATAGCGTCCATCGGTAGCGCTGATCGATACCTTCAGGTGCGGCAGCTCGAGAAACAGCTCCATCGTCATCTCGTCGTCTGCGTGCCGATGTTCCCGTGCCAGCACACACACCATGCGATCGTTGAACAATGGCGTCGATCGCACCGCGCTCGTGTGCTCCAGATCCATGCTCACGGCGACGTCGATATCGTCGGCATCGAGCGCGATCACGGTCTCGCGTGGCGGCAGATGCATCACGTCAAGTGTCACACCCGGCGCCTCTTTTTCGAGTTGTGCCAGTAACGTCGGCATCAACAGATATTCAAGCACGTCGGACATCCTGAGTCGAAAATGCTGCTCGGTCGTTCGCGGATCAAACGAACGGTCGGATTTGATTAATCGCTCGGCTTGGCGAAGAAACTGCCTAAGCGGCTCTTCCAGTTCCAGCGCGCGTGGCGTCGGCTCCATGCCCGAGGCGTTGCGTATCAGCAAATCATCTCGCATCAACGTTCGCAAGCGTCGCAGCGCGCTGCTCATGGCCGACTGGCTCAATCCAACCTTCGTCGCGGCCCGCGTCACGTGCTTTTCTGTCAGCAGCGCATCGAGCACGACCAGCAGGTTCAAATCAATGCTACGTAGATTCATAGGGGCTCGCGAGAATGAAATTCGAAGCGTCGGTCGTTACACCGAAGAGATTTCGCGCCGTACATGCGTGCTTGGCACTTGCGGCCTTCCGCGAACTCGCGCACGAACGCGGTAGATTAGGGGCGCCTCGTGTTATTGCCACGTGGGAATGATTGCGCCGGACGCCCATGCATGAATCATGCTTGCCGGACACCGTCCCTGCCAAGCCGGCGATCGTTGTCGCCGGCGGCGTGATGTCATCCGCTGCCGCACCGCCAGCGGGCATGCAATTGCCCGGGCGGGGATTGTCCATTGCGCATGCTTGCCCTCTCTCTCATTTTATTTGTCCAACTATTACCCGCGGACACGCATTCTGTCGAGGTGGCCCGACTCCACTTCACCCGGGGTGGCGTTCGCGGTCACGGGCCAAAAGACCCGTGATACGGCTATGCGCGGTCGACGCCGTCATCGATATCTTCTTCGATATCGCGAATATCTGCATCGACGCGAATGATCCGCTTTGGTATCCATTGGATGTGATGAAGGGCTTCTCTCAGGCCCTCGATAATTCCTTGCACCGTGCCACAGGTCAAGCATTGAGCCAGCAGAATGTGATGCCTCTATTGATGCACAATCGCATCAATAGAGGCATCATGCGTACTACCGTCACCGTCGACGACTCTCTCTACGCGCGCGCGATCGAACTCGCCGAGTCGGACATGGCACCTGCTGACCTGTTCCGGGCGGCGCTCGAAACGTTCGTACGCGTCCAAGCCGGCCAACGCCTGGCTGCGCTGGGCGATTGCGTACCCGACATGCCGGACGTACCGCGTCGCGCTCCAGAGGCACCCGCCCGATGAGCGTCTTGATCGACACGTCAGTATGGGTCGAGCACTTCCGACGACCGCTACCGGCGCTGATCCAACTACTGCGCTTTGATAACGTGCTCACGCATCCGTTGGTGCTGCTCGAGCTGGCATGCGGAACACTGCCCGAGCCGCGCACGCGAACACTGGGAAACCTTGCGCTGTTGCGGCAAACCCGGCGTGCGACGCCTGTCGAGGTTGTGGATTGGATCGACCGAGAACGATTGCATGGGCGCGGATGCGGCGCCGTGGATTGCACGCTGCTGGCGTCGGTGCTGTTGACCCCAAGCACCTGGCTCTGGACGCGCGATCGACCTCTCGCGCAGTTGGCCGAGCAGTTCGGGGTACAGTATCTGCCGCCCGAGCCGCATTGAACGTGGCCGTTGCGGGCATCGTTTCCAAGCTCGTCAACCTGCCGGGCGCGACGCCATTTCACCTGTTACGAACAGCCCGCCCATTCCCGGGCGGGCTGTCCATTAGAGTGGCGAGGCCACAAGAACCAGATCAGCCTCCCCGCCTGAAAGGCGAGACCGACACTGGCGGCCACCAGGTTGATCCACCGGGTCAGGCGCTCAAGTATCTTCTGGACGCATCATGGCGACTCCAGCCGGTTAATGTCCGACTGGAGGCGTTCAACCGATAAGCAAGTATCGGCGGCCGCGACTCGCGACCTATTCAAGCATTTCCGGCTACCGGGGTGTGATGTACCAGGCCCTCGCGACGACATCACGAAGTTCTGCTATGAGCGCGTCAAATTCATCGCCCTGGCTACTACCGATTACTTCGACCCTGGCCCAGGCCGGGCGGAAAGTGAATCTGAACCGGTCATCGCGTCCCCGTCGATCGAACCGCTCGCAGTGTCCTTAAGCGGCCCGCGCGGGGCCTTCAGGACCCTGGGCGCGCCGGGCTTTGCGCGGCGCGCCGATGCGATCAGTCGGTGCGGCTGAGTTCCCGGCGCAGGATCTTGCCGACCGTCGATTTCGGCAGCTGCTCGACGAAACGGATGCGCTTGGGCACCTTGTACGCCGCGAGGCTCGCGCGGCAATGCGCGATCAGGTCCGCCTCGGCCACGAACGCGTCGCGCGCCACCACCACGAACAGCTTGACCGCCTCGCCCGTCCGCTCGTCCGGCACGCCGATGCACGCGCATTCGGCGACGCCCGGGAAAGCGGTCACGACCGCCTCAACCTCGTTCGGATAGACGTTGAAGCCCGACACGATGACCATGTCCTTCTTGCGGTCGACGATCCGCAGGAACCCCTTGTCGTCGAACACGCCGATATCGCCGGTGCGGAAATAGCCGTCGGCCGTGAACGAGCGCGCGTTCGCGTCCGGCTGCTGCCAGTAGCCGGCCATCACCTGCGGCCCCTTTACGCAGATCTCGCCGGCTTCGCCGATGGCGACCTCGCGATCCTGGTCGTCGAGCAGCTTCACGTCGGTGGACGGCAGCGGCAGGCCCGTGGTGCCCGTGAACGCGTCGATGAACTGCGGGTTGAACGACACCACCGGCGACGTCTCCGACATGCCGTAACCTTCGCGGATGAAGGTGCCCGTCACCGCCTTCCAGCGTGACGAGATCACGTCGATCACCGCCGCGCCGCTGCCGGCCGCGAGCTTCAGGCGCGACCAGTCGACTTCCTTCAGGCGCGGATGGCTCGCGAGCCCTGCGTACAGCGTGTTGACGCCGACGAACACCGTCGGCCGCGCGGCCTTCAGCACGTCGATGAAGCCGTCCATGTCGCGTGGGTTCGCGACCAGCCAGTTCTGCGCACCGATCGCGAAGTAGGACAGGAAGTTCACCGTCAGCGCGAAGATGTGATACAGCGGGATCGCGGTGACGATGACCTCTTCGCCCGGCCGCCGCGCGTCGGGCACGAGCACCGCGAACTGCTCGATGTTCGCGACGAGGTTGCGGTGCGACAGCGCGGCGCCCTTTGACAGCCCGGTGGTGCCGCCCGTGTACTGCAGCAGCAACAGGTCGCTGCCGCTCAGCGCGACCGGTTCGCAGGCGAGCGTTTCGCCCGCGGCCAGCGCGTCCGCGAGCGCGATCGAGCCGGTCGGCAGCGCTTCGCACACGCCGGCCGGCGCGTCGAACACGCCGAGATCACCGCGGCCCACGCTCAGCACGCTGTGGATGCGCGTATTGCCGACCACGTCGGCGAACGTGCCCATCGACCCGCCGCACACCACGGCGACTTCGACGCCCGCGTCGTTGAGCTGATGCTCCAGCTCGCGCGCCGTGTAGAGCGGGTTCACGTTGACCTGGATCGCGCCGATCTTCGCGACCGCGACGAACGCCACCGGAAACGCGAGCACGTTGGGCAGCATCACGGCCACGCGGTCGCCCTTGCGCACGCCCACGACCTGCTGCAGGTACGCGGCCAGCGCGCCCGACAGGCGGTCGACGTCGGCATAGGTGAGCGTGCGGCCGTACGCATGGAATGCCGGACGATCGGCGAAGCGGCGCATCGCGTCGTCCAGAATCGCGCTTACGGAAAGATGGCGATCAGGGTCGATCTCGGCGGGAAACGGGCCATACGATCCGGTCCAGTGTCTCTTTGTCATGCCTCACTCCTCAGGGGACGGCACGCCAGCCGTGCGCCGTTCGCACGACGGTCTGCACGCGTCGCCTGACCGGCAACTATCGCCGGCGCATTGGCGACACTAAAAGACTCGATCATCAATTTGTCTCCAGTTAATAGTCATACAGCGAGGTGATGCAATTTCGTCGGAAAATATCCGACACTTCGCCAACCTGACGTTTCACACGCACTGCTAATTGCGCTGCCCGCGACCGGGACGTCCCAAAGCCGTGACACCCCTCGTCGAAAGCAAACATTTCCGCGCCCGTGGCAAGCCTGATCGCCGGAAGCCGGGAACTGAATCCTGTCCTCGCGGCGCCCGTCGGGAACGACAACGGCAATGACGACAAGAAGCGCCCGAGGTCACGATGCTCAATCCGCCGCCCTTTGCAGCGGCTTCCATACCGAACCGCACATGGACACAACGCAGGCAACCGCCGAGCACGCGGTGAGTACGAGACAAACCGTCGCTGCAGTGCGAACGTGTCCTCCGTCAATGGTCAACGCGGCCACCAGCGGCCCGAAAGCGACGCCGAGCACTTGTGCCGCCGGCAACAACGTCGCAACCTTTCCGGACGGATCCGACTTGAGCGCCAGTCCGAATTGATACGGCATCACAAAAGGCCAGAAGAACCCGTAGACCATCGCGAACGCCGAGAACTCCACGATCGATCCTCGCGAAACCATCCCCATGCCGATGGCCGACACGATCGTCGCCGCTGCCGCGAGCAGCACACCGGGAGCAGGCGCAAGGCGGCGTGACATCAGGGTGCCGGCCAGCCCGCCGACGACCTCGACGCACAGCACCGTCGAGATCAGCGCATCCGCCTGCAGGCTGCTCATCCCCGCATCCTGACCGAGCGGCTCGAAGTAAGCCCACGCGGCGCCGAACCCCGCCTGCTGGAGAAAAGCGATCATCAGCGGCAGAAACCTGGCAACGTCCCACGCGAACGGGCCGGCCGACGCTTCTGAAACCGCGCCGAGCCGCTTCGGCAGCACGGCGCCAAGCATCGAGCACACGAGCACCGCGGCGGCCAGCAAAAGGAACCCACCGCGCCACGAATATCCCGGCATGACCAGACTCGTCAGCACGGACGCGAACACGGCCTGAATCAGCACCTGCGCGACGCTGAAAATGCCCGAATTCCGCGCGGGAAACGTCGTCCGAACGATGATGCACGCCGTCGACCAGACCAGCACGCCCTCCGCCAGCCCCGTGCCGATGCGGACCAGAAACAGCAGCACGAGGGAAAGCGGCAGCACGGTCAACACGTTGCCGACCACGACCAGCCCGCCTGCCGCCAACACGACGCGCCTGAAGCGCTCCAGCGGCAGCTTCACCGCCAGCCCGGCCCCAACGCCGAGCGCCACGATTTCCGCCATGATGACCAGCCCCATGACGTCGAGGGTCATGCGCTTCTCGTTTACCATCGCGCCGAACAGGATCGGCTGGATGCCGGTGATCAGCAACGCCATCCCGCCGATGAGAAGCGACGTGGCGATCTGGTGAAGCATCAGTCTTGTGTTGTATCTGTCGCGCATGGGCACACACCGGCATGAGTTGTGAAAGCGAAAGCGAACGGCAAACGGGTGTCTCCGATCCCGCGTGCCGTCCCAAGGAAACGGCCGTCACGCACCGGCGACGGCCTGGGAACACACCGGCGATGCTCAGCCGGGCACGCCGTCGGTAAATGCGTCGAGAAGCATCGTCAGTACCAAATCCTCCGGCACCACCGACGCGTCGACGCCTCCCCCGCCGCCGTACATCCCCCCCGAACGAGGCTGCCCGGGATGCGCCTTCCGTGCATGGGCCACCGCTTCGTCGAGATCCGCGGCAAAGCGATCGATCACGCCGTCGCGCGTCTGCGGTCCGGTCACGCACATATGGATCGCCTCGGGATTCTGCTGCCCGTTGAAACGCCAGCCGCGCCCGGCCATGAAATCGTTGACGTGATAGACATTGAACGCTGGCGAGTTGAACGAAAAACAGTATGTCGGCTTGCCCAGCAGCTTCAGTTCCGGATGGCCGGCCACGACCTGTTGCATCGCGAGGGAAGTTTCGAAAATGCGCTTCGCCCGCTCGAGATAACCGGCCTTGCCGAGATGGCGCATGGACGCCCAGGTCGCCGCGATCAACCCGCCGCTGCGACTGCCCGCCAAGCCCGGCGACGCGTACTTGCCGCCGATCCATTCGGGCAGGATGTAATACTGATAGCGGCGGAACGACGCGTCCCGCCATGCAAGCACCGAGGTTCCCTTGAGCCCGTAGCCGTACTTGTGCGTATCGGCCGAGATGGACGTCACACCGGGCAGCCGGAAATCGAAGACGGGAATGTTCGGGAAACCGAGCTGCTGGCCCCACGGCAGAATCCAGCCGCCCAGACAGCCGTCGACGTGGAGCCACACGTTCTTCTCGATCGCGATCTGCGACAGCGCCGGAATATCGTCGACCGTCCCGTACGGGTAGTTGGTCGCCGATCCGATGATGGCGATCGTGTTTTCGTTGATATGCTCCCTGACGAAATCGAGATCGACTGTCGTGTCGTCGTTCAGCGGAGCGCGAATGACCTCGATCGAGAACAGATGGGCCGCCTTGGTAAACGCGGGATGCGCGCTGACCGGCCAGATGATGTTCGGCCGCGTGATCTTCTTTTCGGCGCGAGCCTTCTCGCGATAGCCGAGCATCGCGTTCAGGATGCTCTCCGTGCCCCCGGAGCCGATCACCCCGCACGCCGAATGGCCGGGCGTAGCGGCCTTGACCGCGTCCCCGTTCAGCATTTCGAGCGTCATCTCAATGATCTCGGCCTCGAAGATGTTCATGCTCGGGCACAGGTCGCGCTGCAGCACGTTGGAATGGCTGAAGAAGCCGAAGCATTCGTTGAGAAACCGGTAATGCTCGTGTTCGCCGCTATACAGCGACCCGGAAACCTTCCCGCCTTCCCAGGCCTTGTCCTCCTGCTCCGACATGAACCGGATCCGCTCGAGGATCTCCGACTTGTCCAGACCCGCCTCCGGGAAACCGGAAATAGTGTCGAACCTGTCCGCGTACGGATAGAGCATCTCTTTAATCGTTTTCGGATCGATCACAGCTTGACTCCAATTGAAAGTAACTAAGAATTTTCGGAGCCGCCCGTGCGGCTCCGGACCAACGAAACACACCGTCCGTCGTCACCGGCCCACAGTCTCAAGGCATGTCCAGCACCCCTTCCTGCGAAAACCAGACCGGCTTGCCGCGCGCGCCGATCAGCACTGCGGTCAACGGCGCGCGATCCGGACGCTGGACCACGTCGATCGGCGTGCCGTCCGCGCGCTGTTTCAGCACAAGTCCGTCGAGCCCGACGCCCACCCATCCGCTTCGAGTTGCGATCAGGTCGGTAATCGAACTTTTGGTTGGCGGGTTCAGCGCTTGCCACGTCGTCCCGCCGTCGACACTCTGGTACAGACTGCCCAGCAGGCCGCCCACGACGATGCGCCCGTCGCGCAGCACTACCCCCGCCCACAACGTCCCCTTGCCGCCCGTCGGCAGATATGTCCAGTTCGTGCCGCCATCGGTGGACTTCAGCACCATGCCCTGTTCGGACGCGACGTATAGCGCCCCGTGGCCGTCCGCGAAAACGCGGTACAGGTTGCGATCCGCCTTGACGCTGCCCGGCGGATTCGGCACGGTGGTCCGCGTCCACGTGTTGCCACCGTCGTGCGTCGTGAGCATCAGCGACCACAGGCCCACCGCGATCCCGTCCCGCGCGTTCGTAAACAGCACCGAGAACAACGGCTGGTCGATCGAGATGTCGATACGCTGCTTGCGCCACGTTTCGCCTCCGTCGTCGGTCGCGAGAATCACGCCCCACTGGCCGACGGCCCAGCCGTGCTGCGCATCGATGAAGGTGACGGCCGACAGCGTGGCCGACACAGGCACCTTGCCCGCCTGTCGCCACGTCTCGCCGTCGTCGTCGGACAGCAGCACCACGCCGTGCTCGCCCACCGCGACGATGCGGGAGCCTGCGCGCGCCGCATCCAGCAGCATCATGCGGGCCGGTACGGACCATGCATGGGCGGGCCTCGCCACGCTGTCGGCCACCGTGCCCGCGGGCCGGGCCAGGACCACCGCACCGATACACAGCAGCACGCACGCGAAAATCGTCTTGATCATGACCGGGTCTCCGTCAATCAATGGCTGAAGAGGCCGGGCGCGCGCGCCGGCTTGCGGCGCGGAAACCCGCGCTCCAGCAGCGACGCAAGCGCCGGGAGTGCCGTCATCGCCATCAGCAGATTGACGATGAACATGAACGCGAGGAGCTTGCCCATGTCCGCCTGGAACTTGAGCGCCGAGAAACTCCATGTCGCGACGCCGATCGCCAGCGTGATCGCGGTGAAGATCGTCGCCACGCCCACCTCGAGCATCGCCTGCCGAACCGCTGTCACGATGTCCTGCCCGCCGGCGAGATGCACCTGCAACCGGTTGTAGATGTAGAACGCGTAGTCGACGCCGATGCCCACCGCCAGCACCATCACCGGCAACGTCGCCACCGTCAGCCCGATCTGCAGTTCCTTCATGAACCAGTAGCCGATGAAGGTCGCGACCGTCAGCGGCAGGCAGCAGGCGAGCATCGCGCGCCAGTCGCGATACGCGAGGAACACGAGAATCAGGATGGCGGCGTAGACATACAGCATCATCGGCAACTCGCTGCGCGCCACCTCCTCATTGATGGCAGCCAGCACGCCAGCATTGCCCGCCGCGAGACGCACGGTCACGCCAGGAAACGGATGCAGCGACCGGTACGCCTTCACGTCCTCCAGAATGCGGTTGATCGTCGTCGCCTTGTGATCCGTCAGGAACAGATGCACGGCCGTCATGCTGCAGTCGCTCTTCATGAAACCCTTCATCCGGCCCACGTCGACAGACACCGCGCCGTAGTTCTCCGGGTCGATCGGCACCACGTTCATCTTCGGGTAATCCTCGTTGTAGCCCTGGTTGTACCGGCGCAGCATCGCCGAGTACGACTGCACCGACACGACGCCCGGCTCGGTCCGCATGGCATTCGTGAAATCGTCCTCGTAGAGCCCCACCGCCGGGTTGTCGCATGCGTTGCCGCCCGACTCGATCGCCACCGTCAGCCAGTCGAGCCCCATGTCGTAGTTGCCGGCGATCGACGTCGCGTCGCGGTTGAAGCGCGCGTCCGCGCGCAGCTCCGGTGCGCCCGGCTGCAGTGTGCCGATCACGCGATCGCGGCTTTGCCATGCGGCGAACGCGAAGATCGCGACGGTCAGCACGACGGTCAGGCCGGCGTATCGCGGTTCGGCGATCCGCGCCAGCGCACGCAGCGGCCTCGCGCGCTGCTGCGCGCGCTTGAGCGCGCTGTCCGCATAGCGCCTGGAGAAGTTGAAGCACGACGCGGCTACCGGCAGCAGGATCAGGTTCGTCACGATCTTGTATGCGACGCCGAGCGACGCGGTGACCGCAAGCTCGCGCACCATCGGGATGGGGATCAGCAGCAACGTGATGAACGACACGAACGCGGTGATCAGCGCCAGCACGCCCGGAATCAACAACCCGCTGAAGCTGCGCCGTGCCGCCACGTACGAACTGTGCCCATGCGAAATCTCGCGCACGATGTAGTTCACCTGCTGCACGCCGTGCGACACGCCGATCGCGAACACCAGGAACGGCACCAGCACCGCGAGCGGGTCGAGGCCGAAGCCGAGCAGCTTCAGCGTGCCGAATTGCCAGACCAGCGACGTCAGCGAACAGACGATCAGCAGCACCGTGAAGCGCAGCGAATGGCAGTACCAGTACACCGCGAGCGCGGTCAGCAGCAGCGCGATCGCGCAGAAGCCGAGCACGGCCTTCGCGCCGTCGGCGATATCGCCGATCTGCTTCGCGAAGCCAATGATCTGAACCTCGTAGCCGGCATCCTCGAACGGCTGTCGGATCTTCTGTTCCAGCAAATGATTGAACGCGACGTAATCGATCACCTTGCCAGCCCGGTCGCGCTCGCTCAGTTCGGCGGTGATCATCGCGCTGTCCTCGCCGTGCGACACGAGCGTGCCGACATAACCGCCCAGCGTCGTCGCGCGGCGGACCTTCTCGACGATCGCCGGCGTCAGCTGATCCGGCGTGATCGTGCCGGAAATGATCGGCTCGGCCCGAAAACCTTCGTCGGTGATCTCGTTCACATAGGCGTTCGGCGTCCACAGCGACTGCACGCCGATCCGGTCCACGTTCGGCAGGTACGTGACCGCCTGCGTGACGTCGTACAGTCGCGCCAGCCCCTCCTTCGTCCAGATCGAGCCCTTCCTCGCGCGCACGACGACCGTGATCCGGTTCGCGCCGAGCAGGTCGTTCCGGTATTGCTGGAACGTGCGGATGTACTCGTGACCGATCGGCATCTGCTTTTCGAAACCTGCATCCATGCGCAGTTGCACGGCGAACACGGCCATGACCACGGTAAACAAGCCGATCGCCGCGAGCACGATCACGCGATGACCGAAGAAAAGCCGCTCCAAATGGCTAACCAGGCGATTGAGCACGACATTTACCCCTTCATGTATTGCGGCGGCGCGCGACGCGTGCCGGGCGCGACTGCGTCACCATCAGAAATTACGGGTGACGAACATCCCGACGAAATTCCGGTCCGCATACGGCTGTCCCACCGTCTGATGACCGCCGAAAAACGCGGTGAAATTGATGCCGGCCTGCCAGTTCGGCGGGTTCTGGTTGAACAGCACGTAGACGTTCAGCGACTTCGCGCCCTGCATGTAATTCCCGGTGAGCGTGGGCGTGTAGCCGTAGAGGCCGTCGGAAAACGTCACGCCGGGCGTGACCTGCCACCCGCGGATCAGCGTGCCGTCGTAGGTCCAGTTGAAATCGATCGTCGCGCCCACCGAGCTCGCCGTGCCCTGTGCGGCGGCGATCGGATAGCCCAGCCCCGATCCGTAGTTCAACCACGGCATATAACCGGCGGCCGGCACCTGCGTGACCGTCTGCCCGTCGATCGTCCGGGTGACGCCGCCCGAATTCAGCCCCGGGTAGTAGATCCAGGTCAGTTCCCAGGTCAGCGCGGCGGAATCGGCGCCGAGCAGCTTCAGGAACGGATATTCGCTGCGCGTCAGCGCCAGCAGCCCGTTGATGTCGTACTGGAATTTCTTCTTGTCGACCCATTGCTGGCAGTCGATACCCGCCACGCCGTTCGTGTTCAGGTCGAGCGGGCCGCCGGCGCCGTAGCAGCTCGACAGCGCGACGGCGTCGCGCGGCCGGTACGACAGCTCGGTGCCGATCGCCCAGGGCCCGAGCCCGAAGTTCGCGCTGACGCCGAACAGTTGCCGGTTCTGCGGATACGACCACTGTTCCGTTCCGTTTGCCAGCGACGCCAGCACCGGCGACTTGTCCGTGTAGTTCAGGTAGTAGAACGCAAAGTTCGCATCGAACGCGCGCGGCGAGTAATTGAACTTCACGCCGAATTGCGGCTTGTATTTCGATGGTGCCTGCCACGCAACGGGAACACCGATGTCGTTGAAAGGCGGCCCCGCGAATGCGCCGTTCGCCAGCCCGTTCCTGATTGCGTTGAGCGTGTCCTGGTTGCCGGCTGCGCCCGGCCCCAGCGCATTCGCAATCGTGCCCGCGCTCGGGCCGGCCACGTTGAGGTTGTTGGTGTTGAGCGTCAATGGCTCCGTGCCGCGTCCCATGATGTTCGACGTCGACCAGAACGACCCAACCGGCGGGTAGCGATTGCCGTTCCACTGGAACTGGTAGTAGGCCTCGGTGCTGAAGCCATGCGACAGATCGGACGCAAAACTGATCATCGGCGCCGGCAACAGCGCCTGCTTGAGCTGCGAGCCGGGGATCAGCAGCTTCTGCACGTCGATCGAGTTCGTCGCGTTGATGCCGCTTTGCGCGAACACGCTCTCGCCCCAGTTGATCACCTGGTTGCCGAGCCGAACGTGCGCGTTTCGCCCGTCGATCGTGAAATCCTTCTGCCCCCACAGATCGAGCAGTTGCGCGTTGTACACCACCTGTGCGGCAGCCGTGCTCGACAACGGCGTGCGGTTTGTATTGCCGGCCATGAAGTCGTACATGCCGGTGCCGCGCACCATGAACTTGAGCCCTTCGCTCGGCATCTTCAGCAGCAGCTCGCTGGTCGCGCTGATGTAGGTGCTGAACGGCTGCCCCTTGCGGTAGTTCAGGTCGCCGTTGTCCGCATAACCCCATTGGTTGGTGTTCGCAGCCGCGCCACAGCCGAATGCGTTCGGATCGCCCGTGAGCGAACAGCTCGGGTTCTTCGTGCGAATGCCCATGCCGGCCGTCAGGTTCGTGACCCACGAACCTTGCAGATCGCCCTGTCCGGCAGTGAAATCGTATCCATACGCGGTCGACGTCGCCACGCCGATCGATGTCATCGAAAATATCGCATATCTAACTATTATTCTCATTTACGTCGTCTCCCCCTGACCCCTGTTCGACCCCGACACACGCCACCGGCGCGCATCGGGCCTGCTGGTCATGCCGCGCGCCTAGCGCTCGCTGACGGATCGCAACGATTCCGCCGTGAAGAAATCGGCCTTGAAACGCGGATCGCTGGTTTCCTTGTACCAACGAATGTCCTTGCCCTGGCCGATCGACGATCCATCGAACACGTAGCGGCCGTTGCTCAGGTCGTACTGAACGAATGGCTCGTTGTCGCAGGCGCCGCCGAGCTCCCATACCGGAATCGGGTAGCTTTCCCGCACCTTCCACAGCTTGCCCTGCGCGTCGTAGTCTTCGCCGACGAGCGCCAGCCAGCTATCCTCGTCCAGATAGAACACCTTCTTCGACGACGCATGCCGTGCGGTCGGCTTGAGCGTCCCCTCGACGACCCACACGCGGTGCACCTCGTAGCGCCGGCCGTCGGCGGCTATCCCGTTCGGCGTCGCGACGTCGCGCAGCTTGCGCTTGAAGTCGTACATGCCAAACGCGTTGTACGGCACGAGCATTTCGCGCTTGCCGACCAGCTTCCAGTTGAAGCGGTCGATCGCCCCGTTGAACATGTTGACTTCGTCGATCAGATACTGGTTCTCGAAGCCGATCTGCGGCGCGTCGTGCACATAGGCCGGCATCCGGCGCACTCGGCGTTGCCCCGGGAAGTAGTAGTACGTATCGGATTCCTTATCGAAATACTGACGCTGCACCACCGCCTGCCCGGCCAGCGCGGCCGGCATCGTGGCCGAGAAGTAGCCCGCGATGCTGAGCTGGTCGACACCCTGCGGCGTCGCCTTGCCGTCCTTGCCGGTCGGGGTATAGTTAATCTGCGTGCCGCCGATCTCGATCCAGTCGTTACTCCCCGGGCGCGGCGACACGGACGTGACCACCGGCGCCCATTCGACCGCTTGTCCGCGATACCGCGTCTCGAAGTTGAGAATCGCTTCCGCACCATTCTTCGGCTGCGGAAACGCCACGCCGGGGAACGTCGCCGTCTGGATCGTTTCGCCAGACGGTCCGAGCTTCGCATCGGCGAGGTTGGCCTTCGAATTCTGCTCGGCGGTGTCCGGCAACTGGCATTCGCGATGCGACGGGTAGACGTCCATCCGGTAGCCCTTCATCTGCTTGACAAGCGCGATCTGGCCGGGTGACAGCTTGTCGGCATACTTGTCGACACTCGACGCATCGATCGTGTACAGCGGCTTCTCGTTGCGATGCTTCCAGAAATCCCCGCGCGTCTTACCGTACTCCCAGCCCGCCTGCGGCGCCTGCCGGCCGGCGAACGCGGGCACGAGCCCGTCCTTGCCGGCCGCGCGTTCGGCGCCCACCGGGGTGAGGTCGTCGGCCGCGACTGCGCTTGCGTTCACGTACAGCAAGGCGGCCGCCAGGGCAACCGACATGAATCCGCCTGTTCTATTTCTCATCATCGTTCTCCGTCCTGTTCCACCAATACTCGACCGTCACGCACCCGCTCGCGATAGCGATTCTTCCCGACCCGAGCGCTCGCGCCATCCAGCCGTCGTTCCGCTCGCAGACACACGCCGTGTCGTACGTCCGGTTTTCGTCTCCCGCCATTTTTTCAAAAAGGATTCCTAAATTAGTGAATATCGCCCCTCTTCAATTCATGTCAGCTCCCGTCTTCCACCCAGCCGTTGCGGTTCCGCGGACTCCGGACGACAGGTCAGCCCGACGATTCGTGGAAGATCGCCAGGACGGCCTCGTGCAACTCGCGGTTCGCGGCCGCCACCACGATCCCCCCATTCATCGGCCTGGCACCATCCAGATCGGTCACTACCCCGCCGGCGGATTCGACGAGATGGATCAGCGGCACGACGTCGTAGGGTTCGAGCCCGGCTTCGACGACGAGATCAATGCAGCCGTGCGCGACCATCGCGAAGCTGTAGCAATCGCCGCCCCAGCGAAGCATCCGGCATTGCGCCATCAACCGCGAAAATGGACGCATCAGGTTTGCTCGCTCGATGAGGCGCGGATCCAGGCTGTACACGATCGCCTCGGACACCGATCGGCACGCCGACGTGCGAATCGATGCAACGGTGTTCCGGTGGAACAGACGCGGGCCGCCCGAGTCGGAGATGTACGTTTCGCCGGTAAAAGGCTGGTACATGACGCTGCCGACCGGTACGCCGTCGATGACGAGGCCCACGAGGATCCCCCACAGCGGCATGCCGCAAATGAACGCCCTCGTGCCGTCGATCGGGTCAATGATCCAGTAGCTGTTCCCTTCGCCGGAACGACCGTACTCCTCGCCGATCACGGCCAGGCCCGGATCGACGCTCGACAGCCCCTCGCTGATGAGTCTTTCGATGCGCCGGTCGGCCTCGGTGACCGGATCGAATACGCCTCGCGAATGCTTGTCGTCTATCTGCATTTGCGAACGAAAATAGGTGAACGCGATGTCTCCCGCACCATGAACGACGCGTACCGCGCGATCGATCAACTCGTCAATGGTGTGCTTCATAACCATTTTCTTTCCTGATATTCCGGTATAGCCGGCGGGTGGCGTTGAATGCCGATTCGAACGCGCCGAACATGTCGTCGTAGACCCCCTTCAACGCTTTGGTTGGTTCGAACTGCGCATTTATCGACATATTCTTGCAAAAATCGTCCAGCTCCATCTCACCGATCCGCTCGAATGCCAGCATCGCCGCGCCGATCGAATTCACGTATTGCGGGCTCTCCATTTGCTGAATCGGGCTACCCATGATGTCGGCAAGCGTCTGGGCCATGAATGCCGAGTTCGCGCCGCCGCCATAGAAGTTGAAATGCGTGAACCGGCGACCGACAAAATCCTCGAGCGGCCCGCGCACCCAGCGCAGGTTGAACGCGAGCCCTTCCAGCACCGCTCTTGCCATGTGGCTCCTCGTCGTCTGTCCGTTCATGTTGATGAAGCCGCCGCGCATGTCGCTGTTCGCCTTCGGCGCCATCGTGCCGCCCAGCCACGGAAGGAAGATGAGCCCGCCGGCGCCGGCGTCGACGTTCTCCAGCACCGCATCCAGCGCCGCATACAATTCGTCCGGGCGCCTTTCCCTGAATTCCGCGAACGCATCGTTCGGGAACACGATGTTCCGCAGGAAGCGGTCCAACGTTACGCCCGACATCCCGTTCTCGGCGATCGCCAGATACTTGCGTTCGTCCGGCGAAGGCATCGTGAAAAGACTGTCGCGAATGGAAGTCTTCATGGATTCCGTATGCGTGACCATCACGCCGGTCGTGCCCATGCAAATTCCGGCATGCTCGCCCGTGAAGGCCAGCCCACCCATCGCGCCCGCCGCCGTGTCGCTCAGCCCGACGACGACCTGCGTGCTCGTCGACAATCCCAGCTCGGCGGCGACATCCGGCAACAAACGCCCCAGCACGGTGGTCGTCGGTACCAGCTCCGGCAGCTTCTCCCGGTCGATGTGCGCGTATCGCAGCAAGGTCGGATGGTATTCGCCGGCCGCCAGCCTTCGGTTGTCCACCATCAGCGACATGAGCGTGCTGCCCTGCGTCGTGCACATCCGCCCCGACAGCTTCATGCCCAGATAGTCCATCGGCTCGAGAAAGCAATGCGTCCGCTCGTAAATCTCCGGGCATGCGAACCGGAAGTAGCGCATGTGGTTCAGCGACACTCCGGCCACGAGCGGCGCAAGGCCATGCAGCCTCACCCAGTTCGCCAATTGCCAGGGCCTGTCGAGCTTGCGGGCCGCACGATATTCCGCAGCCAGGCTCGCCTTGGTACCTCTCCCGTCCGCCCAGAGGATCATGTTGGCGAGCGCCTGCCCGTTCGCGTCGACAGGAACGATCGACGAATACTGGCTCGAACAGATCATCGCCACGATCTCGCCGACGTCGACGTTTGCTCCGACGACCGCGGCCCTGATCGCGTCCTTCACGGCCGCCCATATCTCGGCGGGCGCCTGTTCCGCGCCGCGGTCGCCAACCGCCAGGGTATTCACGTGGGCACGGCCGGCGCCGGCCACCCGGCCGGACTCGCTGACGAGTACCGCTTTCGGACCGCTCGTTCCGAGGTCCACGGAGAGAACATATCGGTGTTTTTTCATGAGCAAAGTCTAGAGACGACAAAAAATTATCTGGTAGTCAATTGAGGTCATCGATTGGTTGTTTCTGGCCACACGCTCATGCAAACATGTCGGTCATGGACATCCGCAATGAAACCATCGCCGACGCGCCACCGAACATCATCCGGGGCCTGACGCTCGTCGCCCGCGAACACGGGGTCGCGGTAGGCCGCCTGTTCCGCGGTCTCGGGTTTTCCCTGGGCGACCTGGAACAGCACGACATCCTCGTTTCGTATGCGCAATCCAGAAAATTCCTGCAACGCGTGGAAGCGGCATTGCCCGGCGTGCCCGTCGGGCTGAAGTCGGGCATGAAGCAGACGATCCTGTGCCTCGGTCTGGTCGGCCTCGCGCTGTATGCGTTCAGGACCTACCGGGAAGCGCTCAGCTACGCGATTCGGCACCAGCAGACCGCAGGCGCGCTGACGTATTTCTCGTTCGACGAATCGCCCGGCTTCTTCAAGTGCATCATCTCGACGAAATATCCCGACACGCACGAGGTCGAGCGACACTGGATCGACGAAGCTTTCGCGACGATCTTGACCATCTCGCGAAACCTGCTTGGCGCGCAGTTCAAGCTGAACCGGATCGACCTCACCTACCCGCGCCCCGCCGAATACGGCTTCTACGAAGAAGTGTTCGGCTGCCCGGTGCATTTCAACGCACGGGAGAACGTCATGACCTGCCACTCGCATTGCCTCGATCTGGAGTTGCCGACGTGGCACCCCAGCTACAGCGCCTACGTGCTTGGGCAGATCGAGCCGATGCTTCGTCAGCCGAACACCGAGAGCGACTTCATCGCGACGACGCGGCGCTATTTGCGCGCGAACGTGGGGCGCTCGCCCGACATCGACGAGGTCGCCCGTTTTCTGAACGTGAGCAGCCGCACCTTGCGACGGCATCTTGAAAATGAAGGGTTTAGATTCCTTCAACTGCTGGACGAAACCCGGCTCGAGCGCGTGCATGAACTGCGCCGCCTGGGGTGGTCGTGGGGAAAGATCGCCGAATCGGTCGGCTACGACAATCCGAGCAACTTTTCGAAAGCCTACGTCCGCTGGACCGGGCAACTGCCGAGCGAATCCGAAGCTGGCAGGCGATAGCGGCGCGACGCGCCGCGAAAAACCGGCAGCGACGGAGCCCGACAAGGGCGCGCAAGGTGCGTTTCGCGCGCGCCCTTGTTCATCTGCACTCCGAGCGCCGCCGCGCCGCTTCAAGGAAGCTGAAGCGACTTCGTCTCGAGATATTCGGCAAGACCGTAGGCGCCCAGCTCGCGACCGTTGCCCGACTGCTTGAATCCGCCGAATGGCGCCAGCGGATTGAACTTGCCGCCATTGATCTCGACCTGCCCCGTTCGCATCCTCGCGGCCACGCGCCTAGCCCGCGCGACGTCGCCGCTCCACACTCCGCCGCTGAGCCCGTACGGACTGTCGTTGGCGATGCGCACGGCATCGTCGTCGTCCTTGTACGGAATAATCGCGAGAACCGGGCCGAAGATCTCCTCCCGGGCGATACGCATTTCATTGCGCACGTTGCTGAAGATCGTCGGCCTGACGTAGTACCCCGTTTCCAGCCCGTCTGGCGCGTCGTCCCCTCCCGCGAGCAGTTCGGCCCCCTCGGCAACACCGAGCGCGATGTAGTCGCGTACGCGCTGGCGCTGCGTTTCGGACACCAGCGGGCCCATCGCAACGTCCTCGTCTTGCGGCGCGCCGAGCCGCACCGATTCCGCGACGGCAACGGCAATCTCTTCTGCCCATTCGCGTTGCGACGCCGGCACCAGCAGGCGCGTCAACGCTGCGCACGTTTGCCCCGCGTTGATGAAGCACGCCTGAACCGCTGCCGGAATCGCGACTTCGAAATCGGCGTCGTCCAGTACGATGCACGCAGACTTCCCGCCAAGCTCCAGCGCAACCCGCTTCACCGTGCGGGAAGCGAGTTCGGAAACACGCCTGCCTGCCGCGGTCGACCCGGTGAACGAGACCATGTCGACATCCGGGTGCGATACCAGCGCCTCTCCGACCGTATTACCGAGACCGCTCACGAGGTTGAACACGCCCGGCGGAAATCCCGCCGATTCGATGATTTCCGCAAACACGAATGCATTGAGCGGCGCGACTTCGGACGGCTTGACGACGACGGTACAGCCGGCCGCGAGCGCGGGCGCCACCTTCGCGACGATCTGATGCAGCGGATAGTTCCACGGTGTAATGCATGCGACGACGCCGACGGGCTCCTTCGTGATCTCCGAGTTGCCGACATGTTCGACGCCACCGAGTTGCGCCGCCAGTTGCGATGCCGACCCCAGCGATACGACCGGCAATCCGGCCTGCGCGAGCCGCGAGAACGAGATGGGCGTGCCAACCTCGTCGGTGATGAGCCGCGCCAGTTCCGTCGCGCGGCGGCTCAGCGCGTACAACGCGCGCTGCAGGTACTGGCTTCTTTCGCGCGGCGGCGTAGCCGACCAACCGGGAAAGGCGGCCTTGGCCGCGGCGACCGCGCGTCCGGCATCTTCGGCGTCGCCGAGCGGCACGACCCCGATCACCGCTTCCGTCGCCGGATTGACGACCTCCGCACTGCCACCGCCGTGCGGCGCGACCCATTGCCCGCCGATAAAGAACCTGTCGTAACGCTTCACCATCGATGTCCTCGCTTCCAGAAGATTTCGTTGACCGTTCGCGGGCTTACCGCCCGGCGCGACGGGACTGCAGCAGCCGGCGAACCAGCGGGGCGCGGGCCGTTTTAGACGACGTCCGAGCGCCTTGCGTACGCGTCGCTACTCGCGATCGAGTGTACCGACGGCGGCATATCGGGGATGGTGTGACAAGGCCAGTTTTTGGTGGAATCGGGACATCGCGTCGCGATTCCGCCGGCATGAGTTCCGGATCGAGATCATTTGACTGCCTCCGGCTTGCCACGGTGTCGTGCCGCGAATTCCGGTGCGGCGGCAGCGGGCATTCCGGCGCATCGCGCTCCGTGCATCACTCGTCGCTCGCGGCAGCGTCGCCGGTGCCTGCCCTCCCCCGATCCAGGTTCGCGCCGCTCTCGCGGCCCACGACCGGTCCATCGCTTGAACGCTCGCCTGAAACTTGGGGGCATCGCTGAAACAGACTTCACCCGTCACCGTCTCCACCGAGGCGCGCGAATCCACGTGGACACTTGGAGTGGCTAACGCAGGTCATCAACGAATCGTGAGCAGATGATCGCCGCGGCAAGCTTGAGCAGCGCCGTATGGATGTCGATCCGCCATTCAAAACGGATACGGAGTTTGCCGAAGCCCGCAAACCAAGCATGCGTGCATGCGTTCAACAACCCATCGGTGGCGCCCAAGACGCGTTTTGCTCTCGACGCCCTTGCGAGCGATTCGTGCGGTGATGCCATGTCGCCGTAGATCTCTACGGCATCGACGGCAGTCGTAGCCCTTGTCGGCGTGCAGTTTGTCCAGACGCTTGCGCGCTTTCCCACTCAGGCCAGATACGGCTGGAATGGCATCCAACATCGGCTCGAACGTCATCGAATCGTGGCGGTTTTCACCGCTCACGACAATCGCCAACGGGACACCTCGTGCGTCGACTACGAGGTGTCGCTTCGTGCCTGGCTTTCCTGATCGGTTGGGTTTGGGCCGGTTTCCTGGCCCCCCCGGGGGCTGGCTACGCTCGCGCCATCGAGGCTTGCTCGTCCCCAATCGATTTGATCGGGCTCGCGCAAGCGACGAAGCATCGCTACATGCAGTCTGTCCCGGACACCAGCCGCTCGCCAGTCACGTCGTCGCCGCCAACACGTCATCCCGCTGCCGAAGCCGAGTTCCTGCGGAAGGTCTTCCCAAGGGATGCCGCTCCGGAGCACATACAGGATGCCGCTTGGCGCAGCGCGGTCATCGACCGAACGACGCCGACCTCCCTTGCGCGAATGCCCGAACTCCGGAATCAGCGGCTGCAACACCGCCGACAATTCATTGCCGATCTTTCTTGTTGCCATGCGCACAACGATGCGGGCTCGCGAACATCGCATCCAGTTGTGTCAGCAGGTCTTGGCATCGGAGTGAAGCGATTTCCAGGCAAGAACGTCGTTGGCGGATCGCATATGACCAACTGCGCACAGCCCCGCTTGCGGTGCTGATGGTGCCCACCGAGCGAGTCGGCCGGATGACCGACGGCATCGTGTCGAAATAGTCATTCAGTTCGCCTCTGTCACTTGCATCGGAATCGGTAATCGTCTGTTCGACTGGACAAGTCGGTAGACTTTTTCGCTGGCATCAAGAAACCGATGCATCGGTACCGCGGCAAGTTGTGCATCATGCACGGCGAGCAACTGCTCGAGCGCGCCACGCTCGGCGTCCAGCAACGTCCAGTCGTCTGATTCCGCTCGTTCCGCGTACGCGTCGAGTATCGCTTCGACTCCGCGATAGAACGCGACATCCGCTTCGCCCGCCACATCGCGCAGATGAAACGCGAGATACAACACGTTGACGAGCGTGCCGAGCGACTGAACACCTCCATGTTCGCCGCGCATCGCTGCAAGGGCGAAATGATGTTTGAGCTGCAGCTGCCGGACACGATCGGTCGCAAGCGGCAACAGCATGGCCTTGGTGAGCGGCCGCCGGCCGCGAGTCGAAGAACGCGTCATCAAAATTCACCAAGTCAGAAAAATCCATTCAAATAGGGCACCCCGCACCCAGTCGGCTGCCCCTCCGAACCCGGCTGCGATTCACTTTCCTTGGCGCCAGCGTAATCTCAAGCCGTAGCGGAAATGGCGCGGAGTTCCTCGAGATCGAGGTCGCGCGTCAGTTCGTGCAACGTGTGCTCGTCGATGTCGCCGATTCGGTAGAGGCGCATGAGCTCGGCACGTCCCGCCGCGATCAACTCCAGCACGGCTTCCGAACGTGCATCGAGGCGGGACTTGTATTCGTCGGCGTGCCGCGCGTAACGGGCCATGTCCTCTGCCTTGTGCTTGTGAATGTCCAGGAGCATCGGGTGAACGAGTTCGCCTGCGTCGTTGTATGCCAGTTTTGCCATCAACTCGTACTGCACCCTCGCAATCACGGCCTCCGCCTCGCTCGTGCTCAAGCGAGGCCTGTCGCTTTCCGGTGCCACCAGCCCCGTCCAGCGGATCACGGCGCCGAGCGACTGTCCCTGCACCAGCACGGTGGCGAGGATGACGGCAATGGCAGTGACGAGGATGAAATCGTGCCCCGGAAAACTGTCCGGCAGGCTGGCGGCGAGCGCCAGGGTGATCACCCCCCGCATGCCGGCCCAGCTCAATACCGTGGCATCGGCAAGCCCGAGCGGATGGAAGCGGGTCACGCGAAACTTCCGTAGCAGGATGAGCGCGCCGTCCGAGACAAGCACCCAGGCAAACCGCGCGAGGATGACGGAAAGAACGACGATCAGCACCGGTACACCCATCTGCGCCAGCATCGTGTCGAGCCCGTCGCCTCGCTGGATCAACTCATGCAGCGAGGATCCGATGATCAGGAAGACGAATGCCTCGAGAATGAAGATCATGACGCTCCAGAAGCCCGTGCCGTACAGGCGGGCCGACGCGTTGAGCACGCGATGCTGGAACCAGGCACAGATGAGGCCCGTCGTCACGGTGGCGATCACCCCGGAGACGTGGAAGCGTTCGGCCAGAAGATAGGAGCCCCACGCACACAGCGGGCTGGCGGCGATGACCAGGCTATCTTCGTCGAGATGGCGCATCAGGAACACCCAGGCGCCGCCCACGCAGGCGCCGACCAGTACGCCCCCAAGCGCCAGCAGTGCGAAGCTGCCGAGGGCTTCCGCCGGACTGAACAGGCCCGTCACGCCCGCGGCCGCCGCAAAGCGGAAAAGCACGAGGCCCGTTGCATCGTTGAACAGGCTCTCCCCCTCCAGGAGGATCAGGAGGCGGCGTGGCAATTTGACTTGCTGCAGCGCGGCGCGCGCCGACACCGCATCCGGCGGCGCGACCAGCGCGCCCAAGGCCGCGCAAGCTGCCCAGGGCAAGGACGGCACCAGCCAGTGGGTGACGAGGGCCACCACGATCGTGGTGAAAAGCACCGCACCAATCGCCAACGCCCCGACGCCCAGCATGTGCCGGCGCAGTTGGTCGAGTGAAATTCCAAGGGCGCTGTCCATCAGCAATGGAGGCAGAAAGATCACCAGCACCAGTTCCGGGTCGATATGGACCTCTGGCAGGCCGGGCAGAAAGGCGATGAAACCGCCGCCGATGATCAGCGCGACGGTGGGGGGAAGTCCGAGCTTATGCCCGACGTAGTGCAAGACAAGGATCGCCAGCAGCAGCGCGATCATCAATTCAAAAATGGCCATTGCGATGGTTTTGTCGTCGGAGCTTAGGTAGTGAGCTGCCCATGCGTACTTCAGCCGGTCGGAAGGCGCAATGAGGGGCCTGGTTTCCAGGCCCCGAACAGCGTAAGCGTCCGGCCGGGAGTTTGAAGGGAGCCACGCCTATTTCCCGATCCGGGAAAAATCAATACTGGAGATGTGACGCGCGAGAATCATCGCGGACCAGTTCGCAGGGCGGCCATACCGCATGCTTGGCCGAAAAATCTCGTCGCCCAGGTTGATAGGCATTCCACTCGCCGCACATAACGTTGACCGTCTGGCACACCCTTTGTGCCAAATTTGATGGCCATAATGTCCGCTGGTTGAATCCCGCCACGAAATCACCACCGTGCTGGATGAAAGTTGATCAAGAATATCGACCGTTGCGCCGCACCGCGACAGATCGACCAAAGATTTTTTTCTAAGTAAATCAACCGTGCGATCCTTGAGCGGCAAGTTCATTCCCGTGCCGTCACTGCATGCCTCGAGTGATTTCATCATGTGACACCAGCGTTCCCTTGGTTCGATTTCGACGATCGGAGTCAATTTTTCGCGATTAATCATCGAACCTTCATTTACTTCACGATCACAAGAATGACCATCGATTGACGAAGAGAAGTTTCCATGATTTCCCACCTTGCACCTCGCATGCGCACGCAGTTGACCAGGCCCATGAAAAATAATATTTCCGATATTCAAATCGAAAAATCCGATACATGCCTATTCGATCCGAAATTCGCCGTCGTGATTTTTCTCACCGGCGATCCTGAGCTTCACGAAATTAAATATTGCCCTGCGATTCAGAAAACAATCCGATTCAACAACGGAGAAATCGCTGCGTGGCGGCAGTCATGCGATGAGCGTCGGACCGTTGCTACGAGCCCTTTCCGCGAGCCAGTTTGACGAGGTCGATGACGGCCGCGACCAGCCCGGCCAGCAGCAGGACGGCGAGCGCTGGATAGCTCCGCGTCTCCCGGATCACCGCCGCGATCAGGTTGTCGGTGGCATCGGACGAAACGGCAACGATCAGGCCGTAGACGACGAACCACCCGGTCGCGATCGCCAGCACGACCGCGACCGTCAGGAAGCCGACGATCCACGCACCGCGCAGCCGCGATTCCCGACGCGTGTTCACTGGCGGCTGCGCAGCCGGTAGCCGATGCCGCGCATCACTTCCGGCGTTCTGGACGCGCCGGCGCCTTCGAGTTTCTTGCGCAGCCGGCTGATATGGCTGTCGACGGTGCGTTCCAGCGCATCGACGTCGGCGAGGCACGCATCGATCAGTTCGCCGCGCGTGAACACGCGGGTCGCCGCCACCAGCGCGCACACGGCGCTGGTGCAGGCTCGTTTCTGATTCTTCATGTGGACTCCATCGGACGCAGGCTCCCAACGGCCCGCATTGCCGGATCGCAGTGTGCGTGCGCACTATGGAGTTTTTTGCGCGGAAAGATGGAGGTTTGATGGAGGCGCCTGGAGAATGGCGTAGGGGCGATATGGAGGCGGCCCGAGCTCGAAGATGACGGGCTCACGAGCGACCGGGCGACATCCGAAAAGGGACGGGCGGCGCGGGAACGCCGCACCCATCCGATGAATTGGCGCGACCGTGTATCGGCGACGCCAACCCTGCGCTCCTGGCAGCCAAAGGCTGCCTATCACGGAGCGGCACCTTGGCGCGCCCCGGCAATCGCGAGCAAGGGCACGCTACCTGAAGATCGTTTGAGCGCGATCTACTACGTATCAATTGTCTCTACGGCGAGTTCGGTTAGTAATCGCACATCGTGGGCACCATGTTCCCGCACTTATATTTATCGGCCGAGACGCCCAGACGTGACCGCGATGGCATTGCCAGGTCAATTTGGTCCGCCTGCCCAGATACTCCGTCGACAAACACTGTCCACCACGAGCGGCCGCAAGCGCTCGCATGTCGTCAATTGTTTGACGCAATTTAAGACCCGCACATTGCCGACACCAGTGTCCGAGCCAGATTCGACTGGCTATCGCTTTCCATTCATGGCCTACCGCACAACGAAAAGGGTATTTTTCGGCCGAACCCGCATAAGCATCTGCCAAGCAAACTCCTCCCATTTCCCGGGCGGCCGCCTGCAGACGTGCCAATCCATTGGGGTCAACTTGACCGGAGAAGGTTGATTTTGCGCAACGACCACACCAGGTTCCCCGGAAGATATCGTTTGCCCTGGCCTCCCAACGATGCCCCTTTGCACATTCGAATCTATATAGACGACTTTCGATCGTATAGTTCGATGAAAGACATTTTCCGTTTCTCTCTTGTGCCTTAGCGTGAAGCCGAGCCAGACCATCGGGACAACAGCTTCGCCGCGTCGCGTCACCATGCGCGCAGATCGGACACCAACGCCCCTCGCTGATCTTCCTTCCCTCCACGCTCCACTCGTGCCCCGCTGCGCAACGAATTTTGTAACGCGCAAATAGCCCAATGAATGGACCACTCAGAAGCGTTCCCCCTCGTTCGGCCAATTTACCCAGCCATCTATCACGAATATCTTCCTGCTGACAAGATGTGCATACCGGTGCACCGCTATTTCGATAGAGCAAGGTCAACGCCACACGCTCAAAAACGTGCCCGCGAGCGCAAGCGAACCGATGACGTGAATTGACACCCATCCACTCCGCCTCCAAACATTGCCAGCCATATCTGGCAACGCACTGTCGCAACCTCTCAAGCATGCTCCCTCACTTCGCCGTCACAATCCCGCCGCATTCGCGCTTGAATTTTCAGAAAATCATTTAATACCTTCGAACACTCGCGGCCCTGGATTCATTCGAAATCATCCAATCCCCCCACAATTTCATTCGCGGAAATTTCATACCCCCATCACCGGACACAATGATTCATTCGCGCCTTCACCACAGCGATGCCGGAAAATTGTTGCGAGTTATCGCGTCACATCTAATCAATGGCGAACGTCACGCCATTAAAATTCAGAAAACAAATCGATCAAAGAAATGTGATTAATTCAGGCATCAAAAAAGCGCCCGAAGGCGCTTTTTCGGAACTGACCAGACAGCCGTCACGCTTAGAAGCGGTGACGCAAACCAACCGTTGCGGCTGTTTGGCTGACCTTCGTGCTCGGGGACGCGTTGATATCGCCGTTGTAGATCGACGAACCCAAACCGGCGCCCTTCGTACCACGCTGATACACCGCCTGAGCGTAGACGTCCGTACGCTTCGACAGGAAATAGTCGGCTTGCACGCCGAACTGATTCCAGTGCGTGCTTTGGCCGTTCTGCTTTGCGTTCGTGTACGTATAAGCAGCACCCAGGCCGAGAGCAGGCGTCAGGTTGTACTTCGCGTTGATTTCGTAATTGTCAGCGCGCAGCGTGCCGGCACCGTTCGTCTGGTTGTCGAGGCGCGATTGCGTCCATGCTGCGCCGACTTGTGCCGGACCGAATGCATAGGCTGCTGCAACACCATACGTACGCGTACGGCCCTGGATGCCGAATGCGTTGCCGCTCGTATCGATGGACGGGTTCACCGCGCCCGTCGTGGACAAACCGGCGTTGTTCGCTTGCGAGTAAGCCGCACCCAGCTTCAGGCCTTGATACTGGTATGACACGCCGCCGCTATATGCGCGGTTGTTCGCAAAGTTCGTGCTGTTCGAGAACGAGTACGTGCCGCCGAATTGCAGGCCGGCGTAGTTCGCGCTCGTGAACTTGATGGTGTTATTCAGCGCAACGTCACCGTTCGTGCTCAGGCGGTCGTTGTTCAACGGGTGCGCGAAGTACGTGCCACCCCACGAGCCCGTTGCCGTCAACGGTGCCAGGTAGTCTTGCGTTGCGTCGTATTGCTTGCCGAGCGTGACCGTGCCGTACTGGCTCGACAGGCCGACGAATGCCTGGCGGTTGAACATGCCGCCGTTGCCGTTCGCGAACTTGCCGTTACCGATGTTGAAGCCGCTTTCCAACGTGAAGATTGCCTTCAGGCCGCCACCCAGGTCTTCCGAGCCACGCAGGCCGAAACGGCTCTGGTCAATGCCCGAACCCATCGAAAAGCGCGACTTGCCTTGGCCCGATGCGTTCTGGACGTTGCTTTGGTAGGTGATGCCGGCGTCCAGCACGCCGTACAGCGTGACGCTGCTTTGCGCGTGAGCGACGGTAGCAAACGATGCTGCAGCCGCTGCAACGATCAGAGTCTTGTTCATTCGTGGAGCTCCCTTCTAAAAAGAGGCAGGTCTCGCGACCTTGTTCATAAACGGTCTGCAACCGCCCGGAGGACCTTGTTCTGTTGGTCAGGCCCGGATAGATGCCCGTTTGGGAATGGCGAGTGTAAGAGCGTCGAAAGCAACGAACCCCAGACGGAGATAGAAATTATGTATTTCATTTTTGGCAACAGAAAGCCAATGAATTGACGCAAGCCTATGTTATTAAATGCCTTTATTGCGTTAAGCCGTGAATGGCCGCACGGTATCTTCGCCGCGATTTTCTTATGCGCGCACCTTGACAGTGGCAAAAAAACTACTCCACAAAATCTCAACATTTCTCGAACACACACGGTCGCTTGTTCGCGCCCAGCGTGATCGGTTCAATCCCGGCGTACTCCCTTCCCTGGGCAACAGTTGATCCATCGCCTCGATAGTCCTGACCGCTTCCACTGGCCCAAGATCGCGACCGGGACGGTCAAGATGACGGTGCGCGCATTGGACCGATTCAATGTCATTCAGGACTTTGCGAACCGCGTCGGTGCCGTCGCGATGCTCGCGGTCGTGGGGACGCTGATGCGGCGTCTGACCGGCAATCCGCTCGCCAGCCCCGCCGGGCGGCGTCATGACGCTGATCGGTGTCCCTTGCCTGATGTGGCTGCTTGGTCGATGCCGCCAGGCGCCCGAATCCGCCGGATACGACAACACGCAAGCACCAGACTTCGGGGAGTCGTCCGGATTGCGGGCTAGCGGCCGATCGGGCCGATTCACGCGTCTCGCGCTCGCCTGGATTTCATAGACGCCGCTCTGGAAAACCGTAATGATAATGATTATCATTACGACATCAAGGTACGAAAAGGACTCCTCTTGTAAAGGGGGCCGCAACCGGAGCCATCGACATGCACCCGCACCTCTCACGTGTTGTTCCGGACGATCCGCGTCCGACGCATTCCGATCTTTCGTCCTGGGAAGCCACGATTCGCGAGGCGGTCGGTGCTGAGCGCGACGGACGCATCACGCCCGCACTCGCCGGCTATCGGCGTGCGCTGGAAATCGCGCAGCGGTTGATCGAGACGCCGCCGCCGTCGCGTCACGACGACTGCGTGGCGGCCCTCGTGGTCTCCTGGCACAACCTCGCGGATCTGCTGGCGAGCCAGGGCGACGTGGAACGCTGCGTCGAAGGCTTGTGCGACGCGCACGAAGCGTTGATCGCGCTTTATCTCGATGCACGGCGCGATGCCCTCCTGCGTCGGGCCGCGCTGCGCCATGGCCGGGAAACCCATCTCGCCCTCGTTCGCCACATGGCACGGCACGGAGAACATCCGCGTATCGTCCGCGCGTTGCGCGAGGGCTCCCTCGCGCTCGACGTCGGTAGCGCCGTCCGTCATTGAATCCGCCATCCACCTGAAAGGAGACTGCCGATGCCCTACACCCTTCCCGAACTGCCGTACGCCGTCGACGCACTCGAGCCGCACATCGATACACGCACGATGGAAGTTCATCACAGCAGGCATCACCAGACGTACGTCAACAACCTCAACGCGGCGCTCGAGGGTACGGAATATCACGAGTTGCCCGTTGAAACGCTCGTCGCACGGATCGCCTCCCTGCCGGATTCGCTGCAACTGCCGGTGCGCAACAATGGCGGCGGACACGCCAACCACAGTCTGTTCTGGACGGTAATGTCGCCGCATGGCGGCGGCCGGCCGGGCGGCGACATCGGTCGCGCGATCGACGCCGAGCTGGGTGGATTCGAAGCGTTCGGGGCAGCGTTCACGAAGGCCGCGCTCACGCGGTTCGGCAGCGGCTGGGCCTGGCTGAGCGTCGACGGTGGCGGCAAGCTCGTCGTGGAAAGCACCGGCAATCAGGACAGCCCGCTGATGTCGGGCAATACGCCGATTCTCGGCCTCGACGTCTGGGAACACGCGTACTACCTCAAATACGAGAACCGCCGGCCGGAATACATTGCGGCGTTCTACAACGTGATCGACTGGCAGGAAGTCGGGCGGCGCTACGCCGCCGCTCCCGGACGATAAGCCGGCGCGTCCGCCGACGGGCTGGTGGACGCAGACGACCCGCGGCGCGGAGGTGCGTCGCCGCAGCCGATGACCGATCCATCCAGGAATTGCAATGAACACGATGGCAGACAGGACCACCCTGACCGATCGCACGACCGTCGCGATCCGGGATGTTCTGGCCGGCAGGCGGCGCGGACCGGGCACGTCGCTGCTGTTCGCGGGGCCCGCGGTCATCGCATCGATCGCCTACATGGATCCGGGCAATTTCGCGACCAACATCCAGGCAGGCGCCCGGTTCGGCTATGCGTTGCTGTGGGTCGTGCTGATGGCCAACCTCGTCGCAATGCTGTTTCAGGCGCTGTCGGCCAAACTCGGCATCGCCACCGGGCGGAACCTGGCGGAACTGTGCCGCGAACAGTTTCCCCGCCCTGCCGTCTACGTGATGTGGGTCATCAGCGAACTCGCAGCCATGGCCACCGATCTCGCCGAATTCCTGGGCGGCGCGATCGCCCTGTCGCTGCTGTTCGATCTTCCGCTGCTCGCCGGCATGGCGATCACCGCGCTCGTCACCTACGGCATCCTGATCATCGGAAAGAACGGCTTCCGGCCGATGGAAATCGTGATCGGCGCGCTCGTCGGCGTGATCGGCCTCTGCTATCTCGTCGAGATGTTCATTGCGCCGGTTGCATGGCAGCAGGTGCTCCGGCATGCGATCGTACCGTCAATGCCCGATCATGAAGCGCTGGTCATTGCGGTCGGCATCGTCGGCGCCACCGTGATGCCGCACGCAATCTATCTGCATTCCGGGCTGACTCAGGATCGCACCGCCGGATGCGATGCAAGCGGACGGCGGCGTCTGGTGCGCTTTTCCAATCGGGAAGTGGTCGTTGCGCTGTCGATCGCCGGGCTTGTCAACATGGCGATGGTCGTGATGGCCAGTTCCGCATTCCACCTCGGACACAGCGACGTCGCGGAAATCGACACGGCCTATCGCACGCTGACCCCGCTGCTCGGCGCAACCGCCGCCACGATCTTCCTGGTCTCGCTGATCAGTTCCGGGATCTCCAGTTCCGTCGTGGGCACGATGGCCGGCCAGTTGATCATGCAGGGCTTCGTCGATTTCCGGATTCCCCTGTGGCTGCGGCGACTCGTCACGATGGCACCGGCGTTCGTCGTCGTGGCACTCGGGGTCAACGCCACGCAGGCGCTGATCGTCAGTCAGGTCGTGCTGTCGTTCGCGCTGCCGATCCCGATGATTTCGCTGGTGTATTTGACGCGGCGTCGGGACATCATGGGGGAATTCGCGAACGGCCGGACGACGCACATCGCCGCGGTCGCGGCAACAGGCGTCATCGTGGCGCTGAATGTGGCCTTACTGCTTCAAACCTTCAATATCGGCTTCGCGGGTTGAGGGCCGACGATCCGATCGGCGACGGCAGGTAGTTGGACGGATGCGCGTCTAGTCGATCGCACCGACCGACTCCTTTCGCGTCGTCGACGCAATCACGCGCTGCAACGCATCCGGTTGCTCGATCAGCACGCATTGCTTGCCGGTACGCTTGCAGTAATCCTCGACGCGCCACCAGTCGCCATGACTCACGCATCCCGTCTGGCAGATCACGAGGTCGGCGTCGGCCAGTTTCGCGTCGAGCTTTTTCGCATCGACTTCGTTTGCATGGACGACCTGCGCACCGGTTTTCGCGATCGCAAGCTCGACGCCGGCCGTGTGCCGGTCATGTCGACTGATCCACATCACGACCTTGCGTCGATCTCGCGCCGGCCGGATCGGCATGGTGTTTTCTGTCGGCGATGGCACCTGTCTCCGCTCCACGGAACGCTGCGATTCGGCCTGCATCAACGCATGAACCCGCGCCTCGAGCATGCGAACCTGCTGCGCCAGCGCGAGCCGCTTCGGCAAACCGGGAATCGCCGCCTTCACCGCCTGCAGCTCGTCGCGCGCCCAGGCCAGCGCAGTCTCGCGGATCATCACCGCGGCGCGTAACCGGATGACCTCGGCCTGCAGCGCGGCGACCGTCCGCGTGCCGTCGTCGGGCGCGCCCTCCGCGCACCGCGCCGCATCCGCTGAGTGTCGAACCGCCAAGCCGCGCTCGCCGCACGGGCACATTCCGTTTCGATCCGCCGCCGTCATTCCGCTTCACCCCAACTGGCATCCATGCCGTACGATTACCGCATGTTAGCAATGATTCTCATTTACGAGAAGCGTGGCCGGTCGACATGGCCATGCGCCCATCGCCGCGGCAGCGTACCGCGCGGCGCAACGGCGATACGGCTGGTTATCGCGCGCGTGCCGGTTGCGGCGCCAGACATCCGGGGCCCGCTATCGCGCCCGGGCAGGCAGCAGATATTCGAGACCGTGCGTGAAGCCGCGCGGCGCGACCGTCAGGTGATTCTCGTCGTCGAGCACGTCGACCCGCAGCCGGAGCGACCGGAATTGCCGGGATCGCAACGCCTTTTCCATGTTTCGCGTATCGGTGACCATGTTGTAGGTCCTCGCAAAGCGCGGGTCGCCCTTGCGGACTTCCTCGTACTCCCCCACATACATGAACACGCACGCCGGCAGGTCGTGGTGGCTTGCCGCGTAGGCAGCCTCGATACGCGACATCGCTTGACGGTCGTACCACAGCGACGGACTGCCAATGAGATAGCCGCGGAACAGGTCCGGTTCGGTCAGCAGGATCCTCATGCCGAGCAGGCCGCCGTATGAATGGCCGAGAAAGAAGCGGCGGCTTTCGTCGGTCCGGTACTGTTTCGCCATGAACGGCAGAACCCGGTTGCGCAGATACGCCTGATAGGCGCCGGCCTGGCCGTGTACCGCATCGGTCGGTGCGTCGGGAGAACCTGCCGCGGTGGGCGTGTAGTCGCGCCGCCGGCTCTGCACGCCGGTTTCGCCGCGCGCATACGACAGGCCGACGAGGATGAACTCCTCGACGACGGGCCCTTCTCCGTTAAGACGGCGGGCAATCTGCTTGACGAGAGGAAACGCATAGTCGGCATCCGTCACGTAGAGGACGGGATAGCGGCGTTGCGGCTGGCTGCCGTAAGATGGCGGCAGGGCGACGAACACCTGGTAGTCGCGGCCGGAAGCCGGGTCCGGCACGTCGCGGACTTCGGTGTCCGCGACTTCATACGGCTGGCCGTCGCCTCGCTGCCAGTACGCCGGATGGGCAGCGGTCTCCGCCGGTCCCGCAACGGCGTCGAAGTGGCCGGTCATGCACATCGCGACGATGCCTGCATACAGGCCGTGCTTCACGCCGGGTCCCAACCGCCGTTTTGCCTGCGTCAACGACGTAACGATCGATTCGTTCGGAAAGCGTTTCCGTTTCATGACTAACGACCTCCTGGTTCAGCGGCAAGTTTGCCGCAAAACCCGCACTCGGATCGGTCCGGAATTCCTGAAGCGGATCAGTTGCAGCGGCTTCTCGTCATGCGCGCCCGCCGACGTACAGAAATTTTGCCGGGCCAGGCAACCCGTGCCTTTCGTGGTCTTATCAACCTCAAAGCCTCTACGGATATGTCGACTACCGCCAACGAAACCGCCGCCGAAGCAGCCAAGGACAGAATTGCGCTCTGGGCGATCTTTTCCATCCCGCTGATCTGGGGTATCGGCTTTCCGCTGACGCACAACGCGGTCGCGCAGGTGGACCCCGGCCTCTACGCGTTCTCCCGCTCGCTCGTCGCCACGCTCGCGCTGCTACCGTTTGCGCTGCCATACGTCGCGAAGGCCAACCGGCGCACCGTGATCGGCGGGCTGATACTGGGCGGTTTCAGCGCGCTGAACATCGTCAGCCAGAGCTACGCGCTGAGTCACCTGTCGTCGGCCAGCGCGGCGTTCTGCGTCACCCTCAGCATCGTCTTCATTCCGTTCGTGATGCTCGCGCTTCGGCACGGCTTGCCGTCGCGCATCGATATCGCATCGGTGTCGATCGGGCTGGTCGGCGCCTATGTGTTTCTCGGCGCGCGACTGGACAGCCTGAACGTCGGTTACGCGTGGGGGCTCACGGCCGCCTTCGCAATCGCGATGAACATAGGCATCATCGGCAAGCTGACCGCGCATCAGGGTGGCGTCAACCGTCTCGCCCTCGCGTTTTTCCAGATCCTGTTCGGCACCGTCGCGCTGGCGTACTTCCCGATCCGGCGTCCGCTGGAACCGTTGACGCACCCGCAGGTCTGGACGGCGATCCTCTTCATGGGCGTCATGTCCACCGCACTCGCCGTGGTGCTTCAAACCCGGTATCAGCAACGGGTCGGCACCGCCCGCACGTCGGTGATCTTCAATCTCGATCTCGTCTTCGCGAGCGTGTTCGGGCTGGTCAACAAGGAACCGTTGACGATCGCCCAGATCAGCGGCGGCGTGGTGCTGTTGCTCGCATCGTCGCTGGAGAGCGTGCTCGGCGTGATCAGGAAGCTGCTCGGCAAACGGCCGCGTGACGAAGCCTCCGTGTCGAATTCGTAGCACGCCGGCGCGCGGCAAAAACGGGGGACGACGGATTCGACGCATCGCCTGCCGGTGGCGTCGAATCTGCTGGAATGGACGAGACGGTTTCGACGCGTATGCCTACGATCCGGCCAGCACGCCGTCTTGGGAGAAAAGGATCGGATGTCCCAGTTTGTCGATGATCGCTGCCGTCAATGCGGAACGGTCCTCGCGCTGCTTGCGCTCAAACGGTTTCCCGCTCGCACCCTGCTTCAGCACAAGGCCATCCAGACCCACGCCAACAAGACCGTTTCCGTCTGCCACGAGATCGGTGATCGAACTCTTCGTGCCCGTAGCAAGCGCGGACCACGTCATGCCGCCGTCGCGACTCTCGAACAGGCTGCCAAGCAAGCCGCCGACCACGAGCCGGCCGTCGGGCATCGCGACGCCCGACCAGAGCGTCCCCTTCCCGCCCGTCGGCAAATACACCCAGGTCGCCCCGCCATCCGTCGACTTGAGCACCGTCCCTTGTTCCGACACGATGTAGAGCGCGTGCGCAGCGTCCGCGAACACGCGATAAAGGTTTCGGTCGGCCTTGCCGCCGCCCGGCGGCTTGGGCAGCGTCACCCTGGTCCAGGTCTTGCCGCCATCATGGGTTTGCAGCATCAGCGACCACAGGCCGACCGCGAGCCCGTCCTGCGGCGTCGTGAACAGCACGGAGAACAGCGGCTGGTCGGCCGACGTGTCGATACGCTGCGTCGTCCAGGTTTCGCCGCCGTCGTCGGTCGCGAGTATCGTCCCCCACTGGCCGACGGCCCAGCCGTGCCGCGAATCGGCGAATGCAACGGCCGACAGCGTCGCGGCAACAGGCACGCGCCGTGCCTGCCGCCAGGTCTTGCCGTCGTCGTCGGACAGCAGCACGATGCCGTGATCGCCGACGGCGACGACCCGCGAGCCGGCACGCGTCGCATCGGTCAGCATCATATGTGTGGGCGCGGGCCATGCATGGGCCGGCTTTTCGGCCCACGTGGCGACCGTCCCGGCACCGGGTTGCGCAAGGACCGCCGCGGCCAGGCACAGCCCGATACAGACAACGAGGTTCTTGATCATGACGGAGATCTCCTTGAATGTGTCTGTCATCAGTGGCTGAACAACCCAGGCGCGCGGGCCGGCTTGCGGCGCGGGAACCGGCGCTCCAGCACCGAGGCCAGCGCGGGTAGCGCCGTCATCGCCATCAGCAGGTTGACGAGGAACATGAAGGCGAGCAGCTTGCCCATGTCGGCCTGGAACTTGAGCGCCGAGAAGCTCCACGTCGCCACGCCGATCGCGAGCGTGATTGCCGTGAAAATCGTTGCGACGCCGACTTCGAGCATCGCGTGCTGCACGGCCTTCACGATGTGCTGGCCACCCGCGAGATGCACCTGCAGCCGGTTGTAGATGTAAAACGCATAGTCGACGCCGATCCCCACCGCCAGCACCATCACCGGCAACGTCGCCACCGTCAGCCCGATCTGCAGTTCCTTCATGAACCAGTAGCCGATGAAGGTCGCCACCGACAGCGGCGCACAGCACGCGATCATCGCGCGCCAGTCGCGGTACGCGAGGAACACGAGGATCAGGATCGCGCCGTACACGTACAGCATCATCGGCAACTCGCTTTCCGCGACTTCCTCGTTGGTCGCCGCCAGCACGCCCGCGTTGCCGGCCGCGAGGCGCACGGTGATGCCCGGGAACGGATGCGACGCGCGATACTGCTTCACGTCGTCGAGAATGCGGTTGATCGTCGTCGCCTTGTGGTCGGCCAGGAACAGGTGCACGGCCGACATCGTGCAGTCGGTCTTCATGAAGCCCTTCACGCGCCCGACGTCGACCGACACCGCGCCATAGTTTTCCGGGTCGATCGGCACCACGTTCATCTTCGGATAGTCTTCGTTGTAGCCTTGGTTGTACGCGCGCAGCATGCCCGAGTACGACTGCACCGACACCACGCCCGGCTCGGTGCGCATCGTGGCCGCGAAATCGTCTTCGTACAGTCCGACCGCCGGGTTGTCGCAGGCCTTGCCGGCCGACTCGATCGCCACCGTCAGCCAGTCGAGGCCCATGTCGTAGTTGCCGGCGATTGCCGTCGCGTCGCGATTGAAGCGTGCGTCCGCGCGCAGTTCCGGCGCGCCCGGCTGCAGCGTGCCGATCACGCGGTCGCGGCTTTGCCACGCGGCCAGTGCGAACACGACGAGCGTCAGTGCGACGGTCGCGCCCGCATACTTCGGCTGCGCGATGCGCGCGAGCGGGCGCAGCCAGGCCCCGCGCCGCTCGCCGCGCTTGAGCGCGCTGTCCGCATAGCGCTTCGTGAAGTTGAAGCACGACGCGGCCACCGGCAGCAGGATCAGGTTCGTCACGATCTTGTACGCGACGCCGAGCGATGCGGTGATCGCCAGTTCGCGCACCATCGGGATGGGGATCAGCAGCAGCGTGATGAACGACACGAACGCGGTGATCAGCGCCAGCACGCCCGGAATCAGCAAGCCGCTGAAGCTGCGCCGCGCCGCCTCGTACGAACTGTGTCCGTGCGAAATCTCGCGCACGATGTAGTTCACCTGTTGCACGCCGTGCGACACGCCGATCGCGAACACCAGGAACGGCACCAGCACCGCGAGCGGATCGAGGCCGAAGCCGAGCAGCTTCAGCGTGCCGAACTGCCAGACCAGCGACGTCAGCGAGCACGCGATCAGCAGCACCGTGAAGCGCAGCGAATGGCAATACCAGTACACCGCGAGCGCGGTCAGCAGCAGCGCGATCGCGCAGAAGCCGAGAACGGCCTTCGCGCCGTCGGCGATGTCGCCGATCTGCTTCGCGAAGCCGATGATCTGCACTTCATAGCCGGCGTCCTCGAACGGCTGACGGATCTTCTGTTCCAGCAAATGATTGAACGCGACGTAATCGAGCACCTTGCCCGCACTGTCGCGCTCGTTCAGCTCGGCCGTGATCATCGCGCTGTCCTCGCCGTGCGACACGAGCGTGCCGACATAACCGCCCAGCGTCGTCGCGCGCCGGATCTTCTCGACGCTCTCCGGCGTCAGTTGATCCGGCGTGATCGTGCCGGAAATGATCGGCTCCGCGCGGAACCCCTCATCGGTGATTTCATTGACGAACGCGTTCGACGTCCACAGCGAGCGCACGCCGATCCGGTCGACGTTCGGCAGGTAGGTCACCGCCTGGGTCACCTTGTACAGCCTTGTCAGACCATCGGGCGTCCAGATCGAGCCGTGCTTCGCGCGCACGACGACCGTGATCCGGTTCGCGCCGAGCAGGTCGTTCCGGTATTGCTGGAACGTGCGGATGTACTCGTGACCGATCGGCATCTGCTTTTCGAAACCTGCATCCATGCGCAGTTGCAGCGCGAACACGGCCATCACGACAGTGAACAGGCCGATCGCGGCGAGCACGATCGCGCGATGACCGAAAAAGAGCCTTTCAAGGCGACTGACCAGACGATTAAGCACTGCATGACCCCTTCATGATTACCGGCGATGCTCGACACGCGCTCGCTTGCGTTTATTCCCGTCAGAAGTTCCGGGTAGCAAACACACCGACGAAATTTCGGTCCGCATACGGATTCCCCACCGTGTTGTGGCCGCCGAAGAACGCCGCGAAGTTGATGCCCGCCTGCCATGTCGGCGGATTCTGGTTGAACAGCACGTAGACGTTGACCGACTTCGCGCCCTGCATGTAGTTCGCGGTGAACGTCGGCGTATAGCCGTACAGGCCGTCGGAGAACGTTACGCCGGGCGTGACCTGCCAGCCGGGAATCAGCGAGCCGTCGTAGGTCCAGTTGAAATCGATCGTCGCCCCCACCGAGCTCGACGTGCCCTGCCCCTGCGTAATCGGATAACCGAGCCCCGAGTTGTTGTTCAGCCACGGGAAATAGCCGGTGGCGGGCACCTGCGTGACCGCCTGCCCGTCGAGCGTGCGCGTGACGTCCGAACCGAGGCCGGGGTAGTAGATCCACGTGAGTTCCCAGGTGAGCGTCGCGGAATCCGCTGCGATCAGCTTCAGGAACGGATACTCGCTGCGCGTCAGGGCCAGCAGCCCGTTGACGTCCAGCTGGAGCTTCTTCTTGTCGGCCCACTGCTGGCAGTTGACGCCCTGCACGCCGTTCGTGATCAGGTCGGTCGGGCCGCCCGCGCCGTAGCAGCTCGACAGCGCGACCGCATCGCGCGGCCGGTACGACAGCTCGGAGCCGATCGCCCACGGGCCGACCCCGAAGTTCGCGCTCGCGCCGAACAACTGCCGGTTCTGGAGATACGACCACTGGGCCGTGCCATTCGCCAGCGTTGAGAGCACCGGCGACTTGTCCGTGTAGTTCAGGTAGTAGAACGCGAAGTTCGCGTCGAACGCGCGCGGCGAGTAATTGAACTTCACGCCGAACTGCGGCCGGTACTTCGACGGCAATTGCGTCGTGACCGGAACGCCGATGTCGTTGAACGGCGGCCCGGCGTACGTGCCGTTGACGAGCCCGTTCCGGATCGCATTCAGCGTATCCTGGTTGCCCGCCGCCGCCCCGCCGCCGATTGCGTTGGCGATCGTGCCGACGCCCGGGCCCGCCACGTTCGGGTTGTTCGTGTTGATCGTGAAAGGCTCGGCGCCGCGCCCGATGACGTTTGCCAGCGACCAGTACGAGCCGACCGGCGGGAGGCGGTTGCCGTTCCACTGGAACTGGTAATAGCCCTCGGTGCTGAACCCGTGCGACAGGTCGGCCGCAAGGCTCAGCATCGGGGCCGGCAGCAGCGCCTGCTTGAGCTGCGAACCCGGGATCAGCAGTTTCTGCACGTCGATCGAGTTGGTCGAGTTGATGCCGCTCTGCGCGAACATGCTCTCGCCCCAGTTGATCACCTGATTGCCGAGCCGAACGTGAGCACTCTGCCCGCCGATCGTGAAGTCCTTCTGCGCCCACAGATCGAGTAGCTGTGCGTTGTACACCACCTGCGCGGAAGCCGTGCTCGACAGCGGCGTTCGGGCCGTGTTCCCGGCAAGGAAGTCGTACATCCCCGTACCGCGCACCATGAACTTCAGTCCTTCGGCCGGCATCTTCAGCAGCAGCTCGCTGGTCGCGCTCACGTAGGTACTGAACGGCTGTCCCTTGCGATAGTTGAGGTCGCCTTCGTCGCCATAGCCCCACTGGTTCGTATTGGCGGCCGCGCCGCAACCATACGCGTTCGGATCTCCGGTCAGCGAGCAGCTCGGATTCTTGGTCCGGATCCCGCCGCCCGCGGTGAGATTGGTCACCCACGATCCCTGAATGCTGCCGTCATCGAGCGTGAACTCGTACCCGTATGCAGTCGATGTTGCCGCACCCAGCATTGCAATCGATACCGTAGTAGTCTTAACGATATTACCTGCTTTCATCGCGTCACTCTTCTCCAGACCGGATGCCGACGGCGCGCGCGCGACCGTCGGGCCTGCTTTCTTTTTTCAGGGCAATCAGCGTTCGCTGGCCGATCTCAGCGATTCGGCCGTGAAGAAGTCGGACTTGAGGCGCGGATCGTCGGCGCGCTCGTACCAGTGAAGGTCCTTGCCCTGACCGACGGATGATCCGTCGAATACGTAACGTCCATTGATCAGGTCATACTGGACGAACGGCTCGTTGTCGCAAGCGCCGCCCAGTTCCCACACCGGAACCGGATAGCTCTCGCGCACCTTCCAGAGCTTGCCCTGCGCGTCATAGTCTTCGCCAACGAGCGCGAGCCAGCTGTCCTCGTCCAGATAGAACACCTTCTTCGACGCAGCATGACGGGCGGTGGGCTTGACCGTCGCCTCGACCACCCAGACACGATGCACCTCGTAACGGCGATGGTCCGGCGAGATGCCGCCAGGCGTCGCCACGTCATGCAACTTGTCCTTGAACGCGTACATACCGAAGTCGTTGTACGGAACGATCATCTCCTTCTTGCCCACCAGCTTCCAGTTGAAGCGATCGATAGCGCCGTTGAACATGTTGGCTTCGTCGATCAGATACTGGTTCTCGAAGCCGATCAGCGGCGCATCGTGCGTATAGGCCGGCATGCGTCTCACGCGGCGTTGGCCGGGAAAGTAGTAGTACGTCTCCGAATCCCGGTTGAAATACTGGCGTTGAACAAAGGCCTGTCCTGCCAGGGCGGCCGGAGAAGTCGCCGAAAAGTAAGCAGCCAGGCTGAGCTGATCCACGTCCTGAGGCGCCGTCTTGCCGCTCTTCCCGTACGGGGAGAAAAAGACTTGCGGCCCGACCGCATCGATCCAGTCGCTACTGCCCGGACGCGGGGAAATCGAAGTGACGATCGGCGCCCACTCGACCCCTACGCCCCGATAGCGGGTTTCGTAATTCAGGATCGCTTCGGCCCCCGACTTGGGCTGGGGAAACGCCACGCCGGGAAACACGGCGGTCTGGATCGTTTCCCCGGATGCATCGAGCTTCGCCGTCGTCAGATTCGACTTCGAGTTCTGTTCGGCGAAATCCGGCAATTGGCATTCACGGTGGGACGGATACACGTCCATGCGATAGCCCTTCAGTTGCTTGACCAACTGAATCTCGCCGGGCGAGAGCTTGTCGGCGTACTTGTCGACGTTCGACGCATCGATCGAGTAAAGCGGCTTCTCTGTCCGATGTTTCCAGAAGCTCCCCCGGAATTTGCCCCATTCCCAACCCGATGCGGGCGCTTGTCGCCCGACGAACGAAGGAACAAGGCCGTCCTTGCTTGCCGCACTTTCCGCGCCGGCGGGCGTGAGATCGCCGTCCGCGACGGCCGTCGCACTGACCAGCACCAGCGCGGCAGCCAAGCAAGACACGCCTACGTTTTTCCGCTTGTACATCGTCACTCTCCTCTTGTCTCTGTTCTCGCACACGGACCACGGCTCTTCGGCGTGAACCATGCAGGACGTTGATGTGGAACGCCGCGAATCGTCGATGCGAAATCCCCGTCGTTCTTGATCCCGGCCAACTGACAACAACGATCACTGCCACCGCGGATACCACGTCCCGCATGGAGGGACGCAGTTGCACCTTTACCGCCTGATCCTTGTTCATCCAGCCATAAATTGGTCGTTCGACCTATTTGTCGTTATACACACGGGTATTTTTGATCGCAACTAAGGCTAAACCCTTGCACGTAGCGGAGACAGGCGGAATGTCGACGGAGATACCGTCTGAGACCTTGATCTAATTGATAAAAACATCGATCCTGAAGCGTCTGAAAAATGACCGCATCCGTCAGCGCGGGGGCCGGGAACCGGCCTTTCCGGCACATCGTCGCATTCACATGATTTAGTCATCCGACCTTAAATAAAGCTTTCGATGGATTGAGCTACGCCGAGGAACACGGAACGGCGACTGACCATCGGGGCGGAGGTGCGTCTATCGGCCCGCTTCTTGGAAGCGCCGCGCCGGTCCGCAGCACGACGATCCAAAAGTGTTTTGCGCGGGTTAAACTTGGGGGAAAAGGCCGCGATGCGGTCTCGCTGTGCACTTTCGATCTGCTGCGAGTTGTGGATCCCGGTTCAGGTCGGGGTGACGCCGCGCCCGGTATCGAAGGTCGTCAAGCAATCGCCTGCCCGAATAAGGTCACCCGACCGGCAATCCGTTATGGCAAACGCAGGAATGCGTTCACAGCTCAACTCAGGAAGCGAACCCGATGGCCGTGAGATCGTTGACAGGCGGAAGTGGCAATGCGTCCCTTGCGCCATCGGTCGGTGGCGTGACCCGTCCTTTGACGGACCGTGGTCGCAACACGGTTGCGCGTATCTTCGCGAGCGCCATCGAGATTTTCGTGGCAGAGGGTTACGGTGGGCTCAGCATGCGCAAGGTGGCGACCAGAGCGGGGCTGGCGCTATCGAATTTGCAGCACTACTTTCCTACGCGCGAAGACCTCTTCGCGGCGATCATTGCCGAGACGACCGCGGAGTATTCGGGAAACTACGACAGCATTCGAACCGACGCGTCGCTCACCCCCGAGCAACGGCTGGAGAAGCTTGTCCGCCTGCTCATCGAAGACGGCAAACAACCGCGAACCCAAAGCCTCTTTGTCAATTTCTGGGCGCTGGCGCAAATGCAGGAATTCGCGCGCAAGAGCATGGAAGACGCGTATTTGTTCCAGCGCCGCATGATTGGCGGCTTCGTCGCAGCCGTCAACCCACGGCTGTCCCCAAATGTGCGTGCTCGTCGCGCCGCGCTCATAGCGGGGCAAATCGAAGGGCTCCTGGTGCTCATCCCCCAGCGCAACCGCTTCCCGTCGGATATCAAAGGCATCGAGGACGAAGCCGTGAAGGCGATCCTCACGGTTGCATCCATGCCGTGACAGGCGCCCCGCAAGCGACTGAGTCCGGTAGCCGTCACGCATGGCAAGGGACATGCACCGAAAGCGACGGCAAGCCCGTGGTTGACACGGCAAGTGCGATGAAGCGGGGTTCAAGGTCGAGCGACCGCCGAATACCCCGCGCGATACCGACGACGCATTGCCGTTCCGTCGAATGCCGCAGTTGCAAGACCGCGACGGCCGTCGACGTTACCTCCTGAGGCCTTTCTCCTCCCACCAATCCCAAGACTTGAGCGCCTGGCGCGCCACCCTGCCCACGAGATAGGAGAGTGCATCGCTTTTCATCGACAACGACTTTCTGTTCACAATCCAGAAGTCAGTCAGCTCGGATCGCGTTCCCGCAAGGAGATCGGCGATCGTCCGGCCATTGAGATGCGTCAATGCGACACCGTGACCGAAGCATCCGCCTGAGTAAATGATGCGTTCGTCGTCGATGAAGCTGATTTCGGGAGCCATGTCCAGGGTGATCGAGACAGGGCCGCCCCATCGATAATCGATGCGCGTATTCTTGAGTTGAGGGTAGATCCACTTGAGATGATCTTCGCAATGCTGCCAGGCAGCCGGGGCGGAGACCTCTTCCATGGCGCCCGTCCGGTACGTGATCGCGTCGCCGCCGCCCATGACGATCCGACCATCTGCCGTGGGCCTGAAATAATGCAGCATCTGCCGGTTGTCGCCGAACGATTGCCGCTCGTTCCAGCCGATACTTTTCCATTGGGCATCGCTCAGCGGCTCGGTGACAACTTGATAGGTCCAAAGCGGATACTGGCGCGAGCGCAACTTCTGCGGGCCGGGAACCCCCCGAGTGTATGCGTTGGTCGCAACGACCAGTTTGTCCGCCGTGACCTTTCCGTTCGATGTGGTGACGACGATCGCCGACGACGTCCTTTCGACATTCGTCACCTGGGTAGTCTCGTAAACGGAGACGCCGGCCGATTCCGCCAAGGTCTTGAGGGCCCGTACCTGCTTGCAAGGATTGAGGTATCCGGTCTCCGATTCGTAGATGCCGCCGAAAAAACGCTCCGAATGGAAGTCCTGCTGAAATTGTTCCGCGCTCCGCCACTCCATGTCCTCGTCGATGCCGAGTTGCTGGAACAGCTCATGGGTCTTCTGCATTCGGCTCAACTGCTGCTTTGTATAGGTGGCGCGGACCAGCCCACCGTGACAGTAGTCCGACTGAAAATTGTTTTCTTCGATCAGGCGCCTGGTATGCGCCACCGCCAGTTGCAAATAGCGGTGGGCGTCAACCATCTTCTGCTTGCCCCAGCGCAACAGAACCATCTCGGGCTCGAGACCGAACATTTTCGTGCTGAAGCCCGCGTTCCGACCGCTGGAACCGAAGCCGACGATAGCGGCTTCAAGCACGACTACACGCGCATTGGGGTTGTCTTTCTTGAACTGCCATGCCGTGTTCAGCCCCGTGAATCCACCGCCGACAATCGCCACGTCAACCTTGAGATCTTCTCCCAAAGGTGGATTCGGCGAATATGGCCCATAGGTGTGCTGCCAGAACGACCTGCTTTGAAGAAGTGATGCTTGATCAAATGACATAGTGACGTTTCCACGTGACGGGATCAAACTCAGGAGCAGCCGGGTTCCTCTGCCAAGGTACCGGGGCGACAAAGTGGCCAGATAGTCCGGCCGGTGTATGGACCATGCTTTCCCGCCTGTCTCCTTCGGGAAGCAGGCGGGTTCACTACAAGATGCGCGCCCCGGGTTCAGGAACGACCGCCGTGTCATCACGGCAATCACCCGCAACATCTGTCGTTGCCCGGTCGACTCAGATGTGTCGATCTTTGCGACGCTACCTGGCCATGAACGTTCGACCGTACTTTTGAACGAACGAATCAATCTTCCGGGCAAGCACGGCATCCTGACCGTCAAGCGAGAGCCGCATCATTTCTATTTGGAAATCCTCCTGATCGACCATGTAGTCCAGGAAATCCCTGGAATTCGATGGTCCTATGCTTCTGAGTTTTCGTAGCTCGTCACAATAGACAACCGTTTTCGAATAAACGAGTTTCAAAAATGGCTTTAACAGGAACTTCGGTACCGAGCCGAGTACCCACGCCTTGATCAGCGTTCCGGTTCCAGGCGTCACATCCATCCCCCACCGGCCTGCTACCTGACGATAGATCGGCTCATTGAACTCTTCGAGCCTCAAATAGGCCGCCCAGAGCGGCTGACGCGGATCACCCTCGAGACGATTTGCCAGTCGCCCGATGGCGCGAAGCGCGAACGCCCGATTCTGGATTTCGCCTTTGAATCCCTTTGAAAACTCATTGGAAGGCATCATGACAATTACCTCACGCAACGCGTGCCTGGCCAAAAAATAAATTCCCGCGACGGGATTTCAGACATCCCGATCCAAACCACATGACTGGCGAAGAGGTCGGGCGGCGCGTCTATCTGTCGTTGGTGCGGCAGAAGCAGGCTCGCCCGGAACGAGCAAGACGCATGCCGCGACCCGACATCGCAACGCGTTTCAACTACTTGGCGTCAGTCAGCCTGGCTTTGAACGCCTCGATGACGGACGCTATCGCGCCGTCAAGATAGCCTTGCATCTGCGCCGACACCAACGAGTCGCCAACGAGCGGATTGGCGACCCCGTCCGGACGGGTCACCGAGGCCACTGGGCGACGATGTGTGAACGTATCGAAACCGGTCTTGCCATGATAGGCACCCGACCCTGAGTTACCGATTCCACCGAACGGAGCGCCGGGAAGCATGGCATGCAGCAACCCGTCGTTGCGCGTGACCCCACCACTCGTCGTGCGATCGAGAAAGTACTGAAAATTTTCGCCATCGCCGCCATACCAGTAGGCAGCGAGCGGCTCGGGGCGTGCCGCGATATATTCGATCGCTTCCTGCAAGTCGTCGTATCCATACACGACAAGCACCGGGCCGAATACCTCCTCATTGGTAATCTCGGCCGTCTCAGGCACATCGATCAGGATAGTCGGCGGAATTCTTCGCGACGCACGATCGGGCAACCGCTCGGCTTCACCTTCCGGCACCGCTACGTACTTTTTCGCGCCCTTTGCGACCGCGTCATCCACGAGGTCGACGACGCGGTCGAAATTTCGCTCGTTGACGACGGAAACGACAGCGGGATTCTCAAGATAAGTCCTGAATATCGAGTTGTACTGATCGATCAGCCCGGAAACGAAGGTCGTCACGATGCCTTTCGGCACCCAGACATAATCCGGACAAAGGCAAACCTGCCCTCCGTTCACGATGCGTGTCGTTGCAATTCGGCTGACGGCCAGATTCAGGTCGGCGTCGGGCGCCACGACCACCGGATTTTTTCCGCCGAGTTCCGTTGTAACGGGAACGAGATTGCTTGCCGCCGTTTGTGCGACGATCGATCCGATGTTGGGAGAGCCGGTAAAGAACAGATGATCGAACCGCAACCCCGAGAATGACTGGGCCGTCGACAGGTCACCGTGAATGAAGGCCACCTCAGCCTCATCGAAGGTTTCCGAGACGATTTTCGCCAGCAGACGCCCGGTTTGAACCTGATATTCGGGAAAATTCATCATGACTCGATTGCCGGCCGCCAACGCACTCAGGGCCGGTTCGAAGGTGAGTGTCACCGGGAAATTCCATGCACCCATGACGCCGACGACGCCCTTGGGCTTTTGCTGAATGAATCCGCCCGGGATTTCCTCCGGCTCCATCCATCTCTCGATGTTGTCGAGCGTGTGGAGAATGTCTTCGGACCACGGCAGCGCTTCAAGCGCCTTGGTCAACTCGGGCGGACGGTTGCCATAGTCGGCGCTCAGAGCCTGTGCAATCGCATCGAAATTCGAAAGAATCGCAATCGCGAGCCGCCCCACGCGCGACTTTCGCACCGCCGCGGACGCACCGCCCTCGGCAAGGAATGCCGCACGCTGAACATGGAGAATGCGTTCCAGCTCCGCCTTTTCATACGTCATGGTTGTTCCTTATCAAAATGAGCCGCCGGATATGGGCCCCACGATCATCCGCCCCCGCTTCACGGGCGGCGAACGACACGTTCCGGACACGCGTAGTTGGGTGCCCTTCGTAGTCAGCACCACACAATATGTCGAATGACCTAATTCGCGTTATACAACACATCTTGACTCAGGACAACTTGAAACGATGCTGCAGCGCGGAAAACCCTATTGTGACATCAGCTCCGATAGCAGGCTGGGGGCTGCTCGATGGACGAAACGACTCGATTTCCGCGAGATATTTGAGAATTTTGGCTAATCGTCAGACGTAATTCCGGCCAGCGTCATGTGTCGTCCCGCGGCGCTGAATACGATTTCCGGGATGAATGACGTGCATGTTCCTCCCGCGGAGCACCCGTGGAAAGTCATCCGGAGACTTGCAAAAATTGGTCTATCGACCTATAACAATGCATCCCGGCATCGCGAGTGCTTGCCCGATGCGCAACGCCGCACGGTAGCTTCGTGCGCCGTCGCGTGCCAACGTAAAACCATGGACAGTGCCCTCGCCAGCGGCGTATCGGCGGCGGGATGAAGTTTTTTGAAGTCGGCTACGCTGGATGACGGGCGTGTCGTGACCCAGCGCGGCGGACATGTGACCAAGAGAGGAGCATCGTGGCAACTACTGTCAATTCGGCTGACCAGAAATCGGATGTCCTCATTATCGGAGCCGGCCTTTCGGGAATGAAAGCGGCACTCGAGCTCAGGAAAGCCGGGAAGCAGGTGCTGATCCTCGAGGCCCGAGACCGGGTCGGCGGGAGATCGATGCCGGGAGAAGTCGGCGGGCAAACAGTGGACTTCGGTGGCCAATGGCTCGGCGCGTCACAAAGGCTGTTGCGGGAACAAGCCACGGAACTTGGCGTACCGACGTATCGCCAATACACGAACGGCAACAGCCTTGTGAATATCGACGGCAAGGTTCACGCCTATTCAAGCACGCCGAAGCTTCCGTTTTTATCCACCCTGGAGCTTGGCCTGACCTTGCACCGCTGGAAGCGCGACATGCAGACCCTTCCCGCCGGCGCGCCGTGGCTTGCGGAGAATGCCCTTCAATGGGATGCGATGACCATCGAGGCATGGCTCGACAAGCATGTCGACACTACCGCCGCCCGCGACTTTGCCCGCCTTGTCACGAGCGCGATTACCTGCACCGAGTCCCTGCACGTCTCCTATCTGTTCTTCCTGGAATGCCTCCGGCAGGGCGGCGGCCTGGAAACGATGATGGGCGTCGAAGGTGGCGCCCAACAGGACAAGTTCCTTGGCGGCGCCTGGCAGATCCCGAAACGCATGGCAGAGCGCCTGGACGGGTGCATTTTGCTGAACGCGCCCGTGAGCGCGATCGAGCAACATGCCGACGGTGTGCGCATCACCTGCGCACAGGGTACGTTCGATGCGCGGTACGCGATCGTGACGGCACCGCCTCCGCTGGCATCCCGCATTCATTTCAGCCCCCCGCTGCCTGTCAAGCGAGCAGGATTGCTGCAAAGAATGCAAATGGGTGCGGTCATCAAGATACATGTGGCTTATCCCACGCCCTTTTGGCGCCGTCGCGGGCTGAATGGCTCGGTTGCCAGCGTCGGCCATCATCTGGGTTTTGTGTTCGATCAGTCGCCGGAAGACGAAAGTGTCGGCGTACTGGTCGGTCTGATCGAAGGGAATCACGCGCTTGAACTGAGCGGGTTGAGCCAGGAGGCGCGCCGGGAGCATATCGTTGCCGATCTGGCGCATTACTTCGGTGACGAAGCGGCAGTGCCCCTCGGCTATGCGGACTACGACTGGACAACGGACGAATGGGCGCTCGGCGGCTACGCCTGCCACATGCCTCCCGGTGTGCTCACCTCATACGGAGACAGTATTCGCGAACCGTTCGGTCGCATTCATTGGGCTGGCACCGAGACAGCAACAGAGTGCATTGGATATTTCGAAGGCGCATTGGAGTCCGGCATCCGGGCCGCCAATGAGGTGATCGGGCTGTTGCGCCAATGAACCGCACCGGGGAATTCTGGAGGTGGTCAGGTTAATGCGGACACGTTAGAGGCATTTCGGCGGCGCCTGCAGCAGTTTGCCTCCGCTTCGGCAGGCGGGAGATAGCCGCGCGGTTCCATTAGCCGATAATTCGCCACCGCGAATGGCGGGTCGACAAGATCCTCGGCGAACCTCATCGGTGCGTGTCGGAACCCGTGTCCCCTACCGGAGCCGCTGGTTCCGACACGCCAAAGACACGGTCTTCAAGAAAGTGAACCGATGTCTGCGAACCGCACATCCCACGATATATACGACTTCACATCCCCAGTGTCTCATCCAGCCAGTCGAACATGCGGGCGTTGGCAAGACGGCCGGCTCCGACCTCGCAATGCGCGCCCGCGCCCTCCTCGTTAGTGAAAGTCATCAGGGTTTTCCGGCACGTGAGATGGTCGTAAAGCTGCCGAGGTTGCCCCTTGAAGAACAGGTCGTCCTCGGCTTCGCACACGAGGGTCGGGCAGCGAATCTGCCCGGCAATCCCGCCCGCCAGCGTGTAGTCGAGCGTCTTGCCGATGTATTCGCTGGGCGTTGTGGCGCCAAAGCACCACATGCCGTGAGTCATCGCCCAGCGCGCCACCGGCGACGCCGCCATGGCCGCTTCCATCGCCCGATCTATCTGCGGCACGGGACCGGCCCGCAACGCGTTCAACAGCGCGTCCCGCCCGGCCTCCGGCATGCGGCTCACGTGGGGCGCACCGTAGTCGTAAAGTCCGTCGTTGGCGATCAGGGCCGCAAGGCGATGCTCGAAGGCCGCCGCGCGGGGCGCGAGATAGCCGCCGAGGCTTTCCCCGCGCAGTGCGATACGCGATGGATCGACACCGGGCAGTGTCAGCGCGAAATCGACCACTGGCGTGACGACGTTCTCCCAGTCGTGCCGGAAAACCAGCCCCTCGCTGTGCAGCGGGCCACACTGCCCGGGGCCGTCGAAGCACAGCACGTGATAGCCGCGCTCCACCGCTGCCCGCGCCCCGCTCCAGTGCAGTTCCTCGGCGGAGCCGTCGAAGCCGCTATGCAGGATCAGCAACGGCCGGACGCCCTCGCCGGCGTGGTGAAAATAGCCCGGCAACGTGGTGCCTTCATAGGGAATGTCCACCAGTTCGATCGGAGGATCGTAGAGCGCCGCCGCGGACCGATAGCAGGCGACCGAGCGCTCATATGCTCGGCTGACACGGGGATCCTGCGGATTGGCATGCAGGAAAAACTCCGAGGAACGGTAATAGTTGGAGGCGCGCAGATAGCTGTCGCGAGCGCTGATCCCGTGCCTGCGGGCGAGCTGGCGATCGCCCTCCGCAGCGATGCGATCCGCCATGGCGTTCCATGCTTCGTACCAACTGTCGTAGTCGCCCGCCGTGATGCGGGCGCTGACGGCCATGACCTCGCCGAACGAGCCGCCGCCGTATTCGTCGGCGCCGAACATGCGTACCGTCTCGAACCAGAACTGTTCGTCGCCGGGGAAAAGAAGGGGGCCAGGATGTACGGGCGGGCTTGCAACTGCGTGCGTGGTCATGGCTGTTTCCTCAAGAAATCGGCAATCGCCCGGGGGGCCGGGCGCGCCAAGCTAAAGCAACTAAATTCACTTTTACACACCCCTGGACAAAATGCAACTTAATTTGCTTTAATTAGACATGACTGAGACACCACAAAAGCGCCCGAGGGGGCGAAGCACGCGGGTCAAGAACGCGGTATTCGACGCAGTGGAAGCGCTTCTGATCGAGCGGCACGGCGAAATTCCGTCCATGCTCGAGGTCGCGGAGCGGGCGGCCGTCAACAAGACGAGCCTGTACAGACGCTGGGGCGATATCCGGAATCTGATGGCCGACGTCGCAATTGACCGGCTCATTCGCGAAGAGCCGATTCCGACCGGTGGATCGGTGCGCGAGAACCTGGTGACATGGGCGATGTCGATCGCGCGTTCCATGAACAACCAGCATTCGCTGTCGCTGTTGCGCGTGATGGCGATGACGCCTCAGGTTGCGACAGAGGAGCGGGACATCATGAGTACGCCCATTGGACGGCGGCTGGAAGAGCTGGATCAAATGCTCGAAGCGGCGCGCAGACGCGGCGACGTCGTGCCCAGCGCCGGGCTGATCGCGGAAGTCGTGCTCGCACCGATTTATATGCAGGCGCTGTTTGCCGGCTCGCCGCAGACGCTGGAAGGTACGACTCGACGGGTCGACCGGGCGTTCCTGCTAGCCGGTATCGAAGCTGCTCGGGACTGCGCTGGAAAGGATTCGACGGGCTAGTCATCAAATCCCAATCGTCGAACGTGGACGCCTGGCTCGCACCTGATCCATCCCGGCGCGCGCAGCCGTGCGAGATCCTCGCCGACCGCGAGCGGGCCCTGCCACGAGCACCAGCTGGCGACGAAGGTGGCGTAGGCGGCAAGATGAGTCCAACAGAAATCCGATCCGTCGCGAATGGCGTAAGCCTTCGATGTTCTGGTCGGCGGCTCATCTCCGCACCCGCGCGCCGACGCCCAAACCCCTCGCGATCTCGAAATCCTGCGCCGGAATGAACGGTGTGTTCATGCATCGCCCGATGAACCCGCCCTTGCCCATCCTGAGCCCGCACAGGCATTTTCGGATCGTCAATATGCCTGCGAACGGGGCCCCGAAACCCCCTGGTCTTCATGTGCGATGCGAACCAGTGACGCCAGATGTTCGAGCTCGGCGTCGCGAAGACCATTCGAACGCAAGCCTTGGCACGTCTGAAACAGATACTCGCTCGAACTGCCCAACCCTCCCGCGGCGGTGGCCAAGCGATCGACCACGACGTCCTGATCGAGATCGCCGGCATACTGTGGCGCAGAAGCATCGATGGTGAAGGTGATCGCGAAGCCAAGCGCCTTGCCCTCGATGTCCTTCATTTCAACCCACCGGGGTACGTAGGCGCCACAAACCATTTCTCTGCGCCAAAGCAGCAGGAGTTCGCGTTCGACGCGCTCCTCCGAAGACCTTACCCAAACTGCGCCGCGAGTTCGCGCAGCCATTTCTCGTTCCAGTCCAGCGCGCCCGACGCGAGTTCCGAGATCACACCGTCCAGCCATGTGATTTCTGCTTGCAGCAGCACCTGCTTGTATTCGTCGTCCAGCATCACGAGACGCGGCAAGCCCTTGTCCTGCCATTGCCGACATGTCGATGCCGCCTCGGCCAGTTGCTGCTTCAGCGTGTCGCGACGTTGCTGCAGCCGCGCATGCGCGACCTTGGGAGTCAGCGCCATGATCGTGGCGAGCGCGGCAGGGAATTCGTTGAACTCGCGTCGAGGTTCGCCGAGCATCGCTTCCAGCCATGCGTAGAACGTCTTCCTGCCCAGCGGCGTGATCTCGTAGACCACGCGTTCCGGCCGCCCTTCCATCTGCGCGGTTTCGCGAACGCAGATGAGTTCGGCAGCCTTCAACTGTGAAAGGGTCTGATAGACGCTGTTGCGTTGCGCGACGTTCACCACGTTGTCCTTGCCGCGCTGCCGGATGAGTTCGTGCATCCGGTACGCGTGCGACGGGGCCTCCAGCACAAAGCCGAGTATCACCATCGCAAGCGGAGAAGGTTGCCTTGAGCGGGGTTTCAATTGCGGATCCTGATGTCGAGTAGGGTCGTGGCTTGCCTTCATATTCATAGTTTGACTATACTTTAGTCATAATATGATCATGAGGTGATCCCGATGAACAAGGTACGGCACGCGTTGATCGCCGGTAGCGGCATTGCAGGCCCCGTCGTGGCCCTGGCACTGGCCAGGGCCGGCATCCGATCGACCCTCTACGAGTCGTACGCCGCATCCGCGGACGGTATCGGCGCGGGCCTGATGGTGTCGCCCAATGGGCTCGAGGCACTGAAGATCGTCGGCGTGGATGCGGCACTCCGTGCGGTGAGCCAGCCGATCGCGCATATGGCAATGGCCGATGCCCGCGGCAAGGTGCTGACGCGGTTCGACGGGCTGGAAGGCATGCAGCCGGGTCGCGTCGTGTATCGCTCCGATCTGTACCGGGTGCTGCGCGACGCAGTGGTGGCCGCCGGGATCCCGATCGTGCACGGCAAGCGGCTCGTGAGTGCGAGCGAGGCGGCGGACGGCGTACAGGTGTCGTTCGCGGACGGCAGTCATGCGAGCGGCGACATCCTGATCGGCGCGGACGGCATTCGTTCCACCGTGCGCGGCCTGATCGATCCCGGCGCGCCGGCGCCACGCTATGCGGGAACCCTGGGTTTCGGGGCGCTGGCGCCGCTCGATACGCTGCGCATTCCATCCGGTACGATGACCTTCGTGTTCGGCAGGCACGCCTTTCTCGGCTACTGGGCGGATCCGGATCGCGGTATCTGCTGGTTCGGCAATCTGCCGCATGCGACGCCCGCATCGATGGAGGCGATCCGCGAGATACCGTCGACGCAGTGGCTCGCACAACTGCGCGAACTTTACCGCGACGATTATCCGGCGCAAACGCTGCTGCGGCACACCGCCCCGGCCCAGCTGTTCGCGCCGATCGCGAGCGAGCTGATGCCGCCCGTCCCTCGCTGGCACAGCGGCAGGATGGTGCTGGTTGGCGACGCGGTGCACGCGCCGTCGTCGAGTTCGGGCCAGGGCGCATCGCTGGCTATCGAAAGTGCGATTCAGCTCGCGCGTTGCCTGCGCGACATCCCGACGCCTTCGCTGGCGTTTGCGCGTTACGAGCAGTTGCGGCGCGAGCGCGTCGAAGCGATCTCGGCGGCCGCGGCACGCACCAATACCCGAAAGGCGCTGGGGCCGCTGGGCAAGGCGATCATGCACGTCGTCATGCCCATCGCGCTGAAGACGGTCTTCAATCCGATGAAGATGCTGGGTTCCGTCCACGCCTACCGGATCGACTGGGATGCCGCTGCGCTATAGGCGTCCCGTTTGCGCCCTCTGCAGCGATGTGCCGCGCGATCGCGGTTTCGGGGCGATCGTCGCTGGACGTCGTGCCGGCATCGACCACGGCTGATACCGGCGGAGCGCCGAATGCACGCATGCCCGCCGGCACCGGGAAGCGGTTCATGGACAAGCGGTTCAACTGGGCGTTCGATACCGAGCCCGCGCCGACGCTCGACGGCCGGACCGTGTCCTGGCCGCGCGGCAAGGGCCTCGGCGGCAGCAGCGCGATCGACGGCGTGATCTACGTGCGCGGCCAGCATCCCGCCCGCCCCCTGCACCAGCACGGTTCCCGGGGTCGCGCGTGTGCGTGCGGAATATCGCGGCGAATTTCGCGTGGACCTCGGGCCATCGCGTGCGGTCGTGCTGATCCGGCATGTCGCGCTCGGGCAGGCCGAGCAAGGCCAGCGTATTGCGCCAGAAGCGCGCCTCGTTCGATCCGACGCTGACCCAGCGGCCGTCCTTCGTCTCGTACACGTTGTACCAGGGCGCGCCGGAGTCGAGGCGATTGCTGCCACGCGCGTCATTCCAGTACCCGCTCGCGAACATGCCGTAGAAGAGCGTCATCAGCGACGCCGATCCGTCGACCATCGCGGCGTCCACGACCTGCCCCTGCCCTGAGCGCCGGCTTTCGAGCAGCGCCGACGCCACGCCGAGCGCGAGATACAGCGAGCCGCCGCCGAAGTCGCCGGCCAGCTTGAGCGGGATCACCGGCGGGCCGCCAGCCGCGCCGACCGAATGCAGCACGCCGCTCAGCGAGATGTAGTTGATGTCGTGGCCCGGCGCCTGCGCGAGCGGGCCGTCCTGCCCCCAGCCGGTCATCCGGCCGTAGACGAGCGCCGGGTTGATCGCGAGACACGCGTCCGGCCCGAGGAAATGGCGCGCCGCGCATGTGGTGGCGTGCCGCGCGGTCCCGCTCAGCCGAGCGCGTGGGCGTCGCGCTCCATCTGCTCGCGATGATCGGGATGGGCAATGGAAATCATCTTCGGAATGCGCTGCGCAAGCGACAGGCCGCGCAAATCGGCGATCCCGTATTCGGTGACGATCACGCACGCATCGCTGCGCGGCACGGTGACGGGGCCTGCCAGCCGGCTCACGATACGGCTGTGCGCGCCCGCCGTGGCCGGCAATGCAACGACCGGCACACCGCCTCGGCTGGCCTGCGCCGCGCGCAGGAAATCGGCCACGCCGCCGATCGCGCCGACGTACGTGCCGGCGGCGACCTCGGCATTGACCTGGCCGGTCAGGTCCACCTCCACCGCCGAATTGATCGCGACGAAGCGATCGATGCGGCGCAGCACGTGCGGGTTATGCGTGTATTCGGTGCCGCGCAGCTCGAGCGCGGGATTGCGATGCGCGAAACGGCGCACGTGCGCGGAGCCGATGATGACCCCGCCGACGGTGACGCCCGCGTCGATCGTCTTGCGCGCGTTCGTCACGATGCCGGCTTCGCACAGTGTCGCGATGCCGTCGCCGATACTGCCGGTGTGCACGCCCAGGTCGCACTTGCCGTGGAGCGCGGCCATCACCGCATCCGGAATCGCGCCGATACCCGTCTGCAGCGTCGCGCCGTCTTCCACGAGCGACGCGACGTGCCGCCCGATCGCCTGTTCCACCGGCCCGGGTGTCGTCGGCGCGGCGTCCGGGAACGACGCGTCCGACGGCACCAGCAAATCGATGTCGGCGGCGCGCAAGTAAGGCCCGCCATAGGTCCACGGCACGTCGGGATGCACTTCCGCGACGATCGCCCGTGCATGCTTCACCGCTTCGACCAGGTACTCGCGCGCGAGCCCGAGGCTGTGGCGGCCTTGCTCGTCCGGCGGCGAGACCTGCAGCATCACGACGTCGATCCGCAACGCGCCGCTGCCGATCAGCTCCGGCAGTTGCGAATAGTGCGCGGGGAGAATGTCGAGCACGTTCGCGCGCGCAAGCTTGCGGTTCGCGCCGCTGCCGCAATAGGCGAGGAAATCGAATGCGTCGGCGTGTTCGGGGGCGAGCACGTCGGCGAGGCCGATGCCGAGAAAGAGGCGAATCCGTTTCAGGTCGTGCCGCTGGGCGACCAGCGCGCGCATCAGCGTCACCGGCTCGGCGTGCGACTGCCCCCACATCACCGTATTGCCGGGACGAACGAGCGTGGAGAGTGCGGAACAGTCGCCGCCCTGGCGGGCATCGGTCGAACCGCCCGGAATCGCGGGTTCTGCGTGGTTCATGAATGGACAAGGTCGAAGGTCACGTCGCATGCTCCGGCATCATTCGAGTCGTCCGGGTTCGTCGTCGTGACGGATTGAGGTTGCGGTGCGTCGCGCTTGCGGCGGCGGCGCATCGACGGGAGCTCCGGAGGGGCGTGATTTCCGGAACCGGGCCCGGTCGCAGGACGATGCGACGGTCATCGGCATTCATCCTGTGAGGCGCACCATGGGCCCGTCAATCCGCGGCCGGCGGTTGTTCCGTACGTCGGAACGCCGGCATCGGGCCTTTTCGTCCGCGACGCATGACCTGTCCGGCAGGACCGATTCCACATTCCCGATGCGACTTCCGAAGTACGGAATCATCGGGCGGGCGCTATTGACGCCGCGATAACCGGACCGACACTGTTGATGCTACGGCACGGTCGGGTTCCGGTCGAACGCGTGGTCAATGGCGGCCTCGTCGGCGACCGGTTCGATGCGATGCCGGAATCGACGGGCCAGCCTGGCTCGTTGCGAGGCTCAGACAATGCAGAAGCGACGAACCGAGAACTACTTATCGAGCATGATGGTCGAACGCGCCGCGGCACGCGAGAGCGCCAATGCGGAAGACGCCGCGCTGTGGCGATGGTTCGCCGCGTTGCTCGACGAACGGCGGATACGCTGGTGCCACAGCGGGCGCGGATGGCTGGTCAGCGTCGATCATCGTCACGTCGCCACCGGCACGCAGTTCGATCAGGCGATGCGGATCGCAAAGGAAAACGTCGAGGGCGGCGGCACCGCGCGCATCGATACGCCGTCTGCATCCACCGAATCCGGACGAAGGATTCGCCTCGTGAAGTAGCGGCGGTTTCGTTCATCCTGCCTGATCGCACCCCCATGATCGATCGGGTGCATGCATCCGCCTGCGACTACGATCGCCGCCGGCGATCGACCTCCCCCACATCGTCGACGACCTGTCACCCGCAACGCCGCACGATCGCGACAGAATGCGATCGCGCCCGCACGCCGCGGCTTTACCCTTAAGGGTCTCTACGCGGATCGAAGGACCTCGCGCCACACCAGTTTCACTGCACGGAATCGGATCGCCCGCTTGATTGACGGTGATATCGGCCACGCATCTAATCACCGAACGTTGCTGCGGCGGGACGTTGAAGTTTCGGATGAGACGATCGAACGGGGTGCTGGAGAATGACATCCATCGCCCTCAATAAATTAGTCATCCAAATCATTCAATCGACCACTGATTGCGACGTCACGACACGTAAATTCAGAAGAAATTTGGAGACTTTCAATGAGAAAGACGATCGCGCTTTGCGCGGCGGCAGGATGCGTCTGCGGTGCGGCACATGCGCAGAGCAGCGTGCAGTTGTACGGGATCCTCGACGAAGGCGTCAACTACGTCAGCAACGCATCGGGCCATCCCCTCTACAGCCTCGCGAGCGGCGTGCTGAACGGCAGCCGCTGGGGCTTGCGCGTGAAGGAGGATATCGGCGGCGGCTACGGTGCGGTCGCCGTGATGGAAAACGGCTTCGACGTCAATACCGGCAAGCTCGGCCAGGGCGGTCTCGAATTCGGCCGGCAGGTCTATGTCGGGCTGTCCGGCCCGTACGGCGTCGTCACGCTCGGGCGTCAATACGATTCCGTCGTCGACTCGGTCGGCCTGCTAGAGGCGGGAGATCAGTGGGGCGGCTATCTCGCCGCCCATCCGTCCGACAACGACAACTTCAACAATACCAACCGTGTCAACAACGCGATCAAGTACACCAGCCCGGTATTTCACGGGGTGACCGCGACCGCGCTTTATTCGCTGGGCGGCGTGCCCGGCCGCACCGGACGCAACCAGATCTGGTCGGCCGGCGCCAGCTACGCGAACGGCCCGCTTTCGCTGGGCGCGGGCTACCTCAACGTCCGGAACCCGAACACGTCGTTCTACGGATCGGGCGGAACCGTCGCCGCGACGGTCAACGAAGTGCCCGGCTCGAACTTCGGCGCGTCGCCCGTGATTTCGGGGTATGCGTCGGCGCAGACGCTGCAGGTGATCGGCACGGGCGCGGCCTATACGATCGGTTCGCTGACGTTGGGCGCGACGTATTCGAATACGCAGTTCCGTCATCTCGGCGATACCACGTCGGGCCCCGTGCCCGCCGGCGGGATCAGCGGCACCGCGACATTCAACAACGCGGAGCTGAACGTGAAGTACCAGATCACACCGGCGTTGATCGTCGGCGCGAACTATGTCTATACGAAGAACAGCGGCGCCGATGCGACCGGGGGCGCCCACTACAACCAGGCGTCGGTCGGCGCCGACTACTTTCTGTCGAAGCGCACGGACGTCTACTTCGTCGGCACGTATCAGCGTGCAAGCGGAACCGATTCGACCGGCCGCAGCGCGGTCGCGTCGATCAACCAGTTGACGCCGTCGACGTCGAATCATCAGGTCGCGCTTCGCATCGCGATGCGACACAAGTTCTGACGCATCGCGGCGATTCCGGTCGTCGCGCCGATGTACCGCGCCGCACGAATCCACCGCTGACGTCCCGGCGAGCTCGTGCGGCGCACTAAGTTTTGCCTCTGCTGCGACGAGCCGGAACCGGCCGTCGACGCACGCTCGTTACAGATCCAGAACCAGCCGCGCGGATTTCGAGCGCGAACAGCACGGCAGGAACTGGTCGTTCGCCGCGCGTTCGTCGGGCGTCAGGCAGAAATCGAAATGCTCGGGCTCTCCCGCGAGCACCCGGGTCGCGCACGTGCCGCATACGCCCTGCTCGCACGACGTCTCGATCGCGATGCCGGCCTTCGCCAGTGCCCGCACGACCGATTCGTTCTTCTCGACGACGATCACCCTGCCCGAGCTGGCGATCTCGACTTCGAACCGGCCGTCCTGATCCGTCTGCCGCGCGTCTGCCGCGAATAACTCGTAATGCAGTTGCACTTCCGGCCACCCGCTCGCGCGCGCGGTGGTCAGCACCGCGTCCATGAACCCCTTCGGGCCACATACGTACAGATGCGTACCGGGCTCGGGAACAGCGAGCCGTGCCGCGATATCGAAGCGCTGGTTTTCGCCTTCGTCGTCGAAATGAACCTGCACGCGGCCGGCATAGGGCGCGTGTGCGATGTGATCGAGAAAGGCCGTGCGCGAGCGTGAGCGCGTGCAGTAGTGCATGTCGAACGGCGCATCGATGCGCGCCAGCCGCTCCGCCATGCAGAGAATCGGCGTCACGCCGATGCCGCCTGCCAGAAGCAGGCTGTGCGTCGCGTCGTGCGCGAGCACGAAGTGATTCCTCGGCGTGCCGATCGTCAGCGTGTCGCCGGCGTTCACGCGATCGTGCATGCCGGCCGATCCGCCGCGCGATTTCGGGTCGCGCAGGACGGCAATCCTGTAGCGATGATTTTCGTCAGGTGCGTTGCACACCGAATACTGGCGCGTCAGGGCATCACCTTCCAGGAGGACAAGCCAGTCGGTGCATTGTCAAGCCAGGCTTACATGTGTAGTAGCCGGGCGGCACTTGTCGATGGTGGATTCGGTTCCTACCATTTGAACCTGACAGCACGCCTCGCCGATCGAGCGACGACCTGCAGTCTCATGCAGCCAGCCATGCCAACCGATGCACGACGTGTGCTGGGGCGAACTTCGTGTCGCTGTACGACGTGCCGCCATGCGCTACCCCGGCCGTATCCGTGCTCGCACAGTCTTCCCGACGCGCGTCGAAGCGAGTCCTTGCGAGGACGCGAATCGTGCCGTCCCCCGCCACACCGGAGCCACTCATGACTACAACCCCGATCAAGACCGTCACCTACCCGAACCTCGGCTGGGACACGGCCGCCGATCTCTATTTCCCGCCGGGTTTCGACGAGGGCAAGCAGTATCCGGCCATCGTCAGCACGCACCCGATCGGCAGTTGCAAGGAGCAGACCGCCGGCAACATCTACGCGAAGGGGCTGGCCGAGGCAGGCTTCGTCGTGCTGGTGCATGACGCGAGCTTCCAGGGTGCCAGTGGCGGCCTGCCGCGTTTCATCGAAGATCCGTCGATCCGCGTGTCCGACATCCGCTTCGCGGTCGACTACCTGCAGTCGCTGCCGTATGTCGACGCGGGCCGTATCGGCGCGATCGGCGTGTGCGGCGGCGGCGCCTACACCGTGCATGCGGGCATCACGGATCACCGCATCAAGGCGCTGGTGTCGATCACCGGCGTGAACTACGGCCGACTGATCCGTGAAGGCTTCGCCAACTTCAAGCCGGTCGAGTTCCTCGAGAACATGGCCGCGATGCGTACCGCGGAGGCACAGGGCGGAGAGCGCCACGTCGCCAACCTGCTGCCCGAGTCCGTGGCCGCCGGCAAGCAGGCCGGCATCACCGACATCGACGTGCTCGAAGCCACCGAGTACTACAAGACCGCACGCGGCCAGCAGCCCAACGGCGCCACGAGCCAGCTGATGTCGTTCAGCAGCGCCGCGATGGGCTGGGATGCGTTCCTGAACGCCGAAGTGCTGCTGACCCAGCCGCTGCTGGTCGTGATCGGCGACAAGCCGGGCGGCTTCGGCGCGTATCGCGACGGCCTGGAGATCTACGGCCGCGCGGCATCGAAGGACAAGCGGATCGTCGTGGCCGAAGGCTGGTCGCACTACGACCTGTACGACAAACCCGAACCCGTCGGCATCGCGATGAAGCAGGTCGTGCCGTTCTTCAAGGAAACCCTCTAGGCATCACGGCCAGCCGCGACGCCACTCACCGGACGGGCATGGCTCACGCCCGTTTTCCATTAGTCATCCAGAATAATTTTCCATGAAATCACTGCTTTCCGGAAAGACCGCCATCATCACCGGCGCCAGCAAGGGCATCGGCCTCGCTACCGCGCAACTGTTCGCGCAGGAAGGCGCCAACGTCGTGCTGACCGCGCGCAAGCAGGCCGACCTCGACGCGGCCGTGAACGGCATCGTCGCGGCCGGCGGCAAGGCCATCGGCGTGCCGGCCGACTCGGCCGACCCGGGCGCGCCGAAGACGGTCTTCGCGCAGGCCATCGAAGCCTTCGGCCAGGTCGACATCCTGGTCAACAACGCCGGTTACGGCGACATGGTTTCCATCGAGGAATGCTCGGACGAGCACTTCGACCAGGTCGTACAGGTCAACTTCGCGGGCGTGTTCCGCTTCTGCCGCGAAGCGATCCAGCACTATCTGCCGCGCAACGAAGGGGTGATCGTGAACGTCACGTCGATCAACGGCTCGTTGCCGGTCGGCGGCGTGGCCTACACGTCGACCAAGGGCGCCGTGAACACGATGACGACCAACATCGCCGTGCGCTTCTCGGGCACCGGCATCCGCTGCAACGCGGTGGCGCCCGGCAATACCGACACGCCGATGGCCCAGGCGTGGGCGGCCGGCGAACTGCCCGGCGGCACGACGATGGTCGAATACGCGGGCAAGTATGCGAACCAGGATCTGCCCTTCACGCAGCCGGCCGACCAGGCCAACGCGATCCTCTATTTCGCCAGCGACCTGAGCCGGGCCGTAACCGGCCGCGTGCTGGTGGTGGACAACGGCGCCTACATCGGCGCATGACGGGCCCGGCCGGCGTGGCGGGAGATCGGGCGCGCCGCGTGCGCGCCGGCCCGCATGCCGGCCGACGCATCGCAATCATCGTAAAAGGAGTCATCTCGTGAAGCACGTTCTCATTCTGGGCGCAAACGGCCAGATCGCCCGCTGGGTGATCGACGCACTCGCGGCCGACAGGAACATCAGTCAGACCTTGCTCGTGCGCAACCCCAAAAATCTCGGCGATACGCCGTCGAACGCGCGGGTCGTGACCGGCGACGTGCTCGACCGGACGCTGCTGCTGAACGCGGTGCAAGGGCAGGACATCGTCTACGCGAACCTTGCCGGCGCGAACCTCGACACGCAGGCGGCGGGCGTGATCGCGGCGATGCAGGCGGCGGGCGTCAAGCGCCTCGTCTTCGTGCTGTCGCTCGGCATCTACGACGAAGTGCCCGGCAAGTTCGGCGACTGGAACAACGCGATCATCGGCGAAGACCTCAAGCCCTACCGCCGCTCGGCCGATGCGATCGAGGCGTCCGGCCTGCAGTACACGATCCTGCGCCCGGCCTGGCTGACGGACGAGGATGAAGTCGACTACGAACTCACGGGCAGGAACGAACCGTTCAAGGGCACCGTGGTGTCGCGCAAGAGCGTGGGCGACCTGATCGTGCGGATCGTCGCTTCGCCCGAATTGCACGTGGGCGAGAACCTCGGCGTCAACCGGCCCGGCAGCGACGGCGACAAGCCGTACTTCATGTAAGGGATGACACGGATGACGTTGCAGAACCTGAGCGGCAGGATCGCCGTGATTACCGGCGCGTCGAGCGGCATCGGCGAAGCCGCCGCGCGCCTGCTGGCGGCCGAAGGCATGAAGGTCGTGCTGACCGCGCGCCGGAAGGAGCGGATCGACTCGCTCGCTGCCGAACTCGGCGATGCGGCGCTTGCGGTGGCGGCAGACGTCTCCGACGCCGCCGAGGTCGCCGCGCTGTTCGACACGGTGCGCGCGCACTTCGGCGGGCTCGATCTGTTGTTCAACAACGCCGGCATGGGCATCGCCGGCGCGTTCGAACACAGCCGGCCCGATGAATGGCGTACGCAAATCGACGCCAACCTGTACGGCATGCTGCATTGCACGCACGCGGCCATTCCGTTGATGAAGGGCCGCGCGGGCGCGATGATTTCTACCGTGTCCAGCGTCGGCGGCAAGACGGGGGCACCGAACTGGGCCGTGTACTGCGCGACCAAGTTCGCGGTCGGCGGTTTTTGCGAAGGCCTGCGGCAGGAACTGGCCGGCGACGGCATCCGCGTGTCACTGATCTATCCGGGCGCCGTGCATACCGAATGGGGGCACAACGTCCCGGCCGAAGCGATGCGCGAGCGTCGCGACGCGATCGGTGCATTGCTGCCCGATGACGTCGCCCGCGCGCTGGTGTACAGCTTCGCGCAACCGCCGGGCGTGCTCGTCAATGAACTCGAGATCCGCCCTAGCCTGCAGCTCACGCTGTAGGCGCCGCGGCCGCGCCGCGACCGATGCCGCCGCCGGGTTGCCCCGCCGGCGGCATCGCTGCGTCAGGCGGCCGATCGCACGTCGCGCTGCACCGGGAACCAGCCGGTCGTCGCGTCGATGACACCCCACAGCTTGTCGGGAATCCCGAGCTGCGGCACATCGGACGGATTCAGCTGCGTATTGATCGCGGCAGCGTCGCCTCGCCGCGCATGCTCGACCCAGCCGGGGTTCATCACGAGCCCCTTGCCCACCGCCACCACCGACACGCCCAGCGCAAGCGCGGCTTCCGCCTCAGTGGGCGTCCGGATCGTGCCGGCCGCCATCAGCGGCACGCGGCCCTGCACGATGTCGGCGACGCGCTCGATCGTGCGGCGCTCGTCGCTTGCATCGAGCGGTTTCGCATTCAGCAGGTCCACCAGCGACACGTGGATATAGTCGATGCCCGCGACGATCAGGCGATCGACCAGCGTCAGCGCATCGTCGATGCGCAGCCCGTCCGCATCGGGTTCTTCCGGCGAGATCCGGTAGCCGAGCACGAATGGACGATCCGCGTGCAGCGCGATCACGCGCTTGAGTTCAGCCACCAGCGCAAGCGGGAAGCGCATCCGGTTCTCGAGCGATCCGCCCCATGCATCCGTGCGCTGATTGAAGCGCGGCGAGAAGAAATTCTGGATCAGGAAGCCGTGCGCGCCGTGCAGTTCGACGCCGTCGAAACCGGCTTCGATCGCACGTCGCGTGGTTTCGCCGAACGCGCGGATCATCTCGCCGATTTCGTCGTGGGTCAGCGCGCGGCTCTCGAGCTCGCCGCTGTTGAACGGCCCGGGCGGCGCCTTCATCGCGCTCGCGCTGACGAGCACGCCGTCCGGCACGAGCGCCGGCACCGCCTTGTTGCCCGCGTGAAAGATCTGAAGGATCGCGGGCGCCCCGCCGCTTTTCGCGGCGTCCGCCAGCTTGCGAAGGCTCGGCACGTAACGATCGTCGTGCGCCGCGAATTCGTCGGTGAAGCCGATGCCGCTTTCCGTCACGTGCGTGCAGCCGGTCAGCACCGCGCCGACGCCGTTCGCGCGGCGGCGGTAATACGCGAGTTCCTGATCGGACACCGTGCCGTCGGGATTCGACGACCAGGTGGTCATCGGCGCCATCAGCACGCGGTTGCGGAACGTGACGCCGTTGGGAAACGTGAATGGCTGGAACAGCGTCTGAAATGCCTGGGTCATGGGAATTCCTGATGGGCTGCCGCACGCAGTACGATCACGGTGCGGCATGGAGTGGAACGTGCGGCTCGACGCCGCGGTGATGTGGCGCTCGCCTCGCCGACGCCGGGCTCGCGAAACGCGGCCCGGGCCGGCGGTGCGGCGGACCTTCCTATCGTAGGGGCCGATTGGCATTACTCAAGCGCGCAAATCTGACATCAGTCGTATGCCAGACTTAACAATCGCCACCCGGGGCAACGTATCGCGGCGAAGCGGGCTCTCCCGGCGCATGTAAAGACAGGCTTAACACTGAAGTCTGTTTTAGCCCATATATCTGCATCAATTTCTTGCCTACCATGACATCACATCACCTCGTTGCCACCCACCACCGGAGTTACCCATCATGCAGAAAGTCAACTTCAAGAACCTGAACGGCCAGGGCGTCACGATTGCCGCCGTGATCCACGTTCCCGCCGGTTTCGATTCGAACGCGAAGTACCCGGCCGTCGTCGTCGCGCATCCGGGCGGCGGCGTGAAGGAACAGACGGCCGGCCTGTATGCGAAGAAGCTGGCCGAGAACGGTCTGGTCGCGATCGCGTTCGACGCGTCGTACCAAGGCGAAAGCACCGGCGAGCCGCGCCAGCTCGAGAACCCGTATATCCGCACCGAGGACGTCAGCGCGGTGGTCGACTACCTGACCACGCTGCCGTACGTCGACGCCGAGCGGATCGGCGCGATGGGGATCTGCGCGGGCGGCGGCTACGCGGCCAACGCGGCCATCAACGACCGTCGCATCAAGGCGCTCGGCACGGTCAGCGCGGTCAACATCGGTTCGATGTTCCGCAACGGCTGGGAAAACAACGTGAAGGATGCCGATGCGATCCCGTACATCGCGCACGGTTCGCAGGCACGCACCAGCGATGCGTCGGGCGCGCAGCTGGCCACGCTGCCTCTCGCGCCGATGCGCAAGGAGGACGCGCCGAACAAGGAACTGGAAGAAGCATGGGAGTACTACCATACGCCGCGCTGCGAACACCCGAACGCGCCCGGCTTCATGACCGCCCGCAGCCTCAACCAGATCATCACGTACGACGCGTATAACAAGGCCGAAGCGTTCCTCACGCAGCCGCTGCAGATCGTGGCCGGCAGCGTCGCGGGCAGCAAGTGGATGAGCGACGACCTGTTCGCCCGCGCGGCCAGCGCCGACAAGCGTTTCCATGTGGTCGAAGGCGCCAACCACATGTCGCTGTACGACATCCCGCAATACGTCGACGAGGCGGTTTCCGTGCTCGCGCCGTTCTTCAAGGGCACGCTGTAACGCGGGACGCGGCCGGTGCGCACAACCGCGCACCGCGCCGACCGCACGGACAACGAACGGATCGCCCCCTTCGCACGGCGATCCGTTCGCGCATCCCGACCACCCTGGCACAAACCTAACTACTGTTAGTATGTCGGCATGATTCATCATGCGCAGGCAACCAGGGTATGGCCAAACGATCGAAATCGAATTCCGCCGGCACGTGCGAGACGCGCGAATTGCTGATCCGTCTTGCCGCCCGCACGTTCGGCATGCAAGGCTATTCGGCCACGACCATGCGCAACATCGCCGATCAGGCCGGCATCGAGGCCGCGAGCATCTACTACCACTTCTCGTCGAAGGAAGAACTCGTCGAAGCGGTGATGGAGCAAGGCGCCTTGCACATCGTCCATCACCTGAACGCGCAACTGGATGCACTCGGCGCAGGCGCCACCGCCGAACAGCGGTTCCGCGCGGCGGTACTCGGCCAGATGCGCGGCCTCGTCATGCACGGGGATTTCGCGGTCGCCCACGGCAGGCTGCTTGGCCAGCTGCCCGACACGATTCGCGATCGGCAGGTCGTGCGGCGCGAGCGTCACCAGACGCTCTGGAACGGATTGCTGGAAGACCTGCGTGCCGAAGGCCGACTCCGCGACGACGTGGACATTCACCTCGCGCGCATCCACATCCTGGGCAGCATCAACTCGATACAGTCGTGGTTCAACCCGCAAAAGGGCTCGCTGGAGCGGATCGCCGACCAGCTTTGCACCATGTTCTTCTCCGGTGCGGGACCGGCGTCGCGCTGATTGCCGCGCGCTTCCCCGCAACCCGCAAGCGCCGTGCGCCGTGCGCCGCCTTCGAACCAGGGACCGGCGTGCGCGCCGAAGCACCACAGCGTCAGCATCTCGGTATAAACCCCAATGACGATCCCGGCGTTTGCGCATCAAACTAACTACCAGTTGTTAGGTAAAGCCTGACGCATGCATCCGCTGCCCCCATCAACACGCCGAGACAGTCATGACGACGCAGATGAAACCGATCCGTTCCTTCCTTTTCGTTCCGGGCAACAAGCCGACCTGGATCGAGAAGTCCATTCAGTCCGGCGCCGATGCGCTGATCCTCGATCTCGAGGACAGCGTGCCGCCGGCGCAGAAAGTCGAGGCGCGCGAGATCGTCCGCTCCAAGCTGGCGTGGCTGGCCGAGCAGAAACAGCGCGTCTGGGTGCGCATCAACCGCAGCGCGCACCTGTACGACTTCGACGACATCCTGGCCATCGTGAACCCGGTGGTCGAGGGCATCGTGATCTCGAAGCCGTGCGGGCCGGAAGACATCCACACCGTGGTGTCGATGCTGGCCGAAGCCGAGTACCGCGCCGGCGTCGAAGTCGGCCATACCAAGGTGATTCCGCTGCTGGAAACCGCCCGCTCGCTGCAGCTCGCGTATGAAATCGCGCAGCACGACCGGGTGCCGGCGATCGTCGGCGCGACCGCGAAGAACGCCGACGTGGCGCGCGCGCTCAAGACCGTCTGGTCGCTCGAAGGCCGCGAAACGCAGTTCCTGAAGTCGCGCATCGTGATGGCCGCGCGCGCCGCCGGCAAGCTGCCGATCGGCGGCGTGTGGCAGCAGGTGCACGACCTCGACGGGCTCAAGGTCTCGTCGGCGAACGACCGCCAGCTCGGCATGAGCGGCGAGCTGGTGCTGCATCCGTCGAACGTCGAGATCGTCAACCGCACCTACAGCCCCACCGAAGAAGAAGTCGCGTTCTACCAGGGCATGATCGACGCGCTCGACAAGGCCCAGGCGGAAGGCCGCGCATCGTGCATTTATGACGGCGAGCACATCGACATCGCCCACGCGAAAACGGCACGCGAAATCATCGCGCTCGCGCAGTCGTTCAACCGCTGATTCCGCACCCGAATACGTCAGGAGACAAAAAATGGCAGGCCTTTACTTCGAAGAATTCAAGCCCGGCATGGTGATCGAGCATGCGATCCGCCGCACGGTGACCGAGACCGACAACGTGCTGTTCTCGGCGATGACCTACAACTGCGCGCCGCTGCACATCGACGCCGAATACAGCAAGAACACGATGTACGGCCAGCGCCTCGTGAACAGCATGTTCCTGCTCGCGCTGGTGGCCGGCATCACCGTGTACGAGACCACGCTCGGCACGACGCTCGGCAATCTGGGCTTCGGCGAGATCGCGTTCCCGAAGCCGACCTTCCACGGCGACACGATCCGCGTCGAGACCGAGATCGTCGAGGCGCGCCTGTCGAAAAGCCGCACCGACTCGGGCATCGTCACCTTCAAGCACGTGGCGCGGAACCAGCGCGACGAGATCGTGTGCACGGCCGTGCGCACGGGCCTGATGATGCTGCGCCCCGCCGGCCAGGCTTGACCTCGTTTCCGCAGGAGAACCGGACATGGACTACCAACTGAGCCCCGACCAGGTCGCGATCGTCGATGCGGCGCAGAAAATCTGCGCGGACTTTCCGCTCGAATACTGGCGCAACAAGGACAAGAACCACGAATTCCCGCACGAGTTCTTCACGGCCGTCGCGAGCGGCGGCTGGCTCGGCATCTGCATGCCGGAAGACGTCGGCGGCGCGAACCTCGGCGTGACGGAAGCGGCGCTGTTCATGCGCACGGTCGCCGAATGCGGTGGCCAGGCGGCGGCGTCGACCATCCACATGAACATCTTCGGGCTGCAGCCGGTCGTGCATTTCGGCACGGACGCGCAGAAGAAGGCGTGGCTGCCGCCGTTCGCACGCGGCGAGCACAAGGCCTGTTTCGCGGTGACCGAGCCGGATACGGGCCTCGACACCACGAAGCTGAAAGTCGTCGCGAAGAAGCAGCCCGACGGCAATTACCTGATCTCGGGCAAGAAGGTCTTCATCTCGACCGCGCAGGTGGCCGATCACATGCTGATCCTCGCGCGCACCACGCCGATCGAGGAAGTGAAGAAGCACAGCGAGGGGCTGAGCCTGTTCTACACGAAGCTCGACCGCAGGTATGTCGACATCCGCGAGATCGACAAGCTCGGCCGCGCGGCGGTCGATACCAACGAGCTGTTCATCGACGACCTGCCGGTGTCGAAGGACGAGCTGATCGGCGAGGAAGGCAAGGGGCTGAGCTACATCTTCCACGGGATGAACGCCGAGCGCGTGCTGGTGGCCGTCGAGCAGGTCGGCATCGGCCGCGCGGTGCTCAACCTGGCGACGCAATATGCGAAGGAGCGCGTCGTGTTCGGCCGCCCGATCGGGCAAAACCAGGGCGTGCAGCATCCGCTCGCGCGCAACTGGGCGGAGCTGGAAGCGGCGAACCACATGATCTTCGCGGCGGCCGACCTGTACGACCGGGGGCAGCCGTGCGGCTCGGAGGCGAACGCGGCGAAGCTGCTGGCGTCCGAGGCGTGCATGAATGCGTGCCAGACGTCGATCCTCACGCACGGCGGCTTCGGCTATGCGAAGGAGTATCACGTCGAGCGGTTCATGCGCGAGGCGTGGATCGGCTACATTGCCCCTGTCACTCCGCAACTCATTCTGTCGAACATTGCCGAGCGCAAGCTCGGGTTGCCGAAGTCTTATTGAACCCGGTGATCCGCCGGGGTTTTCCCGGTTCGGGAAACGCCGGCATCGAACAGGCACGAAGAACTGTCTGCGGGCCGCGCCCGGCGCATCCGGGGCGCGCACCGGCCGCGGACCAGTTTCAGGAGACAAGCATGTCAGCTGCAAGACCGTTGGAAGGTATCCGAGTGCTCGATCTGACCGTGGCCCTGGCCGGCCCGTACGGATCGCTGCTGCTGGGTGGCATGGGCGCCGAAGTCATCCGCGTCGAATCGCCGGGCGGCGGCGACATCGCACGCAACAATCCTCCCTATGTCGGCAAGGACGGCGTCCACTTCGGCGTCAAGGGCGACGACGAGGTGTCGCTGACCATCCTCAACCGCGCGCGCAACAAGAAAAGCATCACGCTCGACCTGAAATCGGAACAGGGCAAGGCGCTGTTCATGGCGCTGGTCAAGGAATCCGACGTCGTCATCGAAAACGCCAGCGAGGGCGTGACGGCGCGGCTGGGCGTGGATTACGAGAGCGTGCGCGAGGTCAATCCGCGGATCGTCTACGCATCGATCAAGGCGTTCGGCGAACCGAGCCCGTACAAGAACCTGAAGGGCATGGACATCATCGTCCAGGCGCTGTCGGGGATCATGGACGTGACCGGTTTCGCCGACGGTCCGCCGACCCGCTCGGGCCTGCCGATCGCCGACCTGATCACGCCGCTGTACGCCGTCAACGGCATCCTCGCCGCGCTGATTCACCGTGGCCGCACCGGCGTGGGCCAGTCGGTGCAGGTGTCGATGCTCGACTGCCTGTCGTCGCTGGTGGCCGAGGAGCATTTCGACGTGTTCCTGAAGCACGGCTACTCGAAGCGCTCGGGCAATTTCCAGGACCGGCTGGTGCCGTTCGGCGTCTACGGCACGCGCGACGGTCACGTGGCGATGGTGGCGTTTCAGCCAGACTGGTTCCAGAACCTGATGGAAGCCGTGGGCCGGCCGGAGATCGTCACCGACCCGCGCTACGCGACGCGCGGCCCGCGCATGAAGCATGCGGCCGAGATCAACGCGATCATCGAGGCGTGGACGAGCCGCCACAGCACCGAGGAAGTCATCGCCGAGCTGCAGGTCAGGCGCGGCGTGCCGGCCGCGCCCGTGCGCTCGCCGCTCGACGTGCTGAAGGACCCGGTGCTGCAGGCGCGCGGCGCCGTGGTCAAGCTGGAGCACCCGGGGCTGGCCGACGTCGACGCGATGGGCATGGGCCTGCCGATCAGGCTGTCGCAGACGCCCGTGCAGTTCGACCAGCCGGCGCAGGAACTCGGCGCCGCCAACGACGAGATCTACCGGGGGCTGCTCAAGCTGTCCGACGATCGCCTGCGGCAACTGCGCGAACAGGGAGTGATCTGACCATGACCGCCGTGCCACCCCGTCGCGGCCCGCTCGCGGGCATCCGGATCGTCGAGATCGCGGGCATCGGCCCCGGGCCGCTGGCCGCGATGTTCCTGGCCGACCTGGGCGCGACCGTCATCCGCGTGGACCGCAAGGAGCCTTCGGGGCTCGGCGCGCCGCGCCCCGTCGAATTCGACCTGGGCCTGCGCAATCGCAAGTCCGTGCGCGTCGACCTGAAGGATCCCGCCGCCGTCGAGCTGGTGCTCGAGCTGATCGACCGGGCCGACGGCCTGATCGAGGGCTTTCGTCCCGGCGTGATGGAGCGCCTCGGCCTCGGCCCCGAACCGTGCCTGGCGCGCAACCCGCGCCTCGTCTACGGCCGCGTGACCGGCTGGGGGCAGGACGGCCCGCTGTCGCAGGTGGCCGGGCACGACCTGAACTACATTTCGATCACCGGCGCGCTGCATGCGATGGGCCGCGCCGGGCAGGCGCCGACGCCGCCGCTCAACGTGCTGGGCGACTATGCGGGCGGCTCGCTGTACCTGGCCTTCGGGCTGCTCGCGGGCATCCTCGAAGCGCGCGGTTCCGGGCAGGGCCAGGTGGTGGACGCCGCGATGGTCGACGGCGTGGCCTCGATCATGACGGTGACGATGGGCCTGCATGCCGCCGGCATGCTCGACAAGGCGCGCGGCACGAACCTGCTCGACACCGGCGCGCCGTTCTACGAGGTGTACGCGTGCGCCGACGGCAAGTACGTCAGCGTCGGCCCCATCGAGGGCAAGTTCTACCGGCTGCTGCTCGAACAGCTCGGGTTGCAGGACCATCCGCGGCTGCAGGCGCAGATGGACCGCGCGCAATGGCCCGACGCCAAGCAGATCCTCGCCGCGAAATTCAGGGAACGCACGCGCGACGAGTGGGCGCAACGGCTCGGCCATCTCGACGTGTGCGTGGCGCCCGTGCTCGACTTCGACGAAGCGCCCGACCATCCGCACGTGAAGGCGCGCGGTACGTTCATCGACCTGGACGGCGTCACGCATCCGGCGCCCGGCCCGCGGTTTTCGCGCACGCCCGCGGCACACCCCGAACCGCCTGCGCCGCCGACGACCGACAACGCGATCGCCGCGCTGCAGGACTGGCTGCCCGACGCGCGCATCGACGCCTTGCGCGCTCAGGGCACATTCATCTGACCGGCGGCGCACATGGCCGGCGATCGCGTCGCGCGCGCCGCACGGCGGCCGTCGGCGCACTCGCCGGTGTGTTCCCCGCGATGGTTTTCCGCTCGCGCCCGTCGCGCTCCCGAAGCGCGCGGGCCGTGCAACTGGCAAGGACGCAACCGACATGACATCGCTCTCCCCCGAACTCGCGGCGCTCGATCGCCTGACGAGCGGCCGCTCGACATGCCGCGCCTATCGACATCAGGCGCTGGATACCGAACTGATCCGCGGCATCGTCGGCATGGCGGGCCGCTCGGCCTCATGGTGCAACGTGCAGCCGTGGCAACTGGTCATCACCGAAACGCCCGAGAGCACCGAACGCTTTCGGCAGGCGCTGATCCAGCGGGTCGACGCGCATCCGGACAACGAATCGGACCTGCCCTTCCCGCCGAGCTATGAAGGCATTTACCGCGAACGGCGACGCGGCGCGGGCATTGCGCTGTATTCGGCGCTGGGCATCGGCCCGAAGGACACCGAGCGCAGCGCCGAGCAGGCATTCCGCAACTTCCGACTGTTCGACGCGCCGCACGTGGCGATCGTCACGGTGCCCGCGGAGCTGGGCCCGTATGCGCTCGTCGACGCGGGCGGCTTCGTGTCGTCGTTCCTGATCGCGGCCTATGCGCACGGCGTGGCCACCACGCCGCAGGGCGCGCTGGCGCGCCATGCCCGGTTCGTGCGCGAGTATTTCGGCATTCCCGATACGCAGCAGATGATCTGCGGCATCTCGTTCGGCTACGCGGAAGACGCGCATCCGGTCAACCGGTTCCGCACCACGCGCGCCGACGTGGACGACCTCGTGCGCTTCGCCTGAGCCGGCCGGCCGTCGCACGCGTATCGCAGCAAGGGACGAGGAGAATCGCGCATGACCGCACGCATTCACGAACTGCTGGATCGATGGCTGTCCGAGGCCCCCGGGCGCCCGTTCATCCATCTCCCCGATCGCAGCCTGAGCTACGCGGACGTCGGCGCATTGGCCGATGCGCTCGAACGCGAGCTGCGGGATGACGGCGTGCGCCGCGGCGACCGCGTGCTGGTAGTGGCCGAGAACTGCGCCGAACATGCGGCGCTGCTGATCGCGTGCAGCCGCGTCGGCGCGTGGTCGTGCGGCGTCAATGCGCGCATGGCGCCTGGCGAAGTCGACGCGTTCGCGGGCAAGGCCGATGCGCGCGTGCTGTATTTCACGTCGGGCGTGTCGCCGGCGGCGGCCGCGCATGCGGCGCGGCACGGCGGCCGCCCGTCATGCGTGAACGGCCTCGCGCGCAGCGCCGTGCTCGCGGCGCGGGTCGAACCGGAACCGCTCGCCAGCGACGTGGCGGCCGTCATCTTCACGTCCGGGACCACGGGCGCGCCCAAGGGCGTGATGATGACGCACCGCGGCGTGCTGCATTTCGCGCGGGTATCGGCCGAATCGCGCGCGCTGGGCCCCGACGATCGCGTCTACGCGTATGCGCCGATGACGCACATCTTCGGCCTCGGCACGGTGCTGCTGGCATCGCTGCACGCGGGCGCGGCACTCGAAATGCGGCCGCAATTCGAACCGGCGGAGCTGTTCGACGCGCTCGCGCACCGCCGCGTGAGCCAGGTGCAGGGGCCGCCGATGCTGTTCTCCCGGTTGCTGCGGTATTGCGCGGAGCACGGCATCGTCCGTCCCGACGCGCCCTGCCTGCGCTATCTCTACGCCGGCGCCGGGCCGCTCGACATGGCGCTCAAGCAGCAGGTCGAGGCGTTGTTCGGGCAGCCGCTGCATCACGGCTACGGCCTGTCGGAATACGCGGGCTCGCTGCACGCCACCCGCCTCGGCGAAACGAGCGGCGACACCAGCGCGGGCTACGCGTTCCCCGGCGCGGAGTTGCGCATCGTCGAGCCGGCCAGCGGCCGGACGCTGCCCGCCGGCGCACGCGGCGAGATCTGGCTGCGCGGCACGGGCCTGATGCCCGGCTATTTCCGCGACCCGCAGGCCACCGCCGACGTGATGCGCGACGGCGGCTGGTACGCATCGGGCGACCTGGGCGAGTTGCATGAAGACGGCGCGCTGTTCATCGTCGGGCGCCTCAAGGAAATGATCATCCGCTCCGGGTTCAACGTGTATCCGGGCGAAGTGGAACAGGCGCTCAACCGCTTCCCCGGCATCCTGAACTCGGCCGTCGTCGGGCACAAGGAGGCTGACGGCAACGAGGCGGTCATCGCATTCGTCGAGCTCGATGCCGCGCATCCGCCTGACGAAATCGCGTTGCGCCGGTACTTGCGCGAACAACTCGCGCCGTACAAGCATCCTGCACGCATCATCCCCGTCGACACGCTGCCGTTCAACAGCAACGGCAAGCTGATGCGGCGGCAATTGCTGGAACGGCTCTAGCCCGTACCCGTCTCCCCAGGGCGCGTTCGCGCCGATAACGGGCTTGCGCGGGGCCCTAGCCCAGCCAGCGCGCGTCGGGCCAGCACCCGTCGTCGAACGTGGTTTTCACGCAGTCGAGCAGCACGCCGACCACGCAGCGCACCGGCGCCGTGGCCTGCCGGCTGCTGGGCGCCGCCAGCACGATCGTGCGCTTGATGCCCGGGGCCGCGAGCGGCGCCGCGCACAGCGTGCCCTGCTCGACTTCCCGCGTGACGCCGACGGCCGGCAGGATCGTCCAGCCGTGGCCTTGCGCGACCAGATCCTTCTGCACGCTCAGCGCATTGGTTTCGGTGACGACCCGCAGCGTCACGTCCGCCTCGGCCGCCGCATGCTCGATCGCCGCGCGCAGGCCCTGCGGTGCGGACGGCAGGATGAACGGCTCGCTCGCGACGCGCGACAGCGCGAGCGGCCGCTTGCGCGACAGCCCGGCCGACGGCGCGGCCACCGCCCACAGGCTTTCCTCGATCAACGCCTTGACGTGCAGCGCGGGCGTTTCCTTCTGCCCGTACAGCAGCGCGGCGTCCACGTCCCCGGCTTCGAGCCAGTCCTGCAGATGACCCGCGTAGCCGATCGTGAGCCGCAGGCGGATGTGCGGGTAACGCCGAGCGACCTCGCTCGCCAGCCGCGTGGCCAGCAGATCCGACGTGCTGGCCAGCAGGCCGATGCTCACGATGCCGGCGACCGGCCCGTCGGTGGGCTGAATCTCGGCCTTGGCGCGCGCCACCTCGTTGAGGATGCGTCGCGCGTATTCGAGCATCGTCTTGCCCGACGGTGTGAGTTGCATCCCGTGACGGCCGCGCTCGAACAGCTCGGTCCCCATGTCTTCCTCGAGCAGGCGCAACTGGCGCGACACCGCCGGCTGCACGAGATTCAGCAGGCTCGACGCGCGCGTGACGTTGCCGGTTTCGGCCACGGTGACGAAGGCGCGCAGTTGCTTGAGATCCATCGCAGGGTCCTCGATACCGAAAACTGATACATCGATCAAAAAATTCTATTTTTTAACGAATCCATCAAAACTTATTATGGGCCTAACCGATGCCAATGACGAGACAGGATTCATGAGCGCCTCCATTTTTTCCGCCCCCGACCAGTACCAGGCAATCCGCGACGCCGTGCGCGGCCTGTGCAGCCAGTTCCCCGCCGAGTACCACCGCAAGATCGACGAGGAGCGCGGTTATCCCGAGGCGTTCGTCACCGCGCTCACGCAGGCCGGCTGGCTGGCCGCGCTGATTCCGCAGGAATACGACGGTCCCGGCCTGTCGATGGCGGAAGCGTCGGTCATCATGGAAGAGATCAACCGTTCCGGCGGCAATTCGGGCGCGTGCCACGGCCAGATGTACGTGATGAACACGATCGTGTTCAGCGGCACCGACGCGCAGAAACGGCGCTACCTGCCGCGCATCGCATCGGGCGAGCTGCGCGTGCAGTCGATGGGCGTGACCGAGCCCACCACCGGCAGCGATACCACCAAGCTGAAGACCACCGCCGTGAAGAAGGACGGCCGCTGGGTCATCAACGGCCAGAAAGTCTGGATCTCGCGCGTGCAGCATAGCGACCTGCTGATCCTGCTCGCGCGCACCACGCCGCTCGACCAGGTGCAGAAGAAGAGCGACGGGCTGTCGTGCTTCATCGTCGAGCTGGACAAGGCGATCGGCAACGGCCTCACCGTGCGCCCGATCCTCAACATGGTCAATCACGAGACCAACGAACTATTCTTCGACAACCTCGAACTGCCGGAAGACGCGCTGCTCGGCACCGAGGGCAAGGGCTTGAAGGTGATCTTCGACGGCCTGAACGCCGAGCGCACGCTGATCGCCGCCGAGTGCATCGGCGACGGTTACTGGTTCCTGGAGAAGGCGCGCGACTACGCGGTCGAGCGCAAGGTGTTCGGCCGCCCGATCGGGCAGAACCAGGGGATCCAGTTCCCGCTGGCCGAATCGTTCATCGAGCTGGAAGCCGCGAACCTGATGCGCTGGCGTGCGTGCGAAAAGATCGACGCGCGCCAGAACGCGGGCGTCGAGGCCAACATGGCCAAGTACCTGGCCGCGAAGGCGAGCTGGGAAGCGGCGAACGCGTGCCTGCAGACCCACGGCGGCTTCGGCTTCGCATGCGAATACGACGTCGAGCGCAAATTCCGCGAGACGCGCCTGTACCAGGTCGCGCCGATTTCCACCAACATGATTCTGGGGCACGTGGCCGAGCACGTGCTGCAACTGCCCCGTTCCTACTGATTCCCGAAGGATGTCTTTCATGAAGATTCTCGTACCCGTCAAGCGCGTGGTCGACGCGAACGTGAAGGTCGGCGTGAAGTCCGATCAATCCGGTGTCGACCTCGCGAACGTGAAGATGTCGATGAACCCGTTCGACGAAATCGCGGTGGAAGAAGCGGTGCGCCTGAAGGAAGCGGGCGTCGCGACCGAAGTGATCGCGGTATCGGTCGG
>NZ_JPGL01000009.1 GCF_000732615.1 Burkholderia paludis
CACCGGGATATCAGCCACTACCTGATGCATCGGTACAACTGGATACGGCCGCATCAGTTCAATGACGGACTGGCGCCGGCTGTTGCGGAAGAAAAACTTAACGCAGTGTCCGGGGTTGGTTGACCACTACAAACCTGCCCTTGCATAGCTGTTGTTGTGTCAGACGCGTTACTGACTGATTCGGTTGGCGACACGGTTGTTCGTTGGTTCATGAGGTGTAATTGGGACAGCCAGCAAACGGACCAATTGTTTATTGGAGCGTCTCTGGCCAGCGTCGCTGCGAGATGTCCGCCATTTCTCCGCCCAAGCTGGCGATTTGGTGTTCGAGGTGGCAAAGCCGGTCATAGTCTTGCCGGATTTCCATGTAGGTCTGCTCGGATGGCAGTGGCACCATGACAGCACTCATCAGCGTTCCCGGACTGATGTGCTGCACGCCTGCGCCAACTTGCAGACCATCAAGCTGCGCCTGGCCATGCGGGGAGCGCAGGTACATGACAAGGACTTCCGGCGACAGGTTCTTGTCGTGCCATTTCGGGTCCAGGCGCAGCACGAGGCAACTCTGAGACACGACAGTTGGCCGGTACTGCGCAGCAGCGCCCATCAGTGCGACCCGCCCGACCGAGCCCTTTATGGAAATCACGATGTCCCCGGGCTGTGCCAGCATTGCTTGTTTGGGCGCAGACTTTAGGTAGACGGTCTTTTCTATGTCGCGATTGATAGGTTGCCACTGATGCAGGTCTGGCAGCCCCACCTCTGTGACTTCAAAGGGGGTTTCTTCCCTAGTGGAAGCAGGGGGCCTGATGGCCTCGCAGATGTCGCCAAGCTTAACCGCGTCATCACCGAGGTCGGCGACGCGGCGCAGGTAGCGCGAAGGCGCGAAGCTGAATTCGTTTGCCTCAATCTCGGCATGGCTCACGCTTCGGGCTTTCTCCGACTGGGCGTGTCCGCGCGCCACCTCTCGGCCAACCGAAATAATGTCTCCAGCCTCTTGAAGCGAGCGGCGGCCACTGCCTAGGTCGGCCATGTAAATAGCGTCTGGCCGACTGCCTGCGTCCAGCACCGTAATGGCACCGGCAATGCCCGTGTTCTTGAACACGCCAGGCGGCAGTGAGATAACAGCCTCGACGCCGGTGCCCTCGCCAACCCGGCCCAGCAGGTACTCACGCAGACGCTGCTCCTGTCCCTTAGTGAACAAGACACCTTGGGGCGTCACAAACACCGCACGCTTCTCGACACGGTTCGCAAACTCAAACAGAGCCCAGGACTCGCTGCGAGCGAACTGCTCGTAGGCTCGGGTTTCCGTGATGTCCCACATCGACATTGGACTGCCCTTGATGGGCATGCCAAAGGGCGGCATCACCAGCGCATAATTTGCACGCCCTACCGGACGTCCCGCAGTGTCGCGCTCGACCTCGTCGCGCACCACTGGCGGCTGGCCCTGTCCAGTTTCAATTGTCAAAAGAAGTTGTCGGGCCAACTGCCAATACGACAACGGAGAAGCTGCAAGAACACGCCAGCCACGGCGCAACGCTTCGACCGTCAACTGCCCTTTGAGGTCAAACGGAATCCAGACTTCAGTACCTGGAGGCGCATCAACCATGTCCATTAGCAACGAAGCCATCTCCGGTATTACTAGGCCGTCAACCTCGCCAAGTCGCCCCGCTAACTCGGTCATATACGGGAGAACATCCCAACGGTGCCGCCCAAGCTCCCGCTCCAATTCCGATACGATCGCTGCCGCCGCAGCGCGCTGACCAACGTCATGGGCAACGGAGGAGCGCTTAGCTGCAATGCGGTCGAATGCCTCGGACGGCAATCCGGCTGCCACTAGCTCACGCCAGGCCGGTGGGTCAGTAAGTTGGTCAACCGTGGAAATGCTACCGGCTTTCCCTTCCACGACCATCCGGCCTGCGGCCAGCCAGGTCAGGACGAATAACTGGGTATCGAAAGCCCCATCGGCACGCGCAAGGTCGGCGAGTTGCCAGCAGGCACGTGTGGCCGGCGTTTCAAGTCGTGGCATGGCGAAATCTTTCTTCTTCAATTGTAGCGGCGGCCAATCGTAAGGACGGTCCGGTCTTCAACGCTGTCCACAGCGTAGACGCCAGCGAGCGCCTGCACTTGCTTCGTGCGGACAACGGCGCGGCAAAGCATGTCAAGCGCATCAGATGTCATCAAGTAGCGGATACAACCCTTGCCGTCGAACTCTCGTTGGCCGTACGCCAACAGCAACGGCAGAATGGCCTTGTCGATGCCGCGTTGTTGCGCACCTTTGTCCGCATGGTGCGAAATGGACGCGCGATGGTAACGACTAGACTCGAATACTTGGTTGCTGTAGCTCACGACCATCTCCATCTGCTCGATGAAATGCATCGTAGCACGCTACGAAAAATAATCGAGCGAAATTTTTCCTGACCTCTAGGCTCCCTTGGCAACGTTACGGCGTTCACCAATCCGGACCAGTTCACGCCGCTGGATTCGTGAGGCAGTTAGGAAATCGAGTTGGCGAGGGCCCCACCGAGCTGGCTAGCAAAACCGTTGCCGGACACGATGATTGCGCCATGTATAGCACTGCGCCGATTAACATCTCCGCAGCCAGTACCGACCTTTCCTACGTCTAAGTGGAAGAAACGAGTCCCGATGCTGCTCTGTCGTTTAATTTGGCAGACTTCACACCCCACATCGAGATTGTTGTCATTGAAGCGCTGTAGGAGGAGATTGCAAAGTGTCGACGATTCAAGCGATAAGGTCGAACGGCCGCTTGTGGCACGAGTGAATTAAAACTCAGACTTATATCACTGCCCCGAGCACGGCAGCAGCCTGCCTGCTCCGCCCGCTCAATCCCGCGCTGGCGAACTTCCGGGGAGCCGTGATGCCCACCTATCCTTCTCCTTTTGAATACTTACTCTCGTTCGGCCTAGTCTTCGCGGCCGGCGTGCTCACATCGATCGCCCTGCGCCAGTACGGCGACAAGATCCGGCGGGAGGCGACCGCTCATGCGTGAACCGCGTTTCCCCCCTCATCCTCGCGATCGGCATGACCCGGACGATGCGTACCTGCACGAGCACGACGATGACGAACCGTTCGAGCAAGGGTTCGTTCCTCCGCATGGACAGCAGAACCATGCCCGACCCAACGCCCAATCAGGCGCGATCCCGTCGTGCCCTAAGTGCCAGTCCGATCGTGTCGAAATGCGCCATCGCGCACGCAAGACTGGCGGAGCCGTTGGTGCGCTCGCCGGCACGGCTGATATGACTCCCGCTGTCAATTGGGATCGGTTTTCAGTTCTCTCTGAGAGGTTCCATTCGAATTTCCTGAGGGCGGCGTAGCAGTACGTCTCGACGGTGGATCACGCTGATATCCGCGGATTGGCTACCGCATTACAGAGGTCCGCCCGATGAGCCTGCCGCTATCTAGCGTCGCAAGTCGAATCGGATTCG
>NZ_JPGL01000010.1 GCF_000732615.1 Burkholderia paludis
GATATGACTCCCGCTGTCAATTGGGATCGGTTTTCAGTTCTCTCTGAGAGGTTCCATTCGAATTTCCTGAGGGCGGCGTAGCAGTACGTCTCGACGGTGGATCACGCTGATATCCGCGGATTGGCTACCGCATTACAGAGGTCCGCCCGATGAGCCTGCCGCTATCTAGCGTCGCAAGTCGAATCGGATTCGTTGCGTAGCCGTGGCGCGGGTTACTCGTGTGCCGGGCTACGCCGCCTTCAGGGAACTCCTTGCTCGGTGATTGAGGACTCGCGCTCGCCTGCTCAAGCCGCGCGCCTCTGCGGTTGCGAAGCAAGCGACATGGCAAGCTGGCTAATGTCCCAGATAAACCCGCTCAGTTCACGGGCAACCGCGACCACTGCAATGTTCTTCTGCTTGCCGCGTGCAACGAGCGTTCGATAGCGTCGGCACAGGCGTACCTGCGCGTCCCACGCTCGATCCACGATGGGTTTGGGAATCCCCTCGTGGCGGCGCTGAATCTCCGGACTGACACGGGCCGGATGCTGATAGCTCCATGCCGACTCGACGAGCAGCTTTCTCGCATAACTGTTGCCATTCTTGGTGATACTGCCCTGACGGCGCTTCTCGCCGGACGAGTGCTCGCTCGGCGTTACACCCAACCACGCCATCAATTGGCGGGGATGCGTGAAGCGTGACAGATCGCCCAACTCGGCAAGCATGCCGACCGCCGTGGTGAACTGCATGCCGCGCATCGTTTGCAGACCCAGTACTGCCGGATAAAGGCGCCAGGCAACCACTGCCTCGCGCAGTGCAGCTTCCAGTCGATCGCATTGCGCAAGACGATCCTCGATCGTGCGTCGATGTTCTTCGAACGCCAACTGCTGCCATGCGCTGTCGAACGCAAACGTGCTCAACCAGCGCCGGTGTGCTGCCCTCCAGTCGGCTCGTCCGGTATAGCTGACCCCGTGCGAAAGCAGAAAGGACTTCAGCCGCTGCCGCGCACGCTTCAGATCATCCTTGGCACCCACCCATGCCCGCGCCAGATCGCGAAACGCTTCGTCTTCGACGGTAGGGACATAGACTTCCGACAGGTCGTCAGCCCTGAGCGAACGCGCCAGTTTGATCGCGTCGCGCCGATCGGTTTTTACGCGCTCTCCCGGCTTCCTTGGAATCAGGGACGGTGCACACACCATGCAGTCGATCCCCTTCTGCTGAAGTTGACGGTAAAGCCCGTAACCACATGGGCCCGCCTCGTAGACAATACGGATGCGCGACGCCTTCGATTGCAGGCGCTTGCATAAGCGATCGATATCCGTCTTCGTGGTGCCGACCTTGCCGAGCAGTTCAACCTCGCCCATACCGAGCGCATAGGCGGCCGTGATCGACTCCTTATGGACATCGAGCCCGACGTACAGCGTGCTATCGTGTTCCATGCTGGCCTCCGTGCTGGAAATCGCCGGGTGCGGCCCTGTCCGCACCGTGCGGCTCTGGCAGCCATGCTAACCCGCGTTTGATTCCTCACGGCAGGCCAGCCTTTGCCCCACGGGAGTCATACTGACTAGCCCGCGCTCCGGTTGAACCGTGCGATCACGTCATCCGATGTCGTGACCTCGGCGTATTCGCCGTCGAGTATCGCCAGCGTCAGGCCGTGGACAGTCGCCGCGTCCCAGGATCGCCCGTCCTTTCCGGCCACCGGCACCGCTGTCGTGGTATCCGACGGCAGGATGATGCCGAATCCGAGTGCCTTGCCGGCGCGAACCGTCGCGTCGATGCTGTGGTGGACCACCACCCCCGTCAGTACCAACTGGCTCGCCCCCATGCCGCGCAGCACGCGCTCGAGATCGGTGCCGACGAACGCGCAGTTCTGGTGCTTGACGATGACGGGTTCGCCCGCGAGCGGCGCGACTTCCTTCTTGATGGCGTTCCACGGGCCGTGCGTGTGATAGCTCGAGGTGGGCGTCGGCTCGTCATGCTTGACGTGAAGCACCGGCCAGCCGTTTTGCCGCCAGTGCGCGAGGAGGCGCCGGATCGCGGCCAGATAACCGGGATGGCTCTTCCCTTCCCAGTTCGGCCGGTCGATCGCGTCCTGAACGTCGAGGACGACGAGGGGAATGGGGTGAAATTGATCGTTCATCGGTTGGTTGGCGATGGATGCGCTGGCGAAGGAATGCCGATCCGCGGACGCCGATTCGCGTGCCGGGCGGCAGGAACAACGACTGGATTTCCGGTTCGGCACCCACGATAGCAGATCGAACCGCAGGGCGATTGTCCGCGACGGGTACGACGCCGCGACGATGCCGGCGCGATCATCCGCGCCCGTCATCGAGCGGCGCAAAGCATTCGTCGTCGACGCTCAGGCAGCCGATACGCTGTACTGCGCCCTGCATGACGACTTGCCAGTCGTCGCCGATCCGCACGCGCAGGCGCCCGCCCGCCGTGTGCACGACGACGTCCGCCTCGCAGAAGCCGTGCAGGCGGGATACCGCGGCGGCCGCGCAACTGCTGGTGCCGGACGACAGCGTGTACCCCGCGCCGCGTTCCCAGATTTCGATCCGCAGATTATGTCGATCCAGCACTTTCACGAACTGCACATTGGTGCGCCGGGGAAACAGCGCATGCCGCTCGATCTGAGGGCCGAGCAGCCGGGCTTGCTCGCTGCTGACGTCATCCAGGAACACGACGCAGTGCGGATTTCCCATCGACACGGCGTTGATGCGCAGGTTCATGCCATTCAACGCCAGCGGCCAATCAATCGCTTCGGCGGCGGGCACGCTGACCGGAACGGCTTGCGCCGCGAAATCGGCTCTGCCCATGCGGACCTCGACGGATCGCCTGTCCTGCGCGACGCGGGCCCCCACCAGGCCGCCCGGAGTCAGGATATCGAACCATTCGTCCTGAACCCACGATCGGTCGCGCAGGTAGCGCGAGAAAATTCGCAGCCCATTGCCGCTCTTCTCCGCATCGGAACCGTCCGGATTGACGATCCGCAGCTTGAATTGCGTCGACGCGCGCGCTTCCAGTACCAGGATGCCGTCGGAACCCAATCCATGGTGCCGGTCGCAGACGCGACGGATTTGCTCGGTATTCAGCGCGAACTTCGCGTCGTCGGCATAGACCAGATAGTCGTTGCCGAGAGCGTGGTACTTGACGAATTGCATATGGAAATCCGTTGGCCGGCGCTGGCCGGTGGGGCCACCCTGCCCGTCTCTCCCGGCAGGCGTCACGTACCTTCGGCCGGGCAGCGGCCACCGCGTAGCGCAAGCGTCGGAACAGGCATTGCCGTCCTGCCCGGGGGGCCGGCAAGTATCGCGGCCCGGTGGTTTGCGTACGCACGCTTGCTGCCTTGCGCGTCGTGGTGGCCGGCTCGGCGAGAGAAGGCGTATCCGGGAGTCTATCGCGAAGCCAGCCAGACCGTGATTCAGGACGTGCGCGCAGCGCCCCGGAATCCGGGTTTGTCGCGACGGGCGCTCTTGCGTGCGTGGTTGAAGCCGGTCACGAGGAAACGCAGCAAGCCGTCCGCCTCGCGTCGCGGCATGCGCCGTCTCGATGCGGCGCAACCGATCAGGTCGGACCCAGGTCGCGGCCGTCGCGATCGACGCCCAGCCGATCGCGAAAATCGTCGAAACCCGCGCCGAAGAAACCGAAGAACCGCGCCGTCGGCCGGTTCCGGTCGTCCAGCAACCCGAAATGCCGGCCGACGCCCCGCCCGACCGACATCAGCGTGCCCGCCGAATGGTTCGTGCCCGCGAAACCATTGCGGATCAGGCGTTGCTTGCGTGCGTCGGGCGTCGTTTCGACCAGTTCGCAATATCCGGTCAGTCCCGCGCAAACGAAACACACCTGTTCGCGCTCGTCGCCGGCGACGAATTCAGGCTCCCCATGGTTCGCCGTCGTCAGGTCGCCCTCGCCCTCCGCCTCGGCCGCGATTGCCCGAATCTCCTCGAGCGAGCGCTCATGCAGATCGAGTTCGCGCTCGCCGAGCGGAAAACAGTAAGCCTGGAAATTCCGCCTGAAGGCATCGTCCAGTCCGGCCTGTGCCGGCTCGTTCAGCCACTGCTCGAAATCGGCCGGATCGGGATGCGCCGGCTCGGTTTCGCGATAGACGCGATAGGCGTGCAACACACGGCCGAACGGATGCCCGGTCGGCACCCAGTTCCCCCCTTCGTCGCGCACCATCGGCATGTCGTCGGAAACGGCGGCGGCGGCGGTGCCAACGCCGCTTCCGCTGGCATGGGCCAGGCTCCGGAGGTCGTACCCGATCATGAAGAGCGCAGCCTCGAGCGCATGACACCGCGCCGCCATCGGGCTCACGCCGTCAACCTGCGGCTCGTCGTCAAACCACGCCGTGCGCCCGAGCACCTCACGGAGGATCCAGCCGGTGCGCACCTGCCAGCGCGCCCAGCATGCCCGCGGCACCTGGTTCGTATAAAACTGCGGCGCCCGCGCAAAACCGAGCGCGCCCGGATCGCGGATCTGCGCGCCGCGCGCTTGTCCCGACGGGAACCCGAGAAGCTCGTGCCGGATGCCGGTGCTCTCGGCATCCCGCCGGAACAACTCGTACAGCATGGCCAGTGCCGCGCCGACCCGGCTGTCGTAGATCGGCGATCCCGTCACGTCGAATAGCGCATGCACCTTGGTCATCCCGGCGTCGAAGCGCTCGACGTTGCGGGCGTGCAGGTCGTCCGTCTTCTGCGAACCCGCCAGCGCGAACAGCGGCGCAAGCGACTGCAGGTACGTGCAGAACGCGCGTCGCCGAACCTTCGACCGGATGAACGGAATCGCGCTGTGGACACCGCCCCAGCGCAACACCTCGCGCGCCGCCGCGCCGGCCCGCGCGTCGTCGCCATCGGCAACGCTCGTGCGCAGCAGGACGCTCAACCGGTGGAGGGACGACCGCGTCGTTGCCCAGTCCTGCGACGCGACCCGTCGCCCCGTGCCGGGATCGAGCCATTCGTTGCGCCAGCAGTAATGCGCGAGAACGTCCTCGATACCGTCCACGCGTACGTCGAGCCCGCCCGGCACGAACTTGCTGCGGGCAAATCGCAGGTGTACGGGCAGCGTCGGCAGATGCTCGACGAGCCAGGACACGAAATCCGCTACCGGACGTTGTTCCAGAAATGCATGGCGGTCCATCGATTCTCCGGGTTCGACGATCGGGACGGTTTTCATCGGGTATCGCATCCGGCCCATGCGCCGCTCGCGAGATCTCTCGCCAGACGAAGCGCGACGGCGACGGCAACGACAGCCGCGCGGTGGCGCACCCTGCGCGAATGACGCGTGGTCGCGAATCGGCGCCCCGCGCCGTCCGCGCTCTCGTTGCGGGTCGATGCGCTCGACTGCCGGCAACCGCTGGGCGCGCGTTGCGTCATGCCGCGGCCGGCCCGCCGAACTGCTGCCGGAACTGCTGCGGCGTGCTGCCGAACGCGCGCTTGAACATCACGGTGAAGGTGCGCACGTCCGCGTAACCGAGTTCCTCGGCGACCTGCGCGACCGGCACGCCGATCGAGAGCCGCGACATCGCTTCCGCGAGCCGTAGTTGCTCGCGCCATTTGCCGAAGCTCATCGACGTCTCCTGGCGGAACAGCCGCGCGACCGTGCGCGAGCTGGCGCCGATCCGCTCGGCCCAGCGCTCCAGCGTATCGGCGCTGGCGGGCTCGGCGATCAGGTTGTCGCAGATCTGGCGCAGCCGCGCGTGAGCCGGCAGCGGCAGGCGCGCCGCCGACGGCTCGTGCTTCGCGTCCTGCAGCAACCGCAGGATCAGCGGCACGATCAGCTCCGCGCGGTTCTCCTCGGCGTCGTCGGCGCGGGCGTCGAACAGGCCGAGGATCAGCGCGCGCAGCAGATCGCCGACGGGAATCGCCCGGCACTCCTGCTCTTGCGGCGCGAGCACGTCCGGATCGATGTAGAGCGTGCGCATCGCGACCTGTCCGACCATATGCAACGCATGCTCGACTTGCGAACCGATCAGCAACGCATTGCCAGGCGTCAGCATCCACAGGCCGAGCGGCGTGACGACCCGCACGATGCCGCTGGTCGCATACACGAGCTGCGCGCGGTGATGCACGTGCGCGATTTCATGGGTGCCGTCGACGTAGTCGATCGCCTGCGCGATCACCTTCCGCGTGGCGAAACCGTCGCCGAAGGTCTGTAACACGGGCTTGCTCATGGCTCAATCAGCTACTCTTTTCGAGATAATCCATCAAACCGGACAAAAATGTCCATTCTTGTGCCGAAGTTGTCCTGACTGACGACAAGACCCCGGATTATAGTGGCGGCTGGTCCGGTTCAGGACCGCGCGTTCCGCGCTCAGCAGTCATACCCCCACCCGCGTTTCCACCCTGCCGATGGCCGTCAGAGCCCTGGCAGTGCAACACCTTGAAAGTTAGTGCGAATCATTCGCGCCATCATTTACCAACGATTGAAGGAAGCAACATGAGCACCGGGGTGTATCGAGCCGTCGCGTTGAACAACGCTTTATTGATCTGTCTGCTGGGCGGCCTCTCGGCCGCGCATGCGCAAACGCCGCCGAACGAGGCGCCCGGGAACGACGGAACGCTGCCCGCCGTGCGCGTGACGGGCCAGCGGGCCGCGTCGCAGACCGGCGACGCCGCCGGCTACGTGCCCGTCACGGCGGTGACGGCGACCAAGACGGACACCCCGCTGATCGAGACGCCGCAGTCCGTGTCGGTCGTCACGAGCGACCAGATGACCGCCCAGGGGGCGCGCAGCGTCGCCGAGGCGCTGCGCTACACGGCCAGCGTGCTGCCGGAAATCTACGGCGATTCGTCGGGCGGCTCGCCATACCTGTACAGCCGCGGCTTCGTGCTCGAACAGTTTCTCGACGGCACGCGCATGCCGAGCGACGCCGGGTACGGCTACGCGATCCCGAACTTCGATCCGTACGGGCTCGAGCGCATCGACGTGCTGCATGGCCCGTCGTCGGTGCTGTACGGGCAGGCCAACCCCGGCGGCCTCGCGAACCTGGTCAGCAAGCGGCCGACCACGACGCCGGTCCACGAGGTGTTCTTCTCGACGGGCAGCCACAATCGCGCCGAACTCGGCTTCGATCTCGGCGGCGCGCTGACGGCCGACGGCAAGCTGTCCTACCGCCTGACCGGCACGGGGCTCGACGCGGACACGCAGGTCAACGGCGTGAAGCAGCAGCGCATCTACATCGCGCCGGCGCTCACGTGGAAACCGGACTCGGACACCACGCTGACCGTGCTCGCGAAATACCAGCACGACCCGAGCGTCGGCTACTTCAACTACGTGCCGGCGATCGGCAGCGCGCTGTTCAACCCGAACGGCAGGATCTCGAGCCACACGAACGTCGGCGATCCCGATTTCGATCACCATACGCGCACCCAGTATTCGGTCGGCTATACGTTCGAACACCGCTTCGATCCCACCTGGACGTTCCGCCAGAACCTGCGCTACACGGTGGTGAGCGACGATCTCGCGAACGTGTTCCCGTTCCCGAACGGCTACGTTGCCGGCTCGACCACGACCATCAACCGTTACGCATTCAGGAACGAGGAAACCGGCAAGTTCTTCGACGTCGACAACCAGGCCCAGGCCCGGTTCTCGACGGGGCCGCTGGCCCACACCCTGCTGTTCGGCTTCGACTTCCAGCGCGTGCTGTACAACGAGACGGTGGGCTCGAACTTCGTCGAGCCGTCGCTGAACCTGTTCAACCCGGTGTACCTGCCGATCACCGCGCCCAAGACCACGTCCGACGACATGGTGCGCATGAAGCAGTTCGGCGCGTATGCGCAGGACCAGATCGCGTACGGCAAGTGGCGCTTCCTGGTCGGCATGCGCGAGGACTGGACCTCGTCGGAAGACAACAACCCGCTGCAGGGCTACGACATCGCGCAGTCGTCGCGCGCCTTCACCTGGCGGACCGGCGTCGTCTACCTGTTCGACAACGGCCTCGCCCCGTATGCGAGCTACGCGAAATCGTTCGATCCGCAGATCGGCCTGACCTACGCCGGCGGCCCGCTGCGACCGCGAACCGCGCAGCAGTACGAAATCGGCGTGAAGTTCCAGCCGCAGAACTACAACAGCTTCGTGACGGCGGCGCTGTTCGACCTGCGCGAGCGCAACGTCGCCAGCAGCGATACCGATCACCCCGGCTACAGCCTGCAGATCGGCGAGGTCCGCGCGCGCGGGCTCGAACTCGAAGGCCATGCGAGCCTGAGCGACAACCTCGACATCGCCGCGTCGTACACGTACCTCAGCAGCGTCACCACGGAATCGAACCTGACCGGCACGACGCTGGCCGGCGCGGCCGTGTCGCTGCAGGGGCTGCAGACGTGGGGCATTCCGCGCCACGTGGCCGCCGCCTGGTTCGACTACACGCTGCATGGCGGCACGTTCCGCGGCCTCGGCTTCGGCAGCGGGCTGCGCTACATCGGCGGCAGCTACGACCAGACGAACACGGTCCACGTCGGGGCGCGCACGCTGGTCGACGCGACGGTTCACTACGACACCGGCACGCACTGGCTGTTCTCGCTGAACGGCAAGAACCTGTTCAACCGCACCTACGTGGCGTCGTGCCGCACGGGCACCATCTGCCAGTACGGCGACGGCGTGGAAGTCCTCGCCACGGCCCGCTATCGCTGGTGAGCAGGGAGAATCGAACGTGCTGACCGACATGCGCGCATCGTCGCCCGAACGAACGCCGGACCCGCGCGCGGCGCCTGCGGGCGCCGCCGCCGCGCCCCCGCTGTACCGGCTCGACGGCGTATCGTTCCGGGCCGACGGCCGCGTCCTGCTGCAACCGCTCGACCTGACGCTCGGCGCCGGACGCATGATCGCGCTGATCGGCCACAACGGCTCGGGCAAGAGCACGCTGCTCAAGCTGCTCGCCCGCCAGCAGCGGCCGTCGGGCGGCTCGGTGCGGCTGCACGGCACCGGGCTCGACGCATGGCCGGCGCGCGATTTCGCGCGGCAGGTCGCGTACCTGCCGCAGCATCCGCCGCTGGAAACCGGCATGACCGCACGCGAACTGGTGGCGCTCGGCCGCTACCCGTGGCGCGGCCCGTTCGGCCGCCTGCGCGCCGACGACCATGCGCGGATCGACGAGGCGCTGCGCGTGACCGACACGCTGCGCTTCGGCGACGCGCTCGTCGACCACCTGTCGGGTGGCGAACGGCAGCGCGTGTGGCTCGCGATGCTGGTCGCGCAGGGCGCATCCTGCCTGCTGCTCGACGAGCCCACGTCGGCGCTCGACATCGCGCACCAGATCGAGGTGCTGCGGCTGCTGCGCGAGCTGACCGACGCCCAGCGCCTGACCGTCGTCATCGTGCTGCACGACATCAACCTCGCCGCCCGCTTCTGCGACGAACTCGTCGCGCTGCACGGCGGCCGGCTGCTCGTCAGCGGCACGCCGGCCGAGCTGATGCGCGGCGACGTACTCGAATCGATTTACGGTATTCCCATGGACATCGTCATGCATCCGCATAGCGGCAGCCGTCTCGGCGTGGCGCGCTGACATGCGGCGCCGCCCTTTCCTGAGCACCGCGCTGCTCGCGCCGCTGCTCGCCGCGACGTTGCCGGCGGCGCGCGCCGCGCTGCCCGCGCGCGAACCCCGGATCGTCGTGCTCGACTGGGGCCTCGCGGAAACGCTGCTCGCGCTCGGCGTCACGCCGGCAGGCGTCGCCGAGATCGACGCGTACAACGACAGCGTGGTCGCGCCGCGCGTGCCGGCGCGGGTGCCCGACGTCGGCCTGCGTCTCGCGCCCGACCTCGAACTGCTTCAGCAGCTCGCCCCCGACCTGATCCTGATCAATTCGAGCCAGGAATCGCAGCGCGCGATACTCGAACGCGTCGCGCCGGTCCGTGCGTTCGCGGTGTATACGGATGCCGGCGCGCCCTATCGCCACTCGGAAGACATCACGCGGCAGCTCGCCGCGCTGTGCGGCCGCGCGAGCGCGGGCCAGGCGCTGATCGATGAGGTCGCAGGCGCGATCGCGGCAGACCGCGCGCGCCTCGCCGCGCACCGGCGCACGCTGCAACCGACGCGCGGGGCGCCGCGGCCGCTCTACCTGATCCGCTTCTTCGACAGCCGCCACATCGGCATCTACGGCGCGCGCAGCCTGTTCCAGGACGTGCTGGACGCGCTCGGCGTCGCCAACGCGTGGCGCGGCCCGACCGACTACTGGGGGATCGGCGTGGCCGGCATCGAGCGGCTGGCCGCCACGCCCGACGCCGACGTGCTGTGGTTCGATCCGCTGCCCCCCGGCGTCGCGCGCACGCTGGCGGCCAATCGCCTGTGGCACGCGCTGCCGGCGGTAAGCGCCGGGCGCGTCGCGTCGCTGCCGCCGTTCTGGGGCTTCGGCATGCTGCCGTCGGCGGCCCGCTTCTCCCGCGTGCTGACCGCGTCGCTCACGCGCCCGGGCGCCTCCGGCGCAGGGAGCCGCGCATGAACGTCGTCAGTGTGCGCGCGCCGCGCCTGCCGTCCCGCGCGTGGCTGCCGGTGCTGGGCACCGCGATCGCGCTGGCGCTCGCCGTCTCGCTCAGCCTCGCAAGCCTGTCGGCGCTGCTGCCGCCCGCGCTCTGGTGGCGCGCGCTGTGGTCGCCGGACGCGCATGCGCTGCCGCAGATCGTCGTGCACGACAGCTGGTTGCCGCGCCTGCTCGTGAGCTGGCTGTGCGGCGCCGTGCTGGGGCTGGCCGGCACGGTGTTCCAGCAGGTGCTGCGCAATCCGCTGGCCGAGCCGATGACGCTCGGCGTGTCCGCCGGCGCCCAGCTCGCGCTGACCGCGGCGACGCTCTGGGCCCCCGTGCTGCTCGCGAGCGCGCAATGGGTCGCGTTCGGCGGCGCGCTGCTGGCCGCGCTGATCGTGTTCGGCCTGTCGTGGCGCAGCGGCTTCGCGCCGGCCGGCGTCGCGGTCGCGGGGCTCGTCGTCACGCTGTACTGCGGCTCGATCGTCGTCGCGTTGCAGCTGTTCCATGCGCCGTACCTGCGCGGCCTGTTCATCTGGGGCGGCGGTTCGCTCGTCCAGCAGGACTGGAGCAGCGTGACGCTGCTCGCGTCGCGCCTCGCGATCGGCGGCCTGTGCGCGCTCCTGATGCTCAAGCCGATGACGCTGTTCGGCCTCGACGACGCCAACGCCCGCAGCCTCGGCCTGCCGCTGCAGCACATGCGGCTCGCCGCGCTCGCGCTGGCGGTGGCGTTGAGCGCGGCCGTCGTGGGGGCTGTCGGCGTGATCGGCTTCGTCGGTCTCGCGGCGCCCGCGCTCGCCCGCCTGTCCGGCGCGCGGCGCCTGCCGCAGCGCCTGCTGAGCGCGCCGCTGTACGGCGCGCTGCTGCTCTGGCTCGCGGACCAGGCCGTGCAGCGCCTGTCGGGCGCGATGGGCGACCTGTTGCCGACCGGCGCCGCGACCGCGCTGTTCGGCGCGCCGCTGATGCTGCTGCTGCTCGCCCGTGTGCATCGCGCGACGCATCTGTCTGCCCGCCCGGAGAACGCGGGCCGTGCCGGCGTCGTCGGCGCACGGGTGCTGCGCCGGCGCGCGCTCGCGCTCGTGCTGCTGACGATCGCGGCGGGCGCGCTCGCGCTGGACTTCGGCCGCGGCGTGCAAGGCTGGCACTTCAGCACGCTGGACGAACTGTCCCGCATCGCCGTCTGGCGCGTCCCGCGCGCCGGCGTGGCCGCCGCCGCCGGCGCGATGCTCGCGGTCGCGGGCACGCTGATGCAGCGCCTGACCGGCAACCCGCTCGCGAGCCCCGACGTGCTCGGCGTCAGCAGCGGCGCGGCGCTCGGCCTCGTCGTGCTGGTGCTCGCCGGCTGCGACACCGGGCATGCCGCGCGTCTCGCCGCGACGTCGGCCGGCGCATTGACGGCGCTGGTGTCGATCCTGTGGTTCTCGCGGCGCTCGCGATTCGCGCCGGACCGCGTGCTGCTCGCCGGCATCGCCGTCGGCGCGCTGTTCCAGGCGGTCGTCGCCGTCGCGATCGCGGGCGGCGGCGAGCGCGCGGTCGCGCTGCTGCAATGGCTGGCCGGCTCGACCTACACGGTCACGCCCGGCGACGCGCTGCATGCCGCGGCATTCGCGCTCGTGCTGTGCGCGCTCGCGCCGCTCGGCGATCGCTGGCTGCAGATCCTGCCGCTCGGCGACGCGTCCGCGCGGGCGCTCGGCGTCGCCCCGCGCGGCGCCCGCCTCGCGCTGCTGATGCTGATCGCGCTGCTGACCGCGGCCGCCACGCTGATCGTCGGGCCGCTGTCGTTCGTCGGCCTGACCGCGCCGCATTTCGCGCGCCTGCTGGGCGCGCGCCGCCCGCGCCAGCAGATGCTGATGGCCGCGCTGATCGGCATGCTGACCGTCGTCACGGCCGACTGGCTCGGCCGCGTGCTGCTGATGCCGCGCGAGCTGCCGGCCGGCCTCGTCGCGACGCTGATCGGCACCCCTTACCTGATATGGCTGCTGGGCCGGCGCCGCTGAACGCGGAAGCCGGCGGAAACGAGGAACCTTCGATGCTTGTGCAACTTTTCAGACTGCTCAAACGGCTCTGGCCGATCAGCGTGCTCGCCACCACGATGGGCGCGGCGAGCGGCATCGCGACCGCGGCGCTGCTCGCGCTCACCAACCGCTCGCTGCACGAGGGCGGCGCGGCGCTGCCCGGGCTGCTGTGGGGCTTCACCGGCCTGTGCGCGCTGGCGCTGGTCGGCGAGATCGTGTCCGACATCGGCAACAACCTCGTCGGCCAGCGCGTGATCGCCGCGCTGCGGCGCGATCTGTGCGGCAAGATCATCGCCGCGCCGCTGCGCCAGATCGAGGCCTCCCGCACGCACCGGCTCGTCACCGCGCTGAACCAGGACATCGATACGATCAGCGCGTTCGCGTTCCTGTTCTCCAGCCTGGCGATCGCGACCGCGACGATCGTCGGCTGCCTCGGCTACCTGTGCGTCCTGTCGCCCGCGCTGCTGGGCGTCGCGCTGGTCGCGCTCGCGCTCGGCTCGGTCGTGCAGGCGCTGGCCCGGCGCGTCGGCATCCGCCGCTTCGGCGCCGCGCGCGAGGCCGAAGACCGCCTGCAGAAGCACTACCGCTCGATCACCGACGGTGCGAAGGAACTGCGCCTGAACCTCCCGCGCCGCCGTTTCGTCTACGAACACGAGCTGTCCGGCACCATCGACGCGATCAGCCGCCTGCGGGTGCGCGCCGCCAACGTGTTCGTGAGCGCGAATGCGTTCGGCTCGCTGCTGTTTTTCGTCGTCGTCGGCCTGATGCTCGCGCTGCAGCGCTGGACGCCCGGCGCCGACCGCGCGGTCGTCACGGGGTTCGTGCTGGTGCTGCTGTACATGAAAGGACCGATCCAGGAGATCGTCTCCGCGTTGCCGTCGATCGGCCGCGCGCAGGTCGCGCTCCAGCGCATCACGGAACTGTCCGCCCGGTTCTCGACCCGCGAGCCGTCGCTCGTCGACAGCGCGCCGGCGGCCGACGCGGCAGCGCGCGCCGACGCCTTCGGCACGCTGTCCCTCGACGCGGTCCGCTACCGTTTCGCGCAGCCGCAGGACGAACGCGACATGCCGGCCCAGGGCGGCGGCGGCTTCGAACTCGGGCCGCTCAGCCTGACGATCGAGCGCGGCGAAACGCTCTTCATCGTCGGCGAAAACGGCTGCGGCAAGACGACCCTGATCAAGCTGCTGCTCGGCCTTTACCGGCCCGACGCCGGGCAATTGCGGCTCGACGGCGAGCCGGTGGGCGACGCGCAGCTCGACGCCTATCGCCAGCTGTTTTCCGCCGTGTTCTCCGACTACTACCTGTTCGATACGCTGCTGCCCGGCGAAGCCGACCTCACCGCCGAGGCGCGGCGCTACCTGGAGCGGCTCGGGATCTCGCACAAGGTCGCGATCCGCGACGGCGCGTTCTCGACCACGGACCTGTCGACCGGCCAGCGCAAGCGGCTCGCGCTCGTCCATGCGTACCTGGAGCGCCGCCCGGTGATGGTCCTCGACGAATGGGCGGCCGATCAGGACCCGACGTTCCGGCGCATCTTCTATACCGAGATCCTTCCGGACCTGAAACGCCAGGGCAAGACGCTGATCGTGATTTCCCACGACGACCGCTATTTCAACGCCGCCGATCGCTATATCCGCCTCGACGAAGGGCGCATCGTCGAGGACGTGCGGCTTCGCCCGGTGGCGCCCGCCGCGCCGGCGGCGGTGCGTGTGTCGTGACGGGGCGAGCGGCGCGGGCGCACGCTTCGGCGTTGCGCCGGGCCTGGCGCGACGCTGCCTCGCCGGAGCGGCCCGGGCCGTGTTCCGCACGCCAGCGGGCCGCGTCCGCCACGCTCGCGTGACGAACATGGCCCGCGATGGCGCGAAAGGCGCACGTCGCCGCTCGCGCGGCGCCCCCGTCAATCGCCCGCCCGCCGATACCGGAAATACTGCTTGTCCACCCACTCGACGCCACGCCGCCCGTCGCTGAGCATGTCGTTCGGCACCTTCACCGACCCGAACGGCTCGAACCCGAGCCGCACATAGAGCCGGTGCGCGGCGAGCGCATTGCCGTTGCTGCGCACGATCACGTCCCGGCAGCCTGGCGCCGCTTCGTCGACACAGCGCCGCACCAGCGCTTCGCCGAGCCCGCGCGAACGCCAGCCCGGCGCAACCGCCAGTTCGGCGATCGACGTCACGGGCCCGTCGCCGAGCGTCGCGCGCAACGACGCCGGCAGCTTGCGGTCGTAACCCGAATCGGCCGACAGCAGGAACCCGGCGAGCGTGTCGCCGGCCAGCCACAGATGGCAGCGCGCGGCGTGCTCGTCGAACAGCCGGTAGATCCAGCCGCGCTCGCCCGCCTCGTCGAGATAGTGTCCGGCGTACGCGCCGGTCGTGAACGCCTCCATGTACAGGGCGAGCACCGGCCTCTCCCACGCATGGAACAGGCCGATCCCGCCGGAGTGCAGCTCGCACGTCGTCATCCCGCCCTCCTACCGTTCGAGCGCATAGGCCGTGCTCACCAGCAGCGACGAGCACAGCGACGCCAGCCGCACCAGCGGCAGCCCGGCCGCATCGAAGCCGTAGTTCGGATAGAAGTACTGCCCGAGCCCCTGCACCTGCCGCTCGATCACGATCACGCGACGATCGCGCGGCGCCGTCTCGACGATTCGTCTGACGATCTCCACCTTGTTCTCGATGTGGATCGACAGGATGACGATGTCGCACGCGCCGTAGTCGTACGCCGCGCCGTCCGCGTGGACCATCGCGATCGCATCGCGGCGATAGCGCGCCGGGTGCAGCGCGCACAGGTGATCGACGAAACGCTCGCCGGTCCTGAGCGATTCCTCGCTGAGATCCAGCCCGACGATGCGCGCGCCGCTGAACGACTGCATGAACAGCAGCGACAGCGGCATCCCGCCCGAGCCGACCATCGCCACCGTCGCATCCGCGGACATGTCCGACAGGAACATCTCGGTTCGCGCGAGCAGCCGGTAAATTTCCGCGTAGTACTCCTTGATGATCAGCAACAATCCCTCGCTCGACGGCCCGGCGCGCAGCACGTCGCTCATCTGCCGCTCGAAGCGCACCTCGTTGTCGAGCGACAGGGCCTGGAAGCGCTTCATGTACTCGCGCACCGTCGCGTCGCGCAGGAAGCGCTCCGTCTCGTGTGCATCGAGCAACGGGGACAGCAGGTAGTTGCGGATCAGCAGCGTCTTCGCGAAACACGCGCGCAGATCGTGCCGGTCCGGCGACTCGAACAGCTCGTCGATCCAGCGGTGGATCTGGGTCTTCACGAAGTCGATGCGGTGCTGGGTATCGTTGGCCGCGCAACGCGGCGCGAGCGGCAGGGTGGTCGGCATGTCGGTGTCGATCCGGTCTCGGGTTGAGGGGTGCCGGCGGGCCGGCGTCAGATCCAGGCTTTCGGCAGCGCGGCCAGGCGCTCGCGCGCCATCGGGCGGGTCTGGCCGAACGGCGGATGGGCCTTCTTCTGCAATGCGTGCGCGAGCATGGTCGGCGTGCGCGCGAACAGGAATACCGGCGTGGCCAGCACGGCGGGCACGCGCAGTTCGAGCAGGATCGCCGCGGCGGCCGCGTCGATGTTCGGCGGCAGGCCGCGCAGGTCCCGCATCGCCTCGCACACCGCCCGATACGCATCGAACGCCGCGCCGTCGACCCCCAGCCGCGCGGCATGGCGCTCGAGCGCGGCCGGCCGCGGATCGCGCTCGAGCAGCGGGTGGCCGAAGCCGGGAATCCGGTCGCCCGCTTGCACGCGCTGCGCGATGCGCTCGCGGATCGCCGCGGGCGCCTGGCCGACGAAGCTCGCGAACAAGCGCGTCGCGTCGCTGCAGGCGCCCACGTGCGCGGGGCCGCTGCCCGTCAGGCCCGCGATCAGGTTCAGGTCGACGCTCGCATAGGTGCTGGCCGAGAAGCGCGGCAACGCGATGGTCGGCGCGACGAGACCGAAGCCGCCGTGCAGCGCAACCAGCAGGACGTCGAACAGGCGGGCGTGCGCATCGCCCGGCGCACGGTCGACGAGGCAGTCCAGCACCGCCGCGCTGAAACCTCGCGCGGCGTCTGCCGGCGGCGGCCCGGCCGTCGCGCCGCCGGCGCCCTCGCCGGCCGCCGCGCGCCACACCGCCAGCAGGCGCGGCAACGCGGCGACGATGCCCAGGCCCGCCGCCACGTCGTCAGCCTGCCCGATGCCGCGCAGTGCATCGGGCAACGCGACCGGCCGCGCCTGCGGGCCGGCGGCGAGCCCGGCCGCGATCGCCGCGACGAGAAACGCCTCGGGCCGACGCTGACGGCCGGCCAGTTGCGCGACGAGCCGGCGGTCGTCGGGCGGACCGTCGTCGGCCAGCGTCGCCGCCAGCGCGCGATCGAGCGCGCGCACGTCGCCGGCGTCCGGCATCCGGCCCGCGAGCACGTGCAGGATCGCGGCGGTGAAATCGACGGAATCGATCAGTTGCAGCAGATCGACGCCGCGCACGGCGAGCCGGTCGGGCGCGATCGATACGGCGTCGATCTCGCCTTCGTCGGGCGCGGCGCGCGGGCGGGTAGCATCCCGCACCGGCAGGTCGTGGTCGGTTCGCATCGGCGCGCCCCGTTTATTGTCGCGCCGGCTTCGCGATCAGCACCTCGAAGCCGATCGCGAGCATTCCCGAGCCTTTCGACACGGTGGCGTACTCGCCGATGCCGGCCTCGCGCAAGTGCTCGACCGACTCCGCGACCGTGAACTTGCCGTCGAGGTGGACGGGATGCACGCCCGCGGCCGCGCGCCGCTCGTTGAAGAACGCGAGCGCTTCCGGATCGGGATCGCTGCAGGGCTCGTGAATCAGCGCGAAGCCGCCGGGCGCGAGCGTGCGGAAAATCTCCCGGTATGCGCCGACGGGATCGGCCCAGTGATGCACGACCGAACGGCCGATCACCGCGACGAACGTCCCGTCGTCGAACGGCAGCGCGTGCACGTCGCCCGCGCGGATCTCGATACGCTCGCCGAGCCCTTCCGCGCGCACGTTCTGCTCGGCGCGCCGCACCATGTCGTCGTAGTAGTCGACCCCGACGAAACCCAGCGGCGCGAGCGACGGCACACGGGCCAGCTCGATCAGCGTGCGCGCGGTGCCGGTGCCGACGTCGAGCAGCCGCCCCGACGCGATGCGCCGCTGCGCGAGTTCGTGCTCGACGCGCTGCACGAGGTTGCGGTTCCATTCGAGCGTAAACGTGTCGACGTAGTGATCGTAGGTATCGGCGTTGACTTCGGCGGGGGTGTTGGTGCGCATGCGGGTCTCCAGTCGTGAGGTCGAGGGGTAAAGCGGTCGCGGCATCATCCGGCCGCGGGTCGCGCGCCGGCCGGGGCGGCGCCGGGCGCCGCGCCGAGCCTGCGCATGAGCCGCAGGAAGATCGTCAGGTACACCGCCTGGCGCACGACGCTCACGCCCGCCAGCAGCGCGAACAGCTGCGCGAGCGCGAGATGATGCGTGACGCCGAGGTAGATCGCGCCCGGCGTGACGGCCCAGGAAAAGAACAGCCCGAGCGCCATCGCGCGCGCCGGGCGCTCGAGGATCTGGAAGCAGCCCGTCACGAGGTTCGTCAGCAGGTAGCTGAAGACGAACAGCGGCACATAGTCGAGCAGCGCGGTCGCCACCTCGATCACGCCGGCGTCGGACGCGAGAAAGCGCAGCGCGAGCGGGCGCAGCAGGAAGAACGCGACGCTGATCGCGGCCGTGAACAGCACGCCCAGCAGCATCACCGACTGCAGCGCCGCGCGGGACGGCGCCCGGCTGCGCACGAGATGGCCGATCCGGATCATGAACACCATGCTCAGCCCCTTGATGAGGATGAAGCCGATCGTCATCAGCTCGAAGCCGATGCCGTAGCCGCCGATCGCGCGCACGCCGTAGCGGGCGATCATCGAATAGACGGCCGTGTTCGCGAGGAACGTCAGCGATTCGAGCGCGGCCGACGGCAGGAAGATGTTCAGCAGCCGTCGCTGCGTCGGCCATTCCAGGCCGGGACGCGGCAGCGCGACCTGTTCGCGGCGCAGCCGCGGGCGGATGCAGCGGATGCTCCAGCCGAGGTACAGGCTCTTGGTGATCCACGAGGTCAGCGCGAGGCCGAACAGTTGCAGCGACGGATGCTGGCCGAACAGGCCGAACACGAGCAACGGATCGAGGAGGTTGTTGACCACGCCGCATGCGATGCTGATGCGCGCGGGCGACTTGGTATCGCCATACGTGCGCATCGCCGCCGACAGCGCGGTGCTGAGCAGCGTGAGCGGGAAACTGCCGACCACGAGCGCGTAATAGCCGAACATGCGCGCGTCGCGGAAATGGCCGCCGGAAATGAAGGTCATCAGCGGCGCCCGCGTGCCGATCAGCACCAGCACCACCAGCACGCCGACGCCCGCCGCGAACACCAGGCTCTGCACGAACAGCCGCCCCTGCTCCTCGCGCGGCGCCTTCGCGAACACCGCGACGAACGACTCCTCGAAACTCTTCGCGAGCAGGAACAGAAAGGTGGCCACGCTGCCGTTGACGAGCGCGAGCAGCGCCATGTCCTCCGCCGGCAGGTCGCGGATCCATCGGTAATCGAACAGCGTCATGCAATAGCCGAAGATCGACGACAGCACCATCGGATAAAGCATCAGCCAGGTCGCTCGCACCTCGGCCGCGAACAGCCGCATGCGCTCGGCCCGCGATGCCGGCGCGGTGCTCGCGGCGGTCGCGGCGGTCGCGGCGGTCGCGGCGGGCAGGACGGTCGCGCGATCGTCAGACATCGGCATGCCTCTCGTCAATCAGGCGCGGCAGCTTCTGGCGCACCGAGAAGCGCAACGCGTCGCGGCCGAGCACGTCGATGCGGCCCTCGCCCTTGTCGATGCACTCGCGCACGTCCTCGATCTCGCACAGCGCACCGGCCAGCAGCGGCGCGAGCGGCTCGAGTTCGTCGTCGCCCAGGTCGACGGCGACCGTCAGGCAATCGCGCCCCTGCGCGTCGGCGTGCAGGCGAAACTGGCAGTCGAGCGGCCGGCCGGCGCGCGCCGCGAGTCGCCCGGCCAGCAGCTCGACGCTGACGAGATTGCCGGCGAACTTGAAGCGCTGATCCGCGCGGCCTTGCAGCACGACGACCGACCCGCCCTCGCCGCACGTGCAGCGCACCGACGGCCCCACGCGCACGCGATCGCCGACACGGTAGCGCAGCATCGCGAGGCCCGGGTTGGCGCGGCTGGTCACGAGCAATTGCCCGTCCTCCTCTTCGAGGAAGAACCAGTCGTCGAGCACGTGGTAGTGCCCGTGCGCGCAACGCGGCGTGTGATAGCCGAGAAACCCCGTCTCGGTGGTGCCGTACAGCCCGTGGAACGCGGCATCGGGCCAGCGCCGCAGCACGATCGCGCGCTTGCGCTCGGCAAACGCCTCGCCGGTGTAGAGGATCTTCGTCACGTCGAGCGCGAGGCCGTGCGCGTCGAGCAGCCGCAGGCACTGCAGCACGCTCGTCGGCGTGCCGACCAGGACGTTGGGGCGGGCGCGGCCGAGCAGGTTCAGCATCGCCGGCAGGTCGGCGCCGTACGCGTCCAGCCGCCCGACCGGCAGCACGTTCGCGCCGATTGCTTCCAGCAGCCGGTTCACGCCGTCGTACAGCGTCGAGAAGCCGCCGGCCGTAAACAGGTTCGCCACCCGGTCGGTCGGCGCGATCGCCCGGCCCGCCAGCGCGTTCGCGAGCGCCCGGCCGTACGTCGCGTCGGGCCGCTTGCGCGCCGGCGCGCTGAGCAGCAGCTTGACCTCGCCGCTCGTGCCCGATGTGGTGTAGAACGTCGCGCCGGCAAGACCGTCGTGGTCCAGGCGATCCAGCACGCGCCGCTTCAGGTCGTCGGCCGTCTCGATCGCGACCTGCGCGCGGAACGCCGCGTAGCTGGCCACGCCGGCCGGCAGCAGGCGCGCATAGCGGGCATCGTACGAAAGCGCCTCGCTCACGGCGATCGAATCGAAGCGGGTCGTGCGGTCGGACATCGTGGGCTCCAGGTTCGGGCGGCGGTCACGCGCTTGCGCGCAGGAGACGCAATGAGATCTTGCCGGTGCTCGTGACGGGCAGGTCGTCGACGAACTGCACGTCGGCGATGCGCGGATACAGCGGGAACGCGGCGCGGTAGCGGCTCAGGATCCGCGCCTTGAAATCCACGTCGGCGCCAGCCGGCGCCTGGCAGGGCACGACGAACACGGTCAGCGCGCCGGTCTGCGGATCGGCGAGGAAATAGCTTTTCGCGATGTCGTCGAACGCGTCGAAGTACTGGTGCAGCAGGCTGACGTTGATGAGCCGGCCGTTGCACTTGACCGTCTCGTCCTTGCGGCCGACCCAGAACACGATGCCGTCGTCGCGGCGAAACACCAGGTCGCCCGATTCGAGCGTCGAGAAGCGCTGCAGGCTGCCGTCGGGCAGCAGGTAGCCGTGCATCGCATACGGCGTGCGGTAATGCAGATGGCCGGTCTCGCCGGGGGCGCATGGCCGGCCCTGCGCGTCGACGATCCACAGCTCGATGCGCGGATCGATCGGGCGACCCGGAGCGAGCACCCCCTCGAAGCAATACGAATCGAGACGCGGCAGATCGTCCGGCGTGAGCGGCAGCGCGAAGATCCGCGGCCCGGACTCGGTCTGGCCGAAGTTGTTCCACACGCACGCGCCGAGCGCGAGCAGGCGGCGCACCTGCGCGGCGTAGATGCGGTCGGACGCGTTGAGCACGACGATCCCGTCGAGCCGCATCCCGCGCGTCGCCTCGACCAGGTCGCACACGCGCTCGGCAATGCTGCGGATCAGCGGCACGAAGCTGATCCGGCCGCTGCCCAGGTAGCCGAGCACCTCCGGCGCGGTCAGCGACACCCGTTCGAGCCAGACGGTCGCGCCGGCCAGCAGGCCGTTCATCATCGTCGAGAAGCCGTACATGTAGTGCGTGGGGAACATGCACAGCACGCCGTCGCCGGGCCGCACGCCCAGATAGCGGCCCACCGCCAGCGCGTTCTCGACGAGCTGCGCCTCGTCGTAGACGACCAGTTTCGGCGCGCTCGTCGTGCCCGACGTCATGAACACGATCTGCGCGCGCGGCGCGTCGGCGCCGGCCCACGCGGCCGCGTCGGGTCCGGGCGCTTCGGCGTCGGCCGCCGCGGGGTCGAGCACGACGACCGGCAGCGCGTCGCATGCGATCGAGCGGGTCGCGACGACCGCGAGCGCGTCGAGCCGGTACTGGCGCAGCGCGGCGGGCAGCATCTTCGGGTCGCACAGGACGATCCGGCAACCGAGCGTCGACGCGAGCAGCGTGAACAGGAAATAGTCGAACCCCGAGAACCCGACCGCGATCAGGCAGCCGCGCCCGAGCAGTTGCGGCTCCAGCGCGCCGAGCGCGCGCCGGGCGGCCCTCAGCCGCGCGCGCAGGTCGTGCGCCGTGAGGCGCGCTCCATGCAGCACGATCTGCCAGTTCGCATCGCGGGCAAGCAGCGACGTGAACTTCATGCGTCCGCTCCTTCCAGCACGAGCGAGGCCGCGAGCCCGCCCATGCCGAACGAGTTCTTGAGCACGCGCCGCGCGTCGCTCGGCGTTGCGGTGCGCACCACGTTGACGGGGCACTCGCGGGCCTGCTCGTCGAGGTTGATGGTCGGGGGAATGAAGCGCTCGCGCAGCCCGATCGCCGTGTTCAGCACCTCCATCGCGCCCGCCGTCGCGATCAGGTGGCCGTGCTGCGACTTGTTGGCGGTAACGGGCATCTCCGGCCGCATCGGGAAGATCGCGCGGATCGCCTCCGACTCGTGCCTGTCGTTGAGGATCGTCGAGGTGCCGTGCGCATTGACGTAGTCGATGTCGGCCGGCGCGCATCCCGCATCGTCGAGTGCGCGCTGCATCGCCAGCCGCATCTCGAGCGACTGCAGGTGCGGGATGACGATGTGCTCGGCGGCCAGGCTCGCGCCGTAGCCGGCGACGCGCGCGAGCGGCGTCTCGCCGCGAGCGCGCACGGCCGATTCGCGCTCGATCAGGAACAGCACCGCGCCCTCCGCCAGCACGAAGCCCGAGCGGCGCACGTCGAACGGCCGCGAGCGATGGCGGGGATCGAGATTCAGGTCGGTCGAGATCACGTCGAGCGATTCGAGCCGCGCGAGGTTGAGCGGATTGACCTTGCCGGACACGCCGCCGACGATGGCCGCGTCGACGCGCCCCTGGCGCAGCGCGAGCATGCCCATCCCGATCGCCTGCAGCGACGCGGAGCACAGGCCCACGTGCGCGAGCGCGCAGCCGCTGAACGGAATGTGCCGGTGAATCGCGCCGAACACGGAAGTCGCGTCGCCGCTCACGAACTCGCTCATGCGCATGTGCGACACGAGCACGCGGATCAGCGCATCGCGCGACTTGTCGCCGTTCACCCGGTCGACCAGTTCGAGCGCGCTCTGCACGTCGGTGGCCGGCACGTCGACGCCGACCAGGCAGCCGATGCGCTCCGGCGCGTAGTCGCGCACGACGAACGGCGCCTGCGCGAGCAGCCGCGCGGCGGCGAGGTCGCCGTAGAGCTGCTCGGCCGGAATCCGCCGCGCGGCGGGCCAACGCACCCGCTCGTTGCCTTCCTCGGGCACGCCGGCGTGGCGGGTCGTATAGGTCGAGCAATCGAACTTCTCGATCGGGCGAATGCCCGAGCGGCCTTCGCGCAACGCGGCATGCAGTTCGTCGTAGCTGCCGCCGAGCGGCGTGACGGCGCCGAAGGCGCTGATGACGATGGCGTCCGATCGCGGCTTCATCGCCCCACCCCGCCCAGTTTGCGCACCAGGATCGCGCCGAGGCCCGACGACACGCCGATGCCGTTCACCAGCACGGGCGCGCCGGCCGGAATCGCCGGATCCGCGAGGGCCAGCACCAGATCGATCAAATTGTTCGCCCGGCCGGTATAGCCGACATGCGGCTTGTACGCATGCAGGACGGCGTTCGGCCAGGCCTGCTGCACGGCATGGCGCTCCGCCCTGCCCAGCGACGGCTCGCCGTTCTGGTACAGCACGACGTGCGGCACGCCCAGCGCGGCCTCGCCGGGGAAGCGGGCGAACAGCCTCGACCAGTCGCCGCTCGACACGGACGTGTCGGGCTTGTACAGCGAATGGACGTCGAGCACCTGCGCGCAGGGTGCGACGCCGTCGCGCGGCGCGCGTTCGACGATCGCGCCGGCGGCCCCGAATGCGGGAATGATGCCGACCGGGTGCGTCGCCGTGCGCAGCAGGCCCATCTTCTCGAACGCGCCGAGATTGTCGGCGGACGTCATGTCGCCGACGGCCGCGATGACCGCCCGGTCGATCGCGCCGCCCTCGATCTGCCGGTGCGCCTCCTCGAGCGCGCACAGGCTGGTGAGCGACATCCGCTGCAGCGGATAGCCTTCGCCGCGCAGCCCGTACAGCTTCGAGATCTGGTACAGCGCATTGGTCGTCAGGAGGCGCAGCATGTCGAGCGGATTCAGGTGCGTCTTGACCTCGCCGAAGTATCCGCAACTGTCGAGGCCGCGCCGCTCGTGCAACGGCGCGAGCACGGCCATCGTCGCGTCCTCGCCCTCGACGCCGGTAAACACCGCGAACCGTTCGCGCTCCCCGGCCGTATAGGGCCGGCCGGCCGACGCCGCGTCGAACGCCTCGGCCGCGACCTGCAGCGCGAGGCGCGAACCGGGGTTCAGCAGCGAACGATCCTCGCGCGCCATGCGCTGCACGAGCGGAAACGGCAGGTTGACGCGCGCATAGTCGGCGGCCCGCGCGGCCGGCGCGAGCGGCGCGCGCGCCGCGAAGTCGGCGCCCTGCAGCGACGCGATGTCGGGAAAGACGGCCGTCGCGATGCCGAGGCCGGTGATGTACGACATGGCAAGTCCCCCTTCACGTGAGTCTGAAACCGGGCGCGCGCGGTCGCGCCGCGCGGCGTGCCTGCGAGGCGGCGTAACGGCGCGGCTCAGCCGAACTGCGCGATGCGGCGCTCGATGTAGTTCACCGAGAAGTGCTCGTAGAGATCCTGCAGGCTGCACTTCTCGTGGCCGTTCCAGCTCATCACGTCGCACACCTGACGCCAGCCGTCGTCGGTCCATTCGGTGCCCGTGTGGCATTGCGGGTCGAGCAGCATCCGGTTGAACGGCCACAGATTTTCGAGGCTGATGCGGTTGTCGACCTTGTCCTTGAGCTCGTAGCACAGGTCGACGTAGTCGATCGAGCTCATGTTCAGTTCGCGGAACAGCGACGCGGAGTCGGCCACCTGCTCCGGACCGCTCAGATAGAGGATTTGCGCGACGATGTTCTTGATGTCTTCCTTCATGATCCACTCTCCTTGAGTCACGGGTTCAGCCACTGATGTTTTCGCCATTGCCGAGATCGATCACGCTTCCGGTCGTTTCGAGCGAGCCGTTCGCGAGCAGGACGACCGCGCGCGCCACCTGGTCGGGTTCGAGGATCTTGCGCATCGGAATCTGGCGGTAGAACGCCGCCGCGTCCTGCGACGCGAGAAAGCGCTCGAACAGGTCGGAGCGCACGAAGCCCGGCGCGACCGCGTTGACACGCACGCCGAAGCGCGCCATCTCGAGCGCGAGAGTCTTCGTGAAACGCTCGATGGCTGCCTTCGACGCGCCGTACGCGCCGTTGCCGATCTTCGGCTTGCGCGCGGCGATCGACGACACGTTGACGATCGCCCCGTGCCGGCGCGCCTGCATCCCCTCTCCGAACGCATGGCAAAACGCCATCGTCGCGCCGAGGTTGATCCGCAATGCTTCCCAGTAGCGGGCGAACGGGCTGCCGAGCAGCATCGCGTCGTCGTTGATGCCCGCGTTGTTCACGAGCACGTCGACGGCCGCCTCCGCGTTCACGCGATCGGCGAACGCCTGCACGGCTTCCCAGTCGCCGCCGTCGACGCGAAAGCCGCGCGCCGCGCCGTCGTGTGCGTGCGCCAGCGCGTCGGCCAGCTCGGGATTCGATCGATAGGTGAAGTAGACGGTATGGCCGTCGGCGATCAGCGCTTCGACGATCGCGCGCCCGATCCCGCGGGTGCCGCCCGTCACAATGGCGAGTTTGCTCATGCGCGGTGCTCCCAGCTGAGGATGCCGTCCATCACGCTCTGGCCGTTCGCGTTGCGCAACTCGACGTGCGCGGTCGTGCGCGCGCCGTCCTGCTGCAGGCGCCGCAGGCGCGCACTCAGGCGCTCGCCCGGCCGCACCGGGCAGATGAAGCTGACCTTGCGCAGCGTGAGCGGCGGATGCGGCCGGTCCGCCGCGAGACCGAGCGCGTCGAACAGCATCGCGATCGCGAGGCTCAGGCTGAACGAACCGGGCAGCACCGGAAAGTGCTCGAAGTGCTCGTCGAAGAGCGGCGCCTCACTCGCCACGTCGATCACGCCGAAGTGTTCGCCGGCGATCGTGGGCGCCGGCGTCGCGGTGGCGGGCATCACGGCCGTTCTCCCGGCACGGCGGACGCGGGCAGGCGAGCCGGCATCAGCGCGACGAACACGGTGCCCGACGCGACGGCCGGATACGTGCCGGCACCGGCGTCGGCGTCGCGCGCCGATACCTCGACACGGTATCCGTCGCCGTGTTTCGCGACGGTGCCCGCCAACGCGAGCCGCGGGTAGCCGTCGACGCGGCCGAGCGCCAGTTCGCGCAGTTGCGCGGGCACCATCAGCGCCGGCTCGCCGTGCATCGCACGCGCCGCCTTGACCGCGAACTGATGCAGCGCTTCGATGACGAGCAGCGCAGGCCGTGCGCTCGACCAGTCGCGATAGCGCCGCGGATCGGCATCGCCCGCGAAGCGTGCGGGATCGGACGGATCGCGGATCACTCGACAAAGGGCAAGAAAGCCAGGCCGCGCCGTCTCGCTCCCCCTCTCAAACCTGGTATGTCTCATTGTTATGCCTTGTTATGTCTGTGTCTTGGCTTCCCGGCATCCGGCGACCGCTCTCACATCGGCCGGTGTCGTGCGGATCGACTGCTGATCGGCTGCGAGTGTATCGATTCGTCGCGGAAAGAAACGATCATGCGACCAATTGCAGAAGCGGGCGACGAACCGCGCATGGAGCCGATGGAATGCAGCGCGGGGCACCCGGCCGCGCGCCGAGCCAGTGCGCGCCGGCGGGCGCGGCCGGCCGCCGTTCGTCGCGGAGGAATACCGTTCGTCCGCGCGTCCCGCCATTCGTCGCACCGCGCCATGCCGGGTGGCGGATCCCGCTAAGGTGGCGGCATGGAACAGATACCCCGGGAGGTGCCCGTGTTGGCGGCCAGCTTGAGTCATGTCACGAAAACATATGGAAGCGGCGCGCTCGCCATCCCGGCGGCCGACGACGCGTCCCTCGATATCGTCGCGAACCGCTTCACGGTGCTGTCGGGCCCTTCCGGCAGCGGCAAGACGACGCTGCTCAACCTGCTCGGCGGCATCGATCGCCCGACGCGCGGCGTCATCGCGGTCGCGGGCGAGCGGATCGACACGATGAGCGAAAACGCGCTGGCGGATTTCCGCGCGCGTCACATCGGGTTCGTGTTCCAGTCGTTCAACCTGCTGCCCGTGTTCAGCGCGTTCGAGAACGTCGAATATCCGCTGACCCTGCTCGGCGTCGCCCGTGCGCGACGCCGCGAACAGGTGCTCGCGCTGCTCGACGCCGTCGACATGGGCGACAAGGCGCATCGCCGGCCCGGCCAGTTGTCGGGCGGCCAGCAGCAGCGCGTCGCGATCGCGCGCGCGCTCGTCACCGAGCCGGCGCTCGTGCTGGCCGACGAGCCGACGGCCAACCTCGACAGCGCGACCGGCGCCGCCATCATCGGGCTGATGCGCACGATGCAGCGCGAGCGGGCGACGTCGTTCGTCTTTTCGTCGCACGATCCGCAGGTGATCGCCGCCGCGGACGACGTGGCGATGATCCGCGACGGGCGCGTGGTGGAAGTCCGCTCGATCGCACCGCGCGAGGAGGCCTGCCAATGAGCCTCTGGGTACTCGCGTTCCGCAACCTGCTGCGCAACCGCCGCCGCTCGGCCACGACGCTGCTCGCGATGATCGTCGGCCTGACCGCCATCCTGCTGTTCGGCGGCTATGCGCGCGACATCAACTACGGACTCCAGACCAGCTACGTGCGCCAGGGCGGCCATCTGCAGATCCAGCACCGCGACTATTTCCTGTACGGCAGCGGCGACCCCGTCTCGTACGGGATCGGCAACTACGGGAAGGTCATCGATACCGTGCTCGGCGACCCCGCGCTTGCGCGCATGGTCACGGTCGTGACGCCGGTGCTGACGATCAACGGGATCGCCGGCAACTTCGGCGCGGGCGTGTCGCGCACCGTCTCGGGCAGCGGGATCGTCGTTGCCGACCAGAACCGGATGCGGCAGTGGAACGACTACGGTTTCGCCGACCGGCCGACGCCCGTCGCGCTGACCGGCAGCGCGCCGGACGCCGCCGTGATCGGCACGGGCGTCGCGCGCGTGCTGCGCCTGTGCGACGCGCTGCGGGTGCCCGATTGCCGCGATCCGGCCGCCGCCCCCGCCGCCCCCGCCGGCGCATCCGACGCGTCCGACCTGCCCGACGACATCGCGTCGCTTTCCCGCGCCGAGGCCGCCGCGAAGCCCGTGCGCCGCGCCGGCCTCGCGCGTCTCGAACTGCTGACGTCGAATGCGTACGGCGCGCCGAACGTCGCCGAACTGTCGGTGATCGCGGCACAGAAGCAGGGCGTCAAGCAGATCGACGACATGTTCGTGCAGGTGCACCTGCCGCAGGCGCAGCAGCTCGTGTACGGCAGCGGCCCGAACGCGAAGGTGACGTCCATCGTCGTGCAGCTCCGGCATACGGCCGACCTGCCGGCCGCGCGCGCGCGGATCCAGGCGCTGCTGCGCACCCGGCTGGCCGGCGAGCCGCTCGAGGTGCTCGGCTTCGCGACGCTCAATCCGCAGTACGGCCAGGTCACCGGCATGTTCGGCGCGATCTTCGGCTTCATCGCGGTGCTGATCGCCACGATCGTGCTGTTTACGGTCGGCAACACCATGAACATGGCCGTGATGGAGCGCACGCACGAGATCGGCACGCTGCGCGCGCTCGGCCTGCGCGGCGCCGGCATTCGCCGCCTGTTCGTCTGCGAAGGCTGCCTGCTCGGCCTGTGCGGCGCGGCCGCGGGCACCCTCCTCGCACTCGCGGCGGGCGTCGCGATCAATCGCGCCGGCCTGCACTGGACGCCGCCCGGGCAGACCGATCCGGTCGCGCTGTCGGTGCGCGTGTGGGGCGAATTCGGGATGATCGTGCGTTATGCGCTCGGCGTGACGGCGGTCGCGACGGTCTCGGCGTGGCTGCCCGCGCGCCGGGCGGCGCGCCTGCCGATCGTCGATGCGCTGCGCTTCGCCTGACCGGGAGACCGCCATGACCTCGCCCCTCCGGATCGCACGCGCCGTCGCGCTGCTGCTGGCCCTCGCCGCCGCCACCGCCGCCGTCGCGGACCCCGCGGCGCAACAACTGCTCGAACAAAGCGACGCCGTGCGCAACCCCGACAAGCCGTTCGGCCTGACGACGACCCTGCTCGAATTCCGCAACGGCCAGCAGACCGACGCCGAGACGCTGAGGGTCTACTCGAAGGCCGACCCGGCAACCCGCCAGTTCCGCACGCTGGTGCAGTTCGTCGCGCCCGCGCGCGACGCGAACAAGCTGATGCTGAAGAACGGCAACGATCTGTGGTTCTACGACCCGTCCAGCCAGGCCAGCGTGCGGATCTCGCCGCAGCAGCGCCTGCTCGGCCAGGCCGCCAACGGCGACGTCGTGACCGTCAACTGGGCGAGCGACTACGACGCATCGCTCGCGGGCGAGGAAGACGTTGCGGACGGCGAGCATCAGACGCGACACTGCTACCGGCTGCACCTGACGGCGCGCGCACCGGACGTCACGTATCACGCGATCGACCTGTGGATCGCGAGCGACACGAAGCGGCCCGTCAAGGCGCGCTTCTTCGCGGCGAGCGGCAGCGTGCTGAAAATCGCCTACTACCGGCACTACCAGGAGCAGCTCGGCGCGGCGCGGCCGACCGAGACCGTGATCATCGACGGCCTCGATCCCGGCTGGGTCACGGTGATGCGCTACGCCGACTACGCGTGGCGCGACATTCCGGACGCGTGGCTGCAGCGCGCGTACCTGTCGCGCTTCAAGGCCGACTAGGCGATGGCGCGGCACCGGGTCGCGGCGCTGGTCTGCGCGGCGGGCCTCGCGGCCGCGCAGACGGCCGTCGCGGCCGACGACGCCGACGGCGACGCGCTGCGGCTCGCCGATACGGCGACGGCCGCGCCCGTGACGCCGGGCAACTGGCGCGGCACCTTCGAGGCGGCCGTCGCGAATTACACGGCGGCAAGCCAGACCGGGCCCGTGACGCTCGACGACAACGCGCGCGTCTCGAACACGCTGTCGTACGACGGCACGTCGGGCAACTGGCGGGCGATCCTGTCGAACCGCTTCGACGCGGGATGGCGCGCGGGCACGTCGCAATACAACGCGGTCGACACGCTGAAGCAGGCCTACGTGAGCTGGCAGGCGAGCCCGAACGCGCTCGTCGACGTCGGCCGCGTGAACCTGCGCGAAGGCGTCGCGTCGGGCTTCAATCCCACGGATTTCTTCAAGGCCGGCGCACTGCGCTCGGTGGTGTCGATCGATCCCGAGAGCCTGCGCGAGAACCGGCTCGGCAGCGTGATGGCCCGCACGCAACTGTTGTGGAGCAGCGGCTCGGTGACCGCGCTGGTGTCGCCGCGGCTCGACACGCACCCGAACGACGCGACCTTCAATCCCGACCTCGGCGCGACGAACGCGCGCACCCGCTACATGCTGAGCGGATCGCAGCGCCTGTTCGGCAACTTCTCGCCGCAGTGGCTGCTGTACGGCGGCGAAGGCATCGCGCCGCAACTGGGCGTGAACGCGACCACGCTGATCGACGACGCGACGGTCGGGTTCGTCGAATACGCGATCGGACGCGGCAGCGCGATCGCCGACTTCTCGCAGGCGACCTCGTCGTGGACGTCCAGGCTCGCGACGGGCGTCACCCATACCTTCGCGAACAAGCTGTCGCTGACGCTCGAATACGACTACGACGGTGCGAGCGCCAGCGCCGCCGCGTGGCGGGCGCTGCAGAACGACCCGTCGCGATACTGGCGCTATCGCGACACGGCGAGCGTCGCGCAGGAACTGATGACGCGGCGCTCGCTGTTCGTCTACGCGTCGATGCCCGACGTGTTCGTCCAGCACCTCGCGCTGACCGCGATGGCGCGCTACAACCTCGACGATCACAGCTACTTCACGTGGCTCGAGGCGCGCTATCACTGGCCGCGCACCGATTTCGCGGTGCAGTGGCAGAGCAACCACGGTGCGGCGCGCAGCGTGTACGGCGCGCAGGCGCAGAGCGAGATCGTGCAGGCGATCGCGACGTTCTTCTTTTGAACGGCTGAGGGTGGAACGCGGGCGTCCGGCATGACGCGCCCGGCGCGATGCGGCGGGCGCGAAAGGTGGGCTGGCGGCTTGTGCAGGGGTTGGCGGCGGGAGCATGCGACAACGGGGCAAGCCCGGCGCGCCCGGCGGGCGGCCCGCCAGGCCCGCCCTCGCCGCCCGGCGCCCGGGCTCAGCGCGACTCGAACGCGGAGCCGGCGTCGTCTTCGGCGGCGCCGTTCGCGTGACGGATGCCGCGCATGACCACGTTGAGCGCGCGTCCGAGCGGCATGCCGACCAGCAGGCCCCAGACCGCGAACGACAGGATCGCGAACGCGCCGGTCGCGGCCCACGGCCGCGCGGCGGCGATCGCGTAGTGAATGAACGTTTCGGCGACGAACGTCAGCAGCAGCGTAACCAGCAGGCTCGCGTCGCCCGGCAGGCGCACGAGCAAGCCTTGCGGCCCGTTGCGGAACTGCAGGCGCCAGCGGCGCGCATGGAACCAGCCGCCCGTCGCGCCGATCACGAGCGCCGCGAGCGCCGCGGCAAAGGCATCCGCTCCCGCGTGCGGGAACAGGCGCCCGAGGCTCGACAGGCCGAGCCCGACGAACACGAGGGGAAACAGCAACGGGCGCACGGGCCGTACCTCGCGCGCGAAGCAGCGCTTGATGCCGATATAGACGAGCGCGCAGAACAACACGTAGACATAGGTCGGGAGATGTTGCATGGGGTACCTGTTCGGAAGTGCCGCGTACGGCGGCCATGTCGGCGACTATAGCGGCCGGACGGGGCGCGCGCCGCCCGTTGCGACGAACGGTGGAAATCGGCCGACGAACGGCGCTTGCGTCCGGCGAACGTCGATGCGGGCCGCCGGCGCCCCGGCGCGTCCGCGCCGCCTCGCCACCGCCCGGCGATGCGGCGCACGGGCCGCGCGACCGATCGACGATGGCATTGCCGGCGCGAATTACGCTACCATCTGCGCAATCCGCCCCCGCTCGCTGCCATGCCAAGCAAGCCGCTCTCCTTCCTGTCGTCCGCGCCCTCCTTCGGCCCCGCGCATCGGGGCCGGTCGCTGCTGGGGCTGTTCTGCTTCAACTCCGTGGTCGGGCTGATCTTCTGGGCCACGCGCCGCAACGAGGCGTTGCTGCCGTACCTGGTCGTCGCGAACGGCATCGGCTTCAGCGCGACGCTGCTCAGCGTCGCCGCCGACCGGCTGGTGCGCGGCAAGCTGGCGCTGGTGCCGAAGATCCTGATCGTCGCGCCGGCCAGCGTGTTCATCGGTTTCGAGGTCGCGGCGTCCACGATCGGGCACGTCCCGCACCTGATCGGGCGGGCGGGCGTCAAGGTCTGGCTGGCCTACGGCTCGTCGTTCGTCGTCGCCGGCGCGGCCTGCGCGTTCGTCTCGGTGTTCGTGCAGGCCGCACGCATGCGCGCGTCGCTCGAAACGCAGCGGCGCGAGGCCGCCGAGGCGCGCCAGGCCGAAACGGCCGCGCGGCTCGCGCTGCTGCAGGCGCAGATCGAGCCGCATTTCCTGTTCAACACGCTGGCGAACGTGCAGAGCCTGATCGAGCGCGATCCGACCCGCGCGACGACGATGCTCGACAGCCTGAACCGCTATCTGCGCGCGAGCCTGGGCCGCACGCGCAAGGCCACCGCCACGCTGGAGGAGGAACTGGAGCTGGTCGAGGCGCTGCTGAAGATCGCGACGCTCCGGCTCGGCGAGGAGCGCCTGCGCTACGCGATCGACGTGCCGGACGCGCTGCGGGCCCTGCCGCTGCCGCCGCTCCTGCTGCAGCCGCTGGTCGAGAACGCGCTGCTGCACGGCATCGAGCCGTCGGTCGACGGCGGCGACGTGCGCATTCGCGGCACGCGCGACGGCGACCTGCTCGTGCTGAGCGTGAGCGACACGGGAGTGGGGCTCGGCAACGCCGGCACGAAGCTGCACGGCGGCGTGGGGCTCGCGAACGTTCGCGCGCGGATGATCAGCCTCTATGGCGAGCGCGGCCGCGTGTCGGTCGGCGCGAATGCCGACGCCATGCGGGGCGTGACCGCAACCTTGCAGATCCCGATTCCCTGACATGCCGACCGCCCTGATCGCCGACGACGAACCCAACCTGTCCGCGGAACTCGCCGCGCGCCTCGCCACGCTGTGGCCCGAGCTCGAGATCGTCGGGATGCCGCGCAACGGCATCGACGCCCTCGCCGAGCTGAATGCGAAACGCCCGGATTTCGCGTTTCTCGATATCCGGATGCCCGGCCTCGACGGCCTGAAGATCGCGGGCCTCGTGCCGCACGTGCACGTGGTGTTCGTGACGTCCTACGACGAGTACGCGGTCCAGGCGTTCGACCAGTCGGCGATCGACTATCTGCTGAAGCCGGTGACCGACGATCGCCTGCTGCGCTGCATCGCCAAGCTGCAGCGCGGCGGCCCGGCGCCCGCCGACACCGCGCTGCTGGCCAGCGCGGGCGAGCAGCGCGACGCCGCGCCGATTCGCTGGCTGACCGTGGGCCTGCGGGACACGACCCGGCTCGTCTCGGTCGACGAGGTGCTGTATTTCCAGGCGGCGGACAAATACACGGAGGTCGTGACCGCGAGCGAGCGGCACGTGATCCGCACGCCCCTCAAGGAAATGCTGCAGCGGCTCGATGCCGAGCGGTTCGCGCAGGTCCATCGCGGCGTGATCGTCGCCTATGCGGCGATCGATCACATCGAACGCGATCTGCTCGGCCGCCAGCGCATCCATTTGCGCGGGAGCGACGACGTCCTGCCCGTCAGCCGCACTTGTGCGGGTCTCTTCAAGCAGATGTGATGGCGGGGCGGCGCGTCCCGATGCCGCCGCCGCGAACCCGCAAGGCGCGATTCCGGTCCCGCCTACCGGCCCATGACCTTCACCCGCACCACGAGCCACGTCAGCGCCCCCAGCACGAACACGGCGAGCGTCCACGTGCCGCCGTGATGCTGCAGCACGGCGGCCGTCGCGGCGATGCCCGCGAGTCCTTGCTGCAGGAAGCCGCACAAGGCCATCGCATGCGCGCCATGTTCATGCGCGTCGCTGACGGCCGTTGCCATGCTGTTGGGAAACAGCACGGCCTGGCCGAAGATCGCCAGGCAGTACAGCGCGATGAAACTCCACAGGCCGGCGAAATGGGTGAGCAGGCCGCCCAGCCACGACGCCAGCATCAGCGTGGTCGCGAGCGCCAGCAACGCCGCGCCGCCATGCATTAGCCGCACGCCGCCGAGCCGCCTCACGAGGCGGTTCACCAGCATCGCGCCGCTGAAATAGGCGAGACCGAGCAGCAGGCCGATACCGCCGAAGCTCGTCACGGCCAGCCCGAAGTGCGACTGGAACACGAACGGGCTCACTTCCTGCAGCGTCACGGTCGTCGCGAACCCCAGGCCGCCCGCGCAGGCCGGCCACAGAAAACCCGGCCGCCGCAGCAGGAGCCAGTAGGTGCCGGCCATGCCCGACGTGGCGGCGGTGCGGTTTCCCGCCTTCAGCGGCAATGCGTACGACAGGCCGATCGCCAGCGCGGCCGTGACGGCCATCAGCACGAAGCCCGCCTGCCAGTGGCTGTAACGGCCGATCAGCCCGCCGATGAACTGGCCGCCGCCCAGCGCCGTGATGAAGGCGATCGACAGCACGGAGAGGCGCCGCGCCAGTTCGTCGCCGCGCCAGTTGTCCCGGACGACGATGCGCGCGATGATCGCCGCGCCGCCGCCCGCGATGCCCTGCAGGCCGCGCAACGCCAGCAGCGCCGGCGCGAACGTGCAGACGGCGAGCAGCAGGCTGCTGGCAATGAACAGCAGCAGCGAGATCAGCAACGGGCCGCGCCTGCCCCAGCGTTCCGCGGCCGCGCCCCAGAACGGCACCGGCAGCGCCGCGCCGATCACGTAGGCGGAAATGGAGAATTCGGCGCCGCCTTGCGTCATCCTCAATTCGCGCATGACGACGGGCAGCGACGGCAGGTACACCGTCGTCGCCATTTGCGCCATGAAGACGATCAGGCACGCCAGCGCCATCAGGGAGAAAGTCGACGCGGCGGGTTCGCGCGGCGCGCCGGCGGCAAGCGCGGATTTGTCGCTCATGCGGCGCCTCCATGTGCCCGGGACGCGCGAACGGCCCCTGCCCGTTCAGCCCCGCACGACGGAATTCCGCCACGGCCGTCACCCGTGTGCATGCTTGCCCCCGATCCCGGTTTGGTCGCCATCGCTTCTCTCATTCGATCTCGTTATCGTTCGCCGCGGCAGCAGGCTGCCCGACCTTCGCGCCAGATTGTACAAAGCGCGAAACAGGTCTGCACGAGACCCTGCCGATATCGTTGCCATCGCATCTGTTACGCGTGCGGAAACGACGTCGCAACGTCGCGCATACCGTCGGATCGGGACAGGAAAGATCCGGGCGCGCCCCGGCAGTGACGCTCCAGCTCTGCGTGACGACCGGGAAATGCGGGAAAGGCCGATCCGCGGACTGCGCGAATCCGCCAGAAGACGCCGCACGGCCGCGCGGCATCGGGCACAATACGCGGCCTTCAAATTCGATCGCGGTCAAACCCATGCGCTTCGTCGTCGTTGGAACCAGCGGAGCGGGCAAGTCGACCTTCTCCAGCGCGCTGGCGGCTGCCGCCGGCTGCCCGTACGTCGAGCTGGATCGGCTCTACTGGGGCCCCGGCTGGACGGCCGTGCCGCCCGAGGAATTCGAGCGCGGCGTGCTCGCCGCGACGGCCGGCGACCGCTGGGTCGTCGACGGAAACTACAGCGCGGTGCGCGACGTGCTCTGGTCGCGCGCCACGCACGTGATCTGGCTCAACTTCGGGCGCCGGACGGTGTTCTCGCGGGTGCTCTGGCGCACGTTGCGCCGCGGGCTCATGCGCACCGAGCTGTCCCACGGCAACCGGGAATCGCTGCGGATGGCGTTCTCGCGCGACTCGGTGCTGGTGTGGTCCTTCACCACGTTCGCCAGGAACCGCGTCAAGTTCGCGAACCTGCGCGACGACCCGAAATACGCGCATCTGCACTGGACGGAAATCACCCGGCCGTCGCAGGCCCGCGCGGTGATCGACCGGCTGGCCCGCGCCGGCGGCTGAACGCGGTACGACACGCCCCGCTGCGGTCGTCGAACGCACCGCGACATGCAGACGCGCCGTCCGGGAGAGATGCAGAAAAGATACGGACGCACGGCAGGCGGCACCGCCACGCCACGCTTCATCACGCATCGAACGACAGCGGCCCGGGGTCGATAAACGCACCCCGGGCCGCGGATTTCCTGCCGAGGCCGGGCAACGCACGCGCTGCCCGGCTCGCCGGTCGACCGACCGGCGCGAACGACGTCAGAACTGGTAACCGGCGCCCACCACCGCGCCGAAGTCCGAACGCGTGTTGCCCGTCACCGACGCCTTGACGACCCAGCGGTTGCTCTCCGTCACGTACGAATACCCGGCGGCGAAACCTTGCTGGCCGTGATAGTTCGACGTGGCCGCCGAGACCATCGAGCGGCCCGCGCCCGTCGGTTGCGGCAGGCCGGCCACCGCCATCGCCGATGCCACGCCGCCGTACATGTCCTTCTTCAGGTCGTTGAACGAGTTGTACACCTGGCCGATGCGCTGGTCGGTGTAGCCGTTCGCCTGCGAGGACGCCGCCGAGATGTTGTCGTTCAGCTGCTGCACGTTCACCGCGTCGGTCGGCGCCGAACCGGCCGCGACGTTCGTGACCTGGCGCTCGCTGCCCTTCGCGCCGACCGAGAACGAATTGTCGCGATCCGCCACCGAGCCCGGGCCGACCGCTACCGAATTCTTGCCGGTTGCCGACGCCGTCGTCCCGATCGAGCCCGAATCGGCACGCGCGATCCACGTCGTGTTCGCGTCGGTCGCCGCCGTGCGGATCTGGTCGTTCGCCGCCGCGTTCTTCAACGCGCTGTTGAACTGGCCCATGTTGACCGCGTCGTTGTCGTTCACGCCCGCCGCGACACCGGTCAGCACGCGGTCGCCCGCCGTGCCGGTGAAACTCACGCTGGTGCCGCCGGTGGTGCTCCCGACGGTGATCGCGCCGTTCGGATCCTGCTGCTGCACGAGGCCCGCCTTGCCGTTCGCGATGTTGGTCACGCTGCCCTGCAGGTTCGTGATGTCGGTCGTGTTCTTCGACACCTGCTGGTTGGTCGCGTAGAGCTGCGAGCCGTTCACCGCGTCCGTGCTGGTGGCGCTGAGCGTGCCTGCCTGCACGTTGGTGATGCGGGTGCCGCCGGCGCCGCCGCCAAGCGTGATCGTGCTCTTCGAGCTGTCGTCGTACTGCACCGCCAGCGCACCGAGCTGGTTGAGGTTCGCCTGCACGCCCTTCAACTGCTTCACGTTCACCGCATCGGTATCGTCGGTGCCCGCCGCGACGTTCTTCAGCACGACGGCCGCATTCGCGTCGCCGCCGACCAGCGAGACCGAATTCAGCCGGTTGCCGTTCGTGTCGACGTCGTACTTGACGACGTTCTTCACCGCCTCGCCCGCCTGGTTGGACACCTGCGTGATCTGCTGTTCGAGCGACGATTGCACGCCCGACAGCTGGCCGCCGTTCACCGCGTCCGTGCTGCCCGCGGCGACATTGCCGTCGGCCACGTTGGTCAGCTTGGTCGGCGCACCGTCGCGCGCCGCGTTGTAGGCGCCGACCGTCGGGTCGAACTGCAGCGCGTTCTGTTGCAGCCCGGTGATCGCGACCGTATTGCCGGCGATGTTGGTTTCGGCGTTGGTGATGCGCGTTTCGTGGTTTGCGAGCGTCGTCGTGTTGCTGCCGACGCGGCCGTCGAGGTTCGTGAGCGCGTCGCCGACGTTGTTGTACGAGCCGCCGCCGACCTTGTAGTCCGGCGCGCCGATCGAGCCGTCCGGATTCGCCGTCGCGCCGCCGCCCAGTGCGGCCGCGGTGCCGTCGGCCGCGCGGCGCAGCTGCGCACCGTTCACCGCATCCGTGCTGCCGGCCGCGACGGTGCCTTCCGCGATGTTGGTCAGGCGCACCGCGGTCCCGCCGTTGCCCGCGCCGAGCGAAACCTGCCGCTTGCTCGCGTCGTCGTACTTCACCGCGAGCGCATCGAGCTGGCTCGTGCCGTCCTGGACCGCCGCGTTCAACTGGTCGACGTTGACCGCATCCGTACCGTTCTTGCCGGCCGCGACGTTGCCGATGCGTTGCGGGCCGTTGCCGCCGTGGCTCGCATCGTAGGTGCCGAGGTTCGCGTTCCACTGCAGCGCGTCCTGCTGCAGCGCCGCGATGTTGCCCGTGTTCGTCGTCACCTGGTTGCCGATCGTGGTGACCTGGTTGCCGAGCGCCGTCACGTTGTTGCCGACGTTCGTGATCGACTGGTTCAGCGTGTCGGTCGCCTTGCCCAGTTGACCCACGTTCACGGCGTCGCCCGCCGCCACGCCGTCCGCGACATTGCCGATGCGCTGCGGGCCGTTGCCGCCGTGGCTCGCATCGTAGGTGCCGAGGTTCGCGTTCCATTGCAGCGCGTTCTGCTGGAGCGACGTGATGTTGCCCGTGTTCGTCGTCACCTGGTTGCCGATCGTCGTGACCTGGTTGCCGAGTGCCGTCACGTTGTTGCCCACGTTCGTGATCGACTGGTTCAGCGTGTCGGTCGCCTTGCCCAGTTGACCCACGTTCACGGCGTCGCCCGCGGCCACGCCGTCCGCGACGTTGTGCAGCGCGACCGGCGCCTGTGCGCCCTTGCCGCCCAGCGTCACGCCGCTGTGCGCGTCGTCGTCGTATTGCACCGCGTTCTTCGTCGCGCTGCCGATCTGGTTGCTGATCGACGTGCTCAGGTCGCCGATCGTCGTGCTGATGTTGTTCGTCACGCTCGTGCTGAGCGACGCCAGCCCGCCGTTCAGTTGACCGACGTTCACCGCATCGGTGTTCGCGACACCCGCCGCGACGTTGTGCAGCGTCGTGCCGTTCGGGCCGGCGAACGTCACCGAATCGAACCCGCTCTGGCCGTCATACTTCACGTTGCGTGCGTCGGCCGCCTGCAGGTTGCCGATGTTCGTCGTTGCCGTGCTCAGCGACGTATTGATGCCCGTGACGCTCGTCTGCAGGTTCGTGATGTTCGACGCCGCCGTCGAAATCGACGTCTGCAGCGGCGCAACGCTGTCGTTCAGTTGACCGACGTTCACCGCATCGGTATTCGCGACGCCGGCCGCGACATTGCCGATGCGCTGCGGGCCGTTGCCGCCGTGGCTCGCGTCGTAGGCGCCGAGGTTCGCGTTCCATTGCAGCGCATCCTGCTGCAGCGCCGCGATGTTGCCCGTGTTCGTCGTCACCTGGTTGCCGATCGTCGTGACCTGGTTGCCGAGCGCCGTCACGTTGTTGCCCACGTTCGTGATCGACTGGTTCAGCGTGTCGGTCGCCTTGCCCAGTTGACCCACGTTCACGGCGTCGCCCGCGGCCACGCCGTCCGCGACGTTGTGCAGCGCGACCGGCGCCTGCGCACCCTTGCCGCCCAGCGTCACGCCGCTGTGCGCGTCGTCGTCGTATTGCACCGCGTTCTTCGTCGCATTGCCGATCTGGTTGCTGATCGACGTGTTCAGGTCGCCGAGCGTCGTGCTGAGGTTGTTCGTCACGCTCGTGCTGAGCGACGCCAGCCCGCCGTTCAGTTGACCGACGTTCACCGCGTCGGTGTTCGCGACACCCGCCGCGACGTTGTGCAGCGTCGTGCCGTTCGGGCCGGCGAACGTCACCGAATCGAACCCGCTCTGGCCGTCGTACTTCACGTTGCGTGCGTCGGCCGCCTGCAGGTTGCCGATGTTCGTCGTTGCCGTGCTCAGCGACGTATTGATGCCCGTGACGCTCGTCTGCAGGTTCGTGATGTTCGACGCCGCCGTCGAAATCGACGTCTGCAGCGGTGCGACGGTGCCCTTCAATTGCCCGACGTTCACCGCATCGGTATCGGCCGCACCGGCCGCGACGTTGTGCAGCGTCGTCCCCTTGGTGCCGGCGAACGTCACCGAATCGAACCCGCTCTGGCCGTCGTACTTCACGTTGCGCGCGTCGGCCGCCTGCAGGTTGCCGATGTTCGTCGTCGCCGTGCTCAGCGACGTGTTGATGCCCGTGACGCTCGTCTGCAGGTTCGCGATGTTCGACGCCGCCGTCGAAATCGACGTCTGCAGCGGTGCGACGGTGCCCTTCAATTGCCCGACGTTCACCGCGTCGGTATTCGCGACGCCGGCCGCGACGCCGCCGATCGTCGTGCCGTTGCTGCCGTCGAGCGCGATGGCCGCATGCGAATCGTCGGTGTACTTCACGACGTTCTTCGTCGCCGACACGATGCTCGTGCTGAGGCTGCTGCCCACGTTCGTCACGCGCTGGTCGACGTTCGAGATCGAGGTCGACAGCGAATTGCCGACCGACGTCACGCGCGCATCGACGTTGGCGATGCTCGTGCTGAGCGTGCCGTTCACGTTCTTCAGTTGCTGGACGTTGACCGCATCCGTATCCGCCGCGCCCGCCGCGACGTTCTTGAGCTGGCGTTCCTTGCCGAGCGAACCGAACGACACCGCGCCGCCGACCGGCGCGGCCGTGCCGCCGAACACCGGCGTGCCGCCGTTGTTCGCGCCGACGCTGCCCGAGCCGATCGCCACCTGGTTGTTGTCGCTCGTCTGCGCGCCCGCGCCGATCGCCACGGATTGCGAGCCGGCCGCGCGCGTCTGCGACGCCGCGTCATAGGCCGCGCCGCTCGACACGCCGTCGCTGGTCGTCGGGTTGGCGCCGCCGATCGCGACCGAGCGATCGCCGCTGGCGAGCGCCGAGTGGCCCAGCGCGATCGAGCTCGTGCCGTGTGCATCGGCGACGTTGCCGAGCGCCATCGAGAAATCGCCCACCGCCGCCGACTGGCGACCGACGGCGAGCGAGGTATTGCCTTGCGCGAGGGCCACCGTGCCGATCGCGGTGGCCGAGTTCGCCAGCGCCTGCGAGCCGATGCCGATCGCAATCGCGCCGCCGCTGCTGTTGCCGCCCTTGCTGCTCGCATTCGACTGGTCGCCGATCGCGATGCCGCTGGTGCCGGCCCGGGCATTCGTCCCCATCGTCACGTTCGTGGTGCTGACCGCCACGTAGCTCCCGCTCTTCGTGGCGACGCAGAGCGGGTTCGTGCCGTCGATGCACTGGCCGCTCAGCGCGTTGTCCGGGTTGCCGCGATCGACGAAATTGTCCGCCTGCGCGGCCCCCGAGATCAGGACGCCCGCACCCGTGAACATCGCGGCGGCCAGCGCCGAAATCTGCTTCCTCTTCATGGTCTTCTGCTCCGTTATTAGCGTGGTTTGAATATGGACTACTTACTTTTATTGAAGACTTCAGATGCGACTGCGATAACGACTTCCGTGCGGAACCCGCTTCCCGTGTCAGGCCATGCCGTGTCGAAGGCGATACGCATCGAACGCCTGCCGCGACAGGACGTACGACATCGCCGGCACGCCGCGATAGCGCGACCGTTCCGTTAATCCGGGCAATACATTAGGAATGCATACTGTTTTCCATGGGCGAACACGCCCCGCGCCGGAATCCGGAGATTCAACGCGCTTTATCTGGATACCCCTGATTTGATGTCGCGCCGACCGCGACCAACCCCGCTCTTTTATTTCATCTTCGACAACCGCATTTCCACTTTCGCGTGACGGACATATGCCCGGATGTGCATCTATCGATGCCCCCGAATCCGGATCGCACAATTCCTGTCACATTCCGCCGCGCCTGGCGTCGCCCTGCGCGGCCCTGTATTCAAAGTTCGGACGAATTATGAGACACGATGAAAAATTATCAAAGGCAACATTCTTTATAGATTGTAAAATTCCATGAATTCATGTAGTTACGTTAAAAAATGCCATCTCGCAAACGATTTCGCCACGCTTGATTTATTCGAAATGTTTTGCCGGGAGGACAATTTCTTTGATGGAGCGGATTAGAATTAAATGTGCAAAGTTCGGCCACATCCGTAAAATTGTCGGGAGCGGCGATTGAGAATCGAATGCAAAATGAAAATGGCGGAATTGGACAGGATTTGATCCTCAACCCTGTTGCACAAACCGCAATTCCCGGCGGGAAACTTGAAATTCAGGAAAACGGAGTGCCGTGAATCGAGTCGATGCGTCTGGCGTGAATTGAAATATACCCCTACAATTCGGCTCGCATCGATACCCGGCGGCCGCGTACATTTCAGCGCGTAACGGCGACAGCGCTTCGCGTCGTTGCCGGCCCGGCGATCGGGACTACCCACGTCCCGCATGACGCCTGCCGGTTGCCTGCCGTGCATGCCGGCGAAATCCGAATATCGATGCGAATATGCGCCGTCGTCGTACGGCATCCGTCGATTATTCCGAACCGGGCCGGACGCCCGCGGGAACGCAGCCAGCAGCCATTCCAGGACAGGTGCACGATGCCTTCACCGATCTCCGCATTGGGCGACGCCCATATCCTGATCGTCGACGATCAGCCCGACCAGCTTCATTTGCTGATCGACATCCTGCGCGGCACGGGGTGCCGGATCAGCATCGCGTCCGACGGGGTGCAAGCGTGCCAGCGCGCGCAGGCGCTCATGCCCGACCTGATCCTGATGGACGTCCGCATGCCGCGGATGGACGGCTTCACCGCGTGCGCGCTGCTGGCCGCCGATCCGCAAACGAGCGCGATCCCGGTCATCTTCCTGACCGTGGCGGGCGCATTGCACGAGCGCCTCGAGGGGTTCGACATCGGCTGCGTCGACTACGTGGTCAAGCCGTTCGAGCCCACCGAAGTGCTGGCGCGCATCCGCGTGCAGCTCGCCCGGACCCGGCGCGACCCGCCCGTCGATACGGACGGCCCGCTCGTGGCCGGCAAGGACGACGACATCATCGTCCGCGCGGCCATTCGCCATCTGGCGCGGACGCTGCACGATCCGCCGACGGTCGAACAACTGGCGCGCGCGGTCGGCACGCACGAAAAACGCCTGTCGCGCGCGTTTCGCGACAATCTCGGCCAGACGGTGTTCGAGTATCTGCGCCAGGAGCGGCTGCGCGTCGCCCAGGATCTGCTGGATTCGACGTCGCTGAGCATCGCCGGCATCGCGAAGGAGATCGGCTTTTCCACGCCGGCCAATTTCGCGACCGCATTTCGCGAGCGCTTCGGCCTCACGCCGACCGAATGGCGGCGCAAGAGCCGGCACCAACGCCAGCGCCAGCCCGGCGGACAGGCCGCGAGCCGGGAGCCGCAGCGCGGCGCGTAACCCGCGCGACCCCGTCGCATCGCGCGCCGGCCGGCACGGTCGGCTCGTTGCCGAACCCGCGCGCGCCCCCCGGCGGCGAATGCCGCGCGACCCCGATCCGCATGCAGGGGCCGAGCGGCCGCGCCGATCCAGCCATGGCTGCGGGGCACCGGGAACGCCGCACGAACCGCAGCCGCGCTGCGGCACCCGTTGCGGCGCCGCAGCACGGAGCGATGCCGGCACACCTCGCCGGCATGCGGAGCAGCGGTAGGGGGCCGCCGGTGCGGCGGTGGACTACGGCTCGTTCCATGGCCGACCATGCGTCCAGGACGCGTTGACGCCGCTATGGTCGACCTGTCTCGCGGCGCCGCCTGGGAAGGGAGCCTTCATGAAGCCGGTTGCCGTGCCGGCCGGCGGTCGTCCGGCACGCAAAACGCTGCGGGGCGATCCCGGCGCGACGCCGGTCCGCCGTTCACGGCGCGATGCCGACGAACGTCGGCAGCAGCACGCGATAGACGTGGATCAGCGCCGGCCCGAGCAGCACCATCATCAGCGCGGGAAAGATGCAGAAGATCAGCGGGAACAGCAGTTTCAGCGCGATTTTCGCGGCGCGCTCCTCCGCGCGCATCCGGCGTCGCGTGCGCAGCAGGTCCGACAGCACGCGCAGCGATTCGCTGATGCTCGTGCCGAAGCGGTCGGCCTGGATCAGCATCGCGCAGAACGATTCGACGTCCTCCACACCGGTGCGCAGCGCGAGATTGCGCAGCGCCGTCTCCTTCGTGAAGCCGGAGCGCATCTCGAGCAGCAGCAGGTCGAGTTCGCTCGAAACCACCTCGCTGCCGAAGCGCAGCTCCTCGCTCACCTTCATCAGCGCCGCGTCGAGCCCCAGCCCGGCCTCGACGCACACCGTCAGCAGATCGAGCGCATCCGGGAAATCCTCGAAGATCTTCTGCTGGCGCACCTTGACGCGCTGCGACAGCACCGCGTTCGGGATGTAGTAGCCGATCCCGGCGAGCGCGACGAGGATCACCGACAGCAGGACGCGCTCGTCCCCGAGCCGGGTCGTGACGAGCCCCAGCAGCGCGGCGCACGGCAGCGCGAGCGCAAGCGCCGTCTTCGCGGTGAAATACAGCGCGGCCGCGTTCTGGCCGCGCCAGCCGGCATTCATGAGCCGGATGCGCAGCGGCGAATTCTCCCAGCCCTCCTTCGGCACCGACAGCTTCGAGATCGGGGTGGACATCGCCACCAGCTTCTCGACCCAGCGCGACGCGACATCGTCGCCCGGGCCGGAGCCCGCGACGGCCGCCGCACCGGCCCCGGCGCCGCCGGCCTGCCGGACCCGGCGCTGGATGCTGCGCGGCGCGAACAGCAGCATCGCGACCAGCGCGCCGCCGGACACGAAGATGAACAAGCCGCCCAGCATCACGGCCTGGACCACGCTCAGGTTTTGCATGACAGCCTCGCAACGGTTCGTGATCGGGTTCGCGCGTCAGACGCGAATCCGGACAATGCGGCGAATCCACAGCACGCCGAATATCATCGACACCAGCATCGTGCCGACCATCCTGACCCCGGCCGGATCCTCCCAGAGCACCGACAGGAACTCGCGGTTCAGCAACACCATCGCCCCCGCGGTGCCGAACGGCAGCAGCCCGAGGATCCACGCCGACAGCCGCCCTTCCGCCGACAGCACGCGCACCTTGTCGAACAGCTTGAAGCGCTCGCGGATCAGCGAGGCGATGCTGTCGAGCAGCTCGGCCAGGTTGCCGCCGGTCTCGCGCTGGATCAGCACCGCGATCACGAAATAGCGCAGGTCGTGCACCGGCACGCGCGTCGCGAGGTTCATCAGCGCGTCGTGCAGCGACACGCCGTAGTTGACCTCGTCGAACGTGATCCGGAATTCGCCGCCCATCGGCTCGGGATACTCGTCGCCGATCATCCCGAGCGTGCTCGTGAACGAATGACCGGAGCGCAGCGCGCGCGCGATCATGTCGCAGACGTCCGGCAACTGCCGCTCGAGCTTGCGCAGGCGGCGCCGCCGGCAGCGCAGCACGTATGCGGTCGGCGCGCACGCGGCCAGCCCCGCGACCGGCAGCACGGCCAGTTGCGGCAGCGCGGCAAAGCTCGGCGCGAGCCACGCGAACGCCCCGAACGTCAGGCTGAGCACGATCAGCTTCGGGATCGACCAGTCGAGCCCCGACTGCTGGATCACGAGATCGAGCGTCTGCACGCGCGGCACGCGCAGCAGCAGGCGGTCGAACGGCTTCGTGTCGTCGAGCATCCGCTTCTTGAGGATCGACAGCCGCTCCTGCTGCACGTTGCCGCCGGCCGACATCGCGCGAATGCGCGACTCGATCCGGCGCGCGGCGGCGCCGTGCCGCGCGTTCCACCATTGATAGGCGCCCTCGATCGCCAGGACCACCGCGACGAAGGTGAGAATCAGAAAAGCGTAAAGGACCGTGTTCATGAAACCTCCCCGGGTTCGGGCGGCGGCAGGCCGTCAGTTCGGTTCGTAGCGCCGCGACGGGTCGTAGAGCGCATCCGGCAGGTTGATGCCGAACGCCTGCAGCCGCTCGGCGAACTTCGGCCGCACGCCGGTCGCGCAGAAGTGGCCGCGCACCGCGCCGTCGCGGTCCACGCCGGTGCGCCGGAACGTGAAGATCTCCTGCATGTTGACGACGTCGCCCTCCATCCCGGTCAGCTCCTGGATGCTGACGATCTTGCGCGAGCCGTCGGTCAGCCGCGCCGCCTGCACGACCACCGAGATCGCCGACGCGATCTGCTGGCGCATCGTCTTCGGCGGCAGCGACAGGCCGGCGACGCTGATCATGTTCTCGAGCCGCGTCAGCGCGTCGCGCGGCGTGTTCGCGTGGATCGTCGCGAGCGAGCCTTCGTGGCCGGTGTTCATCGCGTTGAGCATGTCGAGCGCCTCGGCGCCGCGCACCTCGCCGAGGATGATCCGGTCGGGCCGCATCCGCAGCGCGTTGCGCACCAGCGTGCGCTGGGTGATCTCGCCCTTGCCCTCGATGTTCGGCGGCCGCGTTTCGAGCCGCAGCACGTGCGGCTGCTGCAGTTGCAGTTCGGCGGCGTCCTCGATCGTCACGATCCGCTCGTTGCGCGGAATGGCGCCCGACAGGATGTTGAGCAGCGTCGTCTTGCCGCTGCCCGTGCCGCCCGACACCAGCACGTTCACCTTGGCGCGCGACAGCGCGTCCAGCAGCTCGGCCATCGGCGGCGTCAGGCTGTGGAAGCGTACCAGGTCGTCCATCTTCAGCGGATTGACCGCGAAGCGCCGGATCGACATCAGCGGCCCGTCGATCGCGGACGGCGGGATGATCGCGTTCACGCGCGAACCGTCCGGCAGCCGCGCATCGACCATCGGGCTCGATTCGTCGATGCGGCGCCCGACGCGCGACACGATCTTCTCGATCACCTTCATCAGGTGCGCGTCGTCGTAGAACGTCACGTCGGTCAGTTCGAGCTGGCCGCGACGCTCGACATAGACCTGCCGGTACGTATTCACCAGGATGTCCGACACGCCCGGATCGCGCAGCAGCACTTCGAGCGGGCCGAAGCCGAACATCTCGTCGTACACGTCGATCGCGAGCTGGCGCCGCTCGATGTCGTTCGCGGGCATCCGTTCGTCGTCGAGAATGCGCGAGATCAGCGCGCCGATCTCCTGCCGGACCTGCTCCTGCGGCAGCCGCGACAGGCGCTCCAGCTCGACGCGCTCGAGCACCGCCAGGTGAATTTCGCGGCGCAGCTTCTGGTACGCGTCGCGTACCGACGCGTGCGCCGGGCCGGCCGGCTCGCCGCCCGCCGTCAGCGGCGGGGTCCGTTGCAACGACATCTGTTCGCGCAGTGACATGATCGATTCCCCGAACGGATTACATGGACTTGAGCTTCGGTGTGGCCTTGCGGCCGAAAAGCCGGGACATCAGCGGTTCGCCGCGCACGGCTTCGTGCCCGGCGCGCACGTCGCCTTCGACGAGCCGCTTCGCATAGCCCTGCAGCGCGCGCGTGACCGCCGTGCCGCGCGCGAGCCGCGACACCGGGTGCCCCTGGTTGATCGCTTCGAGCACGGTGTCGGCGTCGTCCGGAATCGTGCAGGCGGCCGACAGGCCGAGCACTTCCTCGAGCGCGGTGCGGGTGCGCTCGCTCGCGCGCGTCGCGCGATTCACGACGAGCCGCAACCGGTCGGCCGGATAGCCGAGCGACACCAGGATCTCCAGCAGCCGGCGGCCGGCGCGCACGTGCGGCATCGCGGGCTGCAGCACGACATGGATCGGGTCGCTGCGGTCCAGCGCGACCATCGACAGCGGATTGATGCCGACGCCCGCGTCGAAGATCACGAAGTCGTAGCGCGGCGCGGCGACGCCCAGGATCCATTCGACCGCGTCCTCGCGTATCCCGGCGGCCTTGACCGGATCGCCGGCGCCCGCCAGCACGTGGAAGTTCTCCGTCACGTGCGCGACGCTCGCGTCGAGAAACGCGCTGTCGAGCCGCTCGATCTGCGCGCAGACCTGCGGCAGCGTCGACGGCGGGGTTTCGTCGCTGACGAGAAAGGCCGCGTCGGCGAACTGCTGGTTCAGGTCGATCAGCAGCACGCGACGCTTGAAGCCTTCGGCGATCTCGAATGCGACGTTGCCGGCCGTGAAGCTGGTGCCGGCCCCGCCCTTGCACGACATGAACGACACGATGCGGGTGTCGTCGGTATCGCGCCGCGTGCTTTGCACGGCCGCGCGTTCGAGCGCGCGGCCGAGCGCCTGCGGGTCGAGCGGCCACTGCAGCACGTCGCGCGCGCCGGCGCGCATCGCATCCAGCAGCACGCGCGGCGACGAGTCCGCCGCCGTCAGGATGCAGGTCAGCCCGGCGTGGGCGCGACAGATCCGCTCGATCGCCGACAGCTCGGACGCATCGAGCGACGTGCCGTCGACCAGCAGGATGTCGAACGCGTCGAGCCCGTCGGTGCGATGCTCGATCTGGGACGGACGGCCCGCGGCGCGCGTCGCGCGATAGCGTCCGCAGTCGGCCACGTGACGCGCGATCTGCGCGAGCCGCGCGGTATCGTCGGAAGCTACGAGGATGTTGATCATGTCGTGTGCCTCGCCGGTTCGATCAATGACAATGGGCGCCGCCGGTCGCGGCGCATGACTTCGGATGACGCACGGCGCGGGTCATGGCGTTCCTCCCCGGGCATGCGGCCGTTACTGGCCGGACTTGCCGACGCCGATCACGAACGCATTGGCGGCCGGCTCGATCTGCTTGAACGACTTGTCGTAGCCGTCGAGTGCGGCCGCGACCGCGCTGCCGTCGGCCACCGCCGGCCCCGCCGCGTGCGCGGCGGCGTTCGGATCGATGATCTGGGCCTGCATCACGGTGCGGACCGAGTCGCCGAAGCGGCTGTCCCACACCGGGGTCGACGACATGCAGCCTGCAAGCGCGAACGCGAGCGGTGCGGCGAGCGCCGCGCGGCGCACGAATACGAGGAAGGCGGATTTCATGAGTGTCCCCTTGGATGGCTTCAACGATCGCTGGACTCGGGTTCCGTACGCGTGACCTGCACGGCCGGCGCGTCGGGGCCGGCCGCCGCCACGCGGGTGGCCGCGTCGACAGGCGCGGTGCGGGCCGGGCCGGCCGCGTCGGGCCGCGGCGCGGCGGCCGCCACCGGCGCGCTCGCCTTCTGCGGCTCGGCCGGCGCCGGCGGCGGCGTGTCCGCGCCCAGCGGCGCGCGCGGTGCGGGCAGCGCGGCGGCCGGGCCCGCGGGCGCGGCCGGTTGCGGCATCGGGGCCGGCGGCGCGGCGTCCGCGCCGTTCGCCGGCCGGGCGCCCGGCTTGCGGGCGCCGCCGCGGCCCTCCATGTCGCCGGTCGCATACACGTCGGCTTCGCTCGGCTTCGTGAAGCTGTCGGTCGGCAACGGCACGTCGGCGGTCTGCAGCGGCTTCACGAGGTGCGGCGTGATCAGGAAGATCAGCTCGGTGCGGTCCTGCTGGAACGACGTGCTGCGGAACAGCGCGCCGAGCACCGGCACTTCGCCGACACCCGGGATCGCCTTCAGCGCGCCGGTCACGTTGTCCTTGATCAGCCCGCCGATCGCGAACGATTCGCCGTCGCGCATCTGCACCGTCGTCGACGCGCGCCGCGTCGTGATCAGCGGCAGGATCGACGTGCCGCCGATGTTGGACGCGCTCAGCGTGACGCCCGTCTGCGACAGCTCCGACACTTCCGGCGCGACCTTCAGGCTGATCCGGCCGTTCGCCAGCACGGTCGGCGTGAACTTCAGCGCGACCCCGTATTCCTCTTCCTGCAGCGTGATCGACGAGGTGCCGTTGCCGCTGCTCTGCGGGATCGGAATGAAGATCTTGCCGCCGGCGAGGAACGTCGCCTCCTGGCCGCTGATCGTCACGAGATTCGGCTCCGCGAGGACCTTGACCAGGTTGTCGGTATTCTGCGCATCGGCCGAGATGTTGAACGGCTTGTTGTTCGCCTTGCTGAAGGCGACGCCGCTGGCCACGCCCGCGAGCAGGTTGCTGACCAGCGCGCCGCTCCACGAACCGAACCCGCCCTGGATGTTGAGCGCGCTGCCCATCTGGTTGATCAGCGTCTTCGACACCTCGGCCACCTTCACCTCGAGCATCACCTGCTGCGGCGACGTGACGGCCAGCATGTTCAGCACGCCGCCGCCGGGCTTGCCGCCCGCGGCCGGGTCGCCGCCGCTGTCGCCGTATGCGCGGGCGATCTGCACGGCCGCCTGCGCGGCCTGCGAGCTCGACACGGTGCCCGACAGCACGATCGTGCCGGCCGCGGTCGTCACGCGGATGTCGCGTTCGTCCGGCATCAGCTGCAGCAGCGACGCCTGCAGGCCGCCGGCATCCGCGCCGACCGCCACGTCGATCACCCGGCAGGCGCCGCTCCGGCCCTGCACGATCATGTTGGTCGTGCCGACCGACAGCCCGAGGATGTACAGCGTCTGCGGCGACACCATGGTCGCCTGCGCGACGGCCGGATTGCCGATCGTGCGGTTGCGGACCGGCTCCGGCATCGGCACCAGCAGCGACTTGCCGAGCGGCACGCTGACGCTGCTCGACTCGCGCACCGCGCCGACGCAGTTCGGCCCGCGCAGCGGCCCGGACGATGCGGCCGGCGCGGCGGCCGGCGCCGGCGTCATGCTGATCGTCATCTGCACCGGCCCCTTGCCGATCGCGGCCGGCGCGCTCGCGCCGTTCTTCGCCGGCGCGGCCCCTTCGCCGCCTTCCTGGGCCACTGCGCCATGGACGACGAGCCATCCTGAACAAAGGATCGCGGCCATCGTCGTGCCGCGCGCGACGCGCGTGCGCAGCGGGCCGGTACCTGTACGTTGCGGTTTGATCTTCATTTCGTCTGATCCCCGAGAGACCGGCGTCGTGCCGGTGGTCGACTTCCGGGGCCGCCATGCGTTGCCGGCGGCCGGGTCTGATTGTCTGGATGAACGCGCGTGCGTCAGAAGCACTCGACGCTGCCCTTCACGCCCGTCAGCACGCCGACGCAGTCGTGCCGCGCGTCCGGCGCCGCATGCGACGCGACGTGCACGCGCACGGTCCGCACGCGGACGGCCGGCGGCGGCGCTTCGGGCGCGGTGTCCTTGCCGAGCAGCGTCAGCTTGGTCGCGCCGTCGGTGTTCAGCGTCTTCTGGTCGACCTGGTTGCGCAGCACGAGCGACAGCGTGCCGACGCTGCGCGCGAGGTCGAGCCGTTCCGCCTGATCGGGCGTGACTTCCAGCGTGACCGCGTTGACGACCTTGGGCGCCGTGTCGTCGCGACTGACCTGCTGCGCGACGGCCAGCACGAGGATGTGCTCGAGCACGATCTTGGAGATGCTCTGCCCGTCGGTCTTGCCCTGCTGCTCCTGCGTATTGACGATCACGTCGACATAGTTGCCCGGCAGCGCGAAGCCCGCGACGCCGACCACGTCGTTCACGCGCACCGTGATCGCCCGGCTGCCGTCCGAGATCACCGCCGACAGCCCGCCCTTCGTGCCGACCGGCGCGAGCTTCGCCTCGATCACCGGCTCGCCGCGCGACAGGCTGGCGCGCACGACGCGCCCTTCGAGCGCCTTGGTGTCCGTGAACGCGCCGATCGGCACGCTGCCGGACGGCCAGCTCACCATGTGGATCTGGTTCGGTCCGAGCGGCTCGCCCAGGTTCAGGTCGGTGCTGGCCACCGCGACCGGCGTGACCGAGCTCGTGGATGTCTGCGCCAGCCAGTGGGACGCGAACACGACCGCGGCAAGACCCGCGATCATCGCGACGACCAGCATCAGGATCGCTCGACTGTTTTTCATGGCAATGCTCCTCGACGAATCGTGAATGGAACGGCTCAACCGGTGACGTAGGTGCGCCCGCCGCGCTCGACGGTCGGCGGATCGCCGCCGTCGCGCTCGGGCGCCGCGCCGAAATAGCTCGCCCAGGCTTCGTGCAGCGCGTCGCGCGTGACTTCGGGCGGGCCGCCGCGATACCGTGCGCCGGCGGCCGCGAGGCGCAGCAGGTCCATCGGGAAGCACGCGAGAAACGCCTTGCCGGTCGGCAGATGCAGCCGGTGCAGCAGGTAGTCGAACGCGTCGCCCGCCGCCACGAGGCCCAGCGACGCGCAGGCCGCGTCGAACAGCGCGCGGTAGTCGTCGATCGGCAGCGGGCCGATCCGCAGCTTCGAGCCGAGGCGGCGCAGGAACGCGTCGTCGCAGAACTGTTCCGGCGACAGGTTGCTCGAGAACACCGGCCAGACATCGAACGGCAGCACCAGGCGGTTGCCCGAATCGAGCGTCATGAAATCGACGCCGCGGTCCAGCGGGCGCAGCCAGCGATTGAGCAGGTCGCGCGGCGCGACGCGCTGGCGGCCGAGATCGTCGACGACGTACATGCCCATGTTCGCCTTCATGTGCGGCGGCGCCTGATAGAAGCCCGCGGCGGCGTCGCGGCGCAGGTCGAGCTCGTCGAGCGTCAGTTCGCCGCCGGACGTCACGACCGGCCGTTCGCACAGGCGCCAGCGACGATCGACCGACTGGCCGCCGGGTTGCGACGCCGCGTCGACGTGCACCAGCGGGTCGTAGATCTGGATCACTTCGCCGGCCGCGCAGATCGCGTGCGGCACCGGCACGCAACCGCGCATCAGCGCGCCGAGCCGTTCGGCGAAAAAGGTCTTGCCGCTGCCGGCCGGGCCGTGGATCAGCAGCGGACGGCCCGCGTTCAGCGCCGCGGTGGCCGCATCGAGCACCGCCCGGTCGATCACGACGCCTTCGAACGCGGCCCATGCGTCGTCCCGGCCGACCGTCAGCTTGCGCACCGAATGCGCGGCCACGCTGGCCAGATACGCGTCGAGCGTCACCGGCGCGGGCCCGCTGTAGCTGCTGCGCGCCCGCTCCTCGAGCGCGAGCACGCGGCCCGACTCGGTCAGGCGGAACGTCACGTCGAGATCGGTCGCGCCGCGATGGGCGAGCTCGACGAGATGCTCGCGCACCAGGAACGAGAAAACGTCGTCGAGCACCGCGAGCGGCAGGCAGTGCCGCTCGACGAGGTCGCCGTACGACGGGCGGCCCAGCAGCAGCGTCGACTTCAGCACGAGCCCGGCGACGAACGTCCTGCTCAACCCGGTTTCGTCGAGCGAACGCGGCGCGGCCGGCAGGAGCGCGCCCGGCTTCGCGTGCGCCTCCCGCGACGGCAACGGATCGGGCAGGTGCGTCACCTGCGCGTTGTGGACCGGTTCGGTGGGATTCGGGTTCATGGTCGCTCCGTCCTCGGTGCGGATGCGTCGCGCTACGCGCACGACGCGAACAACATGGCCAGCGTGCCGGCCGCGATCGCGACGCCGTACGGCAGCGAGCCGACCGACGCGATGGGCGCGCCGCCGTCGGCCGACGCCGTGTGCGCGCCTTGCACGCGCCGCGCGATCAGCACGCGGACGTTCGCCCAGATCCGGCGCATGCGCCCGCGCGACAGCGCGAACGCGACGGCGCCGACCCCGCCGGCCAGGAAGGTGGCCAGCACGATGTAGCACGTCATTTCCGCGCCGACCCACGCGCCGATCGCCAGCATCAGCTTCACGTCGCCGGCCGCCATCCCGCGCAACAGGTAGAGCGGCAGCAGCAGCGCGAAGCCGGTCGCCGCGCCGGCAAGCCAGCCGAGCGCGCCGGCCGACACGCCGTGCAGCACGCATTGGGCGACCAGCGCGCCGGCCAGTCCGGCCGCGACGAGGCGGTTCGGAATGCGGCGGGTCGCGAGGTCCGTGCTGGCCGCGGCCACCGCGAGCAGCGTCACGCACAACGGAATCGGGTAAGGCGGCGCAACAGGTAGCATGGCGAACCTCGCGAGCGAATCGAAAAATCAGGAAACCATGGCCAGCGCGGTGGCCGCTGCGGCCGCGACGGCCGTTGCGATCACCCCGGGCGGATCGGCCGGCGGACCCTGGAACATGACGACGCTGCCGAGCACGGCGACGGCGAACGCCGCCGCGAGGAACGCGCACTCGATCGACGTCACGCCCGTTTCGTCGCCGGGCAGGCGGCATGCCGCACGCACCCTGTCTGCCATGATGGTCTCCGGTTCCGGCTGGATCGGGATACCGGGGACGGCTCGAACGCTGCACCGGCCGAGCCGCCCTCGGTACGGTTCATCAAAGGCCCGAGACCGCCGAATTCAGGTCGGCCGCGATCGTGCTGAACACGGTCTTCAGATCCGTACCGATCGTCGACAGCGCGGCGATGATGCCGACGGCGATCAGTGCGGCGATCAGGCCGTATTCGATGGCGGCCACGCCGTCTTCGTCGCGGATGAAATCACGGGTTTGTTGAATGAACTTGGACATGTCGATCTCCTTGTGTGGTGAATTTCAAAGCCCTCGCATACCGGCCGGTCGTCGACCGTGCATCGATACGCCGAGGAATGCTGCCGATGCCTGGATGACGCAGCGAACGATCCCGTTGAGGTTCGCCCCGCCTTCCGTCAAATGCCTGCGACTATCGAGCTCAGATCCGTGGCGACCGTACTGAACGCGGTCTTCAGGTCCGTCCCGATCGTCGTCAACGCGACGACGATGCCGATCGCGATCAGTGCGGCAATCAGGCCGTATTCAATGGCCGCCACGCCGCCCTGATCCTGGATGATCCACGCGATCTTTTCGATGACTCTTCGCATATGCACTCTCCCTTCGGACTACTATGAAATTCCCTTCGTCGCTCGGACGTCGGGGATGGGCACCACCGGTACTGCTGGACAATCGGGACGCGACGCTCCGCGGCCGGGACAGGGATGCGTGCACCTGTCCGTGCGAACGGAAGTCGATCAGCGGGAAAGCATGAGACGCCCGAGCGATTCGGCCGGCCGGATACCCCCGGCGTGCAGGCCGACCGGAACGGCGCGACGGCCGTTCGATGCGCTCGATTCAATTGAACCGGATAAAAACGCCCGGTAATGCAGCAAGTCGTTTCTGATTCTATTGCGACTTGCGAACCGCGATGTGCTGTGGTCTTTCATTCTTATTCCCCGTAGGCGGTCATGCCGACTTTTTATTGCCCGGACGAAACCGGGTATCACGCGCCATTCGACGAAAGCCTGTGCGGTACATCGGCCTGGCGCGGTGTAGGTGCTGCGCGCTCCGGCCTTGCTTTCCCCTGGTGATTCCGCGGCCGGTTCCGTTTGCCTGTTGCCTGTTGCCGGAACCGCCCGGTCGTCACCGCGTCGACTGCCGTGCCAACGCTTACGCAAAGAGCAGGCCACCTTCAGCCGAATCGAGGCCCATCAAGGGTGACGGCGATGCCGGCGCACGCCGTCCGGCCTGCCGGCGCGAAAAATGTTTCAGATTTGATCGCTGTTTTTCCGCAAGCGTTGTAAGCCGGAACGCCCGCCGCCGCGCTGCGACAAGGCGCGAAAATTTCTGCTCGGGATTTTCCCGGACGCGGGAAGCCGCCTGCGTCGCACCGGATCGGCGGGGCCCGGAACCGGCCCAAACGTAAGAATGTTTCAGCGCGGAAACATAAAGGCTGGCCGCGCGAATTTCTCATACCAGAAAATGCCGTTTTCACGCGTGTTTTCAACCGATCTCAATTTCTCCTTTCAACTGCCGATTTGCCACGCAGGATTTTTTCTTCAACAATGAATTCACCGGACCACGCCAATTCAGAGCGAATCGATCCGCAGGCATGACCGCACGAAACGGTTGCGACAGACCACGCAGCCTCTACCGCATACGGGGAATCATGTACACGGCCAATCGTGGAACGCGCGAGCGTGCGACGCATCGCGCTCAATGGCTGACAGCCGACCGGATCGTTCCGTACAGCTGCATCATGCTGATGCTATTCGCTGCATTGGCAACCGTCTGGGGCATCGTGACGAACGGCTTCACGTCGAACGCCACGGTCCGCCCCGCCGTCGACTTCTCGGTCTTCTGGACCGCCTCGCACCTGGTGTTGCACGGCCATGCCGCGGCGGCCTACGACCCGTCCTCCTTCATGCAGGCCGAGCTTGCGCAGTTCGATGCGTATCTGCAGCACCGGCCGCTTCCCTGGCTCTATCCGCCGACGATGCTGCTGTTCGTCGCGCCGGTCGCCCTCGTGCCTTTCCTGCCCGCATATTTCCTTTTTTTCGCGGGCAGTCTTTTATGCTACGCGTTCGCCGTCTCGCGCTTGTCGGGATTGCGCGCGCATCTTCCCGTGCCGCGCGCCGCGGCGCTCGTCGTCGTCGCGTATTCGGCGGTATGCATGGCGGCCCTGTTCGGCCAGAACAGCATCCTCACGGCCGGCATCGCCGCGCTCGCGCTGCATCTGCTCGGCCGGCGCCCGATCGTCGCCGGCCTGCTGATCGGGCTGCTCGCGATCAAGCCGCAACTGGCCGTGGTGTTCCCGTTCGTGCTGGTCGCGGCGCGCGCATGGCGCACGTTCGCGGCGGCCGCCCTCAGCGCGACGCTGTTCGCGGCCGCCGGCATCGCGCTGGCCGGCCCCGGCGCGCTGCACGGGTTGAGCCTCGCGCTGTCGACGGTGCGCGACCAGCACTTCATGCTCCCGTCGTACTGGCTCGCGTCGCCGACGCCGTTCGCCGCGCTGCGCCTCGCCGGCGCGCCGGTTTCGGCCGCGCTGGCCGCCCAGGCGGCGGTCGCGCTGCTCGCGCTCGCCGCGGCCGTCGACGTCTGGCGCCGCACGCGCGACATGCGGCTGCGCGGCGCGGTGCTGGCGGTCGCCACCCTGCTGACCACCCCGTACCTGTGGAACTACGAACTGACGTGGCTCGGCATCGCGATCTTCTGCCTGATCGCATGCGGCCTCGACGAAGGCTGGCTGCCGGGCGAACAGGGGATCCTCGTGCTCGCGTGGCTGCTGCCGATCTTCGAGATGTTCAACCGGCTGATGAAGCTGCCGCAGGTCGGGCCGCTCGTGCTGCTCGCGGTGCTGTTCGTCGTCGTGCGCCGTGCGGCGCTCACCTCCCGGAGCGCGCGATGAAACCGTCGAACGCCGTCCACCATGCGCATCCGGATGCCGGCGTGCATCCGGCACTCCCGATCGCCGGCCCGCGCCGTTACCCGCACTGGCTCAACCGCCGGCGCGTGTGCCTCTATGCGGGCGCCGCGCTCGTGGCCGAAGTGCTGTTCATCGGCATCTACGTGATCCGCGTGTACTTGTCGCACAACGGCGCGCTGGAGCCGCTGTCGCAGGATTTCTCGCCGATCTGGAGCGCCGCGTGGCTCGCCGCGCACGGGCGGGCGGCCGATGCGTGGCAGTTCTCCGCGCTGTTCGCGATCCAGAAGCTCGCGGTCCCGACCATGACGCTCGCGGGCGGCACGCTGCCGTGGCTCTATCCGCCCAGCATGCTGCTGCTTGTCCTGCCGCTCGGCTGGCTGCCGTACCTGCTGGCGCTCGTGCTGTGGCTCGGCGTCACGGTTGCGCTGTTCGCGGCGACGCTGCGCGCGACCGTGCAGCACGACCCCGCCTGGCTGTGCGCGCTCGCGTTCCCCGGCGCCTTCCTCACCGTGATCGTCGGGCAAACCAGCCTGCTCACCGCGACGCTCGCCGGCGCCGGCCTGCTGCTGCTGAACCGCCGCCCCGTGTACGCGGGGATCTGCTTCGGCCTGCTGACGATGAAGCCGCAGCTCGCGGTGCTGTTTCCGTTCGCGCTGCTGTGCGCCGGCCAATGGCGCGCACTGGCCGCGTGGGCCGCGACAATCGCCTGCAGCGTCGCGCTCGCGACGCTCGCGTTCGGGTTCGGCCCGTGGGTCACGTTCGCGCACGTGATCGGCGGCGTCTACACGATCATCGGCCACGGCCAGGCCAGGGTCGCGCGCATGCCGTCCGCATTCGCGCTCGCGACGATGGCCGGCTGGCCCGCGATCGTCGCGAACGGCCTTCAGCTGCTGTCGGCGGCAACCGCGGCCGCCGCCGTCGCCTATGCATGGCGCGGCGACTGCGCGTACGCGCTGCGCGCCGCGACGCTCGCCTGCGCGTGCCTGCTCGTCAGCCCGTACCTGTACGACTACGACCTGACGTGGTACGGCATCGTGATCGCGTGGTACGCGCGCTATGCGTGGACGCGCGGCTGGCGGCGCTTCGATCGCGAATGGCTGCTGCTGCTGTGGCTGATGCCGCTCGCGGGCCTGCTGGCGGTGCCGCATCTGTCGTTCCAGTTCATGCCGCTCGTCACGCTGGCGTCGCTCGGCCTGCTCGTCAGCCGGATCGCGCAGGAGCGCCGCGACGTGCCGGCGATGCCGGACGCGCGCGACGATTCGACCGGGACCGCGTTCGCGCATCCGGCCAGAACCCATCACCGCCCGGCGTACGGCTTGCGCCGCGCCGGCCGCCCGACCGCCGGCGCCGTCCGGTGACGCACCATAACAAGGGGAGAACACCATGCGGGAATCGCTCTATACGCCGCTCGTATCGCTGGTCGTGCCGTTCTACAACGAAGGCGAGGCCGTCGAACGCTTCTTCGACGTCGTGCTGCCATTGCTGACGGCCATCGACGGCGTGCGCTTCGAGATCGTCTGCGTGAACGACGGCAGCCGCGACGACACGCTCGAGCGCCTGATCCGGATCGGCCTGCGCGAGCGGCGCGTGCGCGTGATCGATCTCACCCGCAACTTCGGCAAGGAGGCCGCGCTGACGGCCGGCCTCGACGAAGCCGCCGGCGACGCGGTGATTCCGCTCGACGCCGACCTGCAGGACCCGCCGAGCCTGATTCCCGTGATGATCGAGCACTGGCGCAACGGCGCGGAAGTGGTCGCCGCGAAGCGCAGCAGCCGCGCGTGCGATTCGTTCGCGAAGCGCACCGCGGCCGCGATCTACTACCGCGTGCACAACATGCTGTCGGACGTGAAGCTGCCGGAGAACGTCGGCGATTTCCGGCTGATGGACCGCAAGGTCGTGAATGCGCTGCGCAGCCTGCCCGAGCGCCATCGCTTCATGAAGGGGCTGTTCGCGTGGGTCGGCTACCGCACCGTGATCGTCGAATACCAGCGCGACGCGCGCAGCGCCGGACAGTCGAAGTTCTCGGGATGGAAACTGTGGAATTTCGCGCTGGAAGGCATCACCAGCTTCAGCACCGTGCCGCTGCGCAGCTGGACCTACATCGGCGTCGGCATCGCCGCGCTCGCGTTCCTGTACGGCACTTTCATCATTTTCCGCACGCTGCTGTTCGGCAACCCGGTGCTCGGCTACGCGTCGCTGATCTCGGTCACGCTGTTCATCGGCGGCATCGAGCTGATCGGGATCGGCGTCGTCGGCGAGTACATCGGGCGGATCTACGACGAGTCGAAGCAGCGGCCCGTCTACCTGATCCGCCGCCGCTACCAGACGCACGGCAAGGTGATCGAACTCCCGGTCGCGCGCGATGCGCGCCGCCAGATCGCCCGCCGCCGCACGCAGCCGGCCCGTGCGCGGCTCGGTGCACGCTGACGCGCGCGGGCCCGCCATGCTCGCGCGGCTGATTGCCGAGCGCACGCGGCTCGTGCGCTTCGGCATGTCGGGGCTCGGCTCGACCGCGATCCACGCGCTGGTCGCCGCGTCGATGTTCGCGCTGTTCGATGCGACGCGGGTGACTGCGAACGCGATCGCATTCCTGTGCGCGACGGCGTTCTCGTATCTCGCGAATACGCTGTGGAGCTTCTCGTCGACCGTGTGCACGCGCAGCGTCGCACGCTTTCTCGCGGTCGCGCTCGCCGGCTTCGCCGAGACGATGCTGCTCGCGCACGCCACCGCGACGCTCGGCGTGTCGCGCGGGATGAGCATCGTCGCGATCGCGCTGCTGATTCCGCCCACGACGTTCGTGCTGCACCGGCTCTGGACATACCGGTAGCCGCGCGGCCCCTGCGCGCCGCGGCCGAAACCCATCGGCCGATCAATTAACAGATTCAATTACACAATATTATCGAAACGCATCAACTGGATTGATTCCGATTTTAAAATTACCGTCTGAAATAGTATTAAACACCCTGTTTACTTTTACAGCTTCCATAATTAACCGAACGGGATAATCTGCATTCGCCATCGCGCCGGGATGTGCCGGGATCGGCACAGAGCCTTGCAGCACAAGGCGATGGCGGCCGCACGAAGAAATTCGCGCAACAATAAGTCCCATTCCTTCAAACGGGAGCTTCTATGTCACGCGTTACCGATGTGCTCGTCTCTTTCGATACCGAAACCATTCTCAAAAAATATCCGAATCCCAGCAAGAATCCGAATAGTCCGACGCTGATCGACTGGAAGCACGTGTACATGGTCACCAACCAGGACAACGTCGTATCCGGTCAGGCCGGTGGCGAACTGGACCTGAAGGCGCAGGTCGGCGACCTGATCCGCTGGCGTGAAACGAGCCTGTCGCTGGGCTTCGAGAACCAGGTGGTGTTCTACAAGTTCATCGGCAACGTCGGCAACGAGCTGATCTCGACGCCGACGCCGCGCGTCGCGGAAGCATCGATCCCGGTGCCGAACACCAGCAAGCCCGAGGTGCCGACCTGCCAGAAGGTTTCGAACTACTACTGGTCGTCGGAATGCCTGAAGGTCGGCCGCGTGACCTACCACTTCCAGTTCCAGATCATCGACCGCAATTGCCAGAGCCAGGGCTGCTTCTCCTGGGATCCGTTCATCTCGATCCATAACTGATCGCGGCAGGCGGGCGGCCGCGCGGCGGCCGCCCGCGTCATTCACTTGTTGCGGAGGAAGCGCTCATGCCTGGTGTTCGTTGCGATGTGCTCGTGATCGTCGACGCCGTCACGCTGCTGTCGGCCTACCCTGAAGCGAGCAAGGACCCCACCGCGCCGACCGCGATCGACGGCCGGCACCTCTATGTGGTGAGCCCCGGCGACGCCGCGCAGCTCGGCCACAACGACAGCCGGCTGTTTGCCGGCCTGGCGCCGGGCGACCAGTTGCGCCTGCGCGAGACCGCGCTGGCGCTGCGCGCCGAGGTCAGCGTGCTGTTCGTCCGGTTCACGCTGAAGGAGGCGGGCATCGTCGCGCCGATCGAACCCGAAGTGCGCGATGCGGCCGCGCCGGTGCCGGAGACCGACGACCTGCTGCACCCGCCGTGCCGGCCGATGAAGGATCACTACTGGCGCAGCGACGTCCTGGCCGCCGGCACCACCGCGTGTACGGCCGATTTCGCGTTGCTCGACCGGGACGGCGCGGTCTCGGGCTATTTCCGCTGGGAGACGACGATCGAGATCGCGGGCGGCCAGCCGGACACGAAGCAGCCGGGATTCAAGCCCTCGTCGGATCGCAACGGCAACTTCACGCTGCCGCCGGATACCGCGTTCAAGGCGATCTTCTACGCGAACGCCGCCGACCGCCAGGAGCTGAAACTCTTCATCGACGATGCGCCGGAACCGGCCGCGTCGTTCACCGGCAACAGCGAGGACGGCGTCCGGATGTTCACGCTGAACTCGAAAGGCGGCAAGATCCGGATCGACGCATCGGCCAACGGCAAGCGATCCGCGACCGATGCGCGCCTCGCGCCGCTGTCCGCCGGCGACACCGTCTGGCTCGGCTGGCTCGGCTCCGAGGATGGCGCCGACAGCGACTTCAACGACGGCATCGTGATTCTGCAGTGGCCGATCACCTGAGCATCGCGGCGTGCGGCGCTCAGGTACGCGGCAGCCCCGGCGGATTCGTCTGTGACCGGTCGATCGCTTCGGCGTCGAGGCGCCAGCGGTCGAGCACTTTCCGGTAGCTGCCGTTCGCGATCAGCGCATTGATCGCGACCGTCAGCGGATCCGCCAGGCCGCTGCCCTTGCGCGTCGTGATCGCGATGTCCGCGGTGCGCGGCCAGCCGCCGCTGACGGTGCCGATCAGCTTCGCGTCGCCGCGCAGCGATGCCTGGTATGCGAGCATCGAGTTCACGCTGAAGATCGTATCCACGCGCCCCGACTGCAGCGCGACCCAGCGCTCCGCCGCATCGGCGTAGTACTGGATCTCGACCGGCGCGAGGCCGCGTGCGACGTTCTGCCGGTTCCATTCGAGCAGGATCTTCTCCTGGTTCGTGCCCGAATCGGTCACGACGCGCAGCCCGGCGACGTCCTTCGGCTCGCGGATCGCGGCGAGCCGGCTGTTCTGCTTCACGTAGAAGCCGAGCTGATCCTTCCGGTAGGTCGAGAAGTCGAATTTCTCCTTGCGCTGCTCCGTCACCGTCACGTTCGAGATCACCGCGTCGACCTTGCCGGATTGCAGCGCGAGCGGCCAGTCGGCCCACGCAAGCGGCACGATCTTCAGCTTGCGGCCAACGCTGTCCGCGATCAGCTGCGCGAGATCGGGATCGAAGCCGACCACCGTGCGCGCGTCGGTCGCATAGGTGCTGAGCGGCGGCAGGTTCGGCGCGATGCCGACCGTCAGCGTGTTGGCCTCGGCGAACCGGAAGCCGGCCGGCCACGCCTGCACGACCGCCGGGTCCGGGGTGCCGCGCGGCCGGCCCGGCTGCTCGGGGCTCAGGTCGAACGTCGCGGCGTGCACGGCGGCGGCGCCGCCGATCAGGGCCACCGCCAGAAAACGGGCGACGCGCTCGACGGGGAATGCGGTTCTTCTCATCGTGTGTGGATTCCTTCCTGTTTGACGATGCGAGGGGCAGATGCGGGCGAAGCCGGCGCGAACGCACGCCCCGCCGCCTGCCCCGCGTTGCCGGCCCGCTTACGCGGGCGTCGCTTCGAGCTCCGCCGCGGCGGCCGCACGGTGCGTCGCCGGCTGCGCGACCGGCGACGGGCGGCCCGCAGGCGACGCGTCGCCCGCATACAGCGCCTTCGGATCGAACACGCGCGCCTGCAGCGGCGTGAACGCACGGAAATTCCACAGGCTGCGCGCGACGAACACACGCTGCACCCAGCGCAACGCACGGTCGTTCTCGTCGTACTGCGGCTCGAAGCGGTCGCGCGAATGCAGCGTGAAATGATTGTTGATCAGCACCAGCTTGCCCGGCTGCACCTGGACGCCGAACGACACCTCGCGCACCGCGCGATACAGGTTGGCCAGCGCTTCCTGCGCACGCGTATTGACCGCCAGCACCATGTCCGGATAGAACGCGACCGTCACGCGCGGCGCATCGATCGGCCCCGACAGCACGGCGCTCAGGTCGGTGTTGTCGCGCGGCGTCGGCGCCGCGCCGCGCCACCGGTACGGCACGCGGATGATGTAGTGCTCGCCGTAGAGCTGCGCGATATCGTCCGCCGACAGCAACTGCAGCGCGCGGCGCGCATCGGCGAGGCGCGTATACGGGCCGCCGCCGGCCTCGCTGCGCACGCCGAGCAGCAGCAGCGCGAACGGCGACGTGTCGCCCTCCGGCATGTGCGCCTGCGCGGCGTTCTCGATATGGAAGTCGAGTTCGACCTCGGAGCCGAGCCCCGTGTATTCGCGCGCGGTTGCCTTGTGCGGCGTGAGGTTGTTCACCAGTTCGCGGCCTTCGTGCGCGATCGAATACGGTTCGCCGGCCAGCGTGCTCAATGCGACGAGCACGTTCTCGCTCAACACGCCGGCCTTGAACGAGCGGCCGGTTTCCTCGAACCTCGGGCTGCCCTTCACGTCGTCGTCGATCGGCAGGTTGTCGATCTCGATCGAGCCGTGCGCGTCGGCGGTCGGCGCTTTCGCGCGGTCGAACGCATCGACGATCCGGTCGGGAAACGCGTTGTACGCGAGCTTGCGCACCGCGCTGATGTAGCCCGCGCCGCCGGCCGGATCGTAGGCCAGCGCGCCGAGCGTCTTGCGGATGTGGCCGGACTCCGTTGCCGTCAAGGCGATGCGTTCGTCTGCGAGATAGGTCATAGGTCTCTCGTATAAAGATCGTGGATCGAAGGGCGGTAGCGCACTACCGCCGCGCGTTGCCGTCCTCGGTGCGCAGCGCTCGACAAGACTAGGAGACCGTCATTCCATTTCGAAATGATATTAATTCGATTGCTAACAAAAATTTTGGATATATGTTCAGCAATGCAGGCACCCTCGCCCCGAACCTGGCGCCCCCTCCCTTAACACGATCAGTTGTTAAAAAATCGCTGGTTATTATTTGTATTCGTTAGCAGGTCGATGCTAGTTTTCTGTCGGATTCGACGATGCGACCGGCGCCCGAGCGGCGGCCGGCGCCCTCCATCCGCCCTACGGAAACCTGCCCGATGACCCGATTCCGCCTGCCGCCCCCGTCGTTCGGAAACGCCCCGTCCTTGCCCGCGCACCGCACCGCAAACCGCGCGGCACGGAGGCCGCAATGAGCGAACACGCCTCGACGCTCGACGTCGCGCCGAGCGCCGCCGCGCCGCCGCATCGCACGTCGCTGCGCGCTATTTTCCCGACCGTCGCGGCCGCGAGCCTCGGCTTCGCGATCGTCCAGCTCGACGTGACCGTCGTCAACGTCGCGCTTCCGAGCCTCGCGCATTCGTTCGGTTCGAGCGTCCACGGGCTGCAGTGGATCGTCGACGCCTACACGCTGTCGTTCGCCGCGCTGCTGCTGACCTCCGGCACGCTGGCCGACCGCTTCGGCAGCCGCCGGCTGTTCGCCTGCGGCCTCGCGCTGTTCCTGCTCGCGTCGCTCGGCTGCGCGCTCGCGCCGTCGCTGGCCGCGCTGATCGCCGCGCGGGTCGCGCAGGGCGTCGGCGCCGCGCTGATCCTGCCCACCTCGCTCGCGCTCATCACGCATGCGTGCGCGAACGACGCCGCCGCGCGCGTGAGGGCCGTCGCATGGTGGAGCGCGACGGGCGGGGCGATCAGCGCGGCCGGGCCGACGCTCGGCGGCCTGCTGATCGATTCGCTCGGCTGGCGCGCGATCTTCTTCATCAACCTGCCGGTCTGCGTAGCCGGGCTGTGGCTCACGCTGCGACACGTGCGGGATTCGGCCGCCGCGCGCACGCGGCTGTTCGACCCGGCCGGCCAGATCGTCGCGGTGCTCGTGCTCGGGTTGCTGACGGGCGGCATCATCCGGGCCGGCGCGCAGGGTATCGGCGATCCGTATGCGGCCGGCGCGCTGGCCGCGTCGGTCGTGCTCGGCGCGCTGTTCGTCGCGATCGAGCGGCGCGTGGCCGCGCCGATGCTGCAGCTCGCGTTCTTCCGGGTCCCGCGCGTGCCGGGCGTGCTCGCGATCGGCGCGATCACGAATGCCGCGTTCTACGGGCTGATCTTCTCGCTCAGCCTCTATTTCCAGAACGCGCGCGGGTTCTCGGCCACCGAGTCGGGGCTCGCGCTCGCGCCGCTGACCGTCATCATGCTCGCCAACATCGCGAGCGCGCGCCTGGCCGTCCGGTACGGCTTCCGCGCGACCGTCGTCATCGGCCTCGCCGTTTCGCTCGCGGGTTACGTGTGGCTGTGGCGAACGCTCGGCGCGCAGGCGCCTTACGTGCTGCTGGCGCCCGGGCTCGCGGCGATGGCGATCGGCGGCGGCATCGCGATTCCCGCGCTGACGTCGACGCTGCTCGGCAGCGTCGAAGCCGGCCGCTCCGCGACCGCGTCGGCCATCCTCAATACCGCGCGCCAGGTGGGCGCGGCCGTCGGCGTCGCGGCGCTCGGCGCGCTGGTCGCCGGCCAAGGCGCCGCGATCGCGGCCGGCGCCGCGCGCGCGTTCGCCGTCGCGGCCGCGCTCGTCGCCGTGTGCCTCGTGCTCGCCGCACGCTGGCCCGGCGATGCGCCGGACGCCGGCGGCACGCGCGCCTGACCCCATGCGCTCCCTTCATCCGATCCCACAGCCGAGCGAGGAATCCATGCCCCATCGCTTCATCGATACCGTCCTGATCGTCGACGGCGCATCCACCGCCGCCTATCTGGCGCCCGCGTTCCGCGCATACGGCATCCGCTGCGCGCACGTGATCAGCGACCCCGACCTGCCCGAAATCTACCGGAACCAGTTCGTGCCGTCGGACTATATCCGCGAGGTCCAGCATCGCGGCGACCTCGACGCGACGCTCGCCCAGCTGCGCGACCTGCGCATCGGCGCGGTGCTGCACGGCCTCGACGCGGCGCTCGAACTCGCCGACACGCTGGCCGAGCGGCTCGACGTGCCGTACCGCAATCCGCTCGCGACGTCGGCCGCGCGGCGCGACAAGTACGCGATGAACGAGCGCATTCGCCAGGCCGGCCTGCGCGCGCCGGTGCATTTCCACAGCACGTCGGTCGACGCGGCGCTCGACTGGGCGCGCGCTTACGGCAAGCTGCCGCTCGTGGTGAAGCCCGCACGCAGCGCGGGCGTGGCCGGCGTGAAGATCTGCCGCACGCTCGCGCAGGTCGAAGCCGCCGCGCGCGACGTGCTGGCCACCCGCTCGCTGTACAACCAGCCGAACGACGACATCGTGATCCAGAGCTATTCCGAGGGGCAGGAATACATCGTCGATTCGGTGTCGTTCGAGGGCCGTCACCGGGTAGTCAGCCTGTGGGAAGTGCACCGCGACCGCACGCATGCGCCGCGGCTCGACAAGATGCTCGTGCTGAACCATGCCGATCCGCGCTACGCGCCGCTGCTCGACTACGCGGCCGACGTGCTCGATGCGCTCGACGTGCGGTTCGGACCGACCCATCTCGAGCTGTTCGACACGGCCGACGGCCCGACGATCGTCGAGCTGAACGCGCGGCTGCACGGCAGCCTCGATCCGCGCCTGACGAGCGCGGTCAGCGGCGAGAACCACGTGTCGTCGGCCGTCGAAGCCGTGCTGCATCCGGAGCGGCTGTTCGGCGACGCCGTCGCGCCGGCGGAGTTTCGCGGCTACTGCGGCCATGTGCTGCTGCTGTCGTCCCGCAACGGCGTGCTCCGGCAGGACTTCACGTGGCAGGCGATCCAGGCGCTGCCGTCGTTCGTCGGGCTCAAGCAATGGGCCCGGGTGGGCGACACGCTGCGCGTGACCACCGACCTGCAGACGGCGCTCGGCACGGTCGGCCTGTACAGTCCGACGTTCGAGCGGCTGCTCGAGGATTGCCGGCGGATCCGCGAAATCGAGGCCGATTTCTTCGCGGACGAACGCGCGGTCGCGCCGGCCTAGCGTGCGAGCAGCGCGCCCGCCTGCCGGCCGAGCACCGCGCGCAGCGCGTCGAGTTCGGCCGTCGCGGGCGCCGCGTCGGGCGTGACGAGATAGGTGGTCACGCTGTCGAGATCGTCGAACGCGTACGCACGCAACTCCTTGCGCGCCACGTGCCCGGTCGTGATCCGCTTCGGCAGGATCGCGACGCCCATCCCGGCCGCCACGCAGCCGAGGATCGCGCCGAACGTGCCGAACGACGCCACCGACTCGATCGCGATGCCGCGCGCCTTCAGCCAGTGCTCCGCGACCGCGCGATACGGGCAGCCGTCGTGAAACGCGAGCAGCCGCACCGCGTTGCCGGCCAGCACCTGCCGGCGCGTGACCGTGGCCGCGCTCACCAGCACCATGTCTTCCGCGAACGCGGGCTCGTAGTGCAGCCCGGGCCGGACGACCGCGCGCGCGGTGAGCGCGGCGTCGATCCGGCCGCGCAGCAGCGCGTCGGCCAGATCCGGCTCGCTGGCGACCTGCACCGCGAGGCCGAGCGCCGGATCGTGCGCCTTCAGCGCGGCCGCCAGCGCCGGCAGCCGCGTGGCCGCCGTGCTTTCCATCGAGCCGAGCCGGAAGCTGCGCGCGACCGGCGTCTCGCGCACGACCTGCGTCGCTTCGTCGACGAGGCGCAGGATACGGTCGCAATACGGAATCAGCCGGCGCCCGGCGTCGTTCAGCACGAGCCGCTTGCCATGCCGGTCGAACAGCGGCGCGTCGAGCGATTCCTCGAGCTGGCGCAGCCGCGCCGTGACGTTCGACTGCGTGCAGCCGAGCCGTTCGGCCGCGCGCAACGCGCTGCCTTCCTGCACGACCGCCCGGAAGGTTTCGAGCAGAGGTATGTTCATATCACTTTCTCTTGTTACGCGATCAGTTTATATCATTTTACTTCGCCATTCATCGGGATTAGCCTGACGGATATGCCGTGCCGGCCCGCCCTTCCGAGGAATCCGCATGCTCCCTGCCGTCTGTTCCGGCCCCGCCTCCGTTCATCGTTCCGCCGAGGTCCGCCGTTGCGCGCGCTGATCGCCGCACTGGTGCGGCGCGGCCCGACGGTGCTCGCGTGCGGCGTCGGCCTCGGGCTGCTCGCACCGCCGCTCGCGAATCTCGCGCGGCCGCTGATGCCCGTCACCGTGTTCCTGTTCGTGCTCGGCACGCTGCTGCGCGTCGAGCCCGCCGCCGTGCGCGCGGTCGCGCGGCGCCCGGCCGTGTCGCTGCTGCTGCCCGCCGCGACGATGATCGCGTGCCCGGTCGCGCTCGGCTTCGCCGCGCGGTTCGCCGGCATGCCGTACGACTGGGTCGTCGCGCTCGTGATCGCGTACTGCGCGCCGCCGTCGAGCGGCACGTCGACGATCGCGCGCATGCTGTCGCTCGACGCCAGCGTCGCGCTCGTCGCGACTCTCGCGTCGATGGTATTCGTGCCGCTCACCGCGCCGCTGCTGACGGCCTGGTTCAGTCACGACGCGGCCGTGTCGATCTCGCCCGCGAGTCTCGCGGCGCGGCTCGCGCTGCTGATCGGCAGCGCCGAAGGCGTCGCGCTGCTCGTGCGACGGTTTGCCGGCTCGCGGCTCGATCGCCACGCCACGGCGATCGACGCGATCGTCGTCGCCGCGCTGCTGGTGTTCGCGCTCGGCACGATGGCCGGCATGCAGCAATCGATCCTCGATGCGCCGCACCGCGCGCTGGGCGCGATCGCCCTCGCGTTCGCCGTCAACGCGGGCTTCCAGATCGTCGCGTACGGGCTCACGCCCGGCGACGTCCGCACGCGGCTCAACGTCGCGCTGATCGTCGCCAATCGCAACGTCGGCCTGATGTGGGCCGCGCTCGGGCTCGCCGCGACGCCCACCATGGCGCTGGTGTTCACGTGCGCGCAGTTGCCGATCTATACGCTCCCGCGCGTCGTGCAGCACCTGCTGCCGCGCCTCGAGGCGCAGCGCCTGCGCCGGCGCGCGCGTTAGCCGGCGCAGGCCGCGGCTTCGTTTCCCCGCTCTCGATCAAGGATCCAGCATGAAGCGACTCATCGTGATCGGCGCCCGCGCCACCGGCAGCAGCATCGCGCTGGTGCGCGCCGCGCTCGCGCGCCAGGCGGCCGTGACCGTCATCACCGCGCCCGGCCATCGCCTCGACGGCGTGTTTCCCGACGGCGTCGAGACGGTCAACCTCGAACCGGACGCCGACACGCTTGCCGGCTGGCTGCGCGCGCGCTTTCCGGACGCAACCCGCACGCTGCGCGTGACGACCGCGCACGACACCTATGCGCGCACCGCCGCGTGGGTCGCCGACGCGCTCGGCCTGCCCGGCCCCGATGCCCGCCGCGTCGCGCATGCGGTGTCGAAGTCGAACCAGAAGGCGCTGCTCGCCGCGCACGGGATCCCGGCCGCGCAGTTCGTCACGGGCACGCTGGCGGCGCCGGCGGCGCTCGCGGCCGCGGCCGCCGCGCTGCGCTTTCCGGTCGTCGTCAAGCCGTCGGAGGGCTCCGCCAGCGACGGCGTGCGGCGCTGCGAGGATCCCGCCGAAGTACGGGCGCAACTCGATGCGCTCGCCGCCGGGGAAGCCGATGAAACGGCGCGCGCGGCCGGGCGTATCGTCGTCGAGGAATTCCTGGCCGGCAGCGAATACTGCGTCGAGTACTTCGACGGCCGTTACGTCGGCGCGATTCGCAAGCTGAAACGGCATGGCGCCGGCTTTCTCGAACGCGGCTATACGTCCGAACTCGACCTCGACGCCGGCACGCTGCGCGCGCTGATCGACGTCGGCGCGCGTGCGACCGCGGCCGCCGGGCTCGCGTGGGGGCCCGTGCACCTGGACTGCATCGTGCACGACGGCGTGCCGCACGTGATCGAACTGAATCCGCGCATTGCCGGCAGCTTCATCTGCGACATCGTGCGCGACGGCTATGGCTTCGACGTGGTCGAGGCGTTGCTCGACAAGCTCGACGATCGCCCGGTGGCGATTCCGGACCTGTTCGAGCCGCACGCGTATGCGCGCGCCGAGTTCCTGCTCGACAGCGATCCCGGCGCGTGGCGATTCGCGCAGGCCGGGACGATCCGCGACGGCGCGGTGACGCTCAGCTACGGGCCGCAAGTGCTGCCCGATCGCGAGCGGCGCGCTTTCCTGTATGTGCGGGTCGCACTGCCGGTCGCGCACGAGACGCCCGCGCCTCGCGGCGCGTCGGCCCGCGAGGCGTCCGTCGGGCAGCAGGTCTTTACCGGCTAACCTGCTCGGTATGTGCGGGTCGCACTGCCGGCCACGCACGAGACGCCCGCGCCTCGCGGCGCGTCGGCCCGCGAGTCGTCCGTCGGGCAGCAGGTCTTTACCGGCAACTTGCTCGTCGCGACCGGCACGCGGGCGGCCGGAAACATGCACCACCGAGCCGAGGGGCGGCAGGGGGCAGGACGCACAGACGGCGACCGCCCGCCCGCCTCCCCGCCGCGACCGCCAACCGTCGCGCCGCGCGGCTTCGTCCCGGCCCCGTTACAGACTGCGCCCGAGCAGTTGCCCCGGCCAGCCATCCACATCGAACGTCGAGATCCGCTCGTACCCGCAGGATTCGTAGAAGCGCACGAGCGCCCCGGTCCCGCCGCCGTAGCAGTCCACGCGCAGGCGCGCCACGCCGGCGGCCCGCGCGCGGTCGTCCGCGAAGGCCAGCAGACGCCGTCCGACACCGCGCGCCCGCGCGTCGCGCGAGGCGACCAGCACTCGCACATAGATTTCCGGCTCGGTCGCGGGCGGCACGTAGGGCATCGATTCGCCCAGGATCAGCGCGCCCACGATGCGGCCGTCCCGCCCTTCGGCCACCCACGCTTCCGGCAGCGCACAGGCGTCGGTCACCAGCGCAATCCGCCGGGGCGAAGTCGACCACGGTTCGCGGCCCCATTGCCCGTCGTTGCCCACCTCGACGAACCACGCAATCACTTCATCGAAGATCCGCAGCACGGCCGGCGCATCCTGTGCGCTGGCGCGACGAATCGCCGGCTCGTCCGTTCCCGTCACCGTCACGTTCCCCTCCCTTTCGCCGGCAATGCCGACCGGCGCGCAGTTGTCAGGCCGATCCGCGGGGGACGTGCGACGCCCCTGCGCGGCCAAGCCTGCCACGGTACCCAAATTCCCCCCTGACAAGCAAGGCGCGACGGCCCGCGATTCGACGCGAGGGAGGGTCGTCGCGGAACGCCGGGCAGGCAGTGACGGACAGGACGTCGATCGCCCCCGCAAGCCCGGGCGTTGCCGGCCGCCGTCGATGCGCCCGGCAGACTCACCGGGGCACAAACCGTCCAGCGACGCGGCACCGGCGCCCCTCCTTCCGCATGCCTCGCGACGATGATCGGCGCGCCGCCCGTTCCTGACGGGCGACAGACTGGCCTCCACACGAACGCCGTCTTGCGCGGCAAGCCTATACAATCGACGCGACGCCTGGATCGCACGAGACGTCGGCCGCCCACTCCTGCCCGCCACCATGAACGCACCTGCTGACCGTCACTCCTCCGCCCCGTCGGTTCTCGGCGTCTATCGGCAACCGGCCGAGCCGTCCGCCGGACAATGGGTCGTGAGCCGCTCCGAACGCGCGCACATGTACCGCATCCAGCATCACCGGCCCGACGGCAGCACGTCGGTCGATACGGTCGTCGACGCGGACAACCTCGACGCGAAGCTGCACAAGTGGCTCCAGGAAGGCTTCGTCCGGCGCGAAGCGGGCGAGCGCGCGACGCCCGCCCATCGCGGCCGCTTCATGCAGGAGCTGCGCCGCGCGCACGCGTCGCGGCCGCCCGCGGCCGTCGGCACGGCGCCCGTCGTGCAGGTGGGCGACGTGCCGATGCCGCGCGGCCCCGGCGGGCCGCTGGTGCCGCCGCCGAACCCGGCCTATCTGTTCACCGCGCGCGCGACCAACGTGCTGGAGGACATCGTCGAGAACCGGCGCATCCTGCTGATCGGCCACACCGGCACCGGCAAGACGAGCCTCATCGAGCAGGCCGCCGCGCTGGCCGGCCACGGCGTGCTGCGCTCGAACATGAACGGGCAGACGACGATTGGCGATTTCGTCGGCTTCTGGACCGTCAAGGGCGGCGAAACGATCTGGGTCGACGGCGTGCTGCCGACCGCGATGCGCGAGGGGCTGTGGCTCATCGTCGACGAGATCGACTTCGCGGAGCCGGCGATCCTCGCGGTGCTGACCGCCGTGCTCGAACCGGCCGGCCGCCTGCTGCTGAAGGAGAAAGGCAACGAGATCGTCGTCCCGCATCCGTCGTTCCGGCTGTTCGCGACCGCCAATGCCGTCGGCGCGATGGGGCAGTTCCGCCACCTGTACCAGGGCGCCAACGTGATGAACGAGGCGTTCCTCGACCGCTGGCGCGTGTACCGCCTCGACTACCTGCCGCCGCCGGACGAGGCGCGCGTGCTGCAGCGCACCTTCGGCGCGGCGATGACCGCGACGATGGCCGACACGCTCGCGGCGATCGCCGCCGACTGCCGCGCCGCGTTCGTGCGCGAGGATCTCGCCAGCGCGTTCTCCACGCGGCGCCTCATCGACTGGGCCGAGCTGATGCTGCGCACCGGCGACCCCGAATCGGCCGCCGGCCCGACGATCTATGCGAAGGTCGGCGCGGAGGACGCCGAGCTGATCCGCAGCATCATTCGCCACCACATCGACGTCGAGGCGTGATGCGATGGACCGGGACGACGACGCACGCGCGCTCCACCTGACCCGGCTGGCCCGCACGCTCGCGCAACGGCACGGTCTCGAGGTGCGGTTCGCGGCCCGCGGCCCGGCGGCCGCGCAGCGCGACGTCCTGGTGCTGCCCGACGCGCTGCTCGCCGGCACGGTCGACGACGACGCGCTCACCGGCCTCGTCGACCTCCACGCGGCCCGCGTGCGTTTCGGCGCGCCCGACGACATCGCCGCGCTGACCTCGCCCGTCGTGCGGGACCTCGCGCAGACGATCGACGACCGGCGCGCGGCCGGCCGCCTCGTCGCGATCTATCCCGGCGCGAAGACGTTCCTCGCGCGCATGCGGGCGGCCTCGGCCGCCGACACGCTCCGCCGATGGCCGCGCATGGCGTGGCGCGACCGCCTGCTGTCGCGCATCGGGCGCACGCTGTGGGACGAACCGCCGTCCCCGGTCGAGCGCGTTCCGTCGCTCGACGCCACGCTGTCCGCGCTGGACGACCTCGTCGCCGCGGCACGCGCCGCCGCGTCGACGGCCGACAGCATCCGCGCCGCGTACCGGATCGTCGAACGCGTGCGCGCGCTGGCGTCGGCCGGCGCGAACAACATGATGTTCACGGCCGATCCGGGCGACACGATCGACAGCGACGCCGTCGCCGCGACGTTCGACTCCGATGGCCAGGGCGCGCCGGACGACGCACGCGCGCCGGCCACGAGCGAATCCGGCGGCGGCGCGATCGCCGACACGCAATCGTCGGCCGCGTCGCCCACGCCGGGCGACGCGGCGCCCGGCGCGATCCGGCTCTCCGCCGACAAGCGGCCGCTGATGTCGGTCCCGCTGACCACCGCGTTCGACACGGTGACCGACTTCACCGGCAGCGGCGAGCCGGCACGCTGGCGCCGGCTGCGCAGCGCGGCCCGCGCGCAGACGGAGCCGCTCAAGCAGCGGCTCGAGCGCGCATTGAAAGTGGACGAGCAGACGCGCTGGAAGCGCGAACAGGAACGCGGCGAACTCGACCGGGCCTCGCTCGCCCGCCTCGTCACGTCGCCCGGCTACCGCACGCCGTTTCGCATCACGCGCGCGGCGCCCGGGCGCGACGCGGCCGTCAGCCTGCTGATCGATTGCAGCGGGTCGATGGCCGGCAGGAAGATCGAGCTCGCGACACTCTGCGCGGCGGCGCTGTGCGATGCGCTGACCGGGCTCGGCTTCGCGTGCGAAGTGCTCGGCTACAGCGCCGTCGAGGATCCCGCGATGCGCGCGCACTACCAGCGCTGGATCGACGACGGCCGCGACACGTTCGGCTACAACCGGTTCGTCGAGCAGCTCGACCTGCGCGTCTACAAGCGATTCGATTCCGACAACCCGAGCGGCCTCGCCTGCATCGAATGCGGCCACGAAAACCCCGACGGCGAGGCGCTGGGCTGGGCCGCCGAGCGCTTGCTGTCGAGGCGCGCGCGGCGGCGGATCCTGATGGTGCTGTCGGACGGCTACCCGGCCACCGGCGACGGCCATCCGGAGATCCTGCGCACGGACCTGCGCGCCCGCGTCGAGGCGCTGCGCGAGCAACGCGTCGAGCTGATCGGCGTCGGGATTCTCGACGATGCGGTCGAGGCGTTCTATCCGGTCAGCAGCGTGGTCGAGCGTCTCGACGAGCTGCCGGGCGCGGCCTTCAGCGTACTGAGCGATACGCTGCTGGACCGTCGATAGCCGCCGCCGTTTCCGGGGCGGTCTTCGCGCCCGCGTTGCCGCCGGCGGCGCGCCGCACCGGCAGCCGGATGCAGAACGTCGTGCCGCGCCCGGGCTCGCTCGTCACGTCGATGGTGCCGCGATGGCGCTCGACGATGCCATGCGACACCGACAGTCCCAGCCCCGTCCCCTGCCCGACCGGCTTCGTCGTGAAGAACGGATCGAAGATCCGCCGCAGGACCTCGGGCGTCATGCCGACTCCGGTGTCGCTGATCGCGATCGACACCTGATCGCCGTCGCCCGACGTGCGGATCGTGATCGTGCCGCGCCCGGGAATCGCCTGCGCCGCGTTGACCAGCAGGTTCATGAACACCTGGTTCAACTGCGACGGCAGACATTCGACCGGCGGCACGTCGCCGTAGTCGCGCACGATGTCGGCCTTGTACTTCAGCTCGTTGTGGACGACGTTCAGCGTGCTCTCCAGGCCCGCGCGCAGGTCGACCACGCTCCACTCGTCGCTGGACGGCCGCGAGAAATCGAGCAGGTCCTGCACGATGCGCCGCACGCGCAGCGCGCCGTCGATCGATTCGTCGATCAGCGTCGCGATCTCGCCGCGCACGTAGGCCAGATCGGCGGCTCGGCCCGCCGCCGCCAGCGTCTCGCGGGCGGCGGGGTCGAGCTGCGGCAGTGCGGCTTCATGCGCGGCGACCACCTCGAGCAGGTCGTGCACCCACGTCCTCAGCGTATGGAGGTTCGCACTGACGAAGCCGATCGGATTGTTGATCTCGTGCGCGACGCCGGCCGCGAGCTGACCGATCGACGCGAGCTTTTCCGACTGCAGCAACTGCTCGTGGGTGTCCTCGAGCGCATGCAGCAGGCGCCGCTGTTCCTCCCTCTCCCGTTCGAGCCGCGCCTGCGCGGCCTTGCGCTCGTCGATCTCGGTCGTCATGATCTCGCGCGTGCGCTGCAGCGTCGCCGTGGTCTGCTCGTAGCGCTGCAGCGCGCGTTCGAGTTCGTCGGTCCGCAGCCGCACCAGCCGCTCGAGCGTATCGGTCATCCCGCGCAGGAAGGTGGTGCGCGCATCGAAGCGGCTCAGCAGCAGCGTGACGACCAGCGTCGCCGTCGTGAACAGCGCGACGGTCGTCGCGAGCCACGGCGCGTCGACGCCGTTCGCTGCCCCGCAGCGGGCGTCCGGCGCGAAATGCGCGGCCGCCATCGCCGTGTAGTGCATGCCGGCGATGGCCGCGCCCATGACCATCGCCGCGCCGGTGCGCTGCACGGTCGCATGGCGCGCCTGCTGCACGCGCAGCGCCTGCGCGATCCACAACGCGGCGGTCGCGGCGCTCACCGCAATGCCGATCGATGCGGCGCACAGCACCGCGTCGTAGCGAATCCCGGGCTGCATGCGCAGCGCGGCCATGCCCGTGTAGTGCATGCCGGCGATTCCGCCGCCCAGCAGCGCGCCGCCGGCCCACAAGCGGCGCCAGCCCGGCCGCCCGCGCGTGACGACTTTCAGCGCGACATACGACACGAGCACCGCGATCGCCAGCGACGCCCCGGTATCCGGCAACGCGTAGCCGAGCGGCACCGGCAGCGCAAACGCGAGCATGCCGACGAAATGCATCGACCAGATCCCGGTTCCCATCGCCACCGCGCCGCCGGCGAGCCACGCGCGCTTGAGCTTCGGCTTGTCGAGCAGCGCGATGAACGCGGCCAGATCGAGGGTCGTGTAGGAGGCCAGCGTCGCGATCGCGAGCGACAGCAGGACGAGCGGGAGGTGATAGGAGCCTTGCATGGTCGAGCGCCCGGTTCGAGGTGAGTGCGTCGCCGCGGCCGGCGGGCCGCGCCCGGCGTCACGCGGACGGCTCGTCCCCGTTCGGCGCCTGCGTCGTCGCCCCCTTGCCCGCCAGTACGAGGATGTCGAACGGCGTCCCCTCGCGCGTCTCGAAGCGCCGCACGAGTTCGATCTGGTGTGCCGACATCACGCTGCCCTTCGTCATCAGCAGCACGCCGCGATGCGTGCGCAGATCGTCGGCGAGCTGCATCCCGTCGCGCAGTTGCGCCGACTTGATCGACGCCACGGACGCCGCGATGCCGAGGCTGGCCGGATCCCGCATCAGCTCGCCCAGCCGGTCGACGATCCGCGGGTCGTAGCGCAGGCCGGCCTGCGAGCGCATCGCGTCGAGCGCCAGCTCGACCGAATGCGGCGCGCCGATGTCGCCCTTGCGCAGCCCTTCGAAATCGCGCACGACCGCCACGATCCGCGAGCCGAACGGGATCGAATCGCCCGCCAGCCCGTCCGGCGTGCCGCGCCCGTTGAACCGTTCGTACTGGTGCAGCACGATCGACGCGACCCGGTGCAGTTGCGCGACCGGCATCAGCACCATTTGCGCGCGCAGCGGATGCTGCTGGAACAGCCCGTGTTCTTCCGCCGTCATCCGCCCGGGCGGCTTGCGCAGCAATTCGTCCGGCAGCGACAACTTGCCGATGCCGTGCAGCAGCCCCGCGAAATAGACGTCCTGCGCGTGCAGCTCGCCCAGCTCCAGCGACAGCGCGAGCCGGCGCGAGATCTCGCCGACCCGCATCGCGTGCCCGCCCGCGTCCCCGCAGCGCAACTCGATCATGCTCGCGCACACCTGGACCATCGCGGTAAAGCTGCTTTTCAGGTCGCGTTGCGCGGCCTCGAGGAACAGCACCGTCTGGCCGAGTTCTTCCGTGCGTGCGCGCACCTGCGCTTCGAGCGCCGTGTTGAAACGGCGCAGCGCTTCGTTCTGCGCCTCGTTCTGCGCGGCCAGCCGCGCCGCTTCGCGCCGCAAGCGCCGTTGCTCCAGCGCCTGTTCGATGGTCAGCAGCAGGTCGTGGTCGTCCCACGGCTTGTTCAGGTAGCGATAGACGCCGCCTTCGTTGACGGCCTGCACGACCGACGCGATCTCCGCATAGCCGGTCAGCAGGATGCGCATCGTGTCCGGGTAGCGCGCCCGTGCGACGGAGAGGAACTCCGCGCCGCTCATGCCCGGCATCCGCATGTCGGACACGATCAGGTCGACTTCGGTCGACGCCAGTATCTCGAGCGCGGCCTCGCCGCTTTCCGCGATCAGGATCTCGTAGCCCGCGGGCCGGAACACGCGCCGGAGCGCCGACAGCACGCTCGGCTCGTCGTCGACCAGCAGGATCGACGGCGCGCCGCCCGCATCGCCGGATGTCGCTGCCGCGCCGGTCGCGTCAGGCGCTGGCGCAATCGGCCCGCTCGTTGCGGATATCGTCATGATTGGCCTCGGGTCATGAAATCTGGACTCTCCCTGCAACATCGGCCGGCGCCGCGCATTCCGTATCCGGGAAAACGCTGATGCAACCGTCCGGTGCGGCGGTGCGCCGGATGCGGCAACGCGCGAACTACGCCGTTGCCGGCCCCGGTTCGCGCACGTAGTAGATGTCCCATTCCGCCTCGTCGGTCTGCACGAAGCCGTGGCGTGCGTAGAAGCGGTTCGAGTCGCTGCCGCGCAGCGCGCCGACGCGAACGGGCACGCGCCGCGCGTCGGCCTGCGCCAGGACGTTGCGCAGCACGGCCGCGCCGATGCCCTTGCCCTGATGCGCGGGCACGATGTACAGGTGATCGAGCAGCCAGTGGTCGTCCTTCGGACGGACCACGAAGAAGCCCGCGCGCACGCCGTCGGCTTCGATGAAGCGGCACAGCGCCGGGTCGAACGACGCGAGAAAGCGCTCGCGCGCCCGTTGCGGATCGAAGCGGCCGATGCGCTCGAGGCTGTCGCGCATCGCCGCGATGCGGATCGCCACCAGCGTGTCGGCGTCGGATGGCGTGGCAAGAGGGAAGGTCAGGTTCATGGGCAGGTCGCGCTGGGGCGGAGAAACGTCCGGCACCGCCGCGCGGGCATCGCAGGCCTCGCGCGGCGCGAGCCGGCGGCGGAACGGACGGCGCCCGTCAGGGCGTCTCGATGCCTTCCGCCCGGGTGGCGAGGAAGCGCAGGTACTTGCCGTCCTCGTCCTCGAACAATTCCGGCCCGCCGCCCATGTAGGCGCGCATCAGCTCGTCGGCCGCGCGGTCGAGATCGCCCAGTTCGAACCGGCACTGACCGAGCCTCAGGTGCAGGAACGGATTGCCGATCGCGTTCGGAAAATGCATCGAATCGCTCAACGCGTCGCGGCCGGCCGCGTAGTCCGCCTGATGGAAATTCACGTCGCCGATGGCGGCCATCAGCCAGGTACCGGCTTCCCATTGCGTCCGGGGTTCGGGCAGCAGGTCGAAGCCTTCCCGGAATTTCGCCAGCGCGCCGTCATAGTCCCCGTCTTCCATCAGTGCGTCGCCCGCGTCGCTCAGCGCGCCGATCCGTTCGTACAGCGCGTTGTCCAGTTCTGCCATGTCGAGTTCCTGTTCCGGAGTGGAGTGAAGGCCGGCCTGTGCCGCCAATGGTTGTGTCGTGTTCGTTGCGTTGCGATCGCCGCGTCGCGCGGCGCGGCACACCGTTGCGTCGGCGTGCTTGCGTTCCAGCATACCCGAGCGCGATGACCCGCGCGTTTCGACTTTCGGCCAACCGGCCCGGCCGCCGGCGGACGACCGATCGTCGCGGCCGTGACGTCGGCGCAGTTGCCTGTCGCACCGGACTCGGCACGGCGCGCTGCACCGGCGCATTCCGGGAACTACCCTGAACGCCCTGAACGCCCGCCGGCACGACCGATGCGGCACCTCCACGCACCCGCTTTCCGGCGACACCGCACGATGCAATCGACCGCCGCCGCCCCGGTCGTGCGCGCGACCACGCACCGTCAGCCGACGACCGCGGCGGTTGTGACGCGGCGATCGGCGTGGCAGGATGCCTGTTCGTCTGACGGTTACCGGGAGCCGGATACGATGTTGTCTTGCCGACTGAGGTGGTACGCAATCGCGACCTCGAACCTGCTGCGCAGGCACTGGCAGGCGTTGCTGCTGCTGGCGGCGCTGCTGCTGCCGGCGATGCCGGTGTTCTCGCAGACGCGGATTCTGGGCGCCCCGGTACTCGCGGCACTGGCGCCGTCGCACGACATCGAATGGCGCTTCGCATGGGTGATCCTGCTCGAGGCGGTGGGCATCCTGTGGGTCCTGGCGCAGCGCACCGCCATCACCGGCGGCCCGTTCGCCGCCTTCCTCGCGTCCCTGCCGGTGCCCGACGGCCGCCGTCGCGCCGTCGACGCCGTCGTCGTGATCGTCGCGAGCACGCCGCTGCTGCTGCCGGTGGCGGCCGCCGCCGTTGCGCTCGCGTTTCTGCCCCAGAAGGCCGTCAACTATCTGTTCGTTCTCGGCCTGTTCCTGAGCACGCTGGGGTGGCAGTTGACGGCGCTGTCGCGCCATGCGCGCAACGCCGTCGCGCTGATCGTCGCCAACGTGATGCTGGTCGGCGGCTTTCACGCCGACGGCGCGTTGCGCCCGGTGCTGCTGGCCATGGCGTCGTTGCTCGCGGCATTCGCGATCGTCCATACCGCCCGGCGCTCGACCACCCGGTCGGGTGCGTTCTCGCGCCGCGTCACCGCTTCCGTCCGGCCGCGGATGCGAAACGCGCTGTCGCCGATGGCCCGCCTGCAGATCGGCATCGTGCGGGACCGTGCCGCGAGCACGCTCGGACACTGCCTGATGATGGGCGCGGTCGCGGCGGCCACGTGCTTCCTGCTCGTCCTCTGGGATTTCGACAGGCGCGCCGTTCCGCTGACGCTGATCGCGCAGGCCGTCGTGGCCCTGATCGCGGCGACGACCTACCGCGACTTGCGGGCGGCGCACGAGCGGGCCGCCCACTTCATGCGCTCGCTGCCGCTATCGGCCTTCGCGAAGCGTCGGGCCGACTGGCTGACCGTGGCCGCGCTCGCGCTGCCGTTCGCCGCCGTCGCGCCGCTGGTGCTGGTGGCGCATGGCGTGCTGTCCTGGGCGATGGCGGCGGCGCTCGTGGGTTCGGCCGCGCCGCTCCTCGCATTGCACTACTTGCCGCAACGTTATGCGTCGCGGCAATCCGTGTTGCTTGGCATACTGTTGACCGTGACCTGGGTCACGCTCACCTGGCCAATCTTCGTCTGATCAACCGCTCCATGCTCCGCTTCGACAATCTCGGCAAGCGCTACGACAAGCGCATCATCTTCAACAGGCTCAACTACACCTCCGGCGCCGGATGCGTGGCGCTGTGCGACGAAAACGGCAGCGGCAAGTCGACGTTGCTCGGCATTCTCGCCGGCGCGATCGAGGCAGACGAAGGCGAGGTATGGCTCGGCGGCCATTCGCTGCGGACCGCGCCGCTCGACGCGAAATCCGTGCTGGCGTACGTGCCGGACGATTGCCTCGCGTATCCGTTCCAGACGGGGCGGGCGTTTCTCGACCTGGTGGCGGCCGCCAAGAAGACCGTCGTCGATTCCCGCGTGCTCGAGCTGGCCGACCGCTTCGGGCTGGCTCCGCACCTGGACAAGCGTTTCGAGCAGATGTCGCTCGGCACGCGCAAGAAGCTGTTCCTGACGGCGACGACGCTCGGCGCGCCCGCCGTCGTGATCGCCGACGAACCGGGCAACGGGCTCGATGCCGCCGCGCGCGCCGTTCTCGTCGACCTGTTCAAGACCCTGGCCGCCGACCGCGCGGTCTTTTTCTCGAGCCACGACCTGGCGCTCGCGCGGGCCTGCGACGCGACGATCACGAACTTCGCCGGGCTCGGCATGCGCGGATAGGCGGCGACGCCGCCTGCGGCAAAGCAGAAGGCATGCGACACGGCCGCGCCGCATGCAGGCGCAAGGACGATCCGACCGGCCGGCGGCCACGCGCCGCCGCCGGTTGTCGTTCGCCCCGCGCATGCGCGCATGCGCGCCGCCGTCAGCCCTTCAACGCCCCGAACACCTCGTCCAGCATCTTCTTGGCGTCGCCGAACAGCATCCGGTTGTTGTCCTTGTAGAACAGCGGATTGTCGACGCCCGCGTAGCCCGACGCCATGCTGCGCTTCATCACGATCGAGGTCTTGGCCTTCCACACTTCCAGCACCGGCATGCCGGCGATGGGGCTGGCCGGATCTTCCTGCGCCGCCGGGTTCACGATGTCGTTCGCGCCGATCACCATCGACACGTCGGCCTCGGGGAAATCGGCGTTGATCTCGTCCATCTCCATCACGATGTCGTAAGGCACCTTCGCCTCGGCCAGCAGCACGTTCATGTGGCCGGGCATGCGGCCCGCCACCGGATGAATCGCGAACCGCACGTCGACGCCCTTCTCGCGCAGCACCTTGGTCAGTTCGTGCACGGTATGCTGGGCTTGCGCCACGGCCATCCCGTACCCGGGCACGATGATCACGCTCCGGGCCTCGCGCAGCATCTCGGCCGTTTCGAGCGCGCTCACGGCCACCACTTCGCCGGCCGGTTGCGCACCGCCGCCCGCTGCCGCGGGTGCGCCGCTGCCGGTGCCGAAGCCGCCGGCAATCACGCTGATGAAGTTGCGGTTCATCGCGCGGCACATGATGTACGACAGGATCGCACCCGACGAGCCCACCAGTGCGCCGATCACGATCAGCAGGTCGTTGCCGAGCATGAAGCCGGTGGCCGCCGCCGCCCAGCCCGAGTAGCTGTTGAGCATCGACACCACGACGGGCATGTCCGCGCCGCCGATCGCCATCACCATGTGCACGCCGAACAGCAGCGACACCACCGTCATCACGATGAGCGGCGTCATGCCGTCCTGGATCGTTTCCGCATGCAGGAACGCGCGGCCGTAGTAGATCACGATCAGCAGCGCGGCCAGGTTGAGCCAGTGCCGCGCCGGCAGCAGCAGCGGCTTGCCGCCGATCTTGCCGGAGAGCTTGCCGAATGCGATGACCGAGCCCGCGAAGGTCACCGCGCCGATCAGGATGCCGACGTAGATCTCCACTTCGTGGATCGCGTGCTCGGCACCCGTGAACTGAACCGACGTATCGATGTAGCTCGCGAAGCCCACCAGGCAGGCCGCCAGACCGACCAGGCTGTGCATCAGCGCAACCAGTTCGGGCATCTGCGTCATCTGCACCTTCTTCGCGGCGAACAGGCCGACGGCGCCGCCGACGACCAGTGCAGCCACGATATACGGAATGCCTTCGACCGAGACGCGCGGGCCGAGTACCGTGGCGAGCACGGCGATCAGCATGCCGATCATGCCGAGCAGGTTGCCGCGGCGCGCGGTCTCGGGATTGGCCAGCCCGCCGAGGCTCAGGATGAAGAGGATGGCCGCGCCGATATAGGAGACGGTGGTCAGGTTGGAAGTCATCGTTGTCGTCTCCTTACTTGCGGAACATCGCCAGCATGCGCCGCGTCACCGCGAAACCGCCGAACATGTTGACGGCCGTGAGCGTCAGCGCGCCCACCGCCAGGCCCAGGATCAGCCCCGACGGACGCCCCTCCGCCGCGGCCTCGCCCAACGGCGGCGCGACCTGCACCAGCGCGCCGATCGCGATGATCGACGAGATCGCGTTGGTGACGCTCATCAGCGGCGTATGCAGCGACGGCGTGACGTTCCAGATCACCATGTAGCCGATGAAGCAGGCCAGCACGAACACCGTGAAATGCGACAGGAAGGTGGCCGGCGCAAACTGGCCGACCAGCAGGAACGCCAGCGCGCCGACGGCGAACACGATCGCGAGCGACTTCGCCGACATCGGCGCGCCGCTGCCGTGACCGTGGCCCTTGGACGCGGCAGCGGCAACCGGCGCCGCCGCGGGCTTCGGTGCCGCGGCCGGCTGCTGGAGCGGCGGCGGCGGCCAGGTCACGTTGCCTTCCTTGATGACCGTGAGGCCGCGGATCGCGTCGTCGTCGAAGTTGACGTCGATCGTGCCGTCCTTGGCCTTGCACAGCTCCTCGACCACGCGCAGCAGGTTGGTCGCATACAGCGTCGACGACTGCCGCGCCAGGCGCGATGCGAGATCCGTGTAGCCGACGATGGTCACGCCGTGACGGACCACGGCTTCGCCCGGCACCGTCAGCTCGCAGTTGCCGCCCTGCTCGCCGGCCATGTCGACGATCACGCTGCCCGGCTTCATCGACTGCACCATCTCGGCCGTGATGAGCTTCGGCGCCGGCTTGCCGGGAATCAGCGCGGTGGTGATGATGATGTCCGCTTCCCTGGCCTGCTGCGCGTACATCGCGCGCTGCGCCTGCTGGAAGCCTTCGCTCATCACCTTCGCATAACCGCCGCCGCCCGAGCCCTCTTCCTCGTAGTCGACCTTGACGAATTCGCCGCCGAGCGACTTGACCTGGTCGGCCACTTCCGCACGCGTGTCGTTGGCGCGCACGATCGCGCCCAGGCCCGCCGCCGTGCCGATCGCCGCGAGGCCCGCGACGCCCGCGCCGGCGATGAACACCTTGGCCGGCGGCACCTTGCCCGCGGCCGTGATCTGCCCGTTGAAGTAACGGCCGAATGCGTGCGCCGCCTCGATGACGGCGCGGTAGCCGCTCACGCCGGCCATCGACGTGAGCGCGTCCATCTTCTGCGCGCGCGACAGCGTGCGCGGCAGCGAATCGATGGCCAGCACCGTGGCCCGCTTCGCGGCCAGCTGCTGCATCAGTTCGGGATTCTGCGCCGGCCACACGAAGCCGATCAGCGTGCCGCCTTCGCGCATCAGCGCGACTTCCTCGCTGCTCGGCGGACGGACCTTGAGGACGATGTCGCTGCGGCCCCACAGATCGGCGGCCGACGGCACGATTTCAGCCCCGGCCGCACGGTAGTCGTCGTCGCTGAAGTTTGCACCGGCGCCGGCGCCGCTTTGCACGGCCACCGGAAACCCCAGCTTGATCAGCTTCTCGACCACATCGGGAACGGTCGCTACGCGCCGCTCCTCGTGGGCCGTCTCCAGAGGGACCCCAATCAGGTTTGTCATATCGTGAACTGTCAGTAGTGGCCGTCGCAAGGAGTCACGGCCTGCGTTTCAAGTCACCCAACTCAATCCGTGTACGACTACGCCCGGCGGCCGCCAGCACTGCGCCCGCCGGATTCACACCCTGCCCGCCCCGCGATCGACCGTCTCCGGCAGCCGAACCGGTTCGTTACCGTGCCCGATCCCCCTGCCGGGCATCCGACGTGCAGTTCCGATCCGACAAGAACTGCGAAGCATATCGGGGGCCAGATTACTCCCGAAATTTATATTTTGAATAGGCGGGCATTCAATCCATGAATCCCCTGTATGGACGCATCGGGACCACAACCGCCCGTTCGTGCGCCGGCGCGGCCCCGGTCACCCGGCATCCCGCGTCAGCCGGCGCGCCATCTTCACGATTTCGAGCCGGACCTGGCTGCGCCCGTGCGAGAAATGCCCCGACCCGACGACCTCGAATCCGTGCCGCTCGTAGAACGACCGCGCATTCGTGGTGGCTTCGAGATATGCGCGCGCATGACCGTTGTCCGCAATCGTCGAGACGGCATGTTCCAGCAGCGTGGCGCCGATTCCGCCGCCCGCCGACTGGCCGCGAACGAACAGCTTGGTGACCTCCTCGCCCGCCGTCTCGACGAAACCGCGGATTCCGCCGTCGTCCGCCACCCAGATCGAGCAATTCTCGACGGCCGCCAGATACATCGACGGATCGCGCCCGTCCAGCCAGCCTTCGATCTGTTCATGCGTATAGTGCCCGGCGCAGAGCTGGATGACGGAGTCTCGGTGGACGGCGTAGATGTCGTCAACGTCTTGTGCGGCGGCGGCCCGAATCACCGGGGAATTCATTCGTTCGGCTCCCTATGACAGGTTGATCGAAGTTTTGTACGACAACGCGTTGCTTCAGGGGGTCGCGCACGCGCAACCTTGCGACAGGAATCGGTTTCATGCCCCGCGCGGTTCATCGCGCGAGGCCGGCGTTCGCAACGAGACCGCAAAACGCCGGTGCAGCCGAGTTTAAAGGAGAACGCGGCGCATGCCGAACCGGCCCGGCCGCGCTCATTCGCGCAACGCATCGATGTGCGCGCGGATGCGGCGTGCGCCGTCCTCCGGCGTGCAGGTCGACGTGTCGATGCACATCGCATACGGCCGCGTATAAGCGGGATGCCCGAACTGGGATCGCGCCATGCCTTCGCCGCGATCCGGCCTCGCGCGCTCGCGCCGCTCGAGCACGTCCAGCGGGCACGACACGCCGATGACGAAGGTGCGACGCGGCGACAGCGCGGCCAGGCATTCGTCGAGCACGGACGGCTCCCGGAGCACGAGATCCAGGACGATCCCGAAATGGCTGGCCGCGAGCCGCTCGAGCGTCGACTGCAGGTTGAGGTGATGCAGCCTCAGCGCCTGCTGCAGCTCGTCGGCCGACCGCATGTCACGCCGGCGCGACATCTCGACGAACGCGTCCATCGACACGTGGAACATCGGCACGTCCGATTGCTGCTGAAGCGCGCACGCCAGGCTGCTCTTCCCCGCGCTGGTCGGGCCGTGCAGGACGATGGCGGCGGGTTTCATCGCAAGTGCTCGAAGAAACGGGTTGCCGGCGGCCGCGCTAGATCAGCTCGGCGACGCGCACGATGACGAGCGCGGCCGGCACGAGCACCGCCTGCGCGCACAGCGTGCCGAGCACGCGCGCGCCCGCGAGCGTCGTGATGGCCCGCCGGAAGCTGTTCTCCGATATCCGGCCTTCGATGACGTCGTCGGTCATGACGGAAACCTGCGGGTCGATGACGACCGCCAGCACGACGGTCGCGAAACCGTTGATGACGGACGACAGGTTCGCGCACGTCACGCGCAGGTCGGGCTTCAGGTAACCCGCATACAGCGACGCGAACACGCCGACCGTCCAGATCGCCATCGCGGCGACGTTCAGCGCGATGACGCGCCAGGACACGCCCGCGCTCGCGGCCAGTTGCGTGACGTTCTGGCGGGACGGCAATCGCGCGCCGACGCGGAGGTAGTTGATCCCGGCGCGGCTGCACGCGTCCAGCAGCAGGCGGGGAATCGAGCGGTTCACCTGGAAGTGCTCGACCGCGCGGCTGAAATAGCGCTGGAACGTGGGAATCAGGAACGATCCGGCAATGGTCGCCGCGGTCGCGGATAGAAGGAACCATCGAAAATCGGTCAGCAGCCCGCTCCCCATCCGGTGCGCGATGTCCATCTCGACGCGCTTCGCGATGAACGGCCCCTGGAAGGAATTCGCCGTCCGCGAGACAAGCGCGATGATCCCGAACAGCGAGAACGACAGCGCGATGCGGCGCGTGCGCACGCCCGCGATCCGCACGGCATACGCCAGCGTCGCGATCACATGGATGACGAAGGTGAGCCCGCAAATGATCCAAAGCTGACTGTCCATGCTGTTGCCGCGTGCGTGACGGGACTCCGAGTGTACCCGAGCGCCCGGCCCGCGCCCGGACAATCAACCGGGCAATGCGGCCGCCGCGCGCATGACGGCCGCGCGATGCGTGTCGGGCGTCGTCACGCGCCGTCATGCGGCGTCGTGCCCCGCGCTTCCTGCAGCACCCATCTCGCAAATGCCTGCACCGGCCCTTCGGCCAGTTCGAGCGGCTCGGGCAGGACGAGGCAGAAGTGCTTCGTCACCGTCTTGCCTTCGGGCCAGGGCGCGACCAGCCGGCCCTGCTCCAGCTCGGCCCCGATGTAGAGGCGCGGCACCAGCGCGACGCCCAGGCCGGCCAGCGCCGCTTCGATCAGCATCGAATGAAGGTCGTAGCGCGCGCCGACCGCCGAATTGGTCAGCGCGATGCCGCACGCCTGGGCATATGCCTGCCACGCGTCAGGATTCTGGCGCCGGTGAAGGCGCGGCAGCGCATCCAGCGACGCCGCCGCCCCGGCGCCGGCCAGCAGCGCCGGGCTGCACACGGGCACGAGCACTTCCTCCAGCAGCGGATGCAGATGCATGCCCGCCCAGGCCGGATGCTCGAAATGAATGGCCGCGTCGAAACCGCTGCCGGCCAGCAGGAACGGCTCCATCCGTTCAGCGACATGCACCGTGATGTTCGGATGCCGATCCTGGAACCGCTTCAGCCGCGGGATCAGCCAGCGGGTGGCGAAGGTCGGAATGGCGGCGATATCGATGCTCGCGCCTTCGACCGGCTGGCCCATCAGGTAAAGGCTGTCCCGTTCCAGCCGGTCGAGGATCTCGCGCACCTGCGCCGCGTAGCGCACGCCGTTCGGCGCCAGCCGCACCCGGTTGCCGATCCGCTCGAACAACGCGACGCCCAGAAACGCTTCCAGCCGGCCGATCTGGCGACTGACGGCGCCCTCGGTCCGCGCCAGCTCCTCGGCGGCGCGGGCGAAGCTGCCGTGTCGGGCCGCGGCCTCGAACGCCTGGAGGGCGGCATTGCTTGGAATCCTGCGGGTCATGGGCGTCTCGTCGGTCGGGGTGCGGCTGGATCGCCAGCTTGAGCAAATATCACTGAAGGCTGACTTTATTTCGTTTTATACGGTGTAAACGCGAGCTTAGCATTACGTTACCGCACTGAACATCAGACGTTCGCAGCGGAATGTACGCCATCCTCAAAGGACAAACCGGATGATCTATACCGTGGAATGCAGCTTCGCCGATCCCGCCAGCGAAGCCGAATGGAACGACTTCTACAGCCTCCAGAAACTGCCCGCCCTGATCTCGGTGAGCGGATTTCACACGTCGCAGCGGTTCAAGGCGATCGGCGGCGGGTGCCCCGTCTATCTGGCCGTCCATACGATCGACGACCTCGACGTCCTGACCGGCGACGACTATCGCCGGAAAGGCGGCGGCAATTTCGCGAAGTGGCAGCAGCACATCACCGACTGGCACCGGAATCTCTACGACGATATCGGCCTCGCGCCGGCGATCGCGCACGACGAACGCCTCGCGCTTTGTACGGACGGCCCCGATCCGCTGGTCCGGCTGGGCGTCGAACCGCTGGCCCTGCAGGCCGTCGCGCTGGAGCAGCATCCGGCGCGCCGCTGGCTCGCGGTGCTGCCGCGCGACCGCGCGCCGCGCGACGAACCCCTTCCCGACGGCGTTCACCTTTACGCGCCGATGACGGACCAACTGACGAGCGCCCGCCCTCTTTCGACCGTCCGGGAGTGAGCCTGCGATGCCGAACGTCACTTTCTCGATCGATGCGACGCGGATGCCGGCCGACGCCAGCCTTGCCGAGCTGTCGCGCGACTGCGTCGAACTCTGCACGCAGGTGCTCGAAGCGGAACGCCGGAACGTTCACGTGATTTTTCTGGCGGTTCGGCACGGGTACGGGCATCCCGCCTTCGCCGACGTCCGCTACCGCATCGCGCCGTTTCGCACGCCGGCGGTCATGAACCGGTTCATGGAGGCGCTCGACCGCGCCGTCGTTCATCGCACCGGCCTCACCGCGCGGATTCGATGCGCCGGTTACACCGAGTCGTCCCTTCACGCACGCAACTAGCCGATCCGGAGCAGCATGATGTCCACCCTCACCTTTCCAGGCCAGGCCGTCGGGGATTTCACGATCACCGCCATCAGCGACGGCTACCTCGACGCCAGCCTCGACGTCCTCGCGAATATCGATCCGTCCGACGCGTCGAACCTGCAGCGCGCCGCCGGGCAGCAGCCCCCTACCGCCGTGCATATCAATTGCTACGTCGTGCGCGGCGCGGGCCGCACCGTGCTCATCGACGGCGGCGCGGGCGGCTTCCGGCAATGGGGCGGCCGCCTCGGGGCAAACCTCGCGCTTGCCGGCATCGCCCCCGCCGCGATCGACACCATCCTGCTCACCCACGCGCATCCCGACCATGTCGGCGGGCTGGTGAGCGGCGCGGGACAGGTCGCGTTTCCGAATGCGGAGCTCGTTGTGCATCGGCGTGAAATCGCGTTCTGGCAGGACGACGGCAACCTGAGCCGCGCCAGCGAGCGGGCGCGCGGCAATTTCATGATGGCGCGCCGGGTGTTCGACGCCTATCGCGACCGGCTCCGCCTGTTCGACGACGGACAGGTGCTCCCCGGCATCCGCGCGCTGCCGCTGCCGGGGCACACCGACGGGCACACCGGATACGTGGTCGAATCCCGCGACCAGGGCCTGCTCGTGTGGGGCGACGTGGTTCACTTCCCGCACATCCAGATTCGACGGCCGGAGGTATCGATTGCGTTCGATCACGATGCGTCGCTGGCAGTCGCCACGCGGTCGCGGATTCTCGACCGGGTCAGCTCGGACGGCCTTCTGATCGCCGGCATGCATCTGGGGGAACTCGGGTTCGCACGCATCGAACGAACCGACGGAGGCTACGGCTTGCGCTACGCAACGGACGCGTGACGCCGCAAGCCGGCGGCGAGTGGCGCGTTTTGAGGGTTATACGACCTTTGCGCCATTCACGCCGCATTCCATACTGCGTGTGGCAGATCGAGCCGGTCACGGCAAAGCGCACGAACGCAACGGCGCTGCGCACTTCCGGCCCGATCCATCACAACGTGGAAAGGAATGGAAGATGAGACTCAGGAACAAATCGGCCTTGATCACGGGCGGCACCAGCGGCATCGGCCTCGCCACCGCGAAGCTGTTCATTGCGGAAGGCGCGCGCGTCGCGGTAACCGGCCGCGACGAAACCGTGTTTGAGCGCGTGAAGGCCGAGCTCGGCGAACACGCGATCGTTCTCAAGGGCGACGTGCGCTCGCTCCAGGACATGCGCGCGATCGCCGCGGAGACCCGGAAGACGTTCGGCGGCCTGGACGTCGTGTTCGCCAACGCCGGCTGGGCGTTCCCGTCCGCGCTCGACGACATCGACGACGCACTCTACGACGAGATCATGGACATCAACGTCAGGGGCGTGGTGTACACGCTGCAAGCGGTGCTGCCGGACTTGCGCGCGGGTTCGTCCGTCATCCTGAATACCTCGTTCGTCGCGCAGACCGGCAAGCATGGCATCTCGTTGACCGCGGCCGCGAAGGCCGCCGTGCGATCGCTCGCCCGCAGCTGGTCCCACGAGTTTCTCGACCGGAAGATCCGCTTCAACGCGATCGCCCCCGGCGCGATCGACACGCCCCTGATCGCGAAGTGGGGCATGCCCGACGACTGGGTTCGCGACCGCAAGGCCGAATTCGCCGCAGCCATCCCGGTGGGCCGCATGGGCCGCGCCGAAGACATCGCCCATGCGGCGCTCTATCTCGCCAGCGACGAATCCGCTTACGTCGTCGGCGCCGAACTGGTCGTCGACGGCGGCGCGTCGCAGCTATAGGCCCGCGAGCCGCGACGCCCGGGCCGGCCCGGCACATCGTCCGGCCCCGTCCACACCCCGATCTCACGTTCGCCACGCCTGCCGCCGTGGCGCTCGTTCAATCCGGCCCGGCCTGGTTACGCCCGCACGGCGGGCCACTGCACAAGGAGCAATCATCTTGACCGACCATCGCGACAACCCGTCTTCCGTCACGCCCCTTACCCAGCCGGGGCGCTCGCGCCGCGACATGCTCAAGCTTGGAGGCGTCGCCGCCCTGGGCGCCGTCGTGGGGGGCGGCGCACTGCTCGGACACGCCGCGCCCGCGTTGGCGCAGGCTGGCGACGGCGGACTGCTCGCCCCGAACGACCCGCTCGAGATCCTGATCGTCAATTACGACGGCGGCACGCTTCTCGACTTCGCCGGCCCCAGCGAGATTTTCCACCGGCTGCCCAATACGAACGTTCGCTATGCGAGCCTCGACGGCGGCAACGTGACGCTCGAATTCGGCGTCGTGTACGGCAAGACCGAACGGCTCGCCGATATCGAGAAAGCGGACGTGATCCTCGTGCCCGGCGGGTCCGATCTGAGCGTGCCGATGCGGCCGGCGTACCAGGCGCAAATCCGGCGTCTCGCGGAAAGCGCCCGGCACGTGACGTCGGTGTGCAACGGCTCGCTCGTGCTCGCCGCCACGGGCATTCTCCACGGCAAGCGCAGCGCCTGCCATTGGGCCTTCGTCAACAAGCTCGCCGAATACGGCGCCATTCCCGTTCCCGATCGCTTCGTGGAGGACGACAACGGCCGCTTCATGAGCGGAGGCGGCGTAACGGCGGGCATCGACTTCGCGCTGCGCGTCGCCGCGAAACTGCGCGGTCGACAGGCCGCCGAATTCACGCAGCTCGTGATCGAATACGATCCCGCGCCGCCGTTCCACTCCGGCCATCCGAGGGACGCACGGCCGGAAGTCGTCGCGATGGTCGACCGGGAGCTGCCCGGCGCATCCCGTGGGCTCGCGCGCATCCCCGGCGTGCGCTGAAGCGCCTGCCGGCAAAGGTACGCACGCCTCGCCGACGGTCTCGATGAAGGCCTCGGCCGGCATGTCCGGCTCCACCGGCCCGTCGGTTTCACCCGTTCAATTCAAGCCAGGTTTCCCATTACGTCATGCGACAGATTCGTCTTTGCACCGCTGCGCTCGCAGCCTGCGTTTCCTTTTTCGCGTTCGCGACGCCGGCCACCGCCGGCGATTCGCGACGTCCACCCGAAGCGGCCATCAAGGCCGAGAACGCGCGATGGGCAGACGCCTTTGCGCGCGGGGATTATGAGGCGATAGGCCGCCTCTATACCCGCGACGGCGCGCTCCTGCCGCCCGGCGGCGACAAGGTGACGGGCGGCAGCGCGATCGCCGCGTACTTCACCAAAGGGTATGCCGGCTCCCGCCCCGACACCGTATCGTTCAGCCAATACGAGTTCTACGGCGACGATCGGGCCGTGACGGAGGTGTCGGATGCGGAGATCCGCGACCACGATGGCAAGCTCAAGCTCCGCGCGAAGCAGACGCTCGTCTTTCTGAAGCAGGACGGCGTCTGGAAGCTGCATCGCGACATCTGGAACGACTACCCGCCCGTCAACGCGGCCGGCCATTGAGCATCCGGCGCCCCGGATAGTCGTGTATCCGCGCACCGCCCGGCCGCCGGTGCGCCGGGCGGCCGGCGGGCGCTCAGCGCGTTCCGCCCGATCGGCTCTCGCGTCGAATCGCTTGCGGCGGGTGCCCGTGCAGCTTGATGAAGGCTCTCCGCATCCGTTCCGGATCGGTGAACCCCACTGCCAGCGCGATCTGCTCGATCGGCTCGCTGCCGCCCTGCAGGCGCAATCGCGCGGCTTCGACCCGCAGGCGCTCCACCGCCCTCGCGGGCGTCTCGCCGGTTTCCCGGCGAAAGGCTCGCCCGAACTGACGCAAGCTCAAGCTTGCGGCATCGGCGAGTCGTTCGACGGGCAACGCTTCGGTCAGATGCTCGCGGGCGAAATTCAGCGCGATGCGGATGCGATCCGATTCCGGCTCCATCTGCGACATCGCGGAAAACTGCGACTGCCCGCCCGGCCGGCGATACGGAACGACCAGCAGCCTGGAGACCGCGCGCGCGGTCTCCGCGCCCATATCGCGTTCGATCAGGCCGAGCGCCAGGTCGATGCCCGACGCGATCCCCGCCGACGTCCAGACGCGGCCATCCTCGATATAGATGCTGTCGCCGTCGACCCGGGTGAGCGGGAAGCGCGACTGCAACAGCGCAGCGTAGCGCCAGTGTGTCGTGGCCCTCACGCCGTCCAGCAAGCCGGTTTCCGCCAGCAGAAAGGCGCCCGTGCAAACGCTCGCCACCCGCGACGCCCGCGCGGCCAGTTTGCCGGCGGCGGCGATGTTCTCCGGCGTCTGCATCGGCTCGACATCGCCGCCCACGAAAACGACCGTGTCGAACGTGCGCCTCGCGCTCGGCTTCGTCTCGATCGAAAGGCCCGCATTGCCGGGAACCGGGCCGCCGGCTTGCGAAATCACATGCAGGTCGTAGGGCGTGCGACCGGCAACGGTGGCCACCTGATTGAACGCCGACAGCGGGCCGCCGAGATCGAGCGCGTCGTAGCCGCGGCAAACGTAGAATCCGATTCGATGCATGACGAGGCAGTTGCCGATGAAGTTCGGGAAGGCGTATTTTACAGGGAACCCTCGAATAGCGTCATTCGCATCGAGCGTGCAAGGACCAGCGTCGGAGTCGACTTGCGCCGGCTACGCGTGGCAGCCGGCAGCCGGCGGCGCGCTATGCATCGCGTGACAGGCGCTTGGTCATCGGCACGCAAGCCAGTTCCAGTCCGAGCGCGGTCCGGTACGTCGAAATCGCATCGCCCGTCCAGCCGCAGCGCCGATAGAACGGCGCGGCGTTCAGCGTTGCGTCGAGGTGCATGTCGGGCAGACCGTGGTCGCCGGCCCGCGCTTCGAGAAATTGCAGCATCGTGCGGCCGACGCCGCAGCCCATGTGCGAGGGTCGGACGAAGATGGCGTCGACTTGCCCGCTCGCGATTGTCAGCATGCCCGTACCGACGACCAGCCGTTCGTCGACGACAACGTGGAAGTCGTGCTCGACGAGGTGAGCCCATTTGTCCGTAGGCATACCGTCGACCCATCCGGAAAGCGCGGCGTCGGAATAATATCCGGCACATGCGGCGTGCACGGACGCACGGCGGATCTCCCATGCGTCGAGGACGTCATCGGCATTCGCTTTTCGTATCGTCAGCACGTTGCGCTCCTTGGCTCGGACCGTCGCGTCGGTACGCCGGAGACGTCCCGGGCAACGGAAAACCATGCGATGTCATGCATGCGATCACTCCTGTCAGTGCCAAGCCATTCCGGAGCGGTCGAAAAGACACGGCCCCGTCATGACTGGCGGGGCCGTAGAGGAAATTCGTGTGTGAGGGATGAACGTCACGATTCCCACGACTCGCCATCGGCGGTCATGGTGCACATCATGAATTGAAGGGCTGCGGCGTTCATGCACGCATCTTGCCTGCCCGACGACGTTGCCGTCAATGGCGTGCCGACGGATGCCATGATGTCGGCGGCCGGAACGTGCGTCTCGACGCGGCCGGCTCCGCCCGCTCCTTTCCGGCCGCGACGCCCCGGGCGTGGCAGCCGATCCGGGCGGGCCGATGTCGCACGTGCGAGGACGAGTCGCACGACTGCGGAAACGGTGGCCGGCCTCGCCCAGCGCCTTCATGTACGGCTGCGGCAAGAACGAAGCCACGACAACTGCAGCAGCGATCCCAGCACGAAAACGCCCAGCCATGCCGCGAGGGAACCGCGCACGACGGGAGAATCAGGGCCGTTCGCGAGCGGATGACCAATCGGCAATCGTGTCAGCGTCTCGTTGATCCCCGGGATCAGCAGCAAAAAGAAGCTGAACGTGAATGCAAACTGGGAAAGGTACTGTCGCGCAGTCCCCAGGACGTTGATTCGCGGGACGCGTAGTCCACCCCACGTTGCAAGAAGCGCCACGATGCCGAGCGCGTGCCCGACATTGAAGCCTCCGGTACTGGACAACCCGAACGATGTGAACACGGACGCCGCCATGCCCGCCACGTAGATCCGCGCGGACCGGGTTGAGCTGTCGATCCCTCGATATCGGGAAAAACTGTAGAGACCCGCGGCGACCGTCACCAGGCTGACAGCGGTGTGTATCGCACCCAAAGTGGAAACGGGATGAGGCATGGTGTCAGGACTCCTTTTGAAAATGCGTCCCCGGATCGCCGTAGCACCGATGACATGGAGAAACGCCGAGACCGGTCGATACGCGCGAACGATCCGGCCGGCCGGTTCCGACACTCGAAGCGGTCATCCGCCTCAAGTTTCCAGCGAATACCACGCGACGTCGCCGTCATCCAGCTCGCACTTCACCACGCGCGTGGCAATGAGATGGTTCATGCAGGCCACTGCCTCGCCGGTCGCAAGACTCAGTTGCTGTACATCCTGTTCCCCGATGGGACGACCGAACAGCGGGACAAACGCATCGACGATCCGCAGGGGGCCGGCCGCCATCGATTGGCGCAGCCGGTCGAGGGCGCGATCCTGTGCGGATTCGAGCGCGTGCAGGCGCTCATGCAACCCGTAGAAAGGCTCGTTGTGAGAAGGCAGCACCAGCACATCGTCGGGCACGCCGCGCATCAGCTTCCCGAGCGATGCGTACCACTCCTGCAGCGGGTTGGCTTCCGGTTCGCTCGCGAACACCGACACGTTCGACGAAATCTTCGGCAGCGCCTGGTCGCCGGAGATCAGCAGCTTCAGATCCGGGCAGTACAGGCTGACATGCTCGGGCGAATGGCCGCCGGTCGTGATGATTCGCCAGTCGTGCCCGCCCAGCCGGACCGTGTGGCCGTCCTGCAGACGCCGATAACTGTCGGGCAGCGCGTGAATATGCTTGCCGAAGCTGCCGAAGCCGCTGCGATAGCCCTCGACGGCCGCCTCCGACCACCCTGCGCGCCGGCAAAACCGCACGCCGTCGGGCGGAGCCTCGCGGTTCGTGTCGGCATGCAATACCCGGCACGACAGGTATTCGAGGCGGCTCATGTGCAGCGGCACGCCGGCGCGCCGCGTCAACCACCCTGCCAGGCCAGCGTGATCCGGATGCATGTGCGTCGCGTACACCCCCTGGAGCGGCCGCGACAGGGGCCCCTGCGCCATCAGCGCCAGCCAGTCCGCCATGGTGTCGGGGGCGTTCAGGCCGGTGTCGACCAGCACCCAGCCGTCGGACGTGTCGATCGCCCATACGTTGATGTGGTCGAGCCTGAACGGCATCGGCAGCCGGATCCAGCGCACGCCGGGGGCAACCTCGACAGGATGGCGCGGCAACGGAGGGGCGAACGGATAAAGAAGTGCCATGGCGTCGATCGAGAGCGTCGAATTTCCGTGGAGCCGACCTGCACGGAGTGCGGTTCGAGCCCCCTCGCAGGCTGGCTCCGGGATCTGGAGAAAAGAGGCCGCGCCGACGTCGTTCGGCGCGGCCGGTGCGTCCCCGACGGATCGTCGTCCGAGCTGTCGGGGGAGGTGTCGTGCATGGTGGTCGATGATAGGGAGCAAATCGTGCGCACTCCGGTCCGTGGGGCCGGTTTTCCGGTCCGCGCGGCGCTCCGGCGCTCCGCCGCCTTGACTTCTTCCGTCGTCGCCCGCCCCGATCGGCCGGCGTCACCGCAAGCCGCTCGCGCGCGGCTTGCGGTGTGTGCGGATCAACCGCAACGTCGGCACGCGCACCCGGCAGCGAGCCCCGCTGGATACCGCGCGACCTCCGAGAAAGCAGGGGCTGCCCGGTGCGCCCATTCGTCGAAACTGGCGACGACGCAGCCGCTAGAACGCATGACGGACGCCCAGCATGACCGCCGTCGTGCTCATGCCCGCCGCCACGGGCTGGCCGAACGTGATGGGCTGGTTCATCGTTCCGCGGTTGTTCACATGGCCCACCTGCCCGTAGACGAGCGTTGCCTTCGACAGGCTGTACTCCGCGCCGACGGCCACTTCGGTCGACTTGTTGGCCTGGTTGTTGCGATCCTTCAGGTAATACACGCCACTGGTCACCTTGAAGGCCGGCGAGAACTGATAGCCGAGGCCGGCCGAGTACAGGTCGAGGTTGACCAGTTCGGCATGCGCCGGATCCCTGCCGTTGGAATACGATGCGGAAGCGGAGAACGCGCGATACGTGTACAGCGCCCCCACGTAGACCAGGCGGTTGTTGGCCAGTCCGGTGGCCACCGTCGTCGGGCCGGGGTTCGTGTCGTGGCCGGCGTAGTAGCCCGCCGCGAGGCGAAGGCCATAGTTCGAGTATTTCAGCACGACGGATTCCCGCGTCCCCGCCTGGAAGCTGCCCGGCACCCCTCCCGGGGCATACTCGAGTTCCGCGGACACGCCGGCGAACTTCGGCGATTCATAGACGATCGCATTGCTGTCGTACAACGCGCCGAGTGGCGCGTTCGTGCTGATGCCCTGCCAGCCCGCCGCCTGGTTCATGCCGAGCCACGCGGTCAGCGTGCTGCCGAAGTAGTGGGCCCCTCGTACGTCCGTCTCGGCCATGGCATAGGCAATCGGCACGATCTGTCGACCGAAATTCAGTGTTCCGAACGGTCCGGATACGCCGACCATCGCAACCTGGTTGAACGGTGCGACCCCGCCCGGCGTGTCGGACAGATTGAACTTGCCGCTGCCGCTGTCGAATTCGCCTTGCAGCTTGAAATTGACGTGATACCCGCCGCCGATGTCCTCCGAACCCTTGAGTCCCCAGTAGCTGGCATAGATACCGCCATCCTTGTAGCGATAGACCTTGCCGAGGTTCGGCGCCGTCGGGCTCAGCGTGGCCGCCGATGTGCTCTGATAGAGCATCCCGGCATCGAGGACACCGTACAGCGTCACTGACGACTGTGCGTGAACGGCACTGCCTGTTGCCGCCAGAACGGCAGCAACGATCCATTTCAATTTCATTGCGTCTCCATTTTTTGCTTTGAAGCGGCCTGTCTCGACCGCTGTACCGACTGAATACGTCGACTACTTCGCCTCGGCGCCAACCACGCGCGCCGAGGTCGTCCCGGCCGCGTTCCGCGACTGGTTCGAGGTGGCACGGGAAACGGCGTTGTTCCTCTACGCTCCGTGCCAATACAGGTACCCGATCAACCCGGTGACGGCCCCCAGCGGGACCGCCGTTCCGGCCAGGGCGATCCGGCGCGCAAGCCGGATGCGCTCCATGTCGTCGTCCACACAAATGCGGGGTGCGACCAGCCAGACGCGCAGCTTGCTGGCGGCAGCTGCGACGAGGCCCAAAGCGGCCTTGACGAGCACCAGTGTCGAAACCGGCCACATGCGCACCATCAGCACCAAGCCCGTGACCACGGTGACCGCGATCAGCGGCGCCTCCGCGACGAGACCGATCCATCCATGCACGGCGCTGGCGGTACGGTGCGCCCCTGGCGCTCGCACGCGCGCCTCGACCGCCGCTTCCGCCGCCAGAACGACACACCATGCGGCGACGGCAGCGCCATGCAGTTCCTGCAGATTCATGTTCCATCCTTCGACGCGCGCATGCGGACGCAGCCTCCGATGCATGCCGCCGGTTCGACCCGGCCCCTGGTCAAGACACTATTCCTGCGCGACAACTGTCGCCGGTCATTTGCGATCAACAGTCGGTCATCCGGAGGACATGCGTCCGGACGCGAATCCGATCCAGTCGCAAACAGCGGCCTTGACAGCCCGCGGGACGTGCAAAAGAATGAGATTTTTGTGATCGCACGGACGTCATGCCTGTCCCCCATTCGCCACTCGCGGCCAGCCCAAGCCCCCGGACGCGCTCGCTGACGACGATTGGCGGGTACGCATTGGCGATCGCGAAAGCCCTGAACCGCTATGGCGTGGACGCCGGGCCGATATTCCGGGCCTTTCATGTCGACACCGCCATCGCAAACGATCCGATGTCGCGCCTGCCGGTCGACACCGTGACGCGGTTGTACAAAGCCTGCGTGGACGTCACGGGAGATCCGTACTTCGGCCTCACCGTGGCTCGCTTCATCCACATCTCGAATCTGCACGCACTGGGTTTCGGGCTGGCGGCCAGCAGCACCCTGATGGACTTCCTGAAACGGGTCGAGCGCTACTTCAAACTCGCGTCGCAAGTCGGAGAAGTCGCCCTGCAGCAGCGGGACGACGAGGTCGTGATGCGCGTCGAGCATCTGACTACCGTCTGCGGCGAGACCGAGGACGCATTCCTGGGTTTCCTGGTGTTGTCGATGCGGATGCTTCATCAGCAGGACTTCAACCCGCTGCACGTCGCGATGCGTCATCCCGCGCCGCCGCAGGGCGACGACGCGTATGTCCGGCTGTTTCGCGCGCCCGTCACGTTCGACGCGCCCTGCTCGGCATTGACGCTGCCGATGAGCGCACTGCAGCAACCGCTTGCCGGCGCATGCCCCGAACTTGCCCTTCACAACGACAGTCTTGCGCGGGAGTATCTCGCGCGCCTCGACAAGGGCGACGTCGTCGCCGCGACCCGTCAGAAGATCATCGAATTCCTGCCCACGGGCGAATGCACGCGCGATCGCGTGGCCCATGCCATGCTCATGAGCGCGAGCACGCTGCAGGCGCGCCTTGCCCGTCACGACCGGAGCTTCCAGTCGCTGCTCGACGAAACGCGCAAGGATCTGGCCTGTCAGTACGTGTTGCAGCCGATCCGGTCGATTACCGAAATCACCTTTCTGCTCGGCTTCACGGACAGCAGCAATTTCACGCGCGCCTTCAAGCGATGGACCGGTCACTCGCCGTCGGACTTCCGCGGCAACAAGGCAGCCTCGCAATCGACGGATGAGCACGCGGCATCGGCCGCGGAGCGCGCCCTGACACCCTGATTCAATCTGGTTGCATGCGCAACCGATCACGGCGCCGGACGTGGCATCCATCGCCGTCCGGCAAGACGCACGTTCTCGACATCATTCGTCGACGGGCAAGTCGGGGAAACGAACGCGGCATGGCCTCGCGGTGGCGACGGGCCGGGCGACTCCGCTTCCGGAGCGCAACGCCGGCTCGAGCGACGCCCCTGCCAGCGATGCCGGCGAGGCACGGGCAAGAGCCGCGCGTCATGAACGAGCGCGCCTGGACATCGGGTTCCGTACGCTGCCGGGCCACATCGCAGGCATGACTAGCGGCTTGGCCTGGAGCAGACGCCAGCAAAACGTGGAAAACCGCACGGGTTCCCGGCCGGGCGGCCCCGGCAGATCGACTGCCGCGCCGGAACCCGCCGGCTCGGGCACGCTCATGCCGGTTTTCCCGATGTGCGAGCCGTTACGAACCGCCGAACGGCTTCTGCACGGTCAGCTTGTTGGTCACGGAGCTGACGCCGGGCACCCCCTTCGCGATCTCCGCGACCTCATCGACCTGCGCGGCGTCCGTGACCGTGCCGTTCAGCGTCACCGCGCCGCCTTTCGCGACGATGCTGATATTGCCGGCGCTGATCTTCTTGTGCTTGCCGATGGCGGCATACACCTTGCGGCGCAGTGCGCGATTGGCTTTCCTCGTGCTGACGGAAGCGACCGTGCCTTGCGCAGCGGACGCAGCCGGCACACTGGCGGAAGCGCCGGCAGCCTGGTTCGGCTGCGACCGTGCGTTGCCGGAAACGGCCAGAATCAAAGCGGCAATCGCCAACGCACGTACCTGAATCCTTGTCATCGAATACTCCGTTTGTCGTGAAGAGTGGAATCGGAACGGGACCGCCGTCAGTCGACGCCCGCCGGCGCGTCACGGCGCGCTGTCTAGCTGACCTTGCGCTGCATGTTCTGCCAGTACCGGTCCTTGACCACGCGCCGCAGAACCTTGCCGACCACCGAGGTCGGCAATTGCTCGACAAATACGATCGACTTCGGCGCCTTGTAGCTCCCGAGTTTTTCCTTGGCGTGTGCGACAAGTTCGGCGGCTTCGACCGAAGCACCAGGACGCAGCACCACTTCCGCATGCACGGCCTCCCCCCACTCCGGATGCGGAATGCCGACCACCGCACACATCATGACGGCCGGATGGGAGGCCAGCGCGGCTTCGACTTCGACCGCATAGACGTTGAAGCCGCCGCTGATGATCATGTCTTTCAACCGGTCGACGATGTACAGATAGCCGTCTTCGTCGATGTAGCCGAGGTCGCCCGACTTCCACGCCCCGTCGGAGAACTCGGCGGCCGTCGTTTCGGGATTGTTGTAGTACCCCTTGATAACAGCCCGGCTACGGATGCGGATTTCGCCGGATTGGCCGATGGGCAGCGGCTTGCCATGCTCGTCGGTGATATAAACCTCGACGCCCGGCGTCGTGCGTCCCGCCGAAGACAAGTGCTTGGTGCCGCTGCCCGTTGTACGCGCAATCTCGTGCCCGGCCTTGTCGAGTGCCGACACGAAGATGGGAACTTCGGTGGCGGCGTAGATTTGCGCGAAGATGAGGCCAAAGCACCCGATCAGTTCCTCGAGCTTCGCGGGACTCATCGGCGCGGCCGCGTAGATCAGGGTGTTCAGCGACGAGAGATTGCGTGGGTTCGCGCGCTGCAACTCGAGCAGACGGTACAGCACGGTCGGCACCAGGAACGAATGGGTCACGCACTGCCGCTCGGCCGTTTCCCGCCATTGCTCGAGATCGAGCTGATTGAGCGTGATGTTGGCGCCGCCGGCATAGAAAGTCAGTATGAAAGCGACCATGGCCCCATGCGAGAGCGGCGCCACGTGCAACATACGTGTGCGGTCGTTGAAGCCGAAATCCGGGTTGCGGAAGCCGCCATCGCAGCAAGCCATCAGATTGTCGATCGAATACATCGCGCATTTGCCCTGGCCGGTCGTGCCGCCGGTGAAGCGCAGCATGCAGATGTGCTCGTCGTCGTCCAGCTCCACATCGGCGTCGAGTTCGGACGCTGCGTCAACCAGATGCCGGAACGCACGCACGCCGGGCCGTGCGGCCTGTTCCGGCGTCAGCTCGTCCATGACGACGATCTCGCAACCGGCCGCACGCAGCATGTCGTAGTAGCCGTCGAGCAGGCGCGTTTCAATGAATACGACTTTCGGCCTGACCAGTTCGATCTGCCGCGCATGCTCTTCCGGCGCATCGCGCAGGTTGGTCATGACCACCGTGCCTTCCTGCTTGAGGACGGTCGGCAGCATCATCAGGCTCAGGTTGTCGTTTTCCAGGATGAGCAGGAACCTGTCACCCTTGCCGACCCCGAGCGCGTTGCGCAGCGCATCGGCGATGCGGTTGGTCAACAGGTGGTACTCGTGGTAGCTGTAGCTGCGGCCGCGCTCCACATTGACGATCGCTTGCCGATCGCGAAAGCGCAACGTCATCAGGCGCATGACGCGGCAAAAGTTCATCTTCACCGATGTGTCTCCTTGGTTCTTTGCCCTCCCTCGCCCTGGAGGAAGGGCTGCCATGCCGCCGGCGGCGTGCGTTCAGCGCGCGCGCAGGCGCGATGCCGCGTCCAGACGGATGGTGTCCGCGTTGAGGTACGCGTTTTCGATGATGAACGCGCAGCAGTGCGCGAACTCCCGCATGTCGCCGAGACGTCGGGGCGCCTCGATCTGCGACGTCAGCGCATTGACGATCTTTTCGTCTAGCGACTTCACCATCGGCGTCAGGAACAGGCCCGGCGCGATGGCGTTCACCCGGATACCGACGTCACCGAGTTCCCGCGCCGCCGGCATGTTCATGCCGAGCAGCGCGGCCTTGGAGGCCGCATAGGCCACTTGACCGATCTGCGCCTCGTAGGCGGCGCCCGACGAGATGTTGATCACGACGCCGCGCTCTTCCCCGGCTTCCGGCTCGTTCGCGGCCATCTGCTCGGCGCACTTCGACATCACGTTGAACACGCCGTTGACGTTGACCGCCGTCACTTGCGCGAACTTCGCCAGCGGCGTGGCCTTGCCGTCCTTGCCCAGCACCTTGCACGGCGTGGGCAGCGCCGCGCAGTTGATGCAGACATGCACCGTGCCGAAGCGGGCGGTCACGGCCGCGACCGCGTTTTGTACGGACTCCTCGCTGGAGACGTCGGTCTGCACGAACAGTGTGCGTTCGGCGCCGATCTCTTCCACGGCCCGGGCGCCCGCTTCAGCGTTCAGGTCGAAGATGGCGACGCGCGCGCCCTTTTCCTGTGCCAGATAGCGCGCCGTCGCAAGGCCGAGGCCCGACGCGCCGCCGGTAATGACGACGACTTTTCCTTCGATACGCATGATGTTTCCTGTGACTGGGGGTCTTAGAACGCCGGTACGCCGGTCAACGCGCGTCCGATGATGAGTTGCTGGATCTGGGTCGTGCCTTCCGGAATCGGCGTGACGATTGCCTCGCGCGCGAGCTTCTCGACGAGGAATTCGGTCGTGACGCCGTTACCGCCGTGAATCTGCACCGCCTGGCGGGCGATCTTCACCGCCGCTTCGCACGCGAAATACTTGGCCATCGCCGCCTCCATCTCGGCCGGCACGCCGGCTTCGATCATCGACGCCGCGCGGTAGGTCAGCAGGCGCGCAGCGTCCACGTGGGTCGCCATTTCCGCGAGCATCGCCGCGATCAACTGGTGGCCCGCGATGACCTTGCCGTGCTGGCGCCGCTCCGTCGCATAGCGAACCGCCTCTTCGAGCGCCCGTCGGGCGATGCCCAGCCCCTGGGCCGCGACGAATACGCGCGACCGCTCGAACAGCGAAAGCGTATTGCGCAGCCCTTCGCCTTCGTTGCCGATCATGTTGGAGGCCGGCACCCGCACATCGGTCAGGAAGATCTGCGCGGTGGACTGGCTGTTGAAGCCGATCTTGTGGATACCGCGTACCTCGTACGGGTGTTCCTTGCGGTCGAGCAGAAAATGGGTCAGCCCCTTGCGCGGATCGTCGCTGGTACGGCACGTACAGATCAGGAAATCCGAGTACTCCCCGTTGCTGATCCAGGTCTTTTCGCCGTTGATGATGAAATGATCGCCGTCGCGGCGTGCCCGCGTCCTGATCTCCAGCACGTTGGAGCCGACATCGGGTTCCGAAATGCCCATCGAGACGAAGCTGTCTCCGCTCAACAGGCCGGGCAGGTAGCGTTCGCGCAAATGCGCGGGCGCTACCTTCTCGAGCAGCACGACGCCGAACGAATTGATCAGCACCGGCACCGACAGGTCCGCCGAAGTGGTCGCCACTTCCTCGAACAGCATCAGCGAGGTCAACCAGTCCAGGCCCAGGCCGCCGTTGGCTTCGCTCGCGATGCCCGACACCAGCCCGAACTCCGTCAGCCGGCGCATGATGTCGGCCATCCTGTCGCGCGGCACGAACTGGTCGCGGTATTGCTTGCTGAAAACCGGATCGATCTCGGCGTCGAGGAAGCGTCGCAGTCCATCGACGGCTGCCTGCTGCTCTTCGGTGCGGAATACGTGTCCCATGGCGGCCTCCCTATTGTTTTGCCAGGATGTTGACGCCGACCACGGCCTCTTCGATGCCGTAAAGGCCGCCGCCGTTTTCCTGGATGGCGATCCGGGCGTCTTGAACCTGACGCTGCCCGGCTTCGCCGCGCAATTGCGTCACCAGTTCGTGAATCTGGCCGAGGCCGGTTGCACCGATCGGGTGGCCTTTCGATTCGAGCCCACCGGACGGGTTGATCGGAATGCGTCCGCCAACCGTAAAGTCACCGCGTTCGGCCGCGGGGCCGCCTTCTCCGAGGGGCACCAGCATCAGCGATTCGGCGTTGAGGATCTCGCCGATCGCCGATGCATCGTGTACCTCGGCGACGTCGACGTCCTCCGGCGCGACGCCGGCCTGTTCGTACGCTTTCGTCGCCGCCAGACGGGCGATGATCTTGTGCGGCTCATCGACGCCGCGCGTGATGCCGGTCTGAATCACGCTGGCCAGCACGCGCACCGCGCGACCCGCCTCGCCCTGCAGGCGCTTCAGGCCGGCGGCGGTGCACAGCACGGCGGCGGCCGCGCCGTCGCTGATCGGCGAGCACATGGCCGTCGTCAACGGATAGGTGATCGGCGGCGAACCGAGCACCTGCTCGATCGTCATGGGCTGCTGGAATTGCGCCAGCGGGTTGTGCACCGAGTGCTGGTGGTTCTTGGCCGCGACCGCGGCGATCTGGCGCTGCGTGGTGCCATGGCGCTTCATGTGGTTGCGGGCGATGGCCGCATAGACGTCCATGAACACGCTGTAGGGACGGTCGGACTGGGTGCCGGGCGGAGGCTCCACGCCTTCGCCCAGTGCCAGCAGCGTCTTCTTGTTTTCCTCGACGGTCGAGACGTCCCAGCCGCCGTCGAACACGGCAAACATCTTGGCCTTCTCGGCGATATTCATCTTTTCCGCACCGACGGCCAGCGCCACGTCGCAGGCCCCCGCGCGCAGCGCCTGCACCGCGAGGCTGAATGCCGACGAGCCGGAGGCACAGGCGTTTTCGACGGAGAACACCGGAATGCCCGCGATGCCGAGGCGACGCATCGCGATCGGCCCGGGAATCGCGCTCTGCCCCTGGAACGGGCCATTGGTCAGCGTCGCATAGAATGCCGAGCCGATGTCCGCGGCCTCCGCACCGGCGTCCTTCAATGCCAGCGTGACGGCCTCGCCGACCATGTCGTACACGCTGCGGTCGAGCAAGCGTCCGAACGGCGTCATACCGACGCCGGCAACATAGATATCGTTCATGTAATTCCGACTGAGGAATGAGAAAGGCAGGATGACTGAACCGGGCGGGCTCAACGGCCCTGGAATCGCGGCGCGCGCTTTTCGGCGAATGCCTGCAAACCCTCCTGCAGGTCAAAGCTGCGCAGATGGCGACGCAGCATGACTTGCTCGTGCAGCAACGCGTCGTCCCGGCTCTTGTCGGCGGAGGAACGCGCGACAGCCTTCATGCGCCGCAGCACGACGGGGCTCTTGCCGGCGATCTGGCCGGCCAGCTTCATCGTCGCGTCGGACAATTCGGCGTCGGGATGCACTTCGGAGACGAAACCGTACGCCTTCATCTCGGTCGCCGACAGCGTCTTGCCGGTCAACAGCAGATACATGGCGATGTTCTGGGGAATCAGGCGCGGCAAGACCGCCGCGCCGCCGGCGCCGGGATAGACGCCGAAGTTGGCATGGGCGTCCCCGATCGCGGCGCTCTCCGCGGCGACGACGATGTCGGCGCACATGGCCAGCTCCAGCCCCCCGGCCATCGTGACGCCGTTGAGTGCGGCGATCACCGGCTTGGAGAAATTGCGCAGGCGTGCGAGCGTTGCGTCGGCCCGGTCGAGGAAATCCGCTTCCCCCACCTCCGCATGCTGACTTGCCAGCACCTCCTTCAGATCCGCGCCGGCGCAGAATGCGGGGCCGGTGCCGGTCAGGACCAGGACGCGAATGGCGTCGTCGGCGTCGATCTGGGCCAGCCGGCGGTCCAGTTCAGTCAGCAGCGCGATATTCAGCGCGTTCATCGCCTTGGGACGATTCAGCGTCAGGCGCGCAACCGCGCCGGTGGTTTCAAACAGCAATGCGTCTTCGATCATGACGTCTCCGGGTTATCTTGGAATGGTGTCGTAGCGGAGAGGCGCAGACCTGCCCGCGATAGGAAACGATCATAGGCAGGGGGACATGAGCGCGCGGCTCTTTGGAGCGAAAAGTGCATTCCGCAAAGCGATCCGCCCTGACCGGCGACGGGATGCGCCGGTGAACGGGCGGCCATGGCCGGGAGGGGGCCGTTCCCGCGCGGTCGAACGGCGGCGGTCGCGAGCGCGCCGGGCACGGTTCGGCAGCGGTGTAGAATCGGCGTCACCCCGTCCATCGACATCGCCGCGCCTTGAAACCCGACCGCCACCCCTCCCACGTCGCGACGCAGGAAGCGACGACCATAGGCGGGTACTGCACGGCAATCGCCAAGACCCTGCAGGCCAGCGGCATGGACAGCGAGCGCATTTTTCGCGCCGTCGGCGTGCAACCCCACATGGTGAACGGCCCGATGGTCCGGCTGCCCGTCGCCACGCTGACCAGGCTATACCGTGCCTGCGTCGAGGCGACCCACAATCCGTATTTCGGCTTGTCGGTGGCCCGCCATATCCATATCTCCCACTTGCATGCGCTCGGCTACGCGCTCGCCGCCAGCAGCACGCTCCTCGACTTCTGCCGCCGGCTGGAGCAGTACTTCCGGCTCGTGTCGCAGGCGGCAACCGTTCGCGTGATCGAAGACGGCAATACGATCGCGGTGCGCGCCGCCGATTTCAGGATCGAGGTCTGCGGCGAAACCGAGGATGCGTTCGTCGGGTTCCTGGTGCAAACGATGCGCATGTTGTACAAACCGGGGTTCAACCCGCTGTCCGTGGAATTCCATCGACCGATGCCGCTTGAAGGCGACGAGCCGTACCGTACATTGATGCGGGCGCCGGTCAGTTTTTCGAATCCGGCCACGACGCTGACATTCGACAGGCAGGAATTGATGCAGCCGCTCGGCGGCGCCTGCCCGGAGCTGGCGCAGGTCAACGACAACATCGCGAATCAATATCTCGCCCGTCTGGACAAGAGCGACGTGGTGACCGGCGTCACGCAGAAGATCATCGAATTGCTGCCCTCCGGCGACTGCAGCAGGGAGAAGGTGGCCGAAGCATTGTGCATGAGCCCCGCTACCCTGCAGGTGCGGTTGGCGCAGCGCGGCACGCATTTCCTGCAGATCATGGACAATACGCGCCGGGAACTGGCCTGCAATTACATCCAGCGCCGCACAAGCTCCGTAACCGAAATCGCGTTCTTGCTCGGATTCACCAGCACCAGCAATTTCGCCCGCGCATTCAAGCGATGGACCGGCTTGTCGCCGACGCAGTTTCGGGATGCCCTACCCGAGCAGCAGGTTTTGTCGCAGTAGCCACGATCCATCGATGCCCTGACGGCGGCTTGCGCCTGTTCGGCGCTCACGTGGCGGTTCGCATATCTGGCGCACACGTCTAGCCGACGATTGAACTTCGCTACCTCGCGGATAACGACCAGCGGATGCGAACCAGCGGACGGAAGCGTTACCGCGCGAGGCAATACAAAACGTCCGGGCACCCCTCCTCGTTTCCACTTCCATCGCCATATGCGACGGCAACGAACCCGTGCCGCTCATAAAACGCGGCGGCGTCACGGTTCATCCGGAACGTATGAAGCTGGAGCCGGCCGTCGGTCTGCGACTTTACCGACGCCAGCAGGCGAGTGCCAATCCCTTGCCGTTTGAGCCCGGGGCACACGTACAGCTGGTCAAGCCACGCCACGCCATCTGTGACGGAGTGCGCGGCCATGCCGACGATGCAGCCATCGCTCACGGCGACTGTGACGTTACCCGACGGGACCAGCACGTTGGCGATCCACTCCCGGACGGCCGTTTCGGTGTGCGCGAGCGGCGCATACGATGCCAGCGTGTTGCGCGACCGCAGGTAGACTTCCGCCACTTCTGCGGCATCGGCCGGGGTCGCCCGACGCAGGATCAACGGCATGTAACGGCCACGCCGGGATGATCGGCCATTGCGGAACGATCCCGACACGGTATCGGTTGCCCCGGAAGCTGTTCGCATTCAATGCGATGTGTTTGCATCTCGTTTCTTGCGTGGACACGCCAGGATGATCCGGGCGTTACCGGACCATGGGGTACGGGTAGGAATCGAATCGGTATTATCCATCGGGCAACGCAGGCGAACGGCCGCTATGTTCCCGACACAAGCCGCTTGACCTCTTCAACTACTTCACCCGCCAGCGTTTCCGGCACGCCCCAGTAATCGAAGATTCCGCCATCGGCCTGATTCTGTCCGCATGTCACAAACAAGCCGGTGCCGAATCGATTCTTGAGATGCGAGGCCAGCCAGCCTACGAAGCCGCTGTTGTCCGCTCCCGCCGGAAAGTGGAACCGGAAGATGCCGAACCGTTCCTTCTGCGAGCCGTCACTCGGAACAAGCTGACTCCACACGTTGTCGTCTCGTACCAGCGCGAGTGCGTCGGCCCGCACAGCCGCCGGAAACTGATCCAGCGGAAATTCAACGAACGCATACGTCCCGGAGTACACCCGTAGTCGCGACTCGGTCATGACGCGCCGCAGACGGCTCTCCGTTTGTTCGACGGTCTCATGCGAAATATCAACCATGGCTGCTCCAATCAAAAGTGGGGAATCGGTCAAATCATCAACATGCGCACGAAAGGAATTGATCTTATCAGCGATATAAAGCCATCACAGTCGAATGGTCGTCACGGGTAATCGGGCAAGTCTGGCCAGACGCGCCGTGAGAAGATGAGCGGCCTTTGGCCGGCTTTGGCCGAGGCACGTCGATGGGAATCCCTTGCCCGGAACTTAAAGCATGCGCGGCCTCCGATCCGGGAAATCCGGAAAAATCCGCACTCCGGAAAAGAAGCGCGATTTTCGACCGTGCATCAAGCGGTCATGCACACGATTTCACCCGTGCCAAAAGCGGGCTGCCTGTATCGCATCACCCTTTCGCCCAAAGGCGGGCAATATCCCGTTCCGCGTTGCGACGGTAAAGCGCCTGTGAGAAAGTACCGATTCTTCCCGAGTCTGCGGTCAATCCATGACGTTCTCGTTCAAGTGCATAACCTGCGGTAAAACGCATCACGGCATGCCGAGCTTCGGCGCGAATGCGCCTTTCAGCTATTACGAGGTACCCGCCGCGGACAGGGCGCGTCGCTGTTCGCTCGGCAGCGACGATTGCGTCATCGATGAAAGCATGTTCTTCGTCCGCGGATGCATTGAAATACCGGTGCACGAGAGTAACGAGCCATTCTCCTGGGGAGTGTGGCTCTCGCTGAGCGAGTCCAGCTTCATGGAATGGGTGCGGACATTCGATATCGCGCATCGATCGGATGTCGGCCCGTTTTTTGGCTGGCTCAATACGCGTCTCGACATCTATCCGGAAACGCTCAATCTCAAGACGATGGTGCATCTGCGCGACAACGGCATACGGCCGTATGTCGAGCTGGAGCCCGGCGAGCATCCACTTGCGATCGAGCAACGCAACGGCATTTCACCCGGGCGGGTTGAACAGATTTACCGCAAACTGATGCACCCGGACAGCCCGGCGCAATAGCGGCTCAAGGCGAGTGTCGCGGTCACGCCCGGCGATTTCCGGTTGCCGGCCCCGCATGCGGTGTTCCGGCCATCCCGGCCGTGACAGGCGCCTTGCTCGCGGCGGCCGAACGGCATCGCGCCGGGATCGCTTCGGCCACCTTCACGACCGTGCGGCCGATTGGAGATGCGTTGGGCCTCGCCGTCTTCGGTGCAAGCATTGCGGGCATTCCGTGCGTGTTCGTCGTTTGCGCGTGCGCGAGCGCCCTCGCCTGCATCGTCTCCCTGATCGGCATCGGCCGACCTGACGGCGCCGTCAAACCTGCTTGAACGACGCGCTTTCATCACGAAGCGGATGCGGTAAAGCTACGTGTCCATGCCGAACCTGCCGAGGCACAAGCGCGCCATCGCCATTTTTCGGATCGTCAACGCCGAAGGCATAGCCGGTGCCTCGCACGCTTTTTCAACCATCGGCCGATGCTCCGGTCCGGTTCCGGCTTCGATGCCCTGGTCGAACTGCACCAGCGTGCTTCGCCAGCGCAGGAATGGCGAAACCGATTACACCAGCACGCGCTGATCAAGATACGGCTTGCCGCCGCGCGAATGAATGACCGATGCGCCCCGCGATTCGAGGACGGGCAGGTCGGCCAGTGCGTTGACCACATGCTGCAGGGTCGGCAGATCGCCCCAGGTTGCACGGTGGAACTGCACGGCACCGATGCCTTCCTGCCGGCGCTCGATCGTCCTGTCGGGATCGGCGGACGGTGTAAGCGTCACCTGATTGATCTCGGCTTGCCCCCATGCGCCCGTTTGCGGGACGTATTTCAGCATCAGCGTGCCATCCGCGTGAGCCGCCGTCGATGCAGACGGCGCATCGCTCAGTTCGGCAACCGACAGATCCAGGAAACGGAACCCCATCCAGCCGGCGGCGCATGTCTGTGTTCCGTTCCACAGGCGCGGCTCGGCTATCTCGGCATAGAGCTTGGGATGTCCGATCTCGTCGCGACCGGAAATGATCGGGTCGGCGAGGTTTTCCCAGACGACCGCGAGAAACCGGCCGGTCGCCCGATCCCGCCGGCCGGTAAAGCTCGCCGGCCAGCCGACGTGAATCATGCTGTAGCCGCGCCCGGCTAACCAGTCGATTTCCGTCAGGTAGTGAAATTCGATTGAAACGACAGGTTCGCCGGCAAGCGTGAAGCCCTCCGGCAGGTGCCGTTCGAGCATCTTTGCATCGGTCAGGAAGTTCACGGCGACCGACAGGCGACGTGGGCTGAGTTTCGGATCGGTCGAGACGCCGTCGGGTAACTGCCGCGGCCCTGGCGCAGGCCCGAAATGCGTAGGCATCCGATATATTTTTCCTGCCTTGAACTGATAGCTCACCTGATGGCTCCCGGCGTTGATGTATTGAGAATCGGTTGAGACGGATGCGTCCGGATGAAGCCCGGACTCCGCTGGTTCTGGTCCGAAAGGCGTCGAGTGCAGCAGACATCTCGATGGCAGCGTGCCCGAGGGACGCCTTGACGATCTGGTCGTCAGTTCGCTCCAGCCAGTCACGACGCGCGCTCGATCAATCAATCAAGCAGTAGCACGGTCAATTCCGATTTTCCTCGAACCGAGCATCGGTCAAAAGAATAGCGGCGAGTGCGCTGCCTGGAAACCGCATGAGAAATATTTCAGTGATTTTGTTTTTCAATGGATATCGAGGCGATGCAGGCATTCTGGCTGGTTACAGACCTCAAAGGCTTCATCCACGTGGCTGACGCTCGGGGCGGAATGATCGATGACGAGTGGAGCGCAACTTGAGTCGGCCTCGCAGGGCGCGCGATGAAACGTCACCTGCCGGATCGGCAGAAAGCAGAAGGCCGACGTTGCCCTCGGCGATGCGGGCGACGGTTGAATCGATTGCACCCATCAATGATTGGCTGTACCCCGCAGGTGCTGCAGGATTGAGTCACGCGTGAAGGGGGCGACGCTGGTCGCTGCGTGGGATGTCCCCTTTCTCCGTAGACGGTACGCGTAGAACGCCGCGACCCGCCGCACACCACACACGATGCCCGGGTCGAGCGCACGCCACCGGGAGGAGATGCCATGCCGATGTCGTATCTGCAGGCGCCCACGCCAAAGTACGGCGAACCCGGCGTGACGCCGGCATCCCTGCAGTTGATCGAGCAGGCCGCCGGTGCGTGGGCGGCCACATTGCTCAGCAGACGGATATCCGCATCATGTTTGCCAGCCACGAGCGCGTGTCACCAAAACGTCTCCAACCTTCGGGCCGTTCTCGATGGTGCCGTCGACGCCTCGCCGATAGGAAACACCGGCGCCGCAGGCATGAGGGGTCATCCGCCAAACCCAGCCTTCGAGATTGCGCCCGGAGTGCTCGGGAGAATAGAGCGGCATGTTCATGCGCAATCCGTCCTCCGATCCGAGATCCAGCGTGCACATGACGGACCCCTCCCCTTCCTCTTCTTCATCCGGATTCGGTATGTCGACGTGCGTGATGGTCGCTCGTAACGGTTCGACATGGATCAATGCCTGCAGTGCTTTCGGAAAATCGTCGAACGGTGGCGCAACACGTCCATCGGCCTGCTCTTCAACGAATGCGTCGCTTAACGTCACTTTCCGAAAGTAGGACTCGCTGCGCCCCATCAGGTTGCGACCACCTATCGCGGTTGCCATATCCTCCAGTTCGTTGGCGCGAAGCAGGAAAGTTGTCCCGTTCGAATACATCGCGATTAGCTGGTCGTCGTCGGCGTCACCGCCGGACGAGTTGTGCTCCAGAGCAATATCGAGCGTAACGCCATCATCGCCATCGGAACTGCGTTGGGTTGTGTAGACGCCGCTATAGGCGCGCACGTTGACGCGCGCGAAAGTCTTGTCTTGAATTTCCCAGAGCAGCAGGTCGTATAGACCATTCGGTTGCAAGGCAAGCAATCGATGCCAGTCCAGGTACGAGGACAGATACAAGCCGACAAGATCACGTTCGCTGACCATCTCCTCGAACCGGCTACGATATTCGTCAGGCAGTGCGTCAAGTACGGTCGCGGGACGTTTGGCTGCAGATGAGTGCAATTCAACGGCGTCGCGAAGCCGACGGTGCAATTCGAGAGCATTGACTTTTTCGATTCTCAGCATCTGCATGGACAGCGATACCTGCTCGACTTCGTAGACTTCCCCTGGTTCCAGCGTTTGGCATGTCTCTCGTGCAGACCGTATCAGTACCGGAGAAACGATCGAGTGCAGCGAGGCCGGTTCGCACAGGATCTTGTTGAAGCAATCATCGAGGCTCCAGGCCAAATCCCCTGTTTGCTTCGATACAGGATCGATATATGCGACGTCCTCATCTATCGCGGTCAGTTTTCGATAGTAAAGCAGTGTCCCGAACGGGAGCAGCGCGATGGGAATACGTCGCACGGAACCAGGTGGTGAGATAATCCAGCGATCAAGCGTCGCTTGCCATTGACCAGGATCGATCAGGGCAAGTTGGAGGCTCCCATACAGCCCAAGCCCTTTGGTTCGCCAGAGTTGAAGCAGACTGGCAGGGAGGATGCCACTATAAGCGGACACAAGATCGCGAGGAGCCGGAGAAACGTGTCGTGACGGGGGATGTGATTGCACGAAGCGATGAAGCGCGAGACGGCGGAAAAAGCTCATGGCAACCACTCCAATAAAATATCAATGCCATCAAATATCGCCTTGATATTATCTCATCAATGGAACTATCGACGTTCAGTCACCCGTAAAACGGGCTACGACATAGTGAGGTGCGCTCAGCGCATTCCGGCCCATCAATTCAGGAATTGTTACTCAAGACAGAAATTTCCCCTATCAAGAGAATCCGTCGCTGTTCCAGCCAATATCCTCGGCCGCACCCTGATTTTCACAGGGGGGCGCCTCTCAATGTTCCTATCGTACCGCGCGCCTTATGACGACCTCGCCACTCCTCTCCAATGAGAAAATAGAGCTGTTGCTGACTCAGCAACCTATTTCTGACCGGCATCCTTGGGTGACTTGCGACGAGGCAGTCATCGATGATTACCTGAGAAACGCGTGCGATGCCATCGAGCGAACAACGGGAGCAAGATCGCACATTGAATGGGGACACTACGGGTCCGGCTACGCATCCTTTGTCGATGCCTGGTTTTACAAGGACACGCCGGAGTTTGACGTTGCACGACCACGTCCTCTCTGGGAAAGCCATGTCGGATTGGTGGTGTTGCTCAGTCGCCTATCCCCATACTTCGTGTTCATGGAAGGAGAGAAGCATTGGCATCTTCGCGAACAGGGAAGCTACCTTCCGGCGTTTGACATGCTGGACAGGCTGAAAAACAAAGGGGTCCAGCAGTTGGCGAAGGACGTGCAACCTGTTCTGGAGAGCTACGGCCTTGCTCGCGCAACTCGAATCGAACTATCGGATTCATTGCCGCCCGGCACGTATGTGCCGACGATCCTCAATGATCGCGGACACACACAGTTCGACGCGCTCTTCTACTGGGAAGATTGAACATGTGAGCGCATTGCAATGTATTTCCCCAGTGAAAACCTGCTCACGCGACAATGGACGAAACGACGATGAGCACAAGGATGGACGAGGACATCAAGCGATGGCGACCACACTCGCCAGGTTGTCGAACGACGAAGTGCTGGACGAACAGGTCGCTTTTCCACCACGCGCCGACGAGGCCGCCCCTTGCATTGTCCAATGCCAGCAGCTTCCTGCGCAAAGCCCTCACGCTTAACGGTCCACTCGGCCTGACTGACATCGAAGCGGTACATCTGAAACGTCGGCCCGCGACAAGTGAATGGACGGGATCGCCATGGAGGTGCGAATATTCAGGGGCGCCTGGAGTTCTACGAACAGTGACGCCGCGTGATCAACCAGGTGAACCCATTTTCGCAGGACGATGCGCACTTGCGGTATAAAATCCGGCAAACCACACACTGCTCCCGAAACGAAATGAGTCACGGCTCCCCTGATCTGATTCACATCCATGAGGACGACTGGGGGCTACGCAGCCTTCACCCCGTCGCTGTCCTGCGTGAAGTAAGCAGCGATATTGAAGCGGCGCGAGATGCCAGTCAAAAAAACCAGGCGACATCGGGAGTTGGCTGGACTGATCTGCACATCATTCAACAGCCTTCGACAAACTACGCCCAAGCCGGGCTTCGCTTGGCTGATGTCGTCACGGCTCTGAGCTCGATCCAGCCCCGGGTCAAGCGCTTTTACGCAACAGCTTCCGCCGGGTTTGATCTGGCGCAGCGAGATCCCTATGGTTCCTATGACGAAGATGCCTGGTGCTTCGGGCGCCAGCATTGTTATCTCAAGGTGGAAGTCAAAGACGACCTCGTAACGGAAATCTGGTTCGATATTTCCAGCTCAGACGCAGCAGATGCCGATGCATTGCGCCGCATGTTCGAGGCAATCGATCGGCTCGTGCCCGGCATGGTGGCCGACTACTGCATGGACGCCCACGGTCTGGTCGCGGACCGCGAATTTCTCGATATGTACTTCCAGCGTGTCATGGCGGACTAACGTACGTGTTTCGCGTTCCTTTGGATAGGCCATTCTCGATCCATAACGCGCCTTTCACGCTCTTTCCGCAGGGCGCTGCGCTCCTTTTGGCGCTGCTGCCAGATCTGTTGTTGCGCGCTCGTTGCCGATAGCCTGCCCCTGCCTCCTTGAGCGGCTGCAGGGTGCACCTTCGTATTCAGCACAAACTCTCATGCCCGAATAACAATCAACCTTACCGGCGCCCGACTCCGTTCAGGCTCATCTGCGTTTTGGAAGGTACTGATCGTCAAGCTTTGTTGCGCTGTGCCCGGCGAGCGATTCCGATACCGGCCCGGTACGTCCGATCGGTTATTCCCCATCGGGTATTCAACGGGCGAATCTGATCGCTTGCCCGGTGCGGAGTGCCTGTATCGCTCAACCGGTTCACGCGGCTGACAGTCGAGACAGACACGTCCACCTGTCGAGCGATCTGACGTTGCAGCAAGCACTGCTGGCGCAACTCCACGGTCGGCAAGGCCGTTGCGGGAGCAACGGCGCGTGGAGAGCGGCGCTTACTCTTCGAGACCGGCCATCCCGCCGACAACCGCATTGAAACCGCTGTCGACGTGCATGATCTCGGCCGTCACGCCGCTCGCGAGGTCCGACAGCAGGAACGCGCCGGCATTGCCGACCTGCTCGATCGTCACGTTGCGCTTGAGCGGCGCATTGTGCTCGACGAACTCGAGGATCTTGCCGAAGCCCTTGATGCCGCTCGCGGCGAGCGTCTTGATCGGGCCCGCCGAGATGCCGTTCACGCGGATGCCCTTGGCACCGAGCGACACGGCGAGGTAGCGCACGCTGGCCTCGAGCGCGGCCTTCGCAACGCCCATCGTGTTGTAGTTCGGAATCGCCTTCTCCGCGCCGAGGTAGGACAGCGTCAGCAGCGACGCGTCGTCCGACAGCAGCGGCAGCGCGGCCTTGGCGAGCGCGGGGAAGCTGTACGCGGAGATGTCGTGTGCGATGCGGAAGTTCTCGCGCGTCAGGCCGTCGAGGAAGTCGCCGGCGATCGCTTCGCGCGGCGCGAAGCCGATCGAGTGAACGAGGCCGTCGAGCCGGTCCCAGTGCTGGCCGAGCGAGGCGAACAGCGCGTCGATCTGCGCGTCGTCGGCGACGTCGCACGCAAACACCAGCGTGCTGTCGAACTCCGCGGCGAATTCGGTGATGCGATCCTTGAAGCGATCGCCGACATAGGTGAACGCGAGTTCGGCGCCTTCACGATGACAGGCCTTGGCGATGCCGTATGCGATCGAACGGTTCGACAGCAGGCCCGTCAGCAGAATGCGTTTTCCAGCGAGGAAGCCCATGAATTCTCCTGTTGAAGCGCACGCCCGCGTCATTCGGCAGGCGGCGGATGGTGATGATCGGTTACGAGTGGGTAAAATTCTCTCACATTGGTATTCACGATCGACCGAGAGGCTTCCATGACGACATGGTTTTCCCGCAGCCGCACGGCCGGAATCGCCTCGCTGAGTGACGGCACGTTTGCCATCGAAGTCGGCACCGCTGAACAGGCTTCCGTCTGCCGAGGGCAACGCCACGCGGCGCTCGCCCGGCGATCAGGTTTCGACTTCTGAACGCCCGTCGCTACAGTAAAAGACAAGCGCCGGCCGGCGGTTTGGCGCGTATCGAATCGCCTTGGTCGTATCGGGTTTTGCGGAAAGCACGACACACATCGCTTCGAATCAGCTGAGCGCCGCGTGGCAAGTATCGTTTAACCGCGCTTCAACCCTGACACCATCTTCGTGCGCACGGGCGGCGGCATCAACACCTGCGTTGCAGCGATTCAAAGCAGCTTTGGAAAAGCCGCAGGTCTTCACTCGAGCGCTTCTGCTCCCGGACCACTACCGAATGGGGCATGCCGTCGATTCCGCCGCAATCATATCGGCGCATAGGGCGAACTCGCATTGTCCATGCGCAACCTCACGATCATGAAGCGCGTCCAAGCAGGCAAACCTCTCCCGGTTTGGCCCGGTGGGTTCAGGCAGTCTGCGGACACGCTATCCGAAAACCCGAGCCCATACCGCCCGAAGGCGTCGCGCGCGGTCTTCGAAGAGATATGAGGCCGCCAGCGTCAAGAGACCTGAAATTGCCCCCGTCACGATGTGCTCGACATAGGGGATACGGTAGTGACTCGTGTGCGAGTAAGCGTCGCCCAGTGCCGTGAGGACGCCAACGACCAACGCATTGCCGTATCGATTCACGTAGAGTTTCGCCGCAGGCGTGAACGTCAACAGTACGGCCAGGAGTCCGGTAAGCAGGCCCGTATGAAATGCAATGGTCCAGTGGGCAAGGCTCATGATATTGCCCCAACTCCCCGGCATGCAGGTCATGCACGCGCTGGTCGGCTGCCAGAAGCGCTGGATAAACAGTCTGACGCGAAGCTTCCACTCGGTTGACATCATGCATTCCCATCAATGCCGTCGTCACGGCCGACTCGCCACACGTATCGTTGAAGCCGCTCCCCAACCCCTTTAGCGAGCAGGTTGGCAGTACGCCGCAGCGGTCGAGCAATAACCTGGAGATGGGGGAATACTACTCCACGATCCGGCGGCCACCGTCTCGACCGAGACCGGAATTCAACGCCTGCGTCCACCAGTGCGGCCACGTCCGTAGCGGGCATCGAACGATGCGCTTCCGCGCGAAGTCGGCGTCCGGCATCGACTGCGGATTCAAGCGCTCGATAACCGCCCCCCTTCGACAAAACCGTCGTTGTCACGCTAAAGCCGTTAGATCAGGAAATTCTCGAGGAAGGCCAACACCTCGGCCGGGGCATCCTCAGGCAGCAGATGCCCACCGGGCAGTCCGCCCCCCTTCACATTGTCAGCCCACCTCGACCACGTATCGACGGGCGACACATGTCTCGCCTTTTGCTCCATGTCGCTCCATAGCACCAGCACCGGACAGGCAAGCTTGCGGCCCGCTGCACAATCGCTCGCGTCGTGTTCCAGATCCTCCGACATGGCGGCGCGATAGTCTTCGCAGATCGCGTGACGCACGTCCGGGTTCCGGAATGCGGTTCGATAGGCTTCCAGCGCCAATGTATCGATCCGCTCAATGCCTCCCGCCATCCTCGCAAGCGCGGCGTCGATGTAGGCGTCCGGATCGGCCGCCAGCATCCGCTCCGGAAGGTCCGCAGGCTGCGCCAGAAAAAACCAGTGCCAGGCATTGAATGCAAAAGTCCTGTCGACCTGCGCGAACGCATCCAGCGTGGGCACGACGGCCAGCGATGCATAGGCGGTGACACGCTGAGGGTGATCCAGCGCAAGCCGGTATCCTGCGCGAGCGCCCCGATCATGTCCGGCCACGGCGAACCGTTCGTACCCGAGCCGATCCATCAGCGTGACGAGCGCGCCGGCCACGCGGCGTTTGGTCCATCGCGGCCGATCGTTGCGGGTCCGGCTGTCGCCGTATCCCGGCAGGTCCGGTACGACGACGGTGTGCGACCTGGCGAGCGCCGGCGCCAACAGTCGCCACGCGACGTGGGTCTGCGGATAGCCGTGCAGCAACAGCACCGGTGATCCCGTTCCGCCGACGACACCCCGAAACGAAACCTCGTCAGTTTCGATGTCGAGCCGGGTAAAGCCGGGAAAGAAGTCCGCCGCTGCAGTTCGTTCGACGTCGGGTTCCACGTTTGCCTCCTTGTGCAGGAATGCTTCATTTCCCGGATACCGACCTGACGAACCCGGCCAGATCGCGGTTGAATCGATCGGGTTCCTCCATGAACGGTGCATGGCCCGCGTCGGCGTAAACTTTGCTGATGATGCGTGGATTCACCGCGGTCACGCGGGCCAGCGTCGCAGACGTGTCGACCAGCGCATCGCGGCCGCCGTACAGGAACAGCAAGGGCACGCGCGTCTTGCCGAGCGCCTCGGCGGCAAACACCGTCATCGTCGGGACTTCCCTCTGCATGTCCCACGACGCCATCGCGGCGTTGGCGAGCAATCGGCTGAAGGTGTCGGCATCCGGACGATGGTTGAAACACAGCCCGACGAAGGCACGCTCGCCGTCGAGATGCGTCTTCAGGTCCGACGCATTCATGTCCCGATAGACCTCGGGATGCTCGACGATCTGACCCGGCACGAGTTCGACCACACCATCGACATACACGGCACCGGCGATGTTGCGATCGCCGTACGTCGCGAGGTAGTTCGATATCACCACGCCGCCAAGCGACCAACCGACCACGACCGGCTTTTTCGCGTGCGAGCCGTCGATCACCGCTTCGAGGTCGTCGGCCCAACGGCGTCCGTCGTGATACGGCGCGCCGCCGGATGGTTTATCCGACAGGCCGTGGCCGCGCAGATCGAAGGTGATGATCCGGTATGGACGCAAGTCGGCGCTTTGCACCTGCGCTTCCCAGTTCAGGCGACTGCCAAGCAGGCCGTGAATGAAAATGACCGGTGCGCCGTCAGGGTTGCCGCTTTCCTGAACCGCAAGCTTTACTCCATCCTTCGATGTCACCGTATAGCTTGTCGGAGCAGCGACCGCGTCGGGCATCGACACACATGGCGTTGCCGCCGCGACTGCGGCGGTCAGCAGATAACTGAGCATTCGGGTGGGCATCGGAAAGTCCTCAAGGTGAATCGTCCGCCCAGTCTCAACCCTCACACTGATGTCAGAGTCAAGCGATTCGTGCTAGCCTGCTTTTCATGGACAAGATGCCCCCGAAGGAACTGCTGACTATCGGAGAAGTTTCGCGGCGTACCGGTGCAAGCGTGCGATCGATCCGTTACTACGACGAACACGGCTTGCTCGCGTCGGTGCGCGCGAACAATGGATACCGGATGTTCCCCGACAAGGCGGTCACGCAGGTCAGGCAGATCCAGCGCATGATCGCGACCGGCTTCACCATTGACGACATTCTCGGCTTCCCGGACTGCATGCTTCTGATCGAAGGCGCCCGTTCGTGCGACCAGATCACCGATGTCCAGCGGCGACGCCTCGAAGCCATCGATCGTCAGATCGCGGATCTCGAACGACGTCGCATGAGGCTCATCAAAACCCTGTCGGAAGGCGCGATTCCACCGATCGAGTAAGGCGCGGCGTTCGAATGGCCGAACCCGCGGCACACGAATCCATCGTCAAGCGGTCGCATTCGGCGCCGACTTCTTTCTGCAAAGCGCCACGCGTCGGCCGTTGCATTCCTTCGTGCCGGATCGGGTGCCGAGTTGACGGCAACGCGTGCCGGCGGCACGGCGTTGCTCGGGTAAGCGGCAAACCTTCAGGTGTCGCTGGCTGCGGCGAGATGAGCAACGCCTCATGGCCACTTCACGCCTGACGATGGCGCGCGTCGCTCTCCAGGTCACCTGGAGGCCCTTCGCGTGACTCCAGAAGAATGTAGTCCCCGTCCTCCGATATTCCGGAACCGACTTCGATGAAGTTGCAGGCTCGGTAGAACGAAAGCGCCGACAGATTGCGAGTCAGGCACTTCAATCGATAGCGTGCTGTCGGCCATTCCGGCAATGCGTGCAGGAGAGCGCGACCGACGCCGAGTCGCTGGTGATCGAGCCCAACATACAGATGATGAATGAAGTTGTCCGGCTCCCAAACCGAAACAAAACCCGCCGGAAGCCCGGAGCCGTCTTCGGCGATCAGCAGCAGTTCGCCTTGCGTCTGTTCATCCAGATCCTCGCTCCGGATCTTTTCAGGCTCCAGCCATGGGTAAGCATCCCGGCGAACCTCCATGAACAGTTGCCGCAATTTGGGCCAGTCTTCCGCGACCGCGGAACGTATTGCAACAGACATCTCACATTTCCTTTAATCGACGCGTTACCGGATATCCTTCGCGGCACGCTTGGCGCCTTATGCGCGTTGGCTCGTGATGCCCCGTAAGCAAGCTTCAACAGGCACGATCGTGATGATTCGGAATAGTGCATCGTTGGTGCCTTCGCTGCGATATAGGTCGCACCGGGCGGTGCACAACGCGAATGCGATACGAATCGTGCGGGACCTGGATACCCCCCTAAAGGTATTTCGAACTGCACCGGCCGCCGAGTCTGCTGTTGCATGACTATCGCCCTGGACGCCACATGGCGCCGGTGACAAACATCCAGAACCCGCAGCCGCGCACGATCACAAACTCGGCGCTCGCTATCAATCATGAGATCGAACATCGCGAGTTCGCGAAGGTTCGATCTCATCGGAGGCCTCATCCGGATCGCCCGGATTTCGCGGCGCGCTAACGGCGGCTTCTGCAGGACAAGCGCGCCCTTGTTCCATGGCCCACGGTTGCGAACGGCGACGTTACCAGATTTTCCGACAATTGCCTTTCAGTCAAAGGGAGATTGACTGTGCGGTTCCGTGGACGGCCGCTATCCGGTCTCATTCGGTCCTTGAAAGCCGTTCCGCGTCGATCGGCGGGTCGATGTCGAGCGGAGCTGCCTTTGCGGGAAGTTGCGGATGAGCGGTCGGCTCCAATATGGCCCTCCCTCGCGCCTCGACAGCCGTTCCTTCGAACCACGAACACCCCGACTCCCGACGGACTGACGCATCGCGCGAAAGCCGTGTTCCTTGTCGGTCGACGACGACTTCGAACGAATTGAACCCTCCCGTCGTGAGGTTATTCGCAAGTTCCTCCGCACGATTCGATATTGGTTGGTAACATACCAAATCAGGTTATCCCTCTGTTTTCATTGTTCTCAACGCTCACGCGAGGATTTCTTCGATGGCAGATTTCGACACCTCCGCAACCAGCTACGACCAGCGCATTCCAACCCTCGTCCCGGGCTATGCGCTCGCCCAGGACGTCGTGCGCGCAATCATGCTCGACCTCCTCCCGACCGACGCTTCGATCCTCATCTGCGGGGCGGGCACAGGCGCGGAACTGCTTCGGCTCGGCCAGGCGGCCAGCCGCTGGCGTTTCACCGCGGTCGATCCGTCCGCCGCGATGCTCGGGGTCGCCCGGACAAAGGTGCAGCACACCGCATTGGCAAATCACGTCGCATGGCATCCATGCCGTCTCGAGGATGCGCCGCCGGGGCAGCATGACGCCGCCGTCTCCCTGCTGGTGGGGCATTTCATTCCGGACGATGGAGCCCGGCTCGACTATCTGCGCGCGATGGCGATGCGCATGAAACCGGGCAGCCCCGGCCTGCTTTTCGAATACGAAGCCACCCCGCTTCCCGACGGCGCCTATCGGCACTGGCTGATCGCGAACGGACTCAATCACGAGGACGCCGCGGACGTACAGGCGCGGATCGACACTCACTGGCATCCCGTTACGGCGGAACGGAGGCAGGCATTGTTGAAAGAGGCGGGATATAGGTCGTCGGAAACGTGCTTTCAGGCACTTGGGTTCCGTGTTTCGCTGGTCCGTCGACACGGAGCGGGAGGCGCGGCATGAAACGCTCTTGCACTGAAAGCAGGCGCTCCACGGCGGCCCGCCGCGTACCGAAAGCCGTGCTCGCCATCTGGATGCTGTTCGCGCTTCTGTTCGGCCATCCGTCGACGTCACTGGCGGCGGCCGACGGCCCTGCGACAACCCTCGTCGTCGGCACGATCAAAGCGGACAAATACGATCGCGCGGGCGGCCGCAGCGGCACACCGGTGATCTTCATCCCCAGCCTCGGAGCGGGACCCTGGATCTGGGGCGGGCTGGACCGGCGATTCGCGTCGTCCCATCCGGTCTATACGCTAACGCTTGCCGGCCTCGATGGACGCCCGGCCGCGTCGGCGCCGGTCATCGAAAAAGTCGTGGCGGATCTTGCGCGCCTGATCGTCCAGCAACATCTCGACCGCCCGGTTCTGATCGGCCACAGCCTGGGCGGCTACATCGGGTACCGTTTCGCGACCGAGCATCCGGACCTCGTCGGGCGACTTGTCGCAATGGAAGGCTTTCCCGTGTTCCCGCCGCTGGCAAACGCGGATGCCGCCACACGGCGCGCAGCCGCACAAAAGCTTGCCGGCACGTTCACCGAAGGCGGCACGCCACAAGCGTTCCTGGCGTCCATGCAGGGCTTTCTGGAAGCGCGGATGAACGATTCGAAGGAAGCGGACCGCCTGGCCACGCTTGCGTCACGCAGCGATCCGAAGGCAGTGGCCGAATACGTTCTCGAGATGCTGCCCGCGGATCTCCGCCCTGACCTCGTCAAGCTGAAAGCGCCGGTCTTGGCGATCGTGGCGGCCAATTCCTACCGGAAGGGTGCGAGCGAGTCCGACATCCGCGCCTTCTATACGGGCATGCTGGCCAACGCGCCCCAGGCCAGCGTGGTAATCGTCCCGAATGCGCGGCACTTCGTCATGCTGGACCAGCCGGATGCCGTCTATCGATCGATCCGGCAATTCCTGCAAGATACACGGACAGCAGACGCGCCGCATGCCCCGGCGTCCGACGTTTCCCTGATCCGTCAAATGCTCCACGATCGTTTCGATAACCCGGATGCGCCCCTGACGGTCGGCCCGATCGCCGTCAGTGGCGACGCCGCGATTGCCGACTGGGCGCAGGGTGCCACCGGCGGCCGCGCGCTCCTGCGACGCCGGCAAGGCCAATGGTCGATTATGCTGTGCGGCGGCGAAGCACTGAAAGAAACCGCAACGCTTGTGCAGGCGGGACTCGCCATGCCGCAAGCGACCGTGCTCGCCAACGATCTCGCCGCGATGGAGCGCACGCTTTCACCTGCGGTCCTGGCCCGCTTCGGGCATTTCGCGGGCCTGGTACACATGGATGCGAAGCAATGAACGAACACTTGTCCCGGAAACGCGATCCGGAGCCCGAAAACAGCATACGCACGCGCCTTCTCGACGCTGCGTTCGAATTGATCCGGACGCAGGGGGTACAGGCACTGACCCAACCGCGCGTCGCCAAACTGGCCGGCGTTCGCCAGTCCCACCTGACCTACTATTTCCCGCGCCGCGCCGATCTGTTCTTTGCGCTGTTCGAAGCGTCGCACGCGCGCGCGCATGCCCATTCCGGTCACGGGGACGTGCAAGAAACGCCGCATTTCTTCGCATTCCTGAATCAGCTCATGTTCGATCGGGAGCGGGCGCGATTCTTCTTCACGACCATCCTCGAGGTGAGCGAAGAACCCGCACTCCGGTCGGTAGTCGCGGAACATGCGCGAAGTCTCGCTCGGTTCGTCGCACCGCATTTCGGACGGCAAGCGGACGATCCAGGCGTGGCGCTCTTTATCGACCTCCTGCGGGGCATGGCGCTTAGAGCGCTGCTCGAACCTGAAGCGCCGTTACCGGATATCGTCAAGGTCGCCGCCGCGTTGGGGCTGCATGCAGCGGCAGGTTGATCGCGGATGCGGATGATGTGGCCGACTGGCAATGCGGAGGCTAACCGCTGGTGGACGACGGTCGTTCGTCGTTTTTTGGAGGGAAGAACGGGGTTGCTTCCGGGCGCGGACGCCGTTTATATGGGCCATGAATCCGGGGGCTCGTTTCAAGGCGAAGCCTCGCTCTCACCTGACCATGCAATAAAAAGTGTCGTCATGCGCGATCCCCTGTCACAAAACGACCACGTAGCCACGAAACGAACTCATCGAGATTTGCAGGGGGTGTTCTGTTTGCAGGTAGCGCCATCAATCCAAATGGCAGTTCCACGAATCCCCACGGCGCAACGAGCTGCCCCTCGTTAAGCTCTTTACGTACAAGTCTGCGCTCGACGAGGGCAACGCCGAGTCCGGAGAGTGCAGCTTCAATGCATAGGTGCGTGTGCGGGAACGATATCTCTCCTCCGGTTCCGACTCCGCAATTGGCCCGCTCGTCCCAATGTGTCCATGCACTTGATGTGAAATCGTGGGCAATGCGTATGCCGGTCTCGGCTGAGCCTCGATATGCAGGGGAACACACGGGTCCGAATGTAACTGGCGCAAGCAGCGTTGCGCGACCGAGGTCGCTTTCCGGATATGACGTGAGATCCCATGCAATGACCAGGTCTGCTCCTTCGTTGCGGATTTCACGAGCCGAGGTCATTGACAGGCGGATACGGACATCAGGATGCTCGCGATAGAAGTCCGCTAGATTGGGAACGAGCCAACGCATTGCGAAAGTCGCGCTACAAGCAACGTGCAAACCTGCGCGTTGTACCTGATCGCGTACCTTCGCGTAGCCGTGTTCGAGCTGCTCGAAAACTGACGTGACAACGGAGTTAAGTTGCTGCCCGTGTCGATTCAGTTTTAGCCCTGTTCCGTCCTTGTCAAAGAGCGGGGCTCCTACATGCTCTTGAAGGAGCCTCAACTGCCGGCTCACCGCGCCGTGCGTTCTGGACAGCTCGTCCGCGGCTTTTGTGACCGATTGATGCCTGGCCGTCGCTTCAAACGCGCGCAGCAAGGAGAGCGGAGGTAGAGCACGCATGTTTCTGCCCCTTCGTTAAAAAAACTGACGGATACGAGCAAAAAAACTCGATGTTCGAATAGTACCGTGTGCGCTTATTCTAGTTTTCGCAAACTATCGGCGATGCAGGAGAGACACCTTCAGCAGTCTTTCCGTCGTTGAAGGTGGCTGCATGAGACACCGAGTTCGTTGCGCAAAAGGATTATGCAATAACAAGCTTTCGTTAGTTTACTAGTGAAAAGGATCTGCACATGGATAACAGACACGAGGACGGCAGTGCGGGCGATGCCAACTATGGATCGATAGGTATCAACTACACCCTTTACCGGCAACCTGATCCTTATATTGATGGCTGCATCAGGAAAGCTCTCGGCGATACCCGATCGGTTCTCAATGTCGGGGCCGGCGCTGGCTCCTACGAGCCTCTTGACCGTGATGTCACGGCAGTTGAACCTTCGGCCTCGATGCGGGCCCAGCGGCCTCCGTATCTCCCGATTGCCATCGATGCGGTGGCGCAAAGCCTGCCTTTCGCGGATGACAGCTTCGATGCAAGCATGTCGACGTTCTCGGTGCATCAGTGGCCCGACCTGAACGCCGGACTTGCCGAAATGCGGAGAGTGTCGCGCGGACCCGTGTTGATCCTGACGTGCGATCCTGCACAACTAAGCGCCTCCTGGCTTGCGGAATATGCGCCCGAGATGATCGCAGTGGAGGCGCGGCGATACCCGGCGATTCAGTCCATCGTCGATGGATTGGGCGGCCGGGTGGACGTCGAGTCCGTGAAGATTCCCTTGAATTGCGTGGACGGCTTCGCCGAAGGCTATTACGGGCGACCTGAAAGGTTGCTTGAAGCCGGCGCGCGGCGCGCCAATTCCGCATGGAGCTTCGTTGAACCTGGCGTGGAGGCGCGTTTTGCAGAGCGCCTCAGCCGCGATCTCGAAAACGGCGCGTGGGACGCAAAGTATGGCTTTCTTCGCACGCTGCCGATGTTCGATGGATCACTGAGATTGATTACCGGTCATGCCTAGCCACTCGAAGCGATCTCGAACGGGGTTGGGTGTAATAAGGCCGTCCGTTAAATGTAATACTGGCTATTGCTGCGGCATCAACACACCGTCTTGGGAAAGAAGGTTTGACAGTTCAGACGGGGAGAGTCGTTTCATCTTCTTTTCGATCTTGCGATCGTATTACCTGTCGTTGGGCTCCGAGGCCTGAGCCTTGCGGGCGTATTGCTGGACGAAGCGACTAAGTTCGCCAGCTAGCCGAGTTTTCGTGCGATTCGTAGTCATGTGTCGATCTCGCACTAATTCAAGTCGTATGGCCGACAAGTCGACTTAGCTCAAGTACGTCGACCCGTTGTCCGACTCTCACGCTTTCGGAAAAAACTTGCCCAACTGGGAAAGGTGATGTCGACTCTCAAGCTTTCACCTGGATAGTGAATTTCATTATCGGCGTACGAGTGAAATCGACTGAAGAGATCATTGTCGACTGTGAATTTATGGTGCGGTGCGTACCCGCTGCGCACTCCGCGCGTCCTCGGCTCAGGAACGTCCGCTGCAATATGGAATGTTGCAATTACGTTTTGCATTGAGCTACCGTGCGTGTTTCGATCATGTATGCAACTACCGGTTGAATTCATCGTCAGTCCCAATCGCACACTGACCACTACGGCGTTCACGTCGGAGAGCAATTGCATCCCAACACATGCTTTTTCGTGTTTACCAGTATGCGTCCATTCCATGCTCCCGACGAGCCCAATATTCGCACCACCTGGCGGCCGAAAACAGTATGTGCGCGGTCGACTCCGGGCTTTCAGGCTCGATTCCGTCAACTGTCTTTACATGCTCCACATGTGACACCTTTTCCCGTTGTGCATATGATGTGGCTGCGTCACGAATTCTCTCGCCCAGAACACCAAGATCTCTCGCAAGACAGGACTTGTAGAGGCCGGCGGTAACGTCGTCTCCTAGTATCCCGCAATGTTCTACCAGAAATTGTGCGCGAAAACTGTAGAGTTCGACATACCCAAAGGCGCCATTGGAATAGACCGGGATCCCATCGCATGGGGCAGCCAACTCAATCACGTAATAGCCTTCCATGGAGCGCATGAACTCCGCCTCCGAAGTCGTCGGGTGCTGGATCGTCCGGTAGCGATCTCGCGCCCAGGCATCGGCCCCAGGATCAAATCCGACTTGTGGTGCCTTGATCGTTTCGAACGGCGATACCTGAATTCCCAGCCATTGATTTGTAAGCTGCTCCTTGTCGATTGAAGCATCGCCACCTACAAGCAAGGAAAAAATCCGTTCAAATTCGTCCTTGCATCCTGCCTTTGGCCTACCAATTGGATTCCAGTCGAGTCCCATCAATTTTTCCTGTTGACTTAAGCAACTTTACGAACTGTGGTGTGGCTATTCCACGAAAATAGCATTGTCGACGATCCAGGCTCTTACATCGAATGACCGATTCTGGCCGAGGGCGTGTCAAAACGAAAATTACCACTTTTTTGGGGGGTGAATTTATCGTAAACGAGTTCCCAGCCCCGTCTCGACGGACTGAATAGAAATGTCCAGAGTGGTTCCCATCGGACAGTAGTGGGAACCGCAGGTCATTTGCCTACTGGCAGCCGGCGACCGGCGTACCTCCAGCCTTCACGATCGCAGCTTGCTGTACGAGGCAATCTGCTTGGGCTTTAAGTTTCGTGTCGTTGAGCGTGGCGTTGGTGGTCGATAGCGTGGATTGAGCAGTGAGCGCGGTGTTGCGCTGACCAATAGCCGTGTTCTCGGCGCCCAACGCGGTCGAGTAGCTGTTGGCCGCACCGCTTACGGCGGTGAGACCTTGGGCCAACGTCGAGGTGTTGGCCAATGACAGGACTGTAGGGGCGCCGTCAGCGGACAACGTGGCGGAGATCGTCACGTCGTCGCCCACGTGCGTATGTAACGGAACAAGGATCCGTTTGCCCAATTGGGGCAGCGTGATCGGAACGCTAGGCGCTAGGTCCGCATTCGCGCTGGTAGTTTGGGTAATCACCACGCCTTGGGTGTCCGGGTCGAGGCACTTGCCTAAGCACGTACGAGCAAGGCCTGCGGCGGGTTGCCGCAGCACCAGGCCCTTGATCTGCCCATTTGCGTCTGACGCGGGATCGGTTGCGGCCGTGGGTTGAGCGGGTAATGCGTCGGAGGCTCCGGCGGGCTGCGTCGCGGTGGTAGACCTCAGCACGTAGATTGCGATTTCACCGTCATCCGTGGATTGCGGATCCTTCGGAATGGAATTGGCAGCCCCATTGATCGTGACATAGACGGTCTTTTTGGCCTTGTCCGGGTCGACCCAAAGCGCTTTAATGTAGCGCCAAAGATCGACCGGAACCTCGGCTTTCATGAGACGGGGTTGGCTCAGCGCCCCCTCTACGGGTTTGAACTGATTGGCGGTCGGAACAACAGCGATGGGTATCGTGAACGACACTTTTTTGAGCGCGTCAGCCATCGTCGAGGTGTCCTGGTTGAGTGTCACTTCTGCAGCCGACGTGGCTTGAGCAGACTTTGCCGCACTGGCCTTCTGGGACGCGCTCTTGAGTTCAGTCTGAGCCTTCGTGTAGTCCTTTAAAGCCGCCTGGGCTGTCCCGGAACAAGCATTGCTATCCAAAAAAATCTGTTTTGTCGTATCGTTTGGGATCAGCTTTTTTTGCTTGCTCGTCAAATTGGCGAAATCCAAAGGTTCGTCGTAGGTCCCGTTGAATTGCGTGGATGATGGACTCGCGTTCCTGGGAACATGTACCCCAGCGGTCAATACATCCCCTGCGATCGTCGCGACGGATTGCAACCCGGCCCCTACCACCTGCAGCGATTGGTCTGCCAACTCCCCATTCACGCCTTGCAGCGTGCCATCAGATGCCGTAGTAAATTTCACGTTGGCGTTTTTGAATGCCCCTTGCAGGCTGGTGGTAGGCACGTAGAAATATTGGTTGGGATCGACGGGATAGGAAGGGGTAATCGTCGCTGATATCTTCACTCCGATCGATGGAACGTCCCTCACGTTCCGGGTCGTTTCACCGCACTTGGTCAAGGTCACAGTGTAGAGTACGGTGACCATCGCCTCGGGCAGAGCATAACGGTACGAGTCCACAGGAGGGTCCTTCTTTGATGGATCGTAATGCACGCTAACCAGGGTAGTGCAACCAACCACAGCGAGAGCGAGCAGAGAAATCAAGACAGCCTGTTGTTGGATTCGTTTTTGCTCCAGCATGACGGTCTCCGACGGCCTGGGTGTGGGGTCGTACACCGAGAAAAGTATAGAAGATGGATCTCCCTCGGCAAGGTCAATCTGTCTGCCGAGGGCAAGCGGCAAGTCAAGTCGGCGCGATCGTACCGGGCGCGTAATCTGTATCGCTGCCACGTTGGTGGCGGGTAAGCGTGTCACCGGAGCCGTCTTGTGTAGCGCTGGCGTTTATGCGATGGCGAGCTGATCGGCGACAGCCCACGGCGTGAGCTCATTGATCCGGTTAATCGGGTGATCCGCGATGCGTGCCAGCACGTGACGCAGATATGCTTCGGGATCGATGCCATTCCTTGGCCGGCGGTGCCGATCCGGCTGTAGATCGCAGCAGCGCGCTCGCAGCCTGAGTCCGCACCCGCGAACAGGTAATTGCGCCGTCCGATTGCAACCCCTCGTAGCGCGCGTTCAACTGGCGGGTGTCGATCTCCAGATGCCCGTCGTCTCAATGGCGCGTGAGCGCTTCCCACCGGTTCAACGCAGAGGATCGCCCGGCTCCTGGCGGATTTGCCCGCGAGCGTTTCCAGCGTGGCACTCAGCCACGCATCGAGTTGATCGAGCGGGCGCCTGGCATGCTCCGTAAGCGCCCGACCAGAACCGTAGCGTGGGCTGTTGACGGCGGGGGGCGATGCTATCGGATGGGTTCGACGCGAGCGGTTGATGGCAGCAACGGCGCCACGCGCCACGGCATCAGCTCGTCAATCCAGCTGACCGGATGGTCAGCGATACGCTCGAGAACGTAGGCAAGATACGCCTCGCGAGCGAGGCCGTTCAGGCGTGCCGTGCCGATCAGGCTGTACATCGCGGCGGCACGTTCTCCGCCAGCGTCGGCGCCGGCGTACAAGTAGTTGCGCCTGTCGATCGCGACGCCGCGCAGCGCTCGTTCAGCAATCAGGTTGTCGATCTCTGCGCACCCGTCGCTGCAGTGAGGATCTCCGCTGGGGGGCGCCAGATAACAGATACGTAGCCGCATCTTTCCAGTGAGGCTAACGACATGCTCGTCGACAGGCGACCGGGCATCTTCCATCATGAAGCCGCCATCACCTATGGCAAGGATACGTCGCGTGGATGCTCCGGTCGCTGATTGTCGGGCTTCTCGCAAAACCATAAATACCCGAGGTTCCGAATCTCGACGAAGCCGGTGGCTGTGTCGAACGGTTCATTTCGTTCGAACCCGGGACGATAGCAACCGCACCCGCCCCTACCTTGGCAGCGATCGGGAGAGACAGATAACGCACTTCAAATCAGATCTCCATTTGGTTAGCTCACGTGCGCGGCGCAAGACTCCTTGAGACAGCTCGCCAAAACTGTGCCGCCTTGAAGTCGTCGGTAGATTCCGCTTTATCTGCCAAACCAGCAGCGAAGATATGAGCAGCCCTTCCATGACGCAGCGCGAGTTCGTGCGCCTCCCTCGACACCTCGACCCAATCTAATGTTGCCTCTGCTTTTCCGTCATCAGTATCCATGTGCCCTTTTCACGCCGCATCCGAAGCGGATTAACGCTACCATTGCCACCGATCTTGCGAACGCTGCCGATAGCCCCCTGCTGGCCGAACGTCGTCTGATGCAATCAGCCTGTTCGGCGTGCTTTTCACTAAACCATTTGGTTCCCTGGAGGGGCCAACGACAGTCGCTGCATGATTGCTTCGACTGCCTGCTCAACCGACAACTTTGCGGTGTCGACGACGAGGTGCGCCGATTTCCATGGGTCGTATTGACGTTCAAGCACGCTCTGCCATGTCGGCAACTGAAAATCGGGAATATCGGCCTGTCTCCCCTCGACCCTACGCCGGTGCATGGCAGCATCCGAACAAACCAATTCGATCTCGCAAATCCGCACCCCTGCGTCGAACGCTACACTTCTCCAGGCGCTACGTGTAATTTGCAATGAATTGACCGAGTCCGCGACGACAGTCGACCCAAGCCGCAAGTTATCGGCGGCAACCGCATATGCGGCCAGATAGCCACCGGCCCCAATATCCGCTTGGCCGCCTCTGCACGCCTTGATCGCCTGTTCCAATGTATCCATGCGCAGATAAACGGCCGCGAGCTTGCGTGCGAGCATTTGCGCTACTGTCGTCTTCCCGGTGCCCGGTAGCCCGCCAAGGACGATCAACACTTTCGATGCTCCCGGATCAATAGACGGAGACAGATTGTTGTCGGTCTACGTCACAAGGTCGACTGTCTCGTTGTGGCCAACGTCTACCCGGCATGGCGGACCGTTACTGATCTGCGGCAGGAACCGGCCTGTCATCAAGCAGGCGCTCACGGTTACTCGGGTGACAATCTGATGTCCGCGTTTCCATAACCACCACGCTGCCCATCCCGAAGCACGCGGCGAGCGCACTCGAGCCACTCAGGGAACACCGCGGCGTCCATGGGCGCCCCCTGCCCATTGGGTTCCCCCCATAGGGCCAGGCTGCTGAGAAGTGCGCCTAGCACTTCAGGCCTATCGAGAGACTCCCATTCCCGTTCGAGAAATTCGAACATGATCAGATACGCCTGGCGCAGCGTAACGGTAGACTCCATCGATGGCTTTTCCATTCTGAACGTGTTCCGGCAGCAAAGCTGCCAGTCTATCTCGACGGTCCGGAATTGGCCGGGCCCAATCGGACGCGAGCGGCAGCGACGACTAAAAACGACCAAACCGATGCCTCTATCAGCCAATGAGGCCCAGTCTTCCCGATCAAGATACAGCTTGATTTCTCCAGGCAAAGCCTGTGTTGCGCACCCCAGGAATCGTGGCGCCGAGCAACTGCCTCTGGCCGAATCCGGAAGCCCACGCGCCCCTTTCCATCACGGCTCCGAGATCACGATATGCTCGGCGTACTTCAACGCTTCATCGATAAATATTCGGAGTGCAAGCGCAGCAGCAGATCTGTTCACCAGATAATCCACAAAGTAGAACCCGTCTTGCTCGAGCGAGTAGCTGTAGATTTCTGCCATCGAAGGCTGATCGACGGGGTTCGGTAATTTTTTGAAAAGCGCGGATGGATCGTAGCCGGCCGGGACGGAAAACTTGATCTTGTACTCGATTCCCATGACTCTGGTTCTCCTGAATACAACGGTAGATGGCGGCATGATCACCAACGGAGCACCGCATCACCGAGCAGCCGGACGTCACGCGACGGATTTCTCGCCTCGTCACCAGCGCGACCAGCGCCGTGTCGAATACGTCCCGCGTCTTAAACGCGCGATTCATCCGCCCAACACAACGCTGCCACCCATCAAGCCTGGCGTTTCCCTCGGCCACCGGCCGGCTTGCCACCCGGCTTGCGCGGACCCGCAACAGCCTTGCCGGCGGGCTTGCTGCGCGGCTTTTGCGCGCTGAACGGACTACCGCTGGACAAACCTGCCCCTTTACCCGCACCCGAGCCCGCCGCCCGCGGCGCCGCAGGCTTGCGTTTGCCTTCCCCGCCTTGCGCACGCGGCTTCTTGCCGGGCCCCTGCCCGCCGCCCGGCACGGCTTGCGGCACTTTGGGCTTCTTGGGTTTCTTCGGCTTCTTGACGATCTCGCCGGTCGTGCTGGTCTGCGGCACACGATGTTCGGCTTCAAAGCCCGGCTCTTCCTCACGGCGCAGCGTTTGCCGGATCAGCGCTTCGATCGCGGCCAGTTGCGGCGCCTCGTCGGCACACACCAGGGACACCGCCACCCCGCTCGCGCCTGCACGGCCGGTGCGGCCGATACGGTGCACGTAGTCTTGCGCGACGATCGGCAGATCGACGTTGATCACCAGCGGCAAATCGTCGATATCCAGCCCGCGCGCCGCCACGTCGGTGGCGACCAGCATCTGCACGTCGCCGGACTTGAAACGCTCCAGCGCACGCAGGCGCGCAGGTTGCGGCTTGTCGCCGTGGATGGTGTCGACCGCATAGCCTGCTTCATCCAGCATCGCCGCCAGATAATCCACGCCGTTGCGGGTCTTGACGAACACCAGCGCATGGGTCCACTTGTTCTCGGCCACGAGGTGCATGAAGAGGTCGGGCTTGTTCCGTTTGTCGACCGGCACCACCCACTGCTTGATCTTGCTCGCCGTGACGTTCGGCGGACTGACGCTGATATCGACCGGGTTCTGCAGAATGCCCGCCGCCATCGCGCGGATATCGTCGGTGAACGTAGCGGAGAACAGCAAGGTCTGGCGCCGGGCGGGCAACGCGGCGAAGACGGCGTTGAGTTCGCGCGCGAAGCCGAGATCCAGCATGCGGTCCGCTTCGTCCAGCACCAGCGCCTGCACCTGATCGAACTGCACCGCGTTCTGGCGATTGAGATCCAGCAAGCGGCCCGGCGTCGCGACGAGCACGTCCACGCCCTTGCGCAGCTTCATCATCTGCGGGTTGATGCTCACGCCGCCATAGGCAGCCAGAAAGCGCAGGTCGAGGCCCTTGCCGTAAGTGACGAAGCTTTGCAGCACCTGCTCCGCCAGTTCACGCGTCGGCACCAGCACCAGGACGCGCGCGCGGTTGCTGGACACCGCCGGGCCGTGCTGCACCAGGCGCTGCAGCAGCGGCAGCGCGAACCCGGCCGTCTTGCCGGTGCCGGTCTGCGCCGCGGCCATGACGTCCTTGCCGCCGAGCACGGCGGGAATCGCCTTGGCCTGCACCGGCGTCGGTGTCTGGTAATTGAGATCCTGCACATTACGCAGCAACGGATCGATCAGGCCGAGCGATGCAAAAGACATGGACGTTTTCCGGGCTAAAACCGTAATTCTAGCGGTTATCACGCCGGTTCCACCATGCGGATCGCGGGACGCAAGGGTCTCCGATCGAAGCGGCGTCACCGCGCGCAGCGCCTCGACGCGTTCGAAGCAGCCGATCGACGCGCGTCTCCCCGGCACCGGCCTGCGGCCCGCGTCTCGCGCTTCGACACGACGCAGCCGACCATCGACACGAAATGGCCCCCCTCGACCGGCGCCGCTTCGCGCCCTCCGCCGGTCAGGTGATAAGCTCGATGCCGTCGCATCGCCGCGCACCGGCGCACCTCGAACCCTGACCCTACGACCGCAGCGAGCCCCCATGTCCCTCTCTCCTTCCGTCCTTTCCGCGTTCACGCCGACCGGCAAGCTGCGCGCGTCGATCAATCTCGGCAACCCGATCCTGGCGAACCGCGACCCGGCGACCGGCGAACCGTTCGGCGTATCGATCGACCTCGCGCGTGCATTCGCCGAACGCCTGTCGGCCGAACTGGAACTCGTGGTGTTCGACGCGGCCGGCAAGTCGGTGCAGGCGCTGACCGACGAGCGCGCGGATTTCGGCTTCTTCGCGGTCGATCCGCTGCGCGGCGAAACGGTCGCGTTCACCGCGCCGTACGTGCTGATCGAGGGGTTCTATCTCGTGCGCGACGCGTCGCCGATCCGCACGAACGCGGACGTCGACCAGCCTCACAACCGCGTGACCGTCGGCCAGGGCAGCGCCTACGACCTGTTCCTCACGCGCGAGCTGAAGGCCGCCCGGATCGTCCGTGCACCGACGTCGCAGGCCGTCGTGCAGACGTTCGTCGACCAGCAGCTGGAAGTGGCGGCCGGCGTGAAGCAGCAGCTCGAGGCAGACGCGGCGACCACGCCCGGCCTGCGCCTGCTCGACGAACGCTTCATGGTGATCCGGCAGGCGATGGGCGTGCCGAAGAGCCGCGGCGAAGCGGCCGCGGCGGCACTGAGCGCATTCGTCGAGGACATGAAGGCGTCGGGCTTCGTCGCGGATTCGCTGCGGCGCCACGGCATCAACGGCGCATCCGTCGCGCCGCCGGCGTGATCACGGCCCGCCGCGACAATCGCCCGCGCGGGCTTCACGGTGTCGCCCCGGGACTCACGTAGCCACCCGCGGCGGCCGGCCCGCCGCGCACTGCCGGCACGAGCCGCACGATGTCGCGGGTCAGGCGCCTGGCCATCCAGCGTCATCGGCATCCCGTGCCGCGAACGTCATGCCGTCGCGGCACCGCACAACGCAAATTCAGCCGCACGTGCTGGATGGCGCCGGCATGCCGACGCGATCCTCGACGGGGCGCGCCCTTCACGCACCGCCTAAACCGCCTCGAGCACCGTCGCGATCCCCTGCCCGCCGCCGATACACTGCGTGGCCAGCGCGTAACGACCGCTGACGCGGCACAGGAGCGTGGCCGCCTTGCCCGTGATCCGCGCGCCCGTTGCGCCGAGCGGATGGCCGAGCGCGATCGCGCCACCGTCGATGTTGGTTCGCTCGGGATCGATGCCGAGCTCGCGCATGCAGGCGATCGCTTGCGACGCAAAGGCTTCGTTGATTTCGATCACGTCCATGTCCTCGATGCGCAAGCCGGCACGCGCAAGCGCCTTGCGCGTCGCGTGCACCGGCCCCATCCCCATGATTTCCGGTTCGAGGCCCGCGATCGCGGTCGACCTGATGCGGGCGAGCACGTCGAGCCCATGCTGCCGGGCGAATGCCTCCGACGTGACGAGGACGGCAACGGCGCCGTCGGTCAAAGGCGACGCGGTACCGGCCGTGACGGTTCCGCCTTCCCCGAACGCGGGTTTCAGCGCGGCCAGCCCTTCGAGCGACGTCTGCGGGCGCAGGCAGCGGTCGCGATCGATCATGGTGCCGTCGGGCGTGACGACGGGCACGAGTTCGTCGTCCAGACGCCCCTCGGCCTGCGCGCGTGCGGCCTTGCGCTGCGACTCGACCGCGAACGCGTCCTGCTCCTCGCGCGAAATGTTCCAGCCGGCCGCGACGTTCTCGGCCGTGATGCCCATCGGCGTGTACGCGTGGGTCGGAACCTCCGCATCGGGATGTTCCGGCGACGCGAATCGCGGGTTCGGCGACGCCGACAGGCCGCCTTGCGGCACCATCGTCATGCTCTCGACCCCTGCCGCGATGAACGCTTCGCCGGCCCCGATCGCGATTTGCCCGGCCGCCATGTGGATCGCATACATCGACGAGCCGCAGAAGCGGTTCACGGTCGCCCCGCCGATCCGGACGGGCAGTCCCGCGAGCAGCAATGCGATGCGTGCGACGTTGTCGCCCTGGGCCCCCTCGGGATAGGCGCATCCCATCAGCACATCCTCGATCAGGTGCGGATCGATTCCGCTGCGCCGGACCAGTTCGGCCAGCGCGACGGCGGCCAGATCGTCGGGACGCGCGGCGTGCAGGGGTCCCTTGCGGGCAAACGCGAAAGGCGTGCGGACGTAACCCGCGATGACGGTACGATTCATTTCAGCATCCTCCAAATGAGGCCGGCCGGTAACGGCGCGCCAGTGCGCGCGCCGTCACACCTCGACCCGGGTCCAGATACGTTTGGGCACCATCGTGGCCGCGCACACCAGCGCCGAGCCGACCGTCCCCGCCGCGACGAACGCGGAGAGCGTCCCCATGCCGCCGCCCAGCTGATTGACGGCCAGCCAGCCGCCTCCGGCCGCAATGCACAGGCGGGCCGTGCCGCCCAGGATCGTCCAGAACGGACGGCCGATACCCTGCGCGGCGAACGAGAGGATGAAAGACACGCCGACCAGGCCGTAGAGCGGCGCGATGGTCGTCAGGTAAAGCCCGCCGAAACGGGTCGCGGCCGCGTCATGCGTGAACAGCCCCAGCCAGACGGGCGGATGAATGGCGACGACCAGCCCGATGACCTGCGTGAAGCCGGCGCCCATCGCAATGCCGAGCCATGTGGCGCGCCGGGCGCGCGCGACGTCGCCCGCGCCCATGCACGTCCCGACGACGGTCAGCACGGCGGTGCCCATGCCGAACAGCAGCGGTATCAGCACGTAGTCGAGTCGCGACGCGATGCCGTAGCCGGCCAGCGCGGCCTGGCCGAAACGCCCGACCACCGCGGTCAGCAATACGACCATCAGGTTCAGTTGCAGCGCGCCGATCGACGAGAGCGCGCCGACCCGGAGAATGTCCGCGAAGAACCGCCGGTTCAGCGGCGTGCGCGTCAGCATCAACCCGCCGTGCCCGCGGGCCATGTAGACCAGCAGCACGACCGCGGCGACGCTGTAATAGAGAGACACCGCTATCCCCGCTCCGGCGATGCCGAGGCCCGGCACGGCGCCCACGCCGAAGATCAGCAACGGCGAAAGCGGAATCAGCACCAGTGCGCCGGCAAAGGTCGTGATCGCGGGAATCCTGACGTTGCCGCTGCCTCGCAAGGCCGCGCACAGCAGGTTGACGATCCAGATCGGGATCGCGCCGGCGAATACGTAGTTCGAATAGGTCACCGCCGCGGCAAGCCCCGGCCCCCGGCCGCCGAGCGCGGCATACAGCGCGGGGCCGCACCACCACGCCCCGATCGTGAACAGGCAGCCGAGCACGACGGCCACGACGACCGCATGCAGGACGAGCGCATCCGCTTCGCGCCGCTTGCCGCCGCCGATCGCGCGCGCCACGGCGGACGCCACGCCGCCGCCGATACCGCCGTTGGACATCATCGTCATCAACATCGAGACCGGGAAGACGAGCGACACGCCGACCAGCGAATTGGTGCCGAGAAAACTCACGTACCACGTCTCCAGCACGCCGACGAACGTCTGGGCGATCAGGACGACGATGGTGGTGAGCCCGAGCGACAGCAGGGTTCGAAACAGCGGGCCGCCCAGAATGCGGGCGCGACGCAGCGCGCCGGCATCGGGCCTGGTGGCAGTCTGATTCATGGGCGCCGTTCCTGTCCCCGGTTCGACAAGAACGACAGCAACAGCTGATTGACCGCATCGGGCGCTTCCTGCTGTACGAAATGGCCGATTCCGGCGATCAGGTGCTTGCCCGTCAGGTGCGGCACGTTGCGTTCGAGCGTCTCGTACTCGTCCTTCGCCATCTTCAGCACGCCGTCCAGCTCGCCCGTGATGAAGACCGTGGGCTGGAGGATGCGCGCGCCGGCCAGGAACGCCGTCAGTTCCCAGTTCCGGTCGAAGTTCCGATACCAGTTGATGCCGCCGCGGAAACCCGACCGCTCGAACTGCGCCGTGAAATAGTCGAGCGCTTCCGTCGTGAGCCACGCGGGTTGCTCGTCGGGGAACACGAGACTGTCGACGAGGCGGCTGGCTTTGTCGAAACGGGCGAAGCTGGCGTGGCGATGTTTTTCATTCGCGCGCGCCTGCCCCGACGCCGTATAGAGAATGCCCAGCAACGAGCGTCGGATGTCGGCTTCCAGTTCGCGCTCGATCCGTCCGGGTTCCTGAAAATACTGCTGATAGAAGTGCTGTTCTTGCGAAAGCAGTTGAAAGCGGACCGCGGGCCGCAGCACCTGGCGCGGCAGGTACGGCACGCTCAGCAACGCGAGCCTGTCGAACATGTCGGGGCGCAGCAGCGCGGCGGGCGCGACGACCATGGCGCCCCAATCGTGCCCGACGAGCGTCGCGCGCTCTTCCCCGAGCGCATGAACCAGGCCGACCAGATCCGCGACGAGGTTCAGGACGTTGTACGACTCGACGGCTTGCGGTGAGTCGGTGTCGCCGTAGCCTCGCTGATCCATCGCGACGACCCGGTACCCGGCCCGCGCCAGCGGCTCGATCTGATGACGCCACGAAAACCACGATTCCGGCCACCCGTGACACAGCAGCACGAGCGGCCCGACGCCCTGCTCCACGTAATGCATGCGAATGCCGTTGGTATGGACGTAGCCATGCTTCCAGTCGTGTCCCACTTCCGCCCCCTTGGGTCAATAAGAGTATGATCGACATCCAATTAGAGTATGGATACACTCTAAGTGTCAACGAAAAGTTTCAAGGCGGCGCTCGGGCGCCGGATCGACATGAGAAAGTCCAGGGAAGAGGCCAGCCAGACCCGCAAGCGGATCGTGGAAACAGCGGCGCGGGAGTTGCGCGAGAAGGGCGTGGTGGGCGCCGGGATTGCCGACATCATGTCGGCGGCCGGCCTCACGCCGGGCGGGTTCTATCGACATTTCGAATCGAAGGACCATCTCGTGGCGGAAGCATGCGACGTCGCCAGTGCGACGCTGTACGAGACGCTCGAGTCGTTCGTGCAGGGGAAGCCGCCGCGCGACGCGCGCCGGGAGATCGCGGAGCGTTACCTGTCGGTCGCGCACCGCGACAACATGTCGATCGGCTGCCCGTTCGCGGCGCTGGGCGGCGACATGGCGAGAGCCGATGCGCGCACGCGGCAAGTCGCGACGGAAGGATTCCTGCGTCTCGCGGGTCTCTTTGCGGAACAGCTGGGGGGCACGGAAGCGAGCAAGCGCGGCAAATCGCTGGCGGCGGCGTCAGCCATGATCGGCGCACTGATGATGTCGCGCGTGGTCGATGACGACGGGCTGTCGCAGGAGATCCTCGAGGCCGCACGGGACGCGCTGTGCAAATGATGCGCCGGTGTCCGCGCTCGATGGCCGGAGCGGGGGCACGTGCCGTTCGGGACGGAGTGCGTGCCGCCGTCGAACGCGGCGACCGGCCCTCCGCGCACGGCGTCGCGGACTGAGCCCGTCCACCCCGCCCGTCATGACGGCGCGGAGTCGCCCGCCCGCAGCGCAATGCCCGTTCACGCCCCACTCGCGGCCAGTTCTCCGGTCAGCTCGACGATCGTATGCCGCACGGCCGGCGCGCGGCATTGACGGGGGACGTGGTGGACCAGCACAGGCTCGCGGGCCGGCGCGTGTTCCGCATGCCGGATGCCGGATGCGACACGGCCCGGAAAATCCGGGCCGTGTCGTCGCTCAGCGGTTCGCCGCCAGCGTCTCGGTAATCGCCAGGAATCGCGCGATATCGTCCGGCGCATGGCAATGGAGCGGCGATACGCGTACCGCGCCGCCGATCCCGAACGATTTCAGCATCCGTCCCGAATACAGGCTCGACGCAACGCGCTCATAGACGATCACGCCATGCTTCTCGTACTCCCGCACCGCTTGCGTCGGTTCGAGGTTCGCGAAGCCGATCCCGACGATCAGGTCGCGCTTCGTCAGGTCGTCGTGATCCCAGTAGACCTCGACGCCGTCGATCGAGCGCAGCCCGCGACGGCCGCCATACCCGTCGAGCAGCGCCGCCAGCAGCGCACGCTCGTGCAGTTCGATCCGGTGCATGCCCTCGACGAACTGCGTGCGCCGATCGTCCGAATCGGAAAAATACCGGCCGATCCACGTGACGTAATCGACGATCGACGTCACGACCGCGAACTGCGCGGGCGCCGGGCTGCCCAGTTCCCATACACCGCTCTCCTTCGCGGCGAGCCGGTGATGCGGCAACGCGGCCGCACGCGGCGACAGCCACGAGATGCCGGAGCCACGGCAACCGAAGAACTTGTACGGCGCGAAATTGATGCCGTCGACCGGCGTGCGCTGCAGGTCGACGACGCCGTGCGGCGCATGCTGGACCGCGTCGACGATGACGAACAGGTCCGGCTTCTTCTCCCGCGCACGCGCGACGATCGTCTCGATGTCGAATTTTGCGCCGGAGATGTTCGACGCGAACATCACGCTGAGCAGCGCGGTATCGGCGTCGACCAGAGACACGATCGCATCGACGTCCACGCCGCCGGTTTCCGGATTGCTCGGCGCGATGCGCAGCGTCTTGCCGGTACGTTCCGCGTAATACGTCATCGCATCGTAGGACGACGGATGCTCGAGCACGGTCGTCACCGCATTGGCGCCCGGCACGTTCTCCATGATCGCGCGCACCATGTCGAACATCGCGCCCGACGCCGTCAGCGACGCATACACGGTGCCGTCGCGTGCATTCAGGATCGTTCGCACGTCGTCCTCACCGCGCGACTGGATCGCCTGGAGATCGAGCGCACGCTCATGAATGCGCTCCGGGCAGTCGGGCATTGCATCGGTCCACGCGTACGCGTCGACCGCGGCCTTCAGCCGGAACGATCCGCCGGCGTTGTCGAAGAACAGCCGCGCGCGTCCGTCGATATCGCGATCGACGTGATGAAAGCGCGCCTTGACCTGCTGCATCAACGCGTCGGGAAAAAGTACTCCACGGGGACTGCTCATCTTCGATACTCCTGTTTGCTTCCGGATGTTGTGCGATGCCTGCATGGCGACGTTCAGCCGCGCAGCGATTCGAGGTACGCGCGGCCCTTGTCCGCGTCGTAGCGGCCTTCCCATTTCGCGATGACGAGCGGCGCGAGTGCGTTGCCGACGACGTTCAGCGCGGTGCGGCCCATGTCCATGATCCGGTCGACGCCGGCGATGAACGCCAGCCCTTCGAGCGGCAACCCGGCGCTCGCGAGCGTCGCGAGCATGATCACGAACATGAAGCCCGGCACGCCGGCGGCTCCCTTCGACGTGACGACCATGGTCAGCGTCAGCAGGATCTGCTGCTGCCAGCCGAGATGCACGCCGTAGAGCTGCGCGACGAACAGCGTGCCGATGCCGAGATAGATCGACGCACCGTCGAGGTTGAACGTGTAGCCGGTGGGCACCACGAACGTCGTGATGCTCTTCGGCACGCCGTAGTCCTCCATCTTCTTCATCAACTGCGGCAGCACCGTCGCCGAACTGCAGGTCGAGAACGCGATGATCAGCTCGTCCTTGATCACGCGCAGCAGCGTGAAGATGCGGAACCCGAACAGCCGCGCGGTCAGGCCGAGCACCGCGATCCCGAACACCAGGATCGCGAAGTACGTCACGGCGACCAGCTTCAGCAGCGGCATCAGCGACCCGAAACCGAAGCTCGCGACCGTGACCGCGATCAGCGCGAATACGCCGACGGGCGCATAGCGCATCACCATGTTCGTCACCTTGAACATCGCGTCGGCGACGCCCTTGAGCATCGCGAGCACCGGCTTGCGGTGCTCTTCCGGGACCGATTGCAGACCGAGCCCGAACAGCAGCGAGAAGAAGATCACCGGCAACAGGTCGCCCTTCGCCATCGACGCGACGATGTTGTCGGGAATGATGCCGAGCACCAGCGCCATCAACCCGTGGTGCGCCTGCTGCACCTGCTGCGTCGCTTGCTGGTAGCGGGAAATGTCGGTGTGCCCGAGCTGCGACATGTCGGTGCCGACGCCCGGCTGCAGCACGTTGCCGATCACGAGCCCGAGCACGATCGCGATCGTGGTGATCACCTCGAAATAGAGCAGCGTCTTCAGGCCGATGCGGCCGAGCGACTTGCCGTCGCCCACCCCGGCGATGCCGATCACCATGCTCGTGAACACGATCGGCACGACGATCATCCGCACCAGCCTGATGAAGATGTCGCCGGCCGGCTGAAGCAACCCGGAAACGGCGGCGTCGCGCAACGACGGGAACCGGTTCAGGACGAGCCCGGTCGCGATGCCGATGACGAGCCCGATGGCGATCTGCCATGCAAGACCGATGCGCGGCTTGCGCGCCGCTTCGTGGACGGGCGGGGAGTCGATGACGGTGTCCATGCTGTCTCCGGAAATGAGGGGGCGATCGAACGCCGGGGGCGATGCGGCGCGCTTTCTGACGAGTGCACGCGTCGGGCAACGCAACGGGAGAACCTTAAGCGGCCGAAACAGGTAAAAAAAGCGATTTTTTGATATGCGAAAATATCGCTTTTATTCATCTATCGAGCGACAGACGATGCTCACGTTCAAGCAGATGGAAGCGCTGTACTGGATCGTGCAACTCGGCACCTTCGACGCGGCGGCGACGCGTCTCAACACGACGCAGTCGGCCGTGTCGAAGCGGATCCAGGAACTCGAACGCGCGTTCGACCTGACCGTGTTCGACCGCGCTCATCGCAGCGCCCGGCTCACCGACAAGGGCGCCGAACTGTTCGATCACGCGAAGGAGTTGCTCGAGCAGCGCGACCGCGTCGTCGAGCGGATGATTTCGAAGGAAGCGCTGGTGCGGCACGTCCGGATCGGCGTGACCGAATTGACCGCGCTGACGTGGCTGCCGCGCCTGATTGCGGCGATCCAGGCCGCCTATCCACGGGTGCACGTCGAGGCGGAGGTGGACCTGACCGCGACGCTGCGCGAGCGGCTCGCGGCCGACACGATCGACCTGATCGTCGTCCCGCAGATTCACGCGACGGAATCGTTCGCGGCGACGGTGGTGGGCGAAGTCGACAATGCATGGATGTGCGCAGCCGGGCTCGTGCCGAAACGGAAGACGGCCCTCTCGCTGGCGGACATCGCCCAATTTCCGCTCATCCTGCAAGGCAACCTGTCGGGCACGGGGCACCTGTACACGCGCTTCCTGCAGGAACACGGCGTCGCGATGCAGCGCGTGCTGACGAGCAACAGCCTGATCGCGCAGATCGGCCTGGCGCTGTCGGGGCTGGGCGTCAGCTATCTGCCGAAGGCATGCGTCGCGCACCTGGTCGCCTGCGAGGCGCTGAATATCGTGCGGACTCGCCCGGCGCTGCCGCCGGTTCGCTACGTCGCACTGCATCGGCAGGGACAGGGGCAGACGCATACGCTGACGGCGGAGATCGTCCGGCTGGCAGCCCGGACCTGCGATTTCAGCACGAACCTGCTGGATCCGGGGGCGCACACCGTCGTCGATGCATCACGCATCGGCAAGGTTGCCGAAAACGTACGGGAGGGCCCGGGCGGGCCCTCCATGAACAGCACGCCGACCGTCAAGAAGCCGTCAGGCGGCCGGTAGGCGGGCGCTCAGTGATACGGCGAAGCGGCGTACTCAAGCCGGGCCGCTCCCTTCGGCCACGAGTCCGCTGACCGAAGGGAACCGGCGCCCGGCAGCGGGCCTGCCGACGCGCGGCGTCGTGCTCAACCGACCCGCGCTTCGCCTTGCCGCGCCGCTTCGCCCTCGTCCCCGCCCGTGCGGGCGAGCACCGGCCGGAGCGCCTGCCCCGTGTGGCTCGCGGCCGTTTCCGCGAGCGCTTCCGGCGTCGCCGCCGCGACGATCTTGCCGCCGCCCACGCCGCCTTCCGGCCCGAGATCGATGATCCAGTCGGCTTCCGCGATCACGTCGAGGTCATGCTCGATCACGACGACGCTGTGCCCCGCATCGACGAGCCGGTGCAGCACGCGGATCAGCTTCGCGACGTCCGCCATGTGCAGGCCGACCGTCGGCTCGTCGAGCACGTACAGCGTATGCGGCGCCTTCTGGCCGCGCCGCGTGATGTCGTCGCGCACCTTCGTCAGCTCGGTGACGAGCTTGATGCGCTGCGCCTCGCCGCCGGACAGCGTCGGCGACGGCTGGCCGAGCGTCAGGTATCCGAGGCCGACATCCTTCATCAGTTGCAGCGGATGCGCGATGTTCGAGATCGGCGCGAAGAACTCCACCGCCTCGTCGATCTCCATCGTCAGCACGTCGCCGATGTTCCGGCCGCGCCACGTGACGGCGAGCGTCTCCGGGTTGAAGCGCTGCCCGTGACAGACGTCGCACGGCACCTTGACGTCGGGCAGGAAGCTCATGCCGATCGTCCGCACGCCCTGGCCCTCGCACGCGGGGCAGCGCCCGTCGCCGGTGTTGAACGAGAAACGCGACGCCGTGTAGCCGCGCGCACGCGCTTCGAGCGTATCGGCGAACAGCTTGCGGATCGTGTCCCACACGCCGATATAGGTGGCCGGACACGAACGCGGCGTCTTGCCGATCGGCGTCTGGTCGACTTCGAGCACGCGGTCGATCTGTTCCCAGCCGCTCAGCGACTCGCAGCCCTGCCATGCATGCGTGATGTTCAGCGACGGCCGCGGCGCGCTGCGCGCCAGCACGCTCGAGCGGCGGTTGGCGGCCGGCGCGTCCTGCTGCGCGGCCTTGCGCGCGCGCCGCGTGGCCGGCGACGACAACACCGAGCGGCCGACCGCGTCGAGCAGGTTCGTCATCAGCACGTCGCGCGCGAGCGTCGACTTGCCCGACCCGCTCACGCCCGTCACCGCGACGAGCCGCGCGAGCGGAATGCCGACCGTGACGTCGCGCAGATTGTGCAGCCGGGCCCCGTGCACGGTCAGCCACGCGTCCGGCACCGCGGCCGCGCCCTTCCTGCCCGGCAGGCTCACGCTCCGGCGCGGCTGCAGCGGGTGCATCATCGGCTGTGCGAGCAGGCGCCCCGTCACCGAATCGGGCTGCGCGGCCAGATCCGCGACCGCGCCCTGCGCGACCAGCGTGCCGCCGCGCTTGCCCGCGCCCGGGCCGACGTCGATGATGTGATCGGCACGGCGGATCGTGTCCTCGTCATGCTCGACGACCACGAGCGTGTTGCCCTTGTCGCCGAGCTTGCGCAGCGCGTCCAGCAGGATCTGGTTGTCGCGCGGATGCAGGCCGATCGTCGGTTCGTCGAGCACGTAGCACACGCCCTGCAGGTTGCTGCCGAGCTGCGCGGCGAGCCGGATGCGCTGCGCTTCGCCGCCCGACAGGCTCGGCGCCGCGCGATCGAGACTCAGGTAGCCGAGCCCGACTTCCTCGAGGAACGCGAGGCGGCTGCCGATCTCGCTGACGATGTCGCGCGCGATCTGCGCGTCGCGCCCGCTGAGTTCCAGCCCGTCGATCCAGCGCCGCGTGTCCGACACCGTCCACTGCGCGACCTCGACGATCGGATGCGCATCGAACGTGACCGCGCGCGCGGACGGGTTCAGCCGGGTGCCGCCGCAATCCGGGCACGGCTCGTTGCCGACGCCTTCCGGTTCCTGCTCGTCCGACGGCAGCGTCTGCTCGCGGCCGCGATCGTCGCCGGCCAGCACCGTGTCGTCGTACGCCGCGCGCTGCTCGCGCGTGAGCGTGACGCCGGTGCCGACGCAGGTCGTGCACCAGCCATGCTTGCTGTTGTACGAGAACATCCGCGGATCGAGTTCCGGGTAGCTCGTGCCGCACACCGGGCAGGCGCGCTTGACCGACAGCACCTTGATCGTGCCGACGCGCGCGGTCGAATGATCGTTCCGCATCGCGTCGTGCAGCCCGTCGAGCGGCGCGAGCAGATGCATCACGCCCTTGCCCAGCTCGAGCGTTTCGTCGAGCGCGCGCCGCAACCCGGCTTCGTCGTCGGGCGATACGACAATGTCGGCCACCGGCAGCTCGATCGTGTGCTCGCGGAAGCGGTCGAGCTTCGGCCACGGATCGACCGGCACGAACTCGCCGTCGACGCGCAGATGCGTGCTGCCGCGCGCCTTCGCCCACTTCGCGAGATCCGTATAGACGCCCTTGCGGTTGACGACGAGCGGCGCGAGCAACCCGACGTGCTCGCCGCGATGGTCGCGCAGCAACTGCGCGGCGATCGATTCGACCGATTGGGACGTGACCGGCGTACCGTCGTGGATGCAATGCTGCAGGCCGAGCTTCACGTACAGCAGCCGCAGGAAATGCCAGACCTCCGACGTGGTCGCGACCGTACTCTTGCGGCCGCCGCGCGACAGCCGCTGCTCGATCGCGACGGTCGGCGGAATGCCGTACACCGCGTCGACCTCGGGGCGCCCGGCCGGCTGCACGATCGAACGCGCATACGCGTTCAGCGATTCGAGGTAGCGGCGCTGGCCCTCGTGGAACAGGATGTCGAACGCGAGCGTCGACTTGCCGGAACCCGACACGCCGGTGATCACGTTGAACTTGCCGTGCGGGATGTCGACGTCGAGCGCCTTCAGGTTGTGCTCGCGCGCGTTGACGATCCGCACGACGTCCTCGCCTTCGATCGCGCGCCGTTCGCGCGCCGCGTTCAGCACCGCCTGCAGCGGCACGCCTTCGTCGGCCGGCGCCCGGTCGGCATCCATCGCGCGATCGTATTGCAGCAGCGCCACGCCCGTATGCGATTCGGCACAGGCCTTCACGTCGTCGGGCGTGCCCGCGCACAGCACGCGGCCGCCGCCGTCGCCGCCTTCCGGGCCGAGATCGATCAGCCAGTCGGCCGCGCGGATCACGTCGAGGTTGTGCTCGATCACGATCAGCGAATGGCCGGCCGCGAGCAGCTTGCCGAACGCCTGCATCAGCTTCGCGATGTCGTCGAAGTGCAGCCCGGTGGTCGGCTCGTCGAACATGAACAGCTTGGCCCGCGCGATGCGCGCCTCTTCCGTGACGACCCGGCGCCCGTTGCCGGCCGCCGCGGATTCGGCCAGGAAGCCTGCCAGCTTCAGGCGCTGCGCCTCACCGCCCGACAGCGTCGGCACCGGCTGGCCGAGCTTCACGTATTCGAGGCCGACGTCGACGATCGGCTGCAGCACGCGCAGCACCTCGGCGTCCGTCGCGAAAAACGCCGCCGCCTCGCTGACGGTCAGGTCGAGCACGTCGGCAATGCTCAGCGCGCGGCCGTCGCGCTCGAGGCGTACCTCGAGGATCTCGGCGCGGTAGCGGCTGCCGTCGCAATCCGGGCAGCGCAGGTAGACGTCGCTCAGGAACTGCATCTCGATGTGCTCGAAGCCCGAGCCGCCGCACGTCGGGCAACGGCCGTCGCCCGAGTTGAAGCTGAACGTGCCGGCGCCGTAGCCGCGTTGCAGCGCGAGCGGCGCCTTCGCGAACAGCTTGCGGATCTCGTCGAACGCGCCGACATAGCTCGCCGGGTTCGAACGCGTGGTCTTGCCGATCGGCGACTGGTCGACGAACACGACGTCGCCCACCTGGTCCGCGCCGGTGAGGCCGCGATACGCGCCCGGCGACTCGGTCGCCTTGCCGTGGTGCCGCGCCATCGCCGGATAGAGCACGTCCTGCAGCAGCGTGGATTTGCCGGACCCCGACACGCCCGTCACGCAGACGAGCCGCTGCAGCGGAATCTCGACCGTCACGTCGCGCAGGTTGTGTTCGGTCGCGCCGTCGAGCACGATGCGCGGCGTGTGCGCGTCGACCGGCCGGCGCGCCCAGTTCGACGCATGCGCGACATGCTTGCGGCCGCCGAGATACTCGCCGGTCAGCGTGTGCGCCGACCGGATGTCGCCCGGCGTGCCGTCGTAGACGATCGTGCCGCCGCGCTCGCCCGGGCCGGGCCCCATGTCGATCAGCCGGTCGGCCGCGAGCATCACGGAGGGATCGTGCTCGACGACGACCAGCGTATTGCCCGCGTCGCGCAGCCGCTGCATCGCCTCGACGATCCGCGTGAGATCGCGCGGATGCAGCCCGATGCTCGGCTCGTCGAGCACGAACAGCGTTTTCGTGAGCGACGTGCCGAGCGCCGTCGTCAGGTTGATCCGCTGAACCTCCCCGCCCGACAGCGTGCGGCTCTGCCGGTCGAGCGTCAGGTAGCCGAGCCCGACGTCGCACAGGTATTTGAGACGCGTGCGCACCTCGGCGAGCAGCAGCTTCAGCGCGTCGTCGAGCAGCGCGCTCGGCAGGCTGATTCCGTCGAAGAAGCGGCGGATGCGCTCGATCGGCAGCAGCATCAGGTCGTGCACGGTCAGGCCCGGCAGCGCCTCGAGCTGCGCGCGGCTCCAGTCGACGCCGCGCGGCATGAAACGGCCGGCCGGCGCGAGCACAGCGTCGGCGTTCTCTTTCGAGCCGAGCCGCCACTGCAGCGATTCCGTCTTCAGGCGCGCGCCGCCGCAGACCTCGCACGGCGTGTAGCTGCGGTATTTCGACAGCAGCACGCGGATGTGCATCTTGTACGCTTTCGATTCGAGGTAGCCGAAGAAGCGCTTCACGCCGTACCACTGGCTCTGCCACTTGCCGTTCCATTCCGGCGAGCCGTTGACGACCCAGTCGCGCTCGGCGTCCGACAGCTCGGACCACGGCGTATCGCGCGGGATGCCGGCCTTCGCCGCGTAGCGCATCAGGTCGTCCTGGCATTCCTTCCAGGCGGGCGTCTGCATCGGCTTGATCGCGCCGCCGCGCAGCGTCTTGCGCGCGTCGGGAATCACGAGGCCGAGATCGACGCCGATCACGCGGCCGAAGCCGCGGCAGGTCTCGCACGCGCCGTACGCCGAGTTGAACGAGAACAGCGCCGCCTGCGGCTCCGCGTAGCGCAGGTCGCTATCGGGATCGTGGAGCCCGGTGGAGAAGCGCCACACCTGCGGCTCGGCCGCCGCGGATTCCGCGTTGCCCGGCTCCGGCGCGAGCACGTACACGTTCACGCGCCCGCCGCCGCGCTTGAGCGACGCCTCGATCGCCTCGACGACCCGCACCTTGTCCGCCTGCTGCACGCGGAAGCGGTCGGCCACCACGTCGAGCACCTTGCGCGGCCCGGTGGGCGACGCGACCTCGCGCTGCGCCTGCACGCGCGTGTAGCCGCTCGCGGACAGCCACTGCGCAACCTCGTCGTCGGACGCCGTTTCGGGCAGCTCGACCGGGAACGTGACGACGACGCGCGGATCGTCCGCCCGCGTGCGCGCGACGAGATCCGCGTAGATCGTTTCCGGCGAGTCGTGCCGCACCGCCCGCGCGGTCTTGCGGTCGAACAGCTCGGCCGCGCGCGCGTACAGCAGCTTCAGGTGATCGTTCAGCTCGGTCATCGTGCCGACGGTCGAGCGCGAACTGCGCACCGGGTTGGTCTGGTCGATCGCGATCGCGGGCGGCACGCCGTCGACGCGCTCGACCTGCGGGCGATCCATCCGGTCGAGGAACTGCCGCGCGTACGCGCTGAACGTCTCGACATAGCGCCGCTGGCCTTCCGCGTACAGCGTATCGAACACGAGGCTCGACTTGCCGGAACCCGACGGGCCGGTGACGACCGTCATTTCGCCGGTGCGCAGGTCGAGATCGACATTCTTGAGGTTGTGCTGACGTGCTCCGCGAATGCGGATCAGATTGCTGGATGCCAATTTGCCTGCCCGTCTGAATGAGTTAGCCAGAGTTCACGGTGCCGGAACGCTGCGGCGGATGCCCGCAGGCGCGGCGCGCGCGCCGCGGGGGTGCGCCCGCGCGGCTCGAATTCGACGGATACTATACTGTATATTCATACAGTTTTCCATGACGACCCTGAGGTCGTCATGGGCAGGCGGCCGTGCAACGCGCTGCCGCCTGCCTCACCGGAAGAAGAGTTCCCGCACGCCGAGCGTGTGATGCGCCTCGGCGGCCATCAGCACCATGAGCACCAGCAGGCACAGCGGCGGGATCAGGATCGCATACACCAGCGCCAGCCGCTCCCACAGCATGTGCATGAAGACCGACACGATCAGCCCGGCCTTGGCGATCATCAGCGCGACGATCAGCCCCCAGCGCGGCAGGCCCTGCACGCGGAAGTAGTCGACCAGGTAGGACATCGTGCTCAGCAGGAACAGCAGGCCCCAGATCTTCAGGTACAGGCCGACCGGATGCTGCTGGCCGTGCGCGGGGCCGGGTCGACCGGCGGGATCGGCAGGATTCATGGCCCGTCACCACAAGTAGAACAGCGCGAAGATGAACACCCACACCAGGTCGACGAAATGCCAGTACAGGCCGGCAATCTCGACGATCTGGAAATTGCCGTGCGCGTCGAACCCCGGCCGCCGGATCCTGCGCGCGACCAGCAGCAGGTAGATCACGCCGCAGGTCACGTGAAAGCCGTGGAATCCGGTGATCGCGAAAAAGCACGCGCCGAACTGCGCCGCGCCCAGCGGGTTGCCCCATGGCCGGATCCCTTCGTGGACGATCAGCTTGGTCCATTCGAGGGCCTGCATCGACACGAAGGTCGCGCCCAGCAGCGCGGTCGCGAGCAGCAGCGCGCCGGCGCGCCGGGCGTTGCGCCGGTAGCCGAAGTTGACCGCCATCGCCATGGTGCCGCTGCTCGTGATCAGGATGAACGTCATGACGGCGATCAGCAGCAGCGGCACGTCGAGGCCGCCCACCGTGAGCGCGAACACCCGGGACGTATCGGGCCACGGCGCGGTGGTCGAGATGCGCACCGTCATGTAGCCGATCAGGAAGCTGCTGAAGACGAAGGTGTCCGACAGCAGGAAGATCCACATCATCGCCTTGCCCCACGGCACCTTGAAGGCTTCGCGGTCGGCCGACCAGTCCGCGACGATGCCGCGCCAGCCGTCGGGCCCGCCATCGGGCGACGCGGGCGCGGCCGGTTCGCCGCCGGAGGCACCGGATGCACCGGATGCACCGGATGCACCGGGGAGCACGGGCGAGGTCATGGCGCGGCTCCGTACAGCGGCCCGCAGATATCGGCGACGATTCCGGGGGTGAGCCACCACATCGCGGCCAGCAGCGCGAGCCAGACAGCCAGCAGGAAATGCCAGTAGAGCGCGCAGAGCGCGATGGCGCGCCCGACCCGCGGCGGATCCGCGCGCCGCAGGCGCGCGACCGTCATGCCCCACGCCGCCAGCCCGCCCAGCACATGCAGCCCGTGCAGGCCGGTCAGCAGGTAAAGGAAGCTGTCGGAGGGATTGACGGCCACGGTCTGCCCGGCCGCGGCCAGCTGGCGCCACGCGCTCAGTTGCCCGATCACGAACAGGGCCGCCAGCACGCCGCCCGCCACGAGCCACGCCGCGCGGTACGGGCCCGTCCGCCGCGCCCGCTGCATGGCCGCGCCGGCCAGCGCCAGCACGACGGTGTTCCACCACAGCAGCGCCGGATGCGGGACCGGCTGCCAGTCGGGCTCGCGCATGCGCATCCCGTAGGCGAGCAGCAGCAACGCAAACAGCGTCGTGGCCACGGCCATGAAGACGAACAGGCCGGTGCGCCCCGCATTCGGCAGCGCCGGGCGCGCGTCGGGCGCGAAGGGGCGCGGCAGCGTGGTCATTCGCGCGCCTCGCCGGGATGAAGCGTCGGCCGGGCCGGCTCGGGCGGCGCCGCGGGCGGCTGGTTTTGCGGGACGAAATCCTGCTCCTGCCCCGGCGGGCTGTATTCGTATGCCCAGCGATAGACGACGGGCAGCGCGGCGCCCCAGTTGCCGTGTTGCGGCGGCGTATGCGGCGTCTGCCATTCGAGCGTGGTGGCGCGCCACGGGTTGCCGTCGGCGCGCCTGCCGCGCACGAGACTCCACGCCAGGTTGAACAGGAACAGCAACTGCGCCGCCGCGACGACCAGCGCGACGACGGTGATGAAGGTATTGAGCGTCTGCGCCGATTGCGGAATGAAGCTGTAGCCCTGATAGGCGTAATAGCGTCGCGGCATGCCCAGCAGGCCGAGATAGTGCATCGGGAAGTAGATCGCATAGGTGCCGACGAAGGTGATCCAGAAGTGCGCGCGCCCGAGCGTGTCGTCGAGCATGCGGCCCGTCACCTTCGGATACCAGTGGTAGAGCCCGCCGAACACGACCAGGATCGGCGACACGGCCATCACCATGTGGAAGTGCGCAACCACGAAGTACGTGTTCGACAGCGGAATGTCCACGCTCACGTTGCCGAGGTAGAGCCCGGTCAGCCCGCCCAGGACGAAGGTGCTGACGAAGCCGATGGCGAACAGCATCGGCACGGTCAGGTGGATGTCGCCGCGCCACAGCGTCAGCACCCAGTTGTAGACCTTGAGCGCGGTCGGCACGGCGATGATCAGCGTCGTGGTGGCGAAGAAGAAGCCGAAATACGGATTCATGCCGGCGATGAACATGTGGTGGGCCCAGACCACGAAGCTCAGCGCGCCGATGATCACGATCGCCCACACCATCATCCGGTAGCCGAAGATGCTCTTGCGCGCGTGCGTGCTGATGAGGTCCGACGCGATGCCGAAGGCCGGCAGCGCGACGATGTAGACCTCCGGATGCCCGAAGAACCAGAACAGGTGCTGGAACAGCAGCGGGCTGCCGCCGGCATGCCTGAGCGTCTGCCCCATCGACACCACGGCCGGCATGAAGAAGCTGGTGCCCAGCGTCCTGTCGAGCAGCATCATCACCGCCGACACGAACAGCGCCGGAAACGCCAGCAGCGCCATGACGGTCGCGATGAAGATGCCCCACACCGTGAGCGGCATGCGCATCAGCGTCATGCCGCGCGTGCGCGCCTGCAGCGTGGTGGTGACGTAGTTCAGGCCGCCCATCGTCGCCGCGACGATGAAGATCGCGAGCGACACCAGCATCAGCACGATGCCCCACTCCACGCCCGGCGTGCCGGGCAGGATCGCCTGCGGCGGATACAGCGTCCAGCCCGCGCCGGTGGGCCCGCCCGGCACGAAGAAGCTCGCCAGCAGCACCAGCACGGCCAGCAGGTAGACCCAGTAGCTCAGCATGTTGAGGAACGGGAACACCATGTCGCGCGCGCCCAGCATCAGCGGGATCAGGTAGTTGCCGAAGCCGCCCAGGAACAGCGCCGTCAGCAGGTAGATCACCATGATCATCCCGTGCATGGTGACGAACTGGTAGTAGTGGCTGGCGTCGATGAAGCCGAACCGGCCCGGGAAGCCGAGCTGCAGCCGCATCAGGTCCGACAGCACCAGGCCGACCAGGCCGACGGCGATCGCCGTCAGCGCGTACTGCACCGCGATGACCTTGTGGTCCTGGCTCCAGACATAGCGCGTCCAGAAACCGTGCGGGGCGTGATCGGTGTGTGCGTAAGGCATGGCGGGCTCCGCTACGGCCGGGCGGCGGTGCGGGCGGGCGGCCCGCCCTGCGCCTCGATATAGGCGACCAGCGCGGCCAGCTCCGGCTCGCTCAGGTCGAAGTGCGGCATCACCGGCGCGTAGCCCTTCACGACGCGGGCCGTCGGGTCGCGGATGAACGCGCGCAGATAGGCTTCGTCCACCTTCGCGGTGCTGCCGTCGGCCATCGTTTCGGTCTTGCCGTACAGGCCCTTCCAGGTCGGCCCCACGCGCGGGCTGCCGTCCACGGTATGACACGCGACGCAGCCCCTGGACGCCGCGAGCGCGCGGCCCTGTTCGACCAGCGCCGCCGCGCTGCCGCCGGCGGCGGCAGGCGCGGCCTGCGCGCGGGCCTGCTGCCGCTGCGCGAACGTGGCCTGCCGCGCGAGCCAGCCCTGGAACGACGCTTCATCCTCCACCACCACCACGCCGTGCATGCTCGAGTGCCCGATGCCGCAGAGCTGCGCGCACAGGATGTCGTAGCGCCCCGCCCGGGTCGGCGTGAACCAGAAAGTGGTGACCATGCCCGGCACCATGTTCATGCGGGCCCGGAACGGCGGGACGTAGAAGTCGTGCAGCACGTCGCGCGAACGCGCGAGGACCTGGATCGGCCGGTTGAGCGGCAGGTGCACCTCGGGCGTCTCGATCAGGTAGTTATCCTGACCGTTCGGGTCGGCGGGATTGAGGCCGAACGGGTTGTCGTCGGTGATGTAGCGCACGTCCGTCGTGCCGAGCTTGCCGCCGGGGCCGGCGAAGCGGAAGCGCCACTGCCATTGCTGGCCGAGCACCTCCATCTGCAGCACCCCGTGCGGCGGCCGTACGTAGTCCGCGTAGACGAACAGGCCCGGCGCGAGCAACGCCGCCACGCCGGCGGCGGTCAGGCCGATCAGCCACCATTCCAGCCGCTTGTTGTGTGGCTCATATGCGGCGCGATGTCCGCCGCGATGGCGGTAGCGCAGCAGCGCCACCACGATGAACAGGTTGATCGCGATGAAGAATGCGCCGGTGATGACGAGCGTGATCGTCAGCATGTCGTCCATGCGCACCCAGTTCGACGCGATCGGCGTGATCCACCAGGGGCTGGCAAAGTGAAACCCCACCGCCAGGACGACGATCAGGATCAGGGCAATCGCAAGCGCCATAAGCCGCCTCGTTGCGTGTCACTCGCCGGAGCCGCCGGCACGACGCTCCCGGCGGCGGCGTGCGGCCTCGTCGCACCGTGTATTCGTCTGCGTCGGCGCGTCTGCCGGGACCGCTGCGCCACGCGTTTTCAACGACGGCTCCATACCAAAGGTAGTCCGCGCCGCCGCGTCTCGCAAGGCAGCGGCGGAAGCGTCGCGCCGTTGCGCAAGCCGCCCGGACGGCGGCGTCACGCGTGGCGCAGCCGTGCGCCACGGCCGCGTCCGGCACGCGTCGCGCGAGTGGCTGTCTCGCGAGGGCGCCGGGTGTTCAGTCGCGCTGCGGCAGGAACGGCGGCGGCGCGTCAGCCCGCCTCGCCCGGATTGCGCCATCGTTCCAGCTTGCCGTAGGCGACGGCCGCCACCACGCCGAACAGCAGGTTCGCCAGCAACGGTCCGGAACCCCGCTCCGAGACGAACCACGGGAACACGGCCGTCATCACGTAAAAGTTCCATCCGTACACGACGATCCCGAACGCCAGCCCGATCACGGCCTCCATGCCCACGCTCGAATCGAAGCGGAACGGCGCCATGATCGCGGCGAGCATCATCCCCATGATCGCGCCGAGCACGTAGTGCAGCAGCAGCGCCATCGCCACGATCTCGAGACTGAATTGCGACAGCTGACCGAGCGCGCTGCGGCCCATCACCATCGCCGCGATCTTGTGGGTCGGCTGCCACGGGCTCTCGCCGAGCACCAGGGTCGACCAGAAGAATTCCAGCACGATCACCAGCGCGCCGCCCGCAAGGCCGGCCACGGCGGCGGCGACCCAGTCGGGCGTGCGACGCGCCCAATGATGGGATTGAATGTGCAGTTCCATACGACCTCCTCGCCGACGATTCCACGCCGGCACTCGGGTTCGGAAGGCGCGATGCGCGTCGGGCGCGGGCTTCCTGCGCGATCCGGAATGGCAGCTCGCGGCGCGGCGGCAGCCGGCGAACCGGCCCGCACGTTGCGCGGCACCGCGGCGTTCCGCTCGCGGCTCTGCATCGGCGTGTCGGCTGGCAACGCGGCGCGGCGTTGTCCGGTTCGCTCATCGGGCGACGCGCACGACCGGTGCGCGCTGACGAATACGGCCCGCCTCGCCGGACGGCGGCTGCGCGAACCGTGCGGCAACGCCGGGGCCGAACGCATCGGGACGCATCGGCACGCCGTCCGCGATTGCGCCAGGGCGCCGGCGCGCCCGGGGCCGGAAAGGCCGGCCTTCGCGCGTCAGGGGAAGATCGGGGTCGTCGGCTCGGCGCCTTCGAGGTCCGCCTTCGGAAAATGCTGGGCGACCATCTGCTCGATTTCCTGCTCCCGCAACGCCGGGACGTCGGCCATGATCAGGATCTGGCCTTCCCGGATGGCTTCGCGAAACCGCTGGAGCCGGCCGTTCGGCTCGGCGATGCCGATCATCGCGGCCGTCCACGCCCCAAAGCCCGCGCCCGCCAGCGTCAGGGCGACGACGGCGCCGCCCGCGATCACGAGTTCCGCGGGCGGGAACACCAGCGCGACCAGGCCGATGAGCGCACCCGTCGCGCCGCCGAGCGCCACGCCGCGCTCGAGCGCATGAACGACATCGCTGCTTTGCAGCAACGATGCTTCGGGCAACTGATCGAGTGTGACGCTGTGGTCGGCGAGAACGTGGATATGGCGCCAGATGATACGTGCGCGCAGCAAATCGTCGACGATCGCCTTCGCCATCAGCGTATCGGGCACGAGGAAATAAAGGCGTCTCATGTTGGCACCCCTTTTCTGCCATCCGCTCCCTCACGCGGGAGCGTCTTCTATTTTATGTCACCCGCAGCCATGCGGTGATCGCACATGGATGATCCTTGGCGCAGCCTGCGCGACTCGCGACTCGTGGCTCGTGGCTCGTGGCTCGTGGCTCGTGGCTCGTGGCTCGTGGCTCGTGGCGGCGAGCGTACCGCGTGGCCGGTCATGCGATCCGGTGTTCCGTGCAGGCGGCATGCGCAACGCCGGGCGTGGATTCCTCGATCCAGCCGGCAGGCGGGAACCGCTACCATGCGCCCGGAATCTTCTGGTTTACGGCGATGAAGCCGATGCGGTCGCCTGGAACGGACGACGCGGGTATCTGCAGGGCGCGCTGTCGTCGCAGCAACCGCAACTACCGCCGGCAAGAACGGCCGGTTTGATTCGCGCCGAATGGCTCGCGGCACCGATCGCGGCCGACTGACGACGCTATCCGCGTTTGCGCAGCGGCTCCAGCAGGTCTCTCAGGCCGTTGTGATCGATTTCGTGCATCAGCGCGAGCTGCCGGCCGAGTTCGCCGCGCGGAAATCCTTCGCGGGCCAGCCAGTTCAGGTAGTTGCCGGGCAGGTCGGCAATGAGTCGGCCCTTGTACTTTCCGAAGGGCATGGTCACGGTAACGAGATGTTCAAGGTCTGGGGCGTGCATGGCGGTATTGTGCACGGCTTTCCGCGCCCGTTGCGTGCAGGCCGATCCGGGGCGGTTGGAGAACGTGAAGCCGGACCTTCGCGCGATGCCGGATCGGGAAACCGCTCCGGGTCGGCGGCTCGCCGTAGCGTCCAGGCGTATGCGCCGCAGCGCGCGCGGGCGAATCCCGATCCATCGCCGGAACGACGCATAGACACACGCTGCGGAAATGCCGCCGGCGCCCGTCTCGCGAACCGGTCACAGTGAGCCATCCGTCCCTCCTTCGGCCTGCTAGACTGAAATTTCCCCCTGCAAACCATGGAGGGAATCATGATGTCCATCTACGTCGTGAAGACCGGCGAACAGTTCCTCTGTACCGCCGAAGACGGCGATATCGGCATGGCGCCGGCAGTCGAAGATGCCACGTCGTTTCGTTCGTATGAAGAAGCGGAAAAAGCGGCGCACGCACACGCCGATCCCGGATACGAAATCGTAGCCGTCTGCGTGATCAGGCACTGACGGGGCGCCGATGGCCGGGCGCCGGCTTGTCCGTTGATGAATCGGGCGGCTCCGGCCCGGCGATCCGTTCGTATCGTTCGTATCGTTCGTATCGTTCGTATCGTTCGTATCGTTCGTATCGTTCGTATCGTTCGTATCGTTCGTGCCCGTGCGGTCGAGGCCTCACCGATTCCGTTTGCATACATCGGCGCGCGTCTGCGGTTCATCACTGATGATCGGAGCTGACCACAGTGCCGGACGCGCCGTGCGTGTTGGCCAAAACGACCTTCTCGTAGATCCAGTGGCTGTTCTCCGGGAGCATCGCAATGCCCCACGCCTGTCCCGACTGCGTCGCAACACAGGTTGCCGGCCGGATAGACCATGCTCATCCCGGTCTCCGACATCTCTTTATTCATATTGGATTACTGAATAAATAACTCAAATCTGGCGACTCGAACCATCAGGCAACTCACGCGCAGCCACTCACCTTTCCCGTCCGGCCATCGACCGTATTTCCCCGTTTTCCGGAACACAATCGACGAATTTTCGAACGCCGCCGCACCGCATTCATCGAGCCATTTTTCTTGACCATGTCATCCAGATCAGTGCATCACACCGGGAAATTTTCACGATCCGTCGAATGACTTCATCCGGCAGCGCATTCGTCGAATGCACGAAATTTTCATTACCCGCGTACCGGTTCTTCATGCACTGCCGCCTCCCCGAATCCCGGGAATCTCGCCGTTCGAAGTTGAATGGATATCGCATGCCGCGCGACGCGACTGCGGCCAGTCGTCCGAACACCCGTCGGGCCTCGAAAGAATCGCCTCCAGCCGCACGGAGACGAGTGCCGGCGCATCGGGCCGGGCCGACCTTTTCCCGAGCGGAAAAAACCTTTTCCCGGACAGACGGCCTTTACATTCACGCATGCCGATACAAATCCGATTACCTCCGGACTACAAAAACAAGATTCCAGCCAGCCGCACGATTTTTCATCGCGCTTCACATTGACCGCATCAACCCGTCAATGCACGGCAAAACACACCCATTACCCTCAAAACCCGGGCCAAACACAACGAACCCGACAACAAAAACCGGATTCATAAAACAAATCCGGCATGTTTTTCCACGTCGGTTCTTTCCCGCCGCCCATTGCGGCCACCAACGTGCAGCGCCTCATCGTGCAAGCCCCCGCGAGCCGCACGGAATCCTCGCAGCCGGCGCAATCACCGGCATATAATTTTTCGCAACCATTGAGCAGCCCGAGATGCTTTCTCCCTGACCGGCCATCCTTCCAGCGCGTCCGCCACCATGTCATCCCGCTCGTTCAGTCCGGCGTTGCCCCGCATCACGCCGGGTTTCGTCGACGTCCATCTGCCTGTCGTCGGCGATCGCCCGGCCGACCTGCGGCTCCCGACGGACATCCCGCCGCCCACGCGACGCGCGATCCGCATCGCGTTCGACGGGCAGCCAGCCGGCCACCACACCCACGTGCCGCCGGCGATCGGCGACATCGCCGAAAAGACCGCCCTTTCCACACCCGGCAATTTCCCGACGGACTTCCGCGAACGCCCCCGCATCGCGCCATCCGTCTTGCGTCGCCACCGCCAGGCGGCCGGCACGCCCCGAATGCACCGTCACGATGCGTAGGCGCTGCGCGGCATGGGCCGCCGGATGCGGCGCGATGTGGCTGCTCCTGTTCGCGATGGCGGTTGGCTGCGCAACGGCCCGCGCCGCCGCAGCGCCAGACGTCGCGCAACTCGAACACGTGGCGGTATTCGAGGATGCGACCACGACCCTGTCGGCCGATCAGGTCGCCGCGCGGCTCGACGATCCGGCGCAAGGCGCGCCCGTCGCGGGCGCCGCGTCGTACAACGTCGCGTTCTCGCGGTCCGCATGGTGGATTCGCGCGACGCTGACCAACCGCGACAGCGTCGCGCATCCGCTGGTGCTGGCGATTCGCGACGCACGCGTCGACCAGGCCGACTTCCTTGTCGACCGGAACGGCCGGTGGACGCTCGCCGGCCGCTTCCCGGCCGACGCCGCCGGCGATGCGGCGCGACAACCGTCGCGCTACCCGGCGCTCGACGTCACGTTGCGCGCCGGCGAAAGCGTCTCCGTGCTGATCCGCGTGACGTCGCGCAAGGAAATGCGGCTCGCGCCGGCCGCGTTCACCCGCGCGGCATGGGACGCGCTGGAACGACGCGCGACGATGTGGGACTTCGGCTTCTTCGGCGGCCTGCTCGCGCTCGCCTGGTGCGCGCTGCTGATCGGGTTCTTTTCGCGCAGCGGCGTGTTTCACGTGCTGGCCGCGCTGGCGCTCGGCACGACGCTGTTCGAAGCGGCCTACCGCGGCTACGTGGCGATGGCCTTGCCCGCCGCGCTGCGGGAATGGTCGGCGCGCGGCGAGGTGATCTTCGCGTACCTGGCGGTCGCATGCTTTATCGTCTTCATCCTGACGGTCGCCCGGCGCGAGCAGGCGAGGCTGCCGATGCGCGCGGTCTACGCGGCGTTCCTCGCGCTCGAATGCATCGGCATGGCCGGCGCCGCATGCGGCGACCTGCTGACCTTCACATGGTTCTGCCTGCGACTGAACGCGGTGCTCGGGATCGTCAACATCAGCATCGCGCTGATGCTCGCGATCCGCCGGACGCCAACCGGCCGCGTCATGCTGGTCGCCATCGGGTTCGCCACCTTCAACATGCTGATGCGCGTGCTCGACGGCATGAACATGCTGCCGCCGGCGCTTGCGTGGCTCAAGTCCGACATCTACCCGAACCCCGTCATCACGATCGTCGGGCTCGCCACGCACCTGCTGGTGCTGGCCGCCTGGATCCATCACGTGGGCCGCCAGCGCACCGAGGCGAGGCAGCGGCTCGAACACTGGCAGCTCACCGAGCAGGAGCGCCTGCGCGACGAGGTCGCGCGCCGCACGGTGGCGCTCAACGATGCGCTGCAGCAGGTAACGACCCACATGCAGCAGAAGATCGAGACGCTCGGCTACGTGAGCCACGACCTGCGTGCGCCGCTGTCGACGATCAACGGCTACGCGAAGCTGCTGCTGCAGGATGCGACGCATGGCCAGGCGCGGCTGATCCGTTCGATCGACCGCAGCATCCGCTATCAGCTCGCGCTGATCGACGAACTGCTCGCGTTCACGAAGGCCGAACTGCAGCCGCTCGGCCTCACCCCGGACACGACCGACCTGCCCGGCCTGCTCGACGACATCGGCCACTACGCGGTCGCGCTGGGCGCGCAGCAGGACAACCGGTTCGTCTACCGGCCGACCACGCCGCTGCCGCGCACGGTGTCGATCGACGGGACGCGGCTGCAGCAGGTGCTGCTCAACCTGCTGTCGAACGCATCGAAATTCACGCGCGACGGCACGGTCACGCTGTCGGTTCACGCGGCGCGCGCGGGCGATGCGTGGCACCTGCTGTTCGAGGTCGCCGATACCGGCATCGGAATCGACATCGACGAGCACCGCGACATCTTCCGCGCGTACCAGCAGGTCCAGGCCGTCAACGGCGGAACCGGGCTCGGCCTGTTCATCGCGCAGCGCATCGTCGCCGCGATGGGCGGCGAGCTGGCCGTGGCGAGCGAGCCGGGCGTCGGCACGGCGTTCTCGTTCGCGATCGTCGCGCCGGCCGTCGGGCATGCGATCGTGCCGGCGGCGGAGCTGCTCCGGCGGTTCGGCCCGGGCGACGACGCTGCCGTACCGGCGCGCGCCGCGCCCGTGATGGACGGCCCGCCCGCCGATGCGCTGGACACGCTGGTCCGGCTTGCCGGCCACGGGAGGCTCACGGATATCGAGGCCTGGCTCGGCCGATATTCGGAGGAGCACGGTTACGCGGCCTTCGTGCGGCAGGTGCGCGAGCACCTCGACGCGCTGAATCTGCCCGCGATCGAGAAACTGGCGGATGCGCTGAAGCGCGCGCGCATCGCGGCCGCGGCGCCCGATGCCGGAACGGACGCGCCCGGGCCGGCCTGATCGCACCGGAACGGGCCGCCACGGGCCGGCCGGCGCGCGTTCCCGCCCGAAATTGATCTCGGCATATTACCGACAGCCGGCTGACAGCCGGATGTCGGGCCTGCCCGGCCCCTGCCGGCGACTTTCGCGGCGCCCGCGCCGGGCGCCGCGAAAGCCTTTTTCCATCAAACATTTGGGCGCACGCGCGCCGACCGCGACGAGCCGGCCCGGCGACCGGCCGGCCGGCCCGGGAGCCGCCTCCGGACGCCGCGCGCCCGGCCCCGCTATTTTTCGAAATCGAGCGTTACGCCCCTGTAATTCCCATTGCCCCGGCCTTCCACTAGATTAAAAGCGTTCCCAGCGCAATGAGGTGCAACGATGAACGCGAAACAATGGGCCCTGGTCGGCTCGGGCATGCTGGTCGCATGCCTTTCCGCACAGCCGGCGATGGCCGGCGTTTCGATCGGTTTCGGCATAGCCGCGCCCGCCCCGGTCTATGTCGCGCCGGCGCCCGTGTACGTCGCGCCGCCGCCCCCGGTGGTCTATGCCCCGCCTGTCGTGGCCGCGCCCGTGATGGTGCCCGCGATCGGCATCACGCTCGGCTGGCATGGCGACCGGTACTGGGACGGCCGCCGCTGGTGGGGCCGGCGCGACTGGGCCGCGCACCACCGCTGGTAAGCCGCGTCACGCGGCGGGCGGCCCGCCCGCCGCACCCGCCCCGCTTTCCCCGTCACGACATCGACGGCAACCGTACGCCGCGTGCGCCCGCACGCGGCGCCGGTCCATGCCTCGACCCGGCCGCAACGCGGCCGGCCCGGTCTTTCCGCATCAGCCACCGCCACCCTCGGGAGTGCCCCCATGTCAGCTCGTAGCGCAATGCGCCGCCCGTTCCGGAGACGGACATGAGCGAACCGGGTTCCGCACCGCCGCCGCGCCGCCGTGCGCGCCGCTGGATCGTCGTCGTCGCGCTGGCCGTCCCGGTCGCGCTGATCGTCTTTCACCTGCTGCGCCAGTCGAAGCCGGTTCGCTCGACGTCGGCCCAGGTCGTCAGCGTCGCGACCGCGACGACGGGCGACATGCCGGTCGTGCTGAACGAACTCGGCACGGTCACGCCGGTCGCGACCGTGACGGTGCTGCCGCAACTGAGCGGCTACCTGACCGAGGTCGGCTATCACGAAGGCGAGGAAGTCGCCAAGGGCCAGTTCCTCGCGCAGATCGATCCGCGCCAGTACCAGATCAGCAAGCAGCAGGCGCAGGCCCAGCTCGCGAAGGACCAGGCGAGCCTGGCGCAGGCGCGCGCCGATCTCGCGCGTTACGCGCAGCTCGCCGAGCACAAGTCGATCGCCGAGCAGACCTATCAGGACGCGCAGTTCACCGTCCAGCAGGACGAGGCGGCCACCCAGGCCGATCGCGCGAACATCGCCCAATACGACCTCGATCTCGCCTATTGCCACATCACCGCGCCGGTGGCGGGCCGCGTCGGGTTGCGGCTCGTCGACCCGGGCAACTACGTGACGTCGTCGAGCACGACGGGCATCGTCGTGATCACGCAGATGAAACCGATGACCGTGCAGTTCACGGTGCCGCAGAACGCGCTGTCGGCCGTGATCCGGCGCGTCGGCGCGGGCGCGAAACTGCCGGTGACCGTGTATTCGAGCGACGACGACAAGCAGGTCGCCACCGGCACGCTGTATGCGATCGGCAACCAGATGGCGACCGCCACCGGCACCGTCACGTTGCGCGCGACGTTCGCGAACGACGACGAAGCGCTGTTCCCGAACGAATTCGTCAACGTCAGGCTCGGCGTCGATACGCTGCACGACGCGGTGCTCGTGCCGACGGCCGCGGTGCAGAACGGCGCGCCGGGCGACTACGTGTATCTCGTCAATGCGAACCGGACGGTCTCGGTGCACAAGGTCACGCTCGGGCCCAGCGACGGGCGCACCACCGCGATCGTTGCCGGGCTCGCGGCGGGGCAGCAGGTCGTCACCGACGGCGTCGACCGGCTCAGCGACGGCGCGGCGATCCGCATCGCGTCGAACCGGGCCGGCGGGGCCCAGGCGGCATCGGGCGCCCCGGCGGCGGCCGCGTCGCATCATGCCGGCCACCGGCCCGCCGCGGCAGGCGCGGCATCGGCCGCACCCGGCGCGTCCGGCGCCGCCTGACGATCCGCGGCGCCCGATACGATGAACCTCTCCCGCCTTTTCATCCTGCGGCCGGTCGCGACGCTGCTGCTGACGATCGCGCTCGTGCTGGCCGGCGCGGTCGCGGTGCGCTTCCTGCCGGTGTCGTCGCTGCCCGACGTCGACTACCCGACGATCCAGGTGCAGACCTTCTACCCCGGCGCGAGCCCGGACGTGATGGCAACCACCGTCACCGCGCCGCTCGAGGTCCAGCTCGGCGAAATCCCCGGGTTGCAGCAGATGATCTCGTACAGCTCGGAGGGCGCGTCGGTCATCACGCTGCAGTTCGACCTGTCGGTCAGCCTCGACGTCGCCGAGCAGAACGTCCAGCAGGCGATCAACGCATCGAACAGCTACCTGCCGAGCGGCCTGCCCGCGCCGCCGACCTACGCGAAGGTGAACCCGGCCGACCAGCCCGTGCTCACGCTCGCGGTCACGTCGAGCTCGATGTCGCTCACGCAGCTGCAGGACACCGCGAACAACCGGCTCGCGACGAAGATTTCCGAAGTGCCGGGCGTCGGCCTCGTCACGACGGCGGGCGGCCACGTGCCGGCCGTGCGCGTCGAAGCCGATCCGCACAAGCTCGCCGCGTACGGGCTGAACATCGACGATCTGCGCACGCTGCTGGCGAACGTGAACGTCAGCCAGCCGAAAGGCAACTTCGACGGCCCCGATCTCGACTACACGATCAATTCCAACGACCAGATCACCGATCCGGCCGCGTACCTGCGCACGGTGATCGCGTACCAGAACGGCGCGCCGGTGTTCCTCGGCGACGTCGCGCGCGTGTCGCAGGCGCCGCAGGACATCGAGCGCGGCGCGTGGCTGAACCGCACGCCGGCGATCGTGCTGAACGTGCAGCGCCAGCCGGGCGCGAACGTGATCGCGACCGTCGACCGCATCAAGCGGCAGCTCCCCGCGCTCGAGGCGACGCTGCCGGCCGGCATGCACGTGCAGATCGTCGGCGACGGCACCGGCGTGATCCGTGCGTCGGTGTTCGACGCCGCGACCGAACTCGTGCTGGCCGTCGCGCTGGTCGTGATGGTGATCTTCGTGTTCCTGCGCAACCTGCCGGCGACGCTGATCCCGAGCATCGCGGTGCCCGTGTCGCTGATCGGCACGGTGGCCGCGATGTACGAACTGCACTACTCGATCGACAACCTGTCGCTGATGGCGCTGATCATCGCGACCGGCTTCGTGGTCGACGATTCGATCGTGATGATCGAGAACATCGTGCGCTACATCGAGCAGGGCATGCGGCCGCTCGACGCCGCGCTGGAGGGCGCCGGGCAGATCGGCTTCACGATCCTGTCGCTGACGGTGTCGCTGATCGCGGTGCTGATCCCGCTGCTGTTCATGGGCGGCGTGATCGGCCGCCTGTTCAGCGAGTTCGCGGTCACGCTCGCGGTGACGATCCTGATTTCCGCGGTCGTGTCGCTGACGGTCGTGCCGATGCTGTGCGCACGCATCCTGCATGCGCAGTCGGAGTCGCAGCCGAGCCGCTTCGAGCGCTTCAGCGAACGGATCTTCGATCGCACGCTCGCGGCCTATTCGCGCGCGCTGACCTGGGTGCTGCGGCACCAGACGCTGACGCTCGTCGTGGCGCTCGGGACGCTCGCGCTGACGCTGATCCTCTACGTGGCGATCCCGAAGGGGCTGTTCCCCGTGCAGGACGTCGGCACGATCCAGGGGATCAGCGTGGCCGACACGTCGGTGTCGTACGCGGCGATGGTCGAGCGCCAGTCGCAACTGGCCGATGCGCTGCTGAAGGACCCGGATGTCGCGTCGCTCACGTCGTACGTCGGGATCGACGGCGTCAACGCGACGCTGAACAACGGCCGCTTCCTGATCAACCTGCGCCCGCACGGCGACCGCGCGGAGAGCGCGGCGGCGATCGCGCGGCGGCTCCAGCAGGAAACGGCCGGCGTACCGGGCGTGCGGCTCTACCTGCAGCCGGTGCAGGACCTGACGCTCGACACGACGCTGTCGCCGAACCAGTACCGCTTCGTGCTGCGCGGCCCGAGCCGGCAGGCGCTGCAGCAGGTGGTGCCCGCGCTGGTCGCGAAGCTGAAGCAGGTGCGCTCGATCACCGACGTGCAGAGCGATCTCGACGTCGACGGGCTCGGCGTGCAGGTGGACGTCGACCGTCAGGCGGCCGCGCGCTACGGGATCACGCCGGCCACCATCGACAACGCGCTGTACGATTCGCTCGGCCAGCGCATCGTGTCGACGATCTTCGAGCAGTCGAACCAGTACCGCGTGATCCTGGTCGCGAAGCCCGAGACGATGCCGAACGTCGCGTCGCTCGGCAACCTCTACCTGCCGAGCCAGACGAGCAGCAGCGGCCAGGTGCCGCTCAGCCAGATCGCGACCGTACGGCTCGTGAAGACGCCGCTCGCGATCCGCCATCTCGCGCAGTTCCCGGCGGTCACGGTGTCGTTCAATCTGGCGAACGGCGCGTCGCTGAGCGCGGCCGTCGCCGACGTGCGGCGCGTCGAGCGCGACGCGGCGCTGCCGCCGTCGATCCAGTCGTCGTTCCAGGGCGCGGCGGCCGCGTTCGAGGATTCGCTGTCGAGCGAGGTCTATCTGCTGATCGCCGCGCTCGTCGCCGTCTACATCGTGCTCGGCGTGCTGTACGAGAGCTTCATCCATCCGGTCACGATCCTGTCGACGCTGCCGTCCGCCGGGATCGGCGCGCTGCTCGCGCTGATGATCGCGGGCGCGGATCTCGACGTGATCGGCATCATCGGCATCGTGCTGCTGATCGGCATCGTGAAGAAGAACGCGATCATGATCGTCGACTTCGCGCTCGAAGCGGAACGCGAGCACGGCAAGACGCCGGCCGACGCGATCTTCGAGGCGTCGCTGCTGCGCTTCCGGCCGATCCTGATGACGACCTTCGCCGCGATGCTCGGCGCGCTGCCGATGCTGGTCGGCACCGGCACGGGGTCCGAGCTGCGCCGCCCGCTCGGCCTCGCGATCATCGGCGGGCTCGCGCTGAGCCAGCTCCTCACGCTGTTCACCACGCCGGTGGTGTACCTGCTGTTCGACCGGATGGCCGCGGCGCTGCGGCGCCGGCGTGACGCGGCGGGCGCCGGCGCCGCAGCGCCGGACGGCGGGAGCGCGCCGTGAACCCGGCGGCCCTGTTCATCAACCGGCCGGTCGCCACGACGCTGATGGCGATCGCGATCCTGCTGTCCGGCGCGCTCGCGTACTTCCGGATGCCGGTCGCGCCGCTGCCGAACGTCGCGTATCCGGTGATCGTCGTGCAGGCGAACATGGCCGGCGCCAGCCCGGACGTGATGGCGTCGACGGTGGCCGAGCCGCTCGAACGCCGGCTCGAAACGATCGCGGACGTGGAGGAACTCACGTCGATGAGCTACACGGGCTCGTCGATGATCGTGATCGAGTTCGGCCTCGACCGCGACATCAACGGCGCCGCGCGCGACGTGCAGGCCGCGATCCAGGCCGCGCGCGCCGACCTGCCCACCACGCTGCGCTCGAACCCCACCTACCGGCAATACAACCCGGCCGACGCGCCGGTGATGGTGCTCGCGCTGACTTCCGACACGCTGACCTCCGCGCAGCTCTACGATTCCGCGGATTCGGTGATCCAGCAGCAGCTCTCGCAGATCAAGGGGGTCGGGCAGATCACGCTCGGCGGCGGCGCGCTGCCGTCGGTGCGCGTCGAGCTGAACCCCGGCAAGCTGAACAGCTACGGCATCGGCCTCGAGGACGTGCGCGCGTCGCTCGGCGCGGCGAACGCGGACAGCCCGAAAGGCCATCTCGACCAGGACGGCCATCGCTACGAGATCCTGTCCAACGACCAGATCGGCACGGCCGCGCCGTACCGCGACCTCGTCGTCGCCTACCGCAACGGCGCGGCCGTGCAGCTGCACGACGTCGCGCAGGTGCTCGATTCGAACGAGAACGTGCGCAACGCGGGGCTCTACAACGGCAAGCAGGCCGTGCTCGTGATCGTGTTTCCGGAGCCGGGCAGCAACGTCGTGAACACCGTGCAGCAGATCCGCGAGCGCCTGCCCGTGATCGAGGCCGCGTTGCCGGGCTCGGTGCGCGTCGGCATCGCGGTCGACCATTCGCAGTCGATCAACGCGTCGGTCGACGACACCGAGCGCACGCTCTGCATCGCGGTGCTGCTGGTCGTGGGCGTCGTGTTCGTGTTCCTGCTGTCGCCGCGCGCGACGCTGATCCCGGCCGTCGCGCTGCCGCTGTCGATCGTCGGCACGTTCGGCCCGATGTACCTGCTCGGCTACAGCATCGACAACCTGTCGCTGATGGCGCTGACGATCGGCACCGGCTTCGTCGTCGACGACGCGGTGGTCGTGCTCGAGAACGTCACGCGCTTTCTCGAGGCCGGCCATACGCCGAAGGAGGCGGCGCTGCGCGGCAGCGCGGAAGTCGCGTTCACGGTCGTGTCGATGAGCCTGTCGCTGATCGCCGTGTTCCTGCCGATCCTGCTGATGCCCGGCATCGTCGGCCTGCTGTTCCACGAGTTCGCGGTCACGCTGTCGATCGCGATCCTGCTGTCGATGGTGATCTCGCTGACCGTCACGCCGACGATGTGCGCGTACGTGCTGAGCCGGCGCAGCGCGCACGCCGCGCCGTCGCGCGTCGGCGCCCGTATCGCCGCCGTGCTCGACGGGCTGCGCGACGCGTACGCCCGCTCGCTCGACGCGGTGCTCGACCGCGCGCCGCTCGTCGGCGTCGTGCTGATCGCGCTGCTCGCCGGCAACCTGCTGCTGTTCCGGCTGCTGCCCGCGACCTTCTTCCCCGAGCAGGACAACGGCACGCTGATGGGGCAGATCATCGCCGACCAGAGCATCTCGTTCGGTGCGATGCGGCACAAGCTCGCGCAGCTCCAGGCGATCGTCCAGCAGGACCCGGCCGTCTCGGCGGTCGCCGGCTTCACCGGCGGGCGCGCGTTGAACACGGCCAACGTGTTCGTCGCGCTGAAGCCGCTCGCGCAGCGCCACGCGTCGGCCACCGAGGTCGTCAACCGGCTGCGGCCGAAGCTCGCGGCCGTCTCGGGCGCGCGCCTGTTCCTGCAGGCGCAGCAGGACCTGCGGATCGGCGGCCGGCAATCGGCCGCCGAATACCAGTACACGCTCACGAGCGACGATCCGCAGGCGCTCTATACGTGGACGCCGCGGCTCGTCGACGAATTGAACCGGCGGCGCGGCCAGCTCGTCGACGTGAACTCCGACCTGCAGCAGCACGGGCTGCAGACGATGGTGACGATCGACCGCGCGACCGCGAAACGCTTCGGCTTCGACCCGAACCAGATCGACAACGTGCTGTACGACGCGTTCGGCCAGCGCACCGTTTCCACGATCTACAACCAGTTGAACCAGTACTTCGTCGTGATGGAAGTCGCGCCGCCGTACTGGCAGTTCCCGTCGTCGCTCGGCCGGATCTTCGCGAGCACCGCGGCGGGCAACGCGAACGGCACCGCGCAGACGCAGTATCCGTCGGCCACCGTCCCGGCCGCCGCCGCGACGCTCGCGACCGGCGCGGCGGTCGGCGTCGCGACGGCGGGCGCGGGCGGCACGACCAATGCGCAGAACGCGAACGCGGAAGCGAACGCATCCACCAACAGCATCGCGAACAGCAAGGGCGGCAGCTCGACCGGCAGCGCGGACAGCACGTCGGCGGAAACGATGGTGCCGCTCGCCGCGCTCGCGATGTTCGCGAACAGCCACACCGCCACGCAGGTGAACCACCAGGGCGGCCTCGTCGCGGCGACGATCTCGTTCAACCTGCCGGCCAACGGGTCGCTGAGCGACGCGGCCGTCGCGATCGCCGACGCCGAGCAGTCGATCGGCATGCCCGCGTCGGTACACGGCGGCTTCGCCGGGGCCGCGCAGGCATTCACGAACTCGATGGGCGCGGTGCCGCTGCTGATCGTCGCGGCGCTCGTGGTGGTCTACATCGTGCTCGGCGTGCTGTACGAAAACACGATCCACCCGCTGACGATCCTGTCGACGCTGCCGTCGGCCGGCATCGGCGCGACGCTGGCCCTGCTCGTGTTCGGCGTGCCGTTCTCGGTGATCTCGCTGATCGGCTTCATCCTGCTGATCGGCATCGTGAAGAAGAACGGGATCATGATGGTCGACGTCGCGATCGCGCTGCAGCGCGACGAGGGCGTCGACGCGCGGCGCGCGATTCACGAGGCGGCCGTGCGGCGCCTGCGGCCGATCATGATGACGACGGCCGCGGCCGTGCTCGGCGCGCTGCCGCTCGCGTTCGCGATCGGCCAGGGCGCGTCGCTGCGCCAGCCGCTCGGCGTGACGGTGATGGGCGGGCTGTTGATCAGCCAGGTGTTCACGCTCTATACGACGCCCGTGATCTATCTGTATCTCGACCGGCTGCGCGAGCGACTCGCGCGCGGGTCGTGGCTGCGGCCGCGGCAACAGCGGCCCGAATCGAGGCCCTGACCCATGACTTTCCCCCGCTTCTCTCCTCGACCCGTGCCGCCGTTCGTGCGACGGCTGCGAACCTGCGCGCTCGGTGCGGCGATCGCACTGGCCGTCGCCGGCTGCGCGGTCGGCCCCGACTATCACCGCCCGGCCGTGGCAACGCCCGCGACCTGGCGCGAGCTGCCCGGCTGGACGCAGGCGAAGCCCGACGCCGACGGCCCGAAAGGCGACTGGTGGACCGCGTTCAACGATCCGCTGCTGAACGAACTGGAGCCGCTCGTCACGGTGTCGAACCAGACGGTCAGGCAGGACTATTACAACTACCAGCAGGCGCTCGCGCTGGTGCGCGAAGCGCGTTCCGGGCTGTTTCCGACCGTTTCCGCGACGACGTCGGCCACCCGGCAGCGCACGACGGCCGCGGGCTCGCCGACCGTCGCGAACGCGGGCGCGCTCGAAGGCACCGTGAGCTGGTCGCCCGACCTGTGGGGCGAGGTGCGCCGCACGGTCGAGGAACGCAAGGCGAGCGCGCAGGCCAGCGCCGCCACCTACGCGAATGCGGCGCTGTCCGAGCAGGTGACGCTCGCGACCACCGTGATCGACCTGCGCGTCGCCGATGCGAACCTCGACCTGCTCGATGCGACCGTCAAGGCCGACGAAGCGTACCTGCGCGTGATCGCCGACCAGGACAAGGCCGGCACGATCCCGCCGTCCGATCTCGTCGCCGCGCAGACGCAGCTCGAAAGCGCGCAGTCGAGCCTGATCGCGCTCGGCGTGACGCGCGCGAAGTACGTGCATGCGATCGCGGTGCTGGTCGGACGCACCCCCGAAGCGCTCGACGTTCCGCACCACCCCGCGTTGCCTGCGCTGCCCGACGTGCCGGTCGCCGTGCCGTCGACGCTGCTGCAGCGGCGGCCCGACATCGCCGTTGCCGAACGGCAGATGGCGTCGGCGAATGCGGCGATCGGGGTGGCAATTGCCGCCTATTACCCGACGATCTCGCTGTCGGCGGCGGCCGGGTTCTCCGCGTCGCCGCTGGCGGGGCTGCTCAATGTCGCGAACTACGTGTGGTCGCTGGGGGCGAGTGCGTCGCAGACGCTGTTCGACGGCGGCGAGCGCAGCGGCGAAGTGGCGGCCGCGAAAGCCGCGTACGACGCGGCGGTCGCGAACTATCGCGGCACGGTGCTCGGGGCGCTGCAGAATGTCGAGGACGATCTCGTCAGCGTGCGGGTGCTGGCCGAGCAGGCGGCCGTGCTGGAACGCGCGGTGGCCGACGCCAGGCGTGGCGCGGACATCGCGTTCAACGAATATCAGGCCGGCACCGTGGACTACACGACGGTCGCCACCGCGCAGACGACCTTGCTCGGGCTGCAGGAAAATGCGCTGACGGTGCAGCAGGAGCGGCTGGTGGCGACGGCGACGCTGTTCGGCGATCTCGGCGGCGGGTGGTCGGATGCGCAGCTCGACGCGCAGCCGTCGAAGCAGGCGGCGCGCACGCCGGGCTGACGGCCGCGCGATGCGAACGGGGGCGGCGAAACGATCGCCGCCCCCGTTCGCGCCGCCGTCCCGCCGGCGTATCCGGCCCGCTACCGCCGCATCGCGAGGAAACTGCGCGCGGTGCTCGTCAACCGCGACCACGGCCCTGCGCGCCGGCTTGACTCCTGCTCGGCCGACCCGCCGAGCGCCGCCCTCATCATCGAGAGTTCGCTCGCGAGCGCCGTATCGGAGCCGAAACTGCCGGCCGCCGCGAGATCGACGATGCGCATCGCCTGATCGACGCACATCTGCCCGTACGCCGTCGTGGCATCGGCGTCGGCGCGCGCGCCCAGCGTCGCCTCGGCCAGCTTGCTCGCCCACAGCGCGAGGGCGTCGGTCGGCGCGCAGCCGTCGCGCACCAGCATCCTGCCGATTTCCATCGCCGCGAGATGCACATCCTCGTCATCGGAGCACGACATCGTCCGGCTGCGCACCGCGTGGTTCCGGTGCGCGGCGCGCAGCGACGGCGTCAATCCGGTCAGGCTCCCGATCCACGCTTGCGCCGCACCCAGGTACGCATGCGACCGGATCGCCAGGTCGCAATCGAAGATCGCGTCCGCATGCGTCGTCGCATGCCGCATCGCGAGCAGCCAGTAGCCGAGAAACGCGCGATACGCGGCGGCCGGCCCGACATACGCCGCGTGCGCCTTGAAGAACTCGATGCAATGATCGGCCGGGCGCTCGCCGACGCACGGAACGTCGTCGGGCAGATCGATGCGCAGGCCGACGATCACCCGTTCGACCGCCGGCACGCTGCGGGCGCATGCGAGCGCCAGGAACGGCAGCGCGATGCAGCCCCCGTCGCGCTGCGCGACGAGCCGGTCGCAGCACGACTGCCACTGCGCGAGCGGATTGCGTGCGACGACGATGTGAACGACGTCCGGAAACGTGCGGCGCATCCACGCGAGGCGGCCGAGCGATTCGCCGAACCGGAACACCGGCACGTCGCCGCGATCGAACGCCTGCGCCATCAGCGTACGCAGGAAGCGATCGATGTCGCCCGCATGTTCCGGCGTCGCTTCCTCGAACTGGTTCGCCGAAAAGGCCATTTCGGCGCGCGACGTGCCGAGCGCATCCTGCCTGAGCGTCTCGGCCACGTCCGCGGCCGGCGGGCCGCCCGGGCCGGCGCCCGCGTACTGCCCGCGGTCGACCGGCTCGTCCATCGCGCGCAGCGGCTCGTCGTAGGCCGTTACGCCGTCGAGATCGCGCAGGCAGGACCACAGCCAGCCGTCGGTCGCGCCGTATCCGGAATGCAGAAACACCGCTTGCATCGAGTTCATGGTGGCTCCTGTCAGGTTGGGTCGAAGTTCGTCCATCGCATCGGGCCAGTGTAGGTTTCGGTGGAATTACCCGGTTTACCGGCCCCGTTACCGCCATTTACCGGCCGCGTGCTGCCGCGCAGCGCGCGGGTTGCCTGTCGGCCCGGATCCCGCCGTTCACTCGCGAGCGTTTTCGTTACCGCATTTGACGCACGCATTCCCGATCGCGCGCCGCCGCGCACCGCGACGGATTCGGCCGACGCCTGCGCGGCCCCGCTAGATGGGGCTCGCGCCGCACCGACCGCCCCTTCATCCGGCCTCGAATAAACGTTGCGCATGCAACCATCAGATTACGGATGAACGAAGCGGAAACCCGCGGTAAACCCGTCGTTGTGGAATCCCAACGGATCGGGATTTGTGTCATGACCTAATGGCGGCTCCTGACGAAGGCGGGTCGCTTCGACAGGAAGGAAAGCAGTTCCGGTACATGCCAGGAGAGTTCATGATGAAAGGTATCTTGAGGAAATCGCTGTTGTCGCTCGCGTTGCTGGCCGGCTTTTCGGCCGCGCACGCGCAGAGCACGGTGACGCTGTACGGCGTCATCGACGAGTCGCTCCAGTTCACGCACAACGCCACGCCCACCGGCAGCAACCAGGTCGGCCTCTACTCGGGCAACCTGTCCGGCAGCCGCTGGGGCCTGAACGGCAGCGAGGATCTCGGCGGCGGGCTGAAGGCGATCTTCCAGCTCGAGAACGGCTTCAACGTCAACAACGGCAAGATGGGCACCTACAACGGCACGACGTCGCTGTTCGGCCGCCAGGCCTACGTCGGCCTGCAAAGCGCCCAGTACGGCACGCTCACGCTCGGCCGCCAGTACGATCCGCTCGTCGACCAGATCCAGGGGCTGACCGAAGACAACTACTTCGGCAGCACGTTCGCCACCGCCGGCGACGTCGACAACTACGACAACAGCTCGCGCACCAACAACGCGATCAAGTACCTGTCGCCGAGCTACGGCGGGCTGCAGGTCGAGACGATGTACGCGCTCGGCGGCGTCGCGGGGCAAACCGGGTCCGGCCAGACCTGGGCGGTCGCGGCCTCGTACAACAACGGCCCGTTCTCGCTGGCCGCGGGCTATTACGTGGCCGACAACTCGAACGCGACGGCCGCGCGCACCGGCTGGTCGTCGACTTCGGACGGCACCTTCGACGGCCCGGTCAACTCGGGCTACGCCACCGCGAAGTCGATCAATATCGCGCGCGTCGCCGCGCGCTACATCGCCGGCCCGTATACGCTCGGCCTCGCGTACAGCAACTCGGCGTACAAGGCGGATGCGGAATCGGCGTTCGCGTCGACCGAGAAGTTCAACACCGGCCAGGCGTACGTCAACTACCAGGCCGCGCCGGCGCTGCTGCTCGGTCTCGGCTACAGCTACACGCATGCGAACGGGGATGCCAGCGCGTCCTATCACCAGGTCTCGCTCGGCGCCGACTACAGCCTGTCGAAGCGCACCGACGTGTATCTCGTCGGCGCATGGCAGAAGGCCACCGGCACGCAGCTGAACGCGGACGGCACGGTGTCGGGCGCGGAAGCGTCGATCGGCTCGTACGGCGTCGCCGGCACCGACAGCCAGGAGATGGTCAGCCTCGGCATTCGTCACCGGTTCTGATCGCGACACGCGCCGGCCGCCGTTCGCGACGGCCGGCGTATCGCGATTCCTCGCGTCGAAGCGCCGGGTTTCACCGCAATCATTTGAAATATTGCGGGCTCAAGACAGGCCGAAACGCACTTCCGGTGCGGAATTCCGCCCAATGTCCGTCGATCGCGCACGCTCATGCGGCATCGGTTACCGATCGCGCACAGCGACCGATGTCAGCGTCGCCATATATCTCAATAATTACCGCGCACTCTTGCGCGATCTCCAATTCATTCCGCTTACAACGCGCGAATCCGGGAGTCCTGAATATGACGAAACAATCCTGAAATTTATTCGGATAGCGTGTGACCTATGCTTCCGTCACACCGCACACCGGCCGCGCCGATGGCGGCAGTTCTCCCCGACAGTGAAAGTGAAAGGCCCGATCATGTATCACACGATGCGCATGGAAGTCTCCTCCGAATCCGGGTTTCCAGTGATCCGCTTCACGATCGACGGCCAGACCTCCGTCCTCGGCGTCAACGATATCGACCAGATGATCCTGCAACTCGCGACCGCACGAGCCGCGATGCAGCCGACCCATCCGGTCGAGCCGCCGGAAGGACAGTATCCGCTGCAGATCGACCCGTGCTGGCGCGTCGACCGGCTCGCCGACTACGACGGCGCGGTGCTGTCGATCCGTCATGTCGGGATGGGCTGGATCGCGTTCGCCCTGCCCGCCGTCAACCTGAACAGCCTCGTCGAGGCGCTCGTCTCTCCGCCTGAAATGGCGCTGCCGATCAATCACGCGATGCTGAACTGAGGCGCGACCGGCGCTGACCGGATTCACGCCGGATCGTCGAACCCAACCCTATTTATTTCGCAATACGAATCATTGACACGATGCGGGGCGCATTGCCCCGGATCGCGACTTTCCGTTCCTTTTCGACAAGGACCTGCCATCATGCGAATCCCTTCCCCGATCGTCGCACCCGCCCGGCAACGCGCCACCTATGCGCTGTCCGATTTCGGCGCCTGCACGTGGTACCTGCTGCCGGCCGACACGCGGCCGGCAGCAGCCGGAACCCGCGATGTTCACGCGTTCGGCGCGCGCCCGATCTTCCGCTGCCGGCTCGACGGCCGCTACGCGTCCGGGCTGTCGCTGAGCGCCGTCTGCGGCAACGGCTATGCGGCCGTGCATCTTCTGGCCCGGTCGCACGTCGACACGGTGTCGCGCCTGCTCGTGCGCGACGCGCAGAACGACGCCGCACATCGCGTCCACACATTCGAAGAAGGGATCGCCTGGCAGTGAAAGCACGTTCGATGAGGTTCGGCTGGCTTGCCCGGCTTTGCTGGCTCGCGCCGGCTGCATTTTCCGTTCACGCGCAACCGGCACCGGCTGCGCAAGCGGCGCCCGATGCGCCGGCGTCGAGCGGCTTCGCGATCCACGACATCCGTGTCGAGGGTCTGACGCGCATCGAGTCCGGCACCGTGTTCTCGTATCTGCCGTTCAAGATCGGCGACACCTTCACCGACGACAAGGCGTCGGCCGCGATCCGCGCGCTCTACGCGACCGGCTTCTTCAACGACGTGCGGATCGGCACGGAAGGCAACGTCGTGATCGTGAACGTCGTCGAGCGCTCGGTGATCGGCACGATCGACTTCGCCGGGCTGCACGAGTTCGACCGGGACGCGATCGAGAAGGCGATGAAGTCGGTCGGGCTGGTGTCCGGGCATGCGTACGACCCGTCGCTCGTCAGCAAGGCCGAGCAGGAGCTCAAGCGCCAGTACCTGACGCGCGGCTACTACGCGGCCGAAGTGACCACGACGGTAAGCCCGATCGACCGCAACCGGGTGGCGCTGCTGTTTTCCGTCATCGAAGGGCCGAGCGCGAAGATCCGGCAGGTCGCCTTCATCGGCAATCACGTGTTCAGCGACGCGACGCTGCGCGACGAAATGCAGATGTCGACGCCGAACTGGTTCTCCTGGTACACGAAGGACGACCTGTACTCGAAGGACAAGCTCGCGACCGATCTCGACGCCGTGCGCGCCTACTACCTCGATCGCGGCTACCTGGAGTTCAACATCGACTCGACCCAGGTGTCGCTGTCGCCGGACCGCAAGGACATGGACCTGACCATCACGCTGCACGAGGGCGATCCCTACACGATCTCCGGCATCCGGCTGGCCGGCGACCTGCTCGATCGCGAGGCCGAACTGAACCGCATCGTCGCGATCCACGCCGGCGAGCGCTTCTCCGCGGCGAAACTCAAGGACACGACGCAGGCGCTGATCGACAAGCTCGGCGAATACGGCTACGCGTTCGCGACGATCAATACCGTGCCGCAGATCGACCAGCAACATCACACGGTCGACCTCACGCTGCAGGTCACGCCGGGCAAGCGCGTCTACGTGCGGCACATCGACATTTCGGGCAACACGCGCACGCGCGACGAGGTGATCCGCCGCGAGATGCGCCAGATGGAGGATGCGTGGTTCGATTCGTCGCGGCTCAAGCTGTCGAAGGATCGCATCAACCGTCTCGGCTATTTCACCGACGTGGACGTGACGACCGTGCCGGTGGAAGGCACCGCCGACCAGGTCGACGTGCAGGTGAAAGTGACCGAGAAACCGACCGGCACGATCTCGCTCGGCCTCGGCTACGGATCGGGCGAAGGCCCGATCATCTCGGCCGGCGTGTCGCAGGACAACGTGTTCGGCAGCGGCCAGACGATCGCCGTCAACGCGAACACCGCGACGACGATGCGCACCCTGAGCCTGTCGCAGACCGATCCGTACTTCACGATCGACGGCGTCAAGCGCATCACCGACGTGTACTACCGGACGACGCAACCGCTCTACTACTCGAGCACGAGCGACACGAGCTTCCGGATCATCTCGTACGGGGCGGACACGAAGTTCGGCATCCCGTTCTCCGAGACCGACATGGTGTACTTCGGACTCGGGCTCGAACAGGATCGCCTCGACGTCGATTCGACGACCCCGCAGAGCTATCTCGACTACGTGAAGACGTTCGGCCGCGTGTCGAACGTCGCGCCCTTCACGGTCGGCTGGTCGCGCGACATGCGCGACAGCGTGCTGATTCCGGGGCACGGCTACTACCTGCAGGCGAACGCCGAATACGGCACGCCGATCGGCTCCGTGTCGTACTACAAGACCGACGTGCAGGCGCAGTACTACCACTCGTTCGCGCGCGGCCTCGTGCTCGGCATGAACTTCCAGGCCGGCTACGGCAACGGCCTCGGCGGCGAGCCCTACCCGATCTTCAAGAACTACTTCGCGGGCGGCATCGGCTCCGTGCGCGGCTACGAGCCCAACTCGCTCGGCCCGCGCGACGCGACGACGGGCGACCCGATCGGCGGCTCGAGGATGGTGGTCGGCAACATCGAGATGACCGTCCCGCTGCCGGGCACCGGCTACGACCGCACGCTGCGCGTCTTCACGTTCGTGGACGGCGGCAACGTGTGGGGCACCGAAGGCAACAGCGTCGGCGCGAACGGGCTGCGGTACAGCTACGGCCTCGGGCTCGAATGGATCTCGCCGATCGGCCCGCTGAAGATCGACTATGCGCTGCCGATCGTTCACCACAGCGGCGACCAGTACCAGAAGTTCCAGTTCCAGATTGGCACGTCGTTCTGAACCCGCGCGCGGCCCGCGCTCCGCTCCACGCGGCGGCATCGTCGCGCGCCTGCGCGCCGGCGCGGTCGCGTTGCTCGTCGACGTCGCGCTGTCGGTCGCGCTCTGCACCCCGCGCGATGCCGACGCGCAGTTGCAGAACGCCGCCGCCGAGCCGTACCGGATCGGCGACGCATGGGGGCTGCGCATCGCGTCGCAGCTCGTCGAGCATCCGCTCGCGCCGGGCCAGGCCGCGACGACGTTCGGGATCGGCGCGGCCGCCAGCGGCACCGTCGACCAGGACCTGTCGCTGCACGGCAACGCCGAACTGCGGCGCGGCCCGTCGGTCGTGAAGGCGGACGCGATCCACTACGACGCCGACACGGACATGACCGACGCGTACGGCCACGTGCTCGTGGTTCACGACGGCAACGCGTTCGCCGGCCCCGACGCGCACCTGCAGCTCGACAGCTTCGCGGGAACGATGACGGCGCCCCACTACCGCTTCAACCTGACGGGCGGCTCGGGCTCCGGCACGCGGGTCGACCTGCTCGACGACACGCGCGAAGTGGTCTACGACGGCACGTACACGACGTGCCATTGCTCGGACGATCCGGCGTGGTATCTCCGGGCGTCGCGGCTCGATCTCGACAATGCGGCGGGTATCGGCGTCGCGCACGACGGCATCCTCTTCTTCGCGGGTGTGCCGGTGTTCGCGTCGCCGTGGATGTCGTTTCCGCTGAACGACGCGCGCAAGAGCGGCATCCTGCCGCCCACGTTCGCGATCAGCTCGACGAACGGCTATGACATCGCCGTCCCGATCTACTTCAACCTGGCGCCCAACTACGACCTGACCGTCACGCCGCGGCTGATGACCAAGCGCGGCGCGATGCTGACGACCGACTACCGCTACCTGGGCTCGACCTATTCCGGCTCGCTGTCCGCCAGCGTACTGCCCGACGACGCGACGACGCACACCAACCGCTACTCGATCGCATTCCAGCACCGCGAGGACCTCGGCAACGGCTTCGCCGCGTACACGAACTACAACCGCGTGTCCGACGCGTCGGTCCCGTCGGATTTCTCGAGCGCCAACTCGCTCGTCGTCGGCTCGCAGACGCTGTTCCAGCAGGAGGCGGGCGTCACGTACAACCACGGCCCGTGGTCGGTGCTCGCTCGCGTGCAGAACTGGCAGTCGTTCACGACCACGCCGCCCTACAACCGCGAACCGGAGCTCAACGCGAAATACACGCGCTACGACGCCGGCGGCTTCGATTTCGGCGCCGATGTCGACGCGACGCGCTTCACGATCCCGACCGCCGATTCGACCGAAGGCAACCGGATGACGTTCGACACCTACGTCAGCTACCCGATCCTGTCGCCCGGCTGGTCGGTGATACCGAAGCTGCAGTGGCATGCGGCGTCGTACGACCTGACGTCGATCGGCAGCGACGCACCGGCCGGCCAGCCGAAGAACTTCACCGTCAACGTGCCGACCGCGAGCCTCGACATGAGCGCCACGTTCGAGCGCGCGGTGCGGCTGTTCGGCGTCGACATGATCCAGACGCTCGAACCGAGGCTGTACTACGTCTATACGCCGTACCGCAACCAGACCTTCGCACCGGTGTTCGACACCGCGCCGCTCGACTTCGGTCTCGCGGAGATCTTCACGAGCAACCGCTTCGTCGGCGGCGATCGCGTGAGCGACATGAACCGGCTGACGGCGGGCGTCACCACGCGCTTCATCGATGCCGGCAGCGGCGTCGAGCTGGCGCGCTTCGTGCTCGCGCAGGCGTACGACTTCCGTACGTCGCAGGTCACGATGCCGGGCGACACGCCGCCGACGGTCGGGCCGTCCAGCGTGATCGGCGGCGCGGCGCTCCATATCGGCGCCGGCCTCGAACTGCAGCAGGCGGCCGAATACAACCAGTCGAGCAACGAGCTGACCCAGGCCATGGCCGGCATCGACTGGAAGCCGGCCGACGGCAAGGTGATCAATCTCGCCTACCTGTATGCGCGCGCGAACGCGACGCTCGACGACGAGCCCGAGAACCAGGTGCTGCTGTCCGCGCAATGGCCGCTCACGCATGCGCTGTCGGGCGTCGGCTCGGTCGACTACGACCTCGCCGCGCACCGGCTGGTGAGCGGGCTGCTCGGTTTCCAGTATGCGGCCGACTGCTGGGCCGTCAGCTTCGCGCTGCAGAAATACACCAACTACAACAGCACCACGTCGCCGACCACCGGGACGCGCGTGCTGGTGCAGTTGCAGCTCAACGGGCTGAGCCGCATCGACAACGGGCTATTGCAGCAATTCCGCGCGAGCGTGCCGGGGTATGCGACACCGGCGCTGCCCGCGCCGACGTCGCGCTTCACCGACTATCCGTAAGCGGCTCGCGCGCCGCGCGCTCAACCCGCGCTGCGCTCGATCAGGAAACGCTCGCGACGGCCGCCCTTGATCCAGCCGGGCTCGCGGCCGCGTCCGTTCCAGGTCGCGCCGGTTTTCGGGTCGCGATACCTGGGCGCGGCGGCGGCCTTGCGGCCCCGCCTCGTTCCGGCGCCGGCCGAGCGGCCGAATATCTGGCTGGCGGTCAGCCCGTATTCGGCGACCCGGTTGCGAACCTCCTGTATCACGTTCTCGAGTTCGGCGAGCCGCGCCTCCTCGACGCGCTTCATCAAAGCGTCGGCTTGCGCCTTCAATTCGCGATAACCGGACATGCACTTCCTCCATTGATTCATGGCGTTTCAAAAGGACCGGACGAGCGCGGCAATACGACCGCCGTCGATGTGCGATGCAACATCGTGAAAAGCGCCGCCGGCCATCCATTAAAAAAACAAAAAACGATTCACGCGCGGCCCGGCGCGTTTTCACTGCGGAATTCGCAGAACAATTCGCCGCTTTCCGCAATCTCATCGATCTGCTGCTGCGTCAATGCGGCGATGGACGCGGCGACGTCGTCCGGAATCCCCAATTGCCGCTTGCCCTGCTCGAAGTCGGTACGCAACATGCGTTGCGCAAGCACGAGATAGGCGCGGTTGAATTCCGCGATTGCATCGAAGATATCGCCGTGTCCGGTCATGGCCGCTCCCGCGCGACGGCGGCGCCGCGGCCGCGATGCGCGGCGCCGCGACCGGCCCGTCCAGTAGTAGATGCCTGAATCTATGTCACGCGGCCGGCGTCATGCCGACAATTCCTAGATGGCATCCGACACACCGTAAAGCCGCCATTGCGTATTCGAAACGCGCGATTCGCCTTTGTCGGAATCGACCTAGATTCGGTCACTCCCCCGAACCGGAATGTCCCTACGATTTTCCGACGGCGCGCGGATTCATTGACGCGCGGCACGACGCCGGCGAGCGACGACGGAATTCCCGCGCCGCCGCTTGCGCCCCGCATTGTTGTTCACAGCCCTGAACGGATGGAATTCGAAAATCATGTTGAAAGTGACGAAAGCCGTATTTCCGGTTGCCGGTCTCGGCACGCGATTTCTGCCTGCGACCAAGGCCAGCCCGAAGGAGATGCTGCCTGTCGTGGACAAGCCGCTCATTCAATACGCGGTCGAGGAAGCCATTGACGCCGGCATCACCGAAATGATCTTCGTGACCGGCCGCAGCAAGCGCGCGATCGAGGACCACTTCGACAAATCCTACGAGATCGAGGCCGAACTCGAGGCGCGCGGCAAGGAAAAGCTGCTGTCGCTCGTGCGCAGCATCAAGCCGAGCCATGTCGACTGCTTCTACGTTCGCCAGGCCGAAGCGCTGGGGCTCGGCCACGCGGTGCTGTGCGCGGAAAAGCTGGTCGGCGACCAGCCGTTCGCGGTGATCCTCGCCGACGACCTGCTCGACGGCCCGACGCCTGTGCTGCGCCAGATGATCGACGTCTTCGATCACTACCATGCGTCGGTGATCGGCGTGGAAGAGATCGCGCCCGAGGCGTCGAAGTCGTACGGCGTCATCGACGGCAAGCGCTGGGAAGACAACCTGTTCAAGCTGTCCGGAATCGTCGAGAAGCCGGAGCCCACGAAGGCGCCGTCGAATTTCGGCGTCGTCGGCCGCTACGTGCTCAAGCCGAAGGTGTTCGAACACCTGCGCGCGCTGCGTCCGGGCGCCGGCGGCGAATTGCAGCTGACGGACGCGATCCAGTCGCTGCTGACCGACGAACAGGTGCTCGCGCATCGCTACGACGGCACGCGCTTCGATTGCGGCAGCAAGCTCGGCTATCTGAAGGCGACGGTCGAATTCGCGCTGCGCCACCCGGAAGTGGCCGCGGATTTCGAAAGCTTCCTGGCCACGCGCATGTCGGCGCTGCTGGCCGCCTGAGCGCATAGCCGCCGGGAGCCCGTTCATGTGGGTGGCCGTCAGCGATCTCGGCGATGCGGCGGTGACGCTGCCGCTTGCCGTCGCGTGCATCGGCTGGCTGACGCGGTCGAACGCCGGGCGGCATGGGGCGGCCGCGTGGACGCTGATGCTTGCCGCGGGCATGGCGCTGGTCGGCGCCACCAAGACGCTGTACGCCGGCTGCGGCATCCAGATCCGCGCGATCGACTTCCGCGTGATCAGCGGACACACGATGCTGGCGGCGGCGGTATGGCCGATGACCTGCGCGCTCGCGCTGGCCGGCTGCGCGCGGTTGCGGCCCGGCGCGTCGCTCGCGCTCGGGCTGGCGCTCGGCGCGCTGATCGGCGTCGCGCGCGTGATCGACGACGCGCATACGCCGTCGGAAGTCGTCGCCGGCTGGATCGTCGGCTCGGCGGTCGCGCTGTCGTTCGTGCGGCGGCATGGCGCGCCGCGCATCGCGCCCCGGTATCGGCTGCTCGCCGCCGCGTCGCTGCTTGCCGTGTCGGCCGTCGCGTATGGACATCACGCGCCGATCCAGGCGGCGATCGAACTGTACTCGCCGTTTCTGTGCGGACGCTACGCGATGCCGCCTTGACGGTCGCGGCCCCGGACGGCCCCGGGCGGCCGCGCCGCGCGGCGCCCGCCCGGCCCGCCGGAGCGCACCCGCACCGGCGCCCTCCGCGGGACGGACCCTGCCGGAAACCGACAGAACCCCGCCGCGATCGGACGGCCGCGTTCGCCCCGCCGCCCGGCCGTCTATGCTTGATCGCCGGAACCGCTTCGTGCCGAACGACGCGCGCGTTCCGCGTGCGAACCGGCGAGCCGGCGCTGCCCGGCAGCCATGCCGCCCGCGTCGCACGGCACCTCGCCGCGCGGCGCCGCAACGGCCGTCACGCGGCGCATCCGCACTCTCCGATCGGGCGCATGCATGTCGACCTTGCTATTTTCAGCCAGCGTATTGTTCTTCTCCCTCAATGCGTTCAGCGTACGGGCAACCTTCGCCGCGTATTTCCTGCTGTGCGCGCTCGCCTTTCTCCGGGCGCCGACCCTGACGACGCGCCAGCGGCACCTGTTTCCGGTGTGCACGTACTGGCTGATCAGCACCTGCGTCGCGTTCATCCTGTCCGCGTTCGGCGATTTCTACCTGAACTTCTACATCAAGTTCGTGCTGATCCAGACGTATATCGCACTGAGCTACTGGATGTTCGCCGGCGGCGTGCTCACGCGGCATTCGCTCGACACGGCGTGCCGGACGCTCATCTACGTCCACGCCGCGTTCTTCACGTTTCAGCTCGTCTTCTACCTCGCGACGGGCCACTTCATCGACTTCGACAGCTATGTCCGCGAATCCGATTCCGAAGCGCTCTACGCGACCAAGGCACTCAGCGACAGCCTGATTTCGATCCGTGCGCTGGGCCTGTATTCCGAACCGTCCTTCTATGCAATGACCGTCGTCCCGAGCGCGGTGATCCTGCTGCTGTCGCAGCGGCGCGTCACGCTCGCGCCGGTGGTCGCGTTCGCCACCGCGCTGCTGAGCTTCTCGATCGCCTCGATGGTCGTGTGCGCGGCGCTGTGCGGGCTGCACGTCCTCGCCGGGCGCGGGCGGATCGGGGCCCGGATCGCCGTCGTCGCCGTCGCGCTGGCGTGCGTCCCGTGGCTCTACGGCGTGTACGACCAGCGCGTCAACCAGTCCGTCGACTACGACGCGGTGGGCAGCCGCACGCTCGTGCTGACCGAACTGACCGAGCGCGACGTCGTCGCCGGCGTGTTCGGCGGCGGCCTGTTCTGGGACGAACGCAACAACGTCGGGAAAACCCATCTGCGCGGCTACCAGGTGCGGGACAGCTCGTTCTACATCTACCTCGTGTTCGCGGCGGGCGCCGCCGGGTCCGTCGCGTTCATCGGCACGCTGTTCGTGCTGTTTCGCCGCCGGGGCAGGCGGAAATACCTGTTGTATCTGCTGCCGATCCTGCTGTTCAAGTATCACGTCCTCTATGGCATGCTCTGGCTCACCATCCTGCTGTTCGTCGTGCTGGCCGACCAGGACGCGCCACGCAGGCGCGCCGCCGCGCGCCCGCACCCGGGCGCATTCGGCGGCAAACCGCTGGCAAACATGACATGACCACATTTCCGTACCTGCCGAAGCTGGCCGCGATGAAGCGGCCGATCCTCGCGGCGCTGTGCGCGTACTGCACGGCGACGGCCTCGAACGCCGCGCCCGCGCCGGCACCCGTGCCGCCGGGCCAGATCGTCGCGCACAGCCGGGCGGCCACGCGCGTCTATCTCGGCTCGCCGTCGCTGGCCGTGCTGCCGAACGGCGACTACGTCGCGACCTGCGACACGTTCGGCCCCGCCGCCGCGCAAAACCGCGTGTCCGTCTTCACGTCGCACGACAAGGGCGCGACCTGGTCGAAGCTCGACGACGTGCCGGACCAGTACTGGTCGTCGCTGTTCGTGCTGCGCGGCGCGCTGTACCTGATGGGCACCAACCGCTCGATGGGCACGCCGTCGATTCGCCGCTCCGACGACGGCGGCGCGACCTGGACCACGCCGGTCGACGCCGCCACCGGGCTGCTGCCGTATGCGGGCCGCTATATCACCGGGCCGGTGCCGGTTCTCGTCGATCGCGGGCGGGTCTGGCGCGCGTACGAAAGCGTCGAGGACGGCGACCTGCGCGCGCTGGTGATGTCCGCGCCCGCCGATCGCGATCTGCTCGACGCGCGCAACTGGCGTGCGTCCGTCCATCTGCCGTCGGACCGGCGCTGGCTCGACGGCCGCTTCGAGTCGTGGGAGGAAGGCAACGTCGTCGGCAGGCCCGGCGCGGCGCCGGCCGTCATGCTGCGCGTGAACACCGACAACGGCCCGGAGAAGGCCGCGCTGGTCGCGACGGGCGAGGACGGCCGGACGCTGTCGTTCGACCCGGCGCGCGATTTCGTCGACCTGCCCGGCGCCGGCAAGAAATTCACGATCCGCTTCGACCCGCGCTCGAAGCAGTACTGGACGATCACGAACGCGGTGCCGAAGAGCGTCGGGCGGGCGAACCTCGAGCGCGTGCGCAACACGCTGGTGCTGCTGTCCTCGCCCGATCTCAGGCAGTGGACCGCCCGGCGGGTCGTGCTGCAACACGCCGACGTGAAGCGGCACGGTTTCCAGTACGTCGACTGGCAATTCGACGGCGACGACCTGATCGCGGTGCTCCGCGTGGCGTTCGACGATCCGGAAGGCGGCGCGGCGAGCCAGCACGACTCGAATTTCATCACGTTCCTGCGCGTGCCGCGCTTCCGCCAGGACGCCGCGCCGAGGGCGCTGACGCAGAGCCTGCAGTAGCGCGGCCGCCGCCGCGCCTACTTCTTGAAGACGCCGACGATGTGCGCGCCGTCGGAGACGAGCAGCGCGCCGATGCGCTGCTGCTGCATCAGCAGCAATGCGTCCTCCACCCGCGTGCCGGGCGGCACCGTGGACGGCTCGACCGACATCATGTCGGCCGCCGTGCGCCGCAGCACGGCGTCGCCGTGCCGCTCGATCGCGCGGCGCACGTCGCCGTCGGTCACGATGCCCCAGCCGGCCTCGCGCTTCACGATCGCGAGGCCCAGCCGCCCGCGCGTCATCGCATCCAGCACGTCGAGCGCCGACGTCTCCTCCGTCACGAACGGCAGATCCCCGCACGCCATTTCGTCGTCGACCGTGGACAGCAGCCGGCGGCCGAGCGAGCCGCCCGGGTGGAAGCGCGCGAAGTGCTCGGGCTGGAAACCACGCGCGCGCATCAGCGTCACGGCCAGCGCATCGCCCATCGCGAGCGTCGCCGTGGTCGACGCGGTCGGCGCCAGTTGCAGCGGACAGGCCTCGCGCTCGACGCCGATGTCGAGATGGATCCGCGCGGCGCACGCGAGCGTCGACGACGGATTGCCGGTCAGCGCGATCAGGTCGTTGCCGTTGTTGCGCAGGAACGGAATCAGCTTGATCACCTCGTCCGTTTCTCCCGAATTCGAGATCGCGAGAAACGCGTCGTCCGGCGTCACCATGCCGAGATCGCCGTGATAGGCCTCGCCCGGATGCATGAAGAAAGCGGGCGTACCCGTGCTCGACAGCGTCGCGGCGATCTTCCGGCCGACGATGCCGGACTTGCCCATGCCGCACACGACGACGCGGCCGCGCGAGCCGAGGATGGTCTCGACCGCCGCGTCGAAATTCGCGTCGAGACGCGCGGCGACGCCGGCCAATGCCCGCGACTCGATCTCGAAGACCTGCCGGGCGGATTCAATATGGTTATGTCGCATCATGGGTATGTCGTTTGAGGAAGGAGACGACGCGCGCGACGTCGTCGGGCGTATCGACACCGGCCGGCGGCGCATCGGGCCAGCGCATCACGTCGATCGGCATGCCGAGCCACAGCGCGCGCAACTGCTCCAGTTTTTCAAGCTGCTCCAGCTCGCACTGCGCCGTGCCCGCGAGCACCTGCAACGCCTTATTCGAATAACCGTAGAGACCGATGTGCCGCAGGAACCCGCCGCCGTCCACGGCCGCCGGCCGGCCGTCGCGACAGAACGGGATCGCCGCGCGCGAGAAGTACAGCGCGCGGCCGCGCCGATCGACGACGAGCTTGACGATGCCCGGATCGTCGAGCTGCGCGGCCTCGTCGACCGGGCACGCCGCCGTCGCGACGCCGAGGTCCGGCTGCGCGGCGCAAAAGGCCGCGAAGGCCTTCAGCAGCGCGCCGGGCACGAGCGGTTCGTCGCCCTGCACGTTGAGCACCGCGTCGCCGGCGGGCCAGCCGGCCGCGCGCGCGACTTCCGCCGCGCGGTCGGTGCCGGACGCGTGATGCGCGCCGGTCATCGCGAAACGGATGCCGCGCGCGTCGAGCACCTCCGCGATGCGCGCGTCGTCGATCGCGACGACGATGTCCGCGCCGGGCAGCGCGCCGCTCACGCGCGCATGCACGCGGACGATCATCGGTTCGCCGCCGAGGTCGACGAGCGGCTTGCCCGGCAGGCGCGTCGAGCCGTATCGGGCCGGAATCACGACATGCACCGGCCGCCCGTTATTGAATGACGTCACGTCCGCTCCATTGTTCGAGTAAGGGCCGGTATGCGTCGTCGAGCGACAGGCCGGCGCCGAGCAGCACATGCTCGGCCACCTCGCGCGCCACGCCGCGGCCGCCGGCCGCGCGCGTGACATGATCGACGCGCGTCCGGACCAGGTGATGCGCATCGGCCGGCGCATACGACACGCCGACGCGCTCGATGACCGCGAGATCGTTCACGTCGTCGCCGACGTAGGCGATCTCGCGATCGTCGATCTGCCGCCGCGCCTTGATGCCCGCATAGCAGGCCGCCTTGTCCTTGCAGCCGGTCACGAGCACGTCCATGCCGAGCTCGTGCGCCCGCCAGGTCAGCGCGCCGCTGTGCTTGCCCGACAGGATGCCGCTGCGGATGCCGTGCGCGCGCAGCAGCGCGATCGCCACGCCGTCGTGCGCGTGAAAGCGCTTCATGACCTCGCCTTCGGCCGTCACGTGCAGCAGGCCGTCGGTCAGGACGCCGTCGACATCGAACAGCACCAGCCGCACGGCCCCGCGATACGTCGCGCCGCTCACCGGATATCGAGCGGCGGGAACCGCTTGACCAGGTCGTCCACCGCCTTGACCTGCTGCAGGAACGCGTCGAGCTGCGAGAGGGGCAGCGCGCTCGGGCCGTCGCAGCGCGCCTGGTCGGGCTCCGGGTGCGCCTCGAGGAACAGCCCGGCCAGCCCGACCGCCATCCCGGCCCGCGCGAGATCGAGCACCTGGCGCCGCCGGCCGCCCGAGGCGGCGCCGCCCGGATCGCGCATCTGCAGGCTGTGCGTGACGTCGAAGATCACCGGGCAGTCGCCCGTCACGTCGCGCATCTGGCGGAACCCCAGCATGTCGACGACGAGATTGTCGTAACCGAAGGACGTGCCGCGTTCGCACACGATCACGCGGTCGTTGCCGGCTTCGCGGCACTTCGACACCACGTGCTCGATCTGCGTCGGGCTCATGTACTGCGGCTTCTTGATGTTGACGACGTTGCCGGTCCGCGCGACCGCGACGACGAGATCCGTCTGGCGCGCGAGGAACGCCGGCACCTGCAGCACGTCGACGACCTGCGACGCCGGCTCGGCCTGCCACACCTCGTGCACGTCCGTGATCACGGGTACGCCGAACCGCAGCTTGATCTCCTCGAAGATCCGCAGGCCCTCGTCGAACCCCACGCCGCGATACGAGTGGATCGACGAGCGGTTGGCCTTGTCGAAGGACGCCTTGAACACCAGCGGAATACCGAGCCGGCGCGTGACTTCCACGTACCGGCTGCAGACGTAGAGCGTGAACTCGACGCTCTCGAGCACGTTGAGGCCGCCGAACAGCACGAACGGCAGGTCGTTGCCCACCGTGATGTCCGGCGTGATCGATACATTCATACAGTTCTCCATGAAATTGAATCGGCGTCGTTCGCGTCGCAGGCCGGCGGATGCCGCGCGACCGGGCGGCCGGGCCGACCGTCAGCGCGCCGCCCATGCAGCATAAAGCGGCGCGAGCTCGCCATACAGGCGTTCCTCGCCGAAACGCCGGCGCGCTTCCCGGCCGGCGCGCCGGCCCAGCTCCCCGCGCAATGCGCGGTCGCCGGCGAGGCGCTCCAGCCACGCGAGCGCATCGTCCGCCGTCGCGTAGAGCACGCCGGTCTGCAGATGACGCACGACATCCACGTTGCCGGCGCAGTCGGACACGACGACGGGCCGGCCGGCCAGCATCGCCTCGATGACCGACACCGGCATGCCTTCCCACGACGACGTCGACAGGTACACGTCCGCCCGTTCGAGCCGGCGCGCCACTTCGTCGCGCGGCAGCCACCCGGTCACCTCGACGCCGGCATCCGCGAGCTGCGCCTTCAGCGCGTCGTCGCCGTCGCCGATCCAGACGAACCGCATGCCGCGCCCGCGCATGCCGTGCGCGATCCGCGCGAACAGCGCGGGATCCTTTTGCGTGCGCACGCCGCCGACGGTCGTCACGCACACGGGGCCGTCCGCCGCCGGCGGCGTGTCGTCCGAAGCGGCGCGCGGCGCGCCGTCGCCGACCGCGTTCTCGATCACCACCGCCGGCTGGCGCAGCCATGCGCGGATCGCCCGCCCCTCGCTTTCCGAACAGGCCACGTAAAGACACTTCCGCGCACACGCGAGCCTCTCCAGCGCGACGAATGCCAGGCGCTTCAACTGCGAGATGTCGCGGCGCATGAACGAAATGCAGTGCGGGCTGTAGAAGAACGCCGTTCCCGGCAGCGCGAACAGCGTCGACAGGCGCCCGAGGAAGCCCGCGATCGACGAATGCAGATGCACGACGTCCGGCCCGAGCGCCGTCAGCATCGCGCGCAGCCGGAACACGTTCCGCAACAGGCTCGCCCCCTGCATCTGGACGTGATGCAACGTCACGCGCGCATCGAACATCGCGGCGAGCCCGGGCGGCGTATCCGGCCGCACCGAGTAGACGACGTGCACGTCATGGCCTTCGCGCGCGAGACGATTGGCGATCAGGCACACCATCGACAACGTGCCCGTGGCGCTGGATTCGACGATGTGGACGATCTTCATCGGCGCCGGCCTCATGAACGACGCGCCGCCGCGCCGATATGGGCCAGCACGCCCGAGCGCTCGATGACGCGCCCCCATTCGAGCGACTTCATCGCGGCCGGGTCGGTGCGGTGCGCGCGGATCCGCGACAGCGGAAACAGTTCGTCGAAGATCGCCGCGCCGGTCACGTGGCACTGGATGCCGAGTTCGTGCGCGGTGCGCACGTTAGACGGCGCGTCGTTGCAGACGATCTTCTTGCCGAGCGACGCGTATTCGAGCAGCTTCGTCGGGGTCTGGAAGCAATGCGGGCGGTGATACGGAAAGAAGCACACCGCGTAGTCGCTGTCGCGCACGATGCGCAGCGCATCCGGCTGCGGCACGCGGCCGACGAACCGGATGCCCGGCGTCGCGCCGAACGCCGCCTGGATTTCGGGCTCCGGCTGGCCGACCAGCACGAGCGTGTCGGCCGCGTCGCGCCGCGCGTCGCGGTAGGCGGCCAGCACCTTGTGAAAACCGCGCTCGCGGCTCATTTCGCCGATGTAGCAGAACCGGCCCGCGGCCGCGTGCACCGGGCCGGCGGCATTGGCGGCCGGATCGAAGATCCAGTCCGGCACGCCCATCGGCAGCAGCAGCGTCCGCACGTCGTCGCGGAACGCCATCGCGTCGCGCATGCGCGCATTCTGGAAGATCCGCAGGTCGGGGCGGACGTTGAGCACGCGCTTCACGCGATCCTTCATCGCGGCGAGCCGGCCGACCGACAGCGAGCGATAGTCGTGAATCACGTACCTGGCCGGCGGCAACGCGCGATAGAAGCCCATGATGCACCACAGGATGCATGCATCCCGGTCCGGAAAGCGCGCATAGGCGTCGAGATCGCCGTCGAACACCTCGTAGCCGTAGGCCCTCAGGCAACGCCCGTAGGCGGCGATCTCGGGATAGTTCGCCTTGCCGGGATGCAGGATGAAGACGCTCATTTCGGCTCCTTTCCGTTGTCGAGAATGCGCGCGGGGACGCCGACGGCGACGTAGCCGTCGGGCACGTCGCTCAGCACCACGGCCCCGGCGCCGATGCGCGCGCGATGACCGACGCTGATCTCGCCGAGCACGACGCTGTGCGCGCCGAACTCCACGTGATCGCCGATCGTCGGCACGCCGCCGATCGTGCCGTCCTTGCGGATGGTGTTGCCAATGGTCACGCCGTGCCGCAGCGTGCAGTAGTCGCCGATCACCGTGTACCCGTTGATCACGAGGCCGGTGCCGTGATAAAGCGCGAGCCCCTTGCCGATCTTCGTCTTCACCGGGATCTCGATGCCCATCAGCCAGTCGCACAGCACGATGTACAGCACGATGAGCGGCGCGCCGGCCACCAGCGTGAACGCGCTCCGGCAGGCGAGGTAATGCACGATCCGGTAGAAGATCACGACGCAGCGCGTCTTGAAGAACGCGTTGCAGCGGCAGTCCTCGGCGATCGCCTCGACGGTGTTGCGCAAGGTGACGGCCATGTCAGTTCGCCTCCGCGAATACGCGCCGGGCCGCGTCGGCCGGAATGCGCGCGGTGCCGAAGTAGTCGATGCCGTCGATCAGGAACGAGTGGATGTACTTCAGCAGGCGGTCGCGGTCGAACTCCTTGTAGAAGCACCGCCCGAGCGACACCACGCGCTTGCCGTACAGCATCGCCTCCAGCCCGACCGTCGAATTGATCGTGACGACCGCGTACGCATGCCTGAGCAGGTCCGTGGTCGGCGACGTGACGATCTCGAAGTGATAGGTCTCCTGCAGGCGCAGGATCGCGTCGATCTCGGCCGCATCGGTCTCGGCCGGATGCAGCTTCACGAACAGGTCGGCGCTCTCGTTCGCCGCGAACTCGAACGCCTGGCGGATCGCGTCGAGATTGCCGACGTCCGAATGCAGCCTGATCTGCGTGTCGCCGGACACCTGGAGCGGCAGGAACACGTAGCGGCAGCTCGACAGCGTCTCGGTCGGCAGGTGCACCGCCTGGCGCGGCGCCGGCATCCCGTTGCGCGCGCGCACGCTGGCGAGGCGCTTGCGGGCGACCCCGCGGCTCGCCACCTTCAGCACGTAGTTGGCCGTGGACATCGCCTTGCGCGCCAGCGACGTCCGCGCCTGCGGCAGCGGCATCCGCTTGTCGTGCTCGTAGCGCGACAGCCACCGGGCATGCGTCTCCTCGTCCGGCAGCGGCAGGCGATCGATGACGTCGGGGTTCCGGCTGATGGTCGACAGCGCATTGACGCCCAGCGAATCGGCGAACAGCTTGCCCGGCAGATTCGAGATCTCGATGAACCGGGTCGCCACGTCGTGCACCGTGCACGCCTGCCTGACCGCGCGGCACACGAGCTGCTGCCCGTTCCACATCACGCACAGGTCGACCCGCCGGCTGCGCAGCTGCTCCGACGCGATCCGGAAGATCGCCGCCGACTCGCGCCGCGCGCGCGCCTCCGTCATCTGGCCGTTCAACACCTCGATCGACAACCGGTACGGCGTCCGGTCGGCGGCCTGCGCGTCCGGCTCGTCGGCCGGCAGGAAGCGGTTCAGGTACACCGACCGGTAGCCGCGCCGCAGCAGGCCGAGATGCGCGACGGGTTCGCTCGTCAGGAACACGAACTCGTACTCGTGCCGGACCTCGTTCACCAGGCGGGTGACGAAGGCGTACCGCTGGAGGGAATCGATGACTATCAGGATCATGGTGTGCTCGTTCGTCGTGGCGGCGCCGTCATGCGGGCGCACGGGATCGGTTCAGGTTCGCGTCGAGTACCCGGTACGTCAGCGCGATGCCGGCCGCCATCAGCGCCGCGCCCGTCACCGAAAACAGCTGCACGCTGGCGGCGGCCGACAGGTCCGTCAGTCTCGCCACGCCCAGCGCGCCGACGAGACTGGTGCCGCACGCCAGCTGGAACAGGAAATCGGTGCGCTGCGCGCGCGTGGCGAGGAAGATCTGCGACAGCGGCACGTAGATCAATTGAAGCCCGAAGAGCGGCATCAGGCTGCGATAGAAGCCGACCGAACCCCGCCAGCTGTCGCCGAAGAACAGGTCGACCAGCGGCCCGAACAGCAGCAGCCCGCCCGCCATGTAGACGGCCGCGAGCACCGTGAGCGCACGCGCGTAGGTGCGATACACCCGAGGCACCGTCGCGGCGGCGTCCGGCCGCGCCATCGCGCCGATCGCGTCGCGCCGGAACACGCCGCCGACGCTCTGCGCGATCAGCGAGACCGGAAAGAACCCGAGCCGGTAGGCGGCGGCGAAGTAGCCGGCGCTCTGCGCGTCGAACCAGTGCGGTATCGCGATCGACAGCGCATACGTCAGCACCGATGCGCACAGCGTCGACGGCAGGATGTACAGCGCGAAACGGCGGTTGCGGGCAAAGAAACCGCGCGACAGCCGGAACGAATGGCCGGCCCGGTAGCCGGTCAGCAGGATCGCGGCGGCGATCGCGAGAGAGACCGCCGCGCTCACCCACGCGTACAGGTCGAATACGTCGCCGCCTGCACATGCGCGGCACGCCGGCGCCAGCACGAGGCCGGCGAGAAACGCGCCGTTGACGACCACGCGCGACACCGCGATCCATCCGTACCGCCGCAGGCTGTTCAGGTACGACGCCGCGGCCAGCTGCACGAACGACGCCAGCGCATAGACCGCGACGACCAGCAGGTCGGCGCGGCCGGCGATGCCGATCGCCGTCGCCGCCACGGCCACGACGGCCAGGCCCAGCGCCGTCACGTTGACGAACGCATTGAACGACTCGCGCGGATCGTCGTCGACGCACGCAAGCTCGTAGCGGAACGCCAGCAGCGTGCCGGCGAAGGTCGCCAGCGCGAGCAGGTAGTTGAAGTGGCCGAGCGACGCCGGGCCGAACCGTCGCCCGATCACGAAGATGCAGGCGAACAGCGCGATCTGCCCGACCACGACGCCGGCCAGCGAAACGATCGAATCCCGTGGATTGATCATCGCCCGCCCCCGCTGCGCCCGTGCGGCGCGCCGTCGACGATCGTGCGCGCGTCACGCATCGTGCATCCCGTATTCATAGGAGACGTACCGGTATCCGCCGTACTTCGATCCGTATCCGTACTGGCCGAGCCGCGGATTGACGCCGTTGAAGATGATGCCGTTCAGGCGGATGCCGTTTTGCGCGAACCGCTTCGCCGCTTCGCCGATCTCGCCGAGCTTCGTCTTGCCGGCCATCGTGACCAGCAGCGACGTGCCGGCGATCGCGCCGAGAATGCCGGCATCGGGCACCGCGAGCACGGGCGCCGAGTCGACGATGACGATGTCGTAACGCGACGACAGCGCGTCGACCAGCGGCGCGAGGTTCCGGTTCAGCAGCAGTTCGGCCGGGTGCTTCGGTATCGTCCCGGTCGAGATGAAATCGAGGCCGTCGACGATCTCGCGATGCATCACGTCGTCCACGTTGGCGCTTCCGGCGATCAGCTCGGTGAAGCCGCGCCCGCGCGGCAAGCCGAGATAGTCGTGCAGCCGCCCCTTGCGGATGTCGCCGTCGATCAGCAGCACGCGCTTGCCCGCGCTGGCCATCACCACCGCCAGGTTCGACGAGATGAACGTCTTGCCCACGCCCGGCGCCGGGCCGGCGATCAGCACGATGTTGTTCTTCGCCTCGAGCATCGCGAACTGCAGCGCCGTGCGCAGGCTTCTCAGGCACTCCACCGCCGGCTCGTTCGGGTAGTCGACCGACAGGACCGACTTGTGGCCGCGCTTGCGTGCGGCCTCTTCGGCCAGCTCGCGCTGGTGGTCGCTGATCGGCACGGTCGTGTAGACCGCAAGGCCGAGCCGGCGCTCGATCTCGTTGTGGTCCGAGATGCCGTGGAACAGCATCGAGCGGACGATCGCGGCGCCGCAGCCGGCGAGCAGCCCGAGCAGCAGCGACGCCAGCGCGACGAGCGCCTTCTTCGGCCGCACCGCGACCTCCGGCACCGCCGCCGTGTCGACGAGGCGCACGTTGCCGACCTTGCCGGCCTGCACGAGCTGCAGTTGCTGCATGTTGTTCAGCAACGCCGTGTAGAGATCGGTGTTGACCTTCACGTCGAGCATCAGGCGCACGGTTTCCTGCTGAAGATCCGGCAGGCGCCGGATCTGGAGCTCGGCGGCGTTCCGGTAGCCGCCCAGCGCCGCGATCTGCTCGTCGATCGCGGCCACGCTCGGATGCCGTTCGGTGAAGCGGGACATCAGTTCCTGCCGCTTCTGCTGCAGTTCGAGCAGGCGCGTCTTCGCGTCCGCGCTCTGCGCCAGCGCGAGCTTCGCTTCCTCGGTGAGATCGACCGTCCCGTGCTCGTTGCGCACGCGGGTGAGGCGCGCCTCGGAATCGGTCAACTGCGCCTTGAGCTGCGGCAATTGGGCGTTGAGGAATTCGAGCGACTGCGCGGCCTCGGCCGATTTGCGCTCGATGTTCTGCCGGACGTACTGGCGGCCGATCTCGTTCATCGTGTCGCTCACCCACTTCGGATCGGTGTCCTGCAGGCTGGCGACGACGACGTCCGATTGCTTCACGCGCTCCTGCACGTTGAGGCGGTCGCGGATATCCTCGATCGTCTTCAGCCGCGAGTTGCGAACCAGCACGAACGCGGCGCCGGGTTTCGCGTCGATCGCGTCGACGCGCAGCGCGACCGGGCCGCGCGGCGAGCGGAACCGCTCCAGCGTGCCGACCGTGCCCTCGACCGCGGCGTCGAAATCGCCGCCTTCGAGCCGATAGCGCTTGCCGCCCAGGTTCGTCAGCACGAACTTGTCGCCTTCGTTCTTGCGCGGCACGTCGAACGTCGACACGTCGATGCGCTCGCGCCCCCATGCGTAGCCGCCGACTCCGGCCAGGCCGGGATCGGACAGCCCGTCGCCGTGGCGCGCGATCCAGTCGCCGATCAGCGGAAAGCGTTTGGGCGATGCGTCGATGAACAGATGCAGCCTGTCCACCGCGCGTTCGACCACCAGCCTCGACGCGAGGATCTGCTGTTCGGCGGCCGCCGACGACTTGACGTCGAACAGCGCGGACACGTCGCCCAGCAGCGACTTGGCGGCGGAGGTATCGGGGCTGTCCTCGACCTGGACCATGATGTTCGCTTCGAACACCGGCTTGCCGAGCACCGCATATGCGAGGCCCGCGACGAGGAATACGCACGTGACGGCCGCGATCAGCCAGCGGCTTTCCAGCAGGATGTCGAGCACCGCGACGAAATCGGTCTCGCCGCCTTCTTCGGCGGCGTGCTGCGGCGGGGCGGAGGGTTGGGTCATGGCAACGATAGGAGGCGAATGTGTTCCGGTGGGGCGTTCAGACGATGCGCAGGCGCTTCGACCACTCGGACACGCCGAGCTCGATCAGTCGCGCGCAGCGTTCGAATACGAACCTGGGCTGGCGGTAAGGGTCGTGCACGTCGAAATCCGTGTATTCGCCGATACGGAACACGCGGCCGCGCACGAACGGGAACTGGCTTTCGAGCGACGCACGCTGCCGCCGGTCCATCACGAGGATCAGGTCGGCTTCGGTGCACAGCGACAAGCCGATCTGCTGCGCGCGGTGCGTCGACACGTCGAATCCGCGCAGGCGCATGACGTCCTGCGCATACGGCGCGGCCGGCATGCCGACCAGCGCGTTCAGTCCGGCGGACACGACGCGGCGCCCGGGCATTGCCCGGCGCAGCATCGCTTCGGCCATCGGGCTGCGGCAGATGTTGCCCTCGCAAACGATCAGGATGGATTCGATCATTTGGTCGCAATCGCCGCGGTCAGGCCGGCGTTGATGGCCGGCATCAACAGGCTCAGCACGCGGCTGAACCGGACGAGCCCGTTGCCGTCGACATACACGACGTCCTTCGGCTTCAGCTGGAACTGGTTCGCCAGCACCATCGCGACCGGCGAGCGCGCATCGAGGTGATAGACCTGCGGCTGCTCGTCCTGCATGCCGCGCACCACGTACAGTTGCGCGGCGTCGGCCGTGTTCGCATTGAGGCTGCCGGCCTGCGAAATCGCTTCGCTCAGCGTCAGGCGGCCGTTGCGCATCGGCATCGCCGTGACCGGCTTGTTGACCTCGCCCATCACGAACACGCCGCTCTCGTCGCGAGGCAGCACGCGCACCAGGTCGCCGTTCCTCAGCACGATCTTCGACGGATTGCGTCCTTGTTCGGCCATCTCGGTCAGGTCGATCCGGCGCTCGACGCCGTCGCGCACGAGGACGATCCGGCTCTGGTCGGCCGACGCCGCAAAGCCGCCGGCCCGCCCGATCGCGTCGTACAGCGTCATCGGGATGTCGTTGAGCGGCTGCGTGCCCGGCGTGTGCACCTCGCCCTCGATATACACCTGCTTTGCGCGAAACGACGCGATGCGCACCGTGACCTGCGGATTCCTGAAGGTCTTGTCGAGACGGTGCGTCAATTGCGTCTGCACCTGTTCGGCCGTGAGCCCCGCGACCGGCAGCCGGCCCGCATACGGAAACTGCAGCGTGCCGTCCTGGTCGACGACGAAACCCGGCGCCGCATCCGCCGCGCGCGGCGCGGCCTGCGCGGGCGCACCGAGCGCCGCCGCCAGTTCCGGGTGATCCCATACCGTGATCTGCAGCACGTCGCCGCGCCCGATCGTGTAGACGCCCGGCGCGGCGACGATGTCGCGCGCGTCGCCGCGCGCGCCGTGCTCCGCATCGCGCAGCCGCCGGATCAGCGACAGGTCGATGTTCGTGACCGGAACCGGCAGCGCGGCGCTGTCGGCCGGCGTGGCGCCGCTTTGCAGCGGAATCGACGCGGGCTGCTGCATGCGCATGCCCGGCGCGATACCGCACGCACCCAGCAATGCGCACAGCGGCAGGATCGCCGCAAGCGAACCGGCACGCGCCGGCCGTCGCGGCGCGGACCAACGCGCCGCGACCATGAGACGCAACCTCTGCATGACAACCTCTCACCTGTTCTAATTTGAAATTGCTCCGATCGCCACGCGCCGCATCGACGCGTGTACAGCACCCCTGTCTAGATCGGACTTGCTGCCTGCTGCCACCTTCCGCGATCGCCCGCGCCCCTGCCGGCGCGCGGGCCCGTCGCGGCTAGTACGCGCCCGAACCGCGCAGCACCACGTTGATCGTCCGGAACAGAATCCCGATATCGCGGCGCAGCGACCATTCGCGCACGTAGGACACGTCGAGCGACACGCGCGTCGAATAGTCGGTGTCGTTCCTGCCGCTGACCTGCCAGAGGCCGGTCATGCCGGGCTTCGCCATCAGGTAGTAGCGCGCGTCCGTGCCGTAGCGCTCGAGCTCGGCCTCGACGATCGGGCGCGGCCCGACCAGGCTCATGTCGCCCCTCAGCACGTTGATCAGTTGCGGCAGCTCGTCGAGACTCGTCTTGCGCAGGAACCGGCCGACCGGCGTGATGCGGACGTCGTTCTTCAGCTTGAACTCGCGATCCCATTCCGCGCGGGCGTCGGGATCGCGCTCCAGCAGCGCCTTGAGCGCCGCATCGGCGTTCGTCACCATCGAACGGAATTTCAGGCATTTGAACCGCCGGCCGTTGCGGCCGACCCGCTCGTGACCGAAGATCGCCGGGCCGCCGTCGCGCCGCACGGTCCAGGCGATGCCCGACAGGACCGGCGCCAGCATGACCAGCAACAGCGACGCGCCGGCCAGGTCGAAGCTTCGCTTGACCATCCGCCCGATTCGCCCTGCCGCCGCGTGGCCGGATTCCTGCTGGCCGAACCGGTCGGCGTGCGCGATGCCCGCCGCGCGAACCTGGCCGCCCGCCCGCTCGATCGCGCCGAAGATCGCGAGCGTCAGCGCGCGAAAGGCGATCAGGCCGATGCCGCTCGCGAGCGTCCAGTACACGAACCATTCGCTCGACAGCACGTGTGCGCGATGCAGCACGTACAGGAGCGCGGTGCTCATGCCCTGCACGACGCTCCAGGCGAGCACGGTGCGGCCGAGCACGCGCAACGGCGATCGCTTGCGCGCCGGCTCGTAGATGCCGCACGCCGGAAATACCGTCAACGCCAGCGCGGCGGCGAACGCCACCAGCGCGCCGTCGAACAGGGCCCCTCGCGCACCGCCGGCCGCACCGATCGACGCGGGAATGAACGCGCCCAGCACAATCAGCCCGATATCGGTCGCTCGATTGATCAACGAATTCATTGATGTGAACTCCTAATTCATCGTCCAACACCCGTTCGCGCGGCGCGTCGGCGCCTCACGTCTTCACTGCATGCGATGCGCATCCCCCTGGCCTCTCCGGCCCGGCACGATGCGCATTCAACGCGGCGCGATCGTCGCGACGTCGTTGCTTCAATGTTTCCGCAGCGCATCATATGCGTCGCCATTCGCGCTTTTACCGCTTGCGTCCGAATTCGCCTTGTTGATGGCGGAACAAATCAAGGCCGATTTCCGCGCGAATTCATTCAATTCATTTCATCGATTGCGCAATGAAATTCCGCACGCGAATGGCAAGCGCGCGCTGAAGCGATTGACGAACGGTTATTGAATTTCGATGGACCGCGCCGGTCGTTTCAGGCGCATCGGGCAGCGACCGAATCCTTCGCTCGCCGCCCGGAACATGCGGGCAAGCACCGGCCGGACGCGATCGGCGCGAATGCTGGCTCGACGAATAAAAAGGCCTGCGCAGTGCGCTCACGGCAGCACGGCAGGCAAAATTCCGAGGAGTGCCGGGGTGCCGCCTCCTCGAAAGTCCAGTCGATAAGTTAATCCGGCGGAAGGGTGCTTTTGACGCGCCATGTCGGACCGCGCCACGATTGTGGCTGAATCCGACTTCGTCGCATTTTGATTGACGAATATCCGGTTTTTATTCCGGAATGACGGCTTCGCAATTCTACTTGAACACGAATATCCGTCATGAAACGGCTTGCACGGTATCGAATCCGGCGGATCGATACCGGTCGGCGCGCCACGCGCCCTAGGAGGTCGTGCCGCTCATCCAGTCGCTCAGATCCGACGCGTACAGCATCTCCGCCGACGCATCGCCGCCCTTTCGCGCGGCGGTCCGGTATTCGGTCGGCGAGGTCTGCAGGTGCTGGCGAAACAGCTTGGCCATCCGGTCGCCGCTGCCCAGGCCGGTGCGCCTCGCGACCTTGTCCGCGGGGAGATCCGTCTCGATCAGCATGCGGCAGGCTTTTTCGAGGCGGATTCTCAGCACGAACTCGGTGGGCGTGACGCCGATTTCGTTCTTGAAGCGCCGCAGGAAATTGCGCTCGCTCATCGCCGCCGCCTGCGCCGCTTCCGCAATCGAGATGCGATTCTCACTGTTCACGCGCAGGTGATGCGCCGCCATCCGGATCAGCGTGCTGGCCCGCGCGACGCGCGCGCCGAACAACACGTCGGTCAACCTCCGGTTCGCGCCGGACACCATGCACGCCACGATTTCCTGCGCGACTTCGTAGCCCATGTCCACCCGGACGATCGACAGCGCATCCGAGAAAGGCCCGTCGTCCTCGTCGCCGGCATAGTCGGCGGCGTCGGGTCCGACCTGCAGAGCCCTGCCGCCATCCATGTCGGGCGAGGCCTTCTCCACCTCCTTCTGCGGCAGGTGCATCTGCGTGAGCAACTTCCGGCCGCCGCTGCTGCCCCTGACGACACGCGCACGCCGGTGCGCATACCTCAGCCAGGCGATCAGCTGCTCGTCGAGCTCGTCGGGATCGTCGATCCCGCCCTGCCCGCCCAGAACGAACATCGCATGCACGACGCTGGCGTCGAGCGTACGGGCCGCGTCCGTCCAGATTCCGACACCCGACGACGACCGGACCGGCCCGCCGTGCACGGAATAGAGCCGTAATTCGTAGTGGTCGACAAATGCGCCGTCCGCACGGCCGAGTTGATTGGCGAGTTCGAAAACCGCGGCAAGCTTGCCCATCTGCATAATGGGAAAACCCTCGAGCAACAGCACGATTACGCTTGCGCGTTGGTGCCCGTTACCGGGGCCTCTACCACGATTCACGGTGAACCCCGCCGATGAATGATTCGACACTGTCTGCATTATTACGGACCTTTGACAATTTCTTACATTTCTGATTTTCTGCGCCGCATCATATGGGCGACCCTCGTCCGCCGATTTGTCAATGTCTGTTTTCGCCGTGTTGTTGTCGGAATCAATCAAGCAGATGGTATGGCCCTTTTTCAAGATTCTTCGTACCCGATCGCAATACATTCATTCAAATCCGCAGACAATTGATGCACGTCATTGACGCGGGATTTTGAACCGGAATATGGTTGGCGGTTCTTTCCGCGGCCGAGTACGAGGAACCGGAATCCGTTGGATACGCCAAAAATACCGGCTGGCAAGGCCGGAGCGAGAAAAGGAGCAGGCATTCGGAATGCAATGCGGCGCTTCATGTGAAACGCGCATCGCCGCATTTCGCCCGGACCGGACGGCCGCCCGCCCCGCTGCGCCTTGCCCCCCGCCCGTGCGGCCCGCTCCCCGGTCAATCGCGTAATTCGGGATGTTTCATGTGAATACCGGGCATGTCGCAATTTCTGGTAATGCCGACGACCGCATGTAAAATCGACCGATTTTTACCTCGAAATTACCGAATTCGAGTCGGCGGCGGAGTGCCGGCATCGTATACACATCGATTTACCGCAAGCGTTTCCGGTGGGGATTTTTATGGACTTTATTGAACGAGCGGGCAGCCTTCTGCCCCGAAACCATATTTAAATCGCGGTTTCATCGCCGAATATTCCGGTTTGACGTCACGCAAACGTTCTCGCCGATACGGATTTACCCATCGACGCGTGCACGGGATTCACGCGACGTGAAACTCTCCATCATTTGCCGCATTCGTCCGCACCGATTCCCCGCGAGCGGGCAAGTTTACCGACCGGACGGACTGTTTTTACGGGCTGTCGAATTGTCTTGACGGACGCGAACTTCCGCCGGCTGTCGGGCCGGCGACGCGCAGGCCGCCGCGGTCGCGCCGGGGGAGGAGTCGTGCGCGCATCGGGCACGCGTCGCCCGGCGGGTGCGGCAAGCTGCAGCGACACTGACGCGGCGTCGGTCGCGCCGGGATCGACGCGCGGGGTCGGTGGAGAGGGAAAACGGCTCGGCGCGCACGTGCGTCCCGGTCGGGACGCACGCGGCCAAAGCCGGCCGAACGGACGGCCGGAAAATATGGCGGGGCCGTGGCGCGCGTGACGGCACGCGCGAAAGATGCCTGCCGCCATGCGGCAGACCGGGACAGTCCCGGGTCGGATGCAAAGGATTGCGAATCAAGCCGGCGCGTTCATTCCGCCGCTTGCCGCCCTCCCGATCGGGCACGCCAAAACGACCGCGGCGCCGGACAACCCAGGTCGTCCGGCGCCGCGGTCAGGCGAAACGGGCGTTCGCTCAGAACACCGCGTGCCCGCTGATGAGGCTCGGCAGCCAGGTGGAGAAGAACGGCAGGTAGGTGACGATGTTGATCGCACTGAAGATCGCGAGATAGTACGGCCACGCCATCTTCGTGGTCTCGCCGATCGACACGTTGCCGATCGCGCAGCCGACGAACTGCACCGACCCGATCGGCGGATGCACGAGGCCGAGCGAGCAGTTCAGCAGCAGCATGATCCCGAACTGCACGGGCCCGACGCCGCACGCCATCGCGATCGGCAGGAACAGCGGCGTCGTGATCAGGATGTGCGCGGCCATGTCGACGAACGTGCCGAGGAACACCTGGATGATGTTGATGTACAGCAGCATCAGCCAGGGCGCGGCGGTCGACTGCTTCAGCAGCCCTTCGATCGCATCCGGAATCTCCAGGTACGACATCTGGAAGCGCAGCATGTTGGACACCGCGATCAGCAGCAGCACGACCCCGGTCGTACGCGCCGCATGCGACAGCGCGCGGCGCAGCTTCTCGACCGTCAGCGTCCGGTAGACGAGCGCGGTCAGCACGAGCGAGTACACGACGGCGATCGCGGCCGCTTCCGTCGCGGTCGCGATCCCCTTCGCGACGCACACCAGGATGATCGCGATCACCATCAGCCCCGGCACCGCGCCGACGAAGCTGCGCAGCACCGCATACCAGCCGGGAAACGCGGGCAGCGCGGACGAGCCGTCCGCGCGGCGCGGATAGCCGTGACGCACGGCCTGCCAGTATGCGGCGGCGAGCACGAAGCCCATCACCCACAGCACCGGCAGCAGCCCCGAGAACAGCAGGTCGCCGATCGACACGCCGCTCACCGGCTGGCCGTGCAGCATCCCCGTGATCCCCTGCGCGGCGAACGCGTAGATGATCATGTTGGTGGAGGTGGGCATCAGCGCGCCGGCCAGCGACGCGTGCGTCGTCACGTTGACCGCGTATGCGGCGCTGTAGCCTTCGCGCTTCATCAGCGGGATCACCACGCCGCCCATTGCCGACGTATCGGCGGTCGGCGAGCCCGACACGCCGCCGAACAGCGTGCAGGCGACGACGTTCGCCATCCCGAGGCCGCCGCGGAAATGGCCGACGGTCGCCTGCGCGAAGCGCAGGATCCGGTCGGCGATGCCGCCGTGCAGCATCAGTTCGCCGGAGAAGATGAAGAACGGCACCGCGAGGAACGAGAATGCATTCATCCCCGAGACCATCGCCTGCATCGCGGTCGCGATCGGCAGGCCTTCGACCATATAGGTCAGCACGCACGCTATCCCGAGCGCGAACGATACGGGTACGCCGAGCACGAGGAAAATCAGAAAACTGACGGACAGGATCGCGAGTTCCATGGCGTTATTGTCTCGACGAAGGACGACGGAGCGCGAGCAGGTGCTCGAGCGAGAAGAGGATGATCGCGATCGCCGCCGGCATCGCGATCAGGTAGCGCACGCCCTCGGGCAGCCCGATGATCGGAATGCGGTCGCCCATCGTCTCGGCGGCCATGCTGCCGCAGCCGGCCATGATCATGATCGCGAACGCGATCAGGCTCAGGTGCTGGACCGCGACGACCGCGGTGCGCGACCTCGGCGGCAGCCGGCGCACGAGCGAGTCGAGGCCGATGTGGCCGCCGTCGCGCACCTTCATCGCCGCGCCGAACATCGCGATCACGATCACGAGCAGCAGCGCGATCGGCTCCACGAAATCCGGCGCGTTCTCGAACACGTAGCGCATCACGACCGCGTAGAACACCAGCACCGTCAGCACCGCGAGGCACGCCGACGCGATCACGGCCAGCACGCGGAACAGCACGTCGTTCACGCAGCGCAGCAGCGGCGCCGTGTGCGGCCGGGCCGGCGCCGCGCCATCCGGGGCGGCGGCCTGCGCACCCGCGGCCGCCGCGCTGTTCAGGGAAGTGCGTCGCGTCACTTGGTCGCCTCAATCTCGTCGACGATCTGCTTCATCTGCGGCGTCTTTTCATACTTGGTCCACAGCGGCTGCATCGCCTTCACGAACGCCGCGCGATCGATCTGCCCGGCCGGCACGATCTTCGCGCCGCCCTTGGTCACCGTCTGCTGCGCGGACGCCTCGCGCGCGGTCCACAGCTTCTGGTAGTACGGCACCGAATCGGCCGCCGCCTTCCGGATCGCCGCCTGCTCCTGCGGCGACAGCGTGTCCCAGACCTTCTTCGAGAACACCAGCACTTCCGGCGTCATCGCATGCTGGGTTTCCGAGTAGTCGGGCGCGACCTCGTAGTGCTTGGTTTCCTCGTACGACGGCATGTTGTTCTCGGCCGCGTCGACGAGGCCCGTCTTCAGGCCCGTGTACACCTCGGCGAACGGCATCGGCGTCGGCGTGCCGCCCATCGCCTTGATCTCGTCGACCATCAGGTCGGACGGCTGCACGCGCACCTTCAGCCCCTTCATGTCGGCCGGCGAGCGCACCGGACGCTTCGCGTAGATCGAGCGCGCGCCGCTCTCGTAGAACGTCAGCGCGATCATTCCCTTCGCGGTAAACGCGTCGAGGATCTTCTGGCCGGCCGGGCCGTACATCGCCTTGCGGAAATGATCGACGTCGCGGAACAGGAACGGGAACGACGGGATCAGCGATTCCGGCACGATCTCGTTGAACGACGCACCGTTCACGCGCGCCATGTCGATCGCGCCGATCCGCACCTGGTCGACCGTGTCCTTCTCGGAGCCGAGCGCGCTGTTGCCGAACACCTTGATCGAATCCTTGCCGCCCGTCTGCTTCGACAGTTCGTCGCCCATGTACTTCACGGCCATGTTGGTCGGGAAGTTGTCGCCGTGCACGTCCGCCGAGCGGAACACGCGCGCATGGGCGGACGTCGCGAAGCCGGCCAGCAGCGCGACGGCCAGTGCGGTACGGGAGCGGGTGAATCGGTGCTTCATCGTCAGTCTCCTTGATGGTTGTACTCGTTATTGCGCGGCGATCCGCCGGCCGGCGCGTGCTTCGGCGCCGTGCTCGCCGACCGCAGAGTCATACGTCGTATGACGTGTTGACGCGAATGTACGTCGGTTAATCGTTTAACTCACTTGGTGCATACCCGTAGAACTACTGTCATGCAGCGTTTTCTGGATTGTCCGGGGAATCGCATTCTCTGTTTTGGGGAATTTCTGCGAAACGTTTTCCTGAACCGGGTTCCTCTCCACGCGCGACGACCGCGCGACCGCAGGCATCGGCAGCGAAAATTTATCTTTCGCTTCGCTTGCATTTGTCATAGGATGTCCGATCACACAGGGCAGCACTCGGCGTCATGTGACGCACAAGCGCCCTGCCCGATGCGAAGGAAACGGGACGACGGAGATTCCGGGCAGGCGACGGCGCCTGCCGCGCCGTCACGCCTGCATGACCAGCGATGTCAGTTGCGCCGCGCGCGCCACTTCCGTCTTCGCGTAGATCGACTTGATCTGCGTGCGGATCGTGCCGATCGACACGCCGCGCAACCCGGCGCATTCCTGCGGCGACAGCCCGTCGCAGCAGAGCAGCACCGCGAGCTCGGCTTCGGCCGACGAGAGCCCGTAGAACACCCGCAGCCGCTGCGCGCGGGCCGACGGTGCGCGCAGGTCGGCGGCCGTCATCAGCGTCGCCGCGCCGGGCCGCTCGCGCATCAGGCGCGACTGCCCGGGCACCGGCATCAGCGCCAGCGGCAGCGGCTCGCCGGTCACGCGCCGCAACAGCAGCCCGCCGCAGGCGATTGCATGACGCCATTGCGCGTCGTCGGCGCAGCCGTCAGGCACGAACCGCCCGTTCACGATCCGCAGCGCCGGCTCCGCCGCGATCAGCTGGTCGGCCGCGCGATTGGTGTAGCGCAGCTCGCGTTGCGCGCCGAGCAGGAAGACCGGCACCGGAATCGCATCGAGCGTCGATTCCGCGGCGGCCACGCGCGCCTCGAGCGCCCCGATCCGCGCCTGGATCTGCAGCGCGCGGCTGATGTGCACGCCCATGGTTTCGATCGTGCGGCGCTGCTCGTCGGACAGGCCTTGCGATTCGGGGCCGCTCTGGACGCTGAGGAAGGCGCCCGCGCCTGCGTCGCGATGGATGTACAGGCCCGAGATGCTGCCGAGCCCGTACGGATGGAGGAATTCCTGGTAGAACGCACCGTGCGTGCGCTGCTGCGCGGACAGGTGCCGGATGTCCTCGAACCAGCGGCCGGCCGGCCAGTTGCCGGCGACCGGCACCACCGGGTCGTACCGGTAGAACTCGGTGTTGTAGGTGTGGTAACACGCGGCGACCCACGAGGCGTCGTCGCCCGCCGCCTGCTCGATCGCCGGCACCCTCGCCGCATCGTCGAACGACAGCAGCGTGACCATGCGCACGCCGACCGTCGACCGCAGCCCGTCCAGCACCGCTTCCCATCGCTGGTCGCCCAGCGCCGCCGCGTAGACGTCATCGATCCACGCCGATGGAATCAATCCGTTCAGTTGCATCTGGCCACCCCGCGCCGTGCGTCTTTGTCGAACGTCTTCCGCGCATCTTAGCCAATCGGCAACGACGGTCAAAAATCGCCCGCGTGCGTTTGTCCGAAATACCACGTTTGTTACCGCTTCTCGTCAGATGGAATGGCTTGCTCGGGCAGGATGACGCGATCGCGACCGGCTTTTCATCCGGGTCGCCATATGCCATGATGCGGCGCATGAAGATGCGACACGCCACGACCTCGCTGCACCATCACCACGGACGCCCTCCATTGCGCCGTGGCTCGTCTCGCATCTAGCAACCGCATCGGGTTCATGCCCGATCAGGACGATACCCAAGGCGCCTCCGGCGCCTTTTTTGTTTTTTGCCGCCCGAGAAACCTGCCGCGCCGATCAATCGACAACGGATGGAGTGTTTTCAATGCAACAAGCCTGGACAGACATCGCCCTGCCGGACCTGCCGCTCAGGGAGGACCTCCGGTCGCTGCACGCGTACGGGGCGCCGCAGCTCGACGTGCCGGTGCGCCTGAACGTCAACGAGAATCCCTATCCGCCGTCGCCGGCGCTCGTCGAGCGCATCGCCAACGCGGTGGCCGACGCCGCGCGCGACGCGAACCGCTATCCGGACCGCGACTTCGCCGAACTGCGCGCGCATCTGGCCGCCTACCTGACGCACGACACGGGCGTCGCCATCGACGCGTCGCGGGTCTGGTCGGCCAACGGCTCGAACGAAGTGATCCAGCAGATCCTGCAGGCGTTCGGCGGCCCGGGGCGCGCGGCGCTGGCCTTCACGCCCGCGTATCCGATGTATGACGAATACTGCCGCACGACCTTCACGCGCCTGCATACGCTGCCGCGTACCGAGGATTTCGCGCTGGACCTCGACCAGGCGATCGACAGCATCCGGACGCACCGGCCGAGCGTGGTCCTGCTGACGTCGCCGAACAATCCGACCGGGACCGCGCTCGCGCTCGACACCATCCGGGCGATACTCGACGCCGCGCCGGGCGTGGTCGTCGTCGACGAGGCCTATGCGGAATTCCGCCGCCAGGGTGTGCGCAGCGCGGTGACGCTGCTGCCGGATCATCCGCGGCTCATCGTCACCCGCACGCTGAGCAAGGCGTTCAAGTTCGCGGGCGGACGCGTCGGCTATTGCGCATGCGCGCCTGCGATCGTGGCGGCGTTGAAGCTGGTTCGACTGCCCTATCACCTGTCCGCATTGACCCAGGCAGCGGCCTGCGCGGCACTGGTCGCGCGCGACGAAATGCTGTCGCAGGTCGACGCGATCAAGGCCGAGCGCGATTCGACGGTCGGCTGGCTGCGCGGCCTGGGCCTCACGGCAGCCGATTCCGATGCGAACTTCGTGATGTTCGGCAAGTTCGCGGATCGCCACCGGATATGGAACGGGCTGCTGCGTCACGGCGTCCTGATTCGCGAATCCGGCCCGCCGGACTATCTTCGCGTGTCGATCGGCACGGCGGCGGAGATGGCCGCGTTTCGCGCGGCGCTGCTCGACGTGATGTCGGCAGGGTAAGCGACCGGCCAGCCGGCACGCGGTCGCGCGGCCACGCGACGACGCGCGTGCCGGCGCCCGAGCCGACGGTGCGCTTACTTCATCGTGGCGAACCGCAACTCCATCTCGTCGATCTTCGCGAGCACGGCTTCGCTGAGCCGCCTGACGTGGCTCGGCACGTCGGGCGCCGACAGCAGCGCCTCGATCCGTCCGCGCCAGTAACTCGGATGCCTGACGCGCCCCGCGCCCGACATCGACACGGCGTCGGCGAACGTCTCGCTTTCCAGGAGCGCCACCATTCTCTGTATGTGAGAGATCTCCCGTTCCACATAGTCTCGCGCCAGCATATCGATTGAGATTCCCCGAAATACGCCATCAGGCATCCGTCGCGGACGCGCCGTCGCGCGGCGCGATGCAGACGGCTCACTGCACACGTTGCGCGGCATCGTACGCAACGGCTGTGTCAATCAACTGCGCGTGCGCTCGTCGCGACCGCCAACGCGGAACGACAAGGCTTGGCGGCATCCGGTTCCGGGTGCCCCGTTGTCAATCGTAGGCGCAGCGTCCGGCTCCGGCATCCCCAAAAATGAGGATGCCGGTCAACCCCGGCCACCCGGCGATTTCCGGAAATTACAGCGCGCGGGAATCGCCTTCGTCGAGCCATGCGCCGAAGCCCTTCGGCAACGGCATTTTCTTTCAGTATTGCAAGCTTTCCGCCGGTCCGGCGTCGCGCCGCGTGGCGCGCCCTGCATGTCGATTGGCGCGCTTCGCGAGTGAAGTGGCACGCGAAAGGCGGCATCATGGCTCATCCCATTCGCCACGGAATCAACGACCATGAATATCGATACCGACCTCCCCGTCATGGTGACCGGCGCCACCGGGTACGTGGCGGGCTGGCTCGTGCAACGACTTCTCGAAGCCGGCCTGACGGTTCATGCGGCCGTCCGCGATCCCGGCAGCCCGGACAAGCTGCAGCATCTCCAGCGCATCGCGGCCGGCCAGCCCGGCACGATCCGCTATTTCCGCGCCGACCTGCTCGAATCCGGATCGTACGCGGACGCGATGGCGGGCTGCGGGACCGTGTTCCACACCGCGTCGCCGTTCACGGTCAGCGTCCGCGATCCGCAGAAGGAGCTGGTCGATCCGGCGCTGCTCGGCACGCGCAACGTGCTCGAAACGGCCAACCGCACGCCGTCGGTACGGCGCGTCGTGCAGACCAGCAGTTGCGCGGCGATCTACGGCGACAATGCCGATCTCGCCGCCACGCCCGACGAGGTGTTTACCGAGGCGATCTGGAACACGAGTTCGTCGCTGACCCACCAGCCGTATTCGTATTCGAAGACCGTCGCCGAGCGCGAAGCGTGGAAAATCGCCGGCGCGCAGCAACGCTGGAAGCTCGTCACCGTCAATCCGTCGCTGGTGATCGGGCCCGGCATCAACCCGTACGCCACGTCGGAAAGCTTCGAGATCGTGCGGCAGATGGGCAACGGCACGATGAAGACCGGCGTCCCCGATCTCGGCATCGGCGCGGTCGATGTCCGCGACGTGGCCGACGCCCACCTGCGCGCCGCGTTCCTGCCGGACGCGAACGGCCGCTACATCGTGTCGGGCCACGACACGAGCCTGCACGGCATGGCGGCCACGCTGCTCGAACGGTACGGCGCCGACTACCCGATTCCACGGCGCGTCCTGCCCAAATGGCTCGTATGGCTGGTCGGCCCGCTGGCGAACAAGGACCTGACGCGGCGCGTGATCGCCCGCAACGTCGGATATCCGTGGCACGCCGACAATCGCCGCAGCCGCGACGAACTCGGCATGCGCTACCGCCCGCTCGCCGAATCGATGAACGAGTTCTTTCAGCAACTGGTCGAGACCGGGCAACTGCGAAAATGAACCGCTTCGCGATTTCACCGGGCTGGCGGATCGTGATCGTCGATCTCGGCCTGCGCGTCGACGAAGTGCTGCGGCGCTCGCAGTTGCCCGCCGACCTGTTCACGCGGCCGGAAAGCGGGCTGACCACCCGCGAGTATTTCCGCATGTGGCAAGCGATCGAGGAGATGGTCGACGAGCCCGCCGTCGCGCTGCGCGTGCTCGATCTCGTGACGACCGAGACCTTCAATCCGTCGATCTTCGCGGCGATGTGCAGCCCGAATCTCGAGGTCGCGATACGGCGCATCGTCCAGTTCAAGCCGCTGATCGGCCCGATCCGCCTGCACGTCGCGCGCGAGGCCGACCTTCTCACGCTGACCGTCCAGTTCCTCGAGCAGGGCGTGCCGCCGCCCGGCTCGCTGCTCGCGATCGAGCTCGGCTTCTTCGTCAGGGTCGCGCGCCTCGCCACCCGCACCCGCCTGCCGGCACGCGCCGTCACGCTGCCGCGCGACCTCAGGCCCGATCCCGGCTACGCGCAGTTTTTCGGCGTGACGCCGCAATACGGCGACGCGCCGTCCGTGAGTCTGTCGCTGCAGGATGTGCGGCTTCCGTTCGTCACCGCGAACGACGCGATGTGGCAGATTTTCGAACCCGACCTGCGCCGCCGCCTCGACCTGCTGTCGGCCGAAGCGGGCATCGCCGAGCGCGTGCGGGCCGCGCTGCTCGAACTGATTCCCGGCGGCATCGCCACCGTGGACGATGTCGCGGGCATGCTGGCGATCAGCCGGCGCACGCTGCAGCGGCGGCTCGGCGACGAGGGCGCCAGCTTCAAGGCGATCCTCGCGGAAGTGCGCGAAAAACTCGCATGGCACTACCTCGACCGCTCCGACCTGCCGTGCAACCAGATCGCGTTCCTGCTCGGCTATCAGGATCCGAATTCGTTCTTCCGCGCATTCAACGAATGGACCGGCATGACGCCCGAAGCCGCACGCGCACGGAAAACCCGCTGACGCATTGCCGCATCGCCGCCGGCCCCGAGCGACATCAGCGGGAAGCGTCGTCGCGGTTCAACCCGAAAATGAAGTCGGCTTCCACCGATGCGCCTTTCGGCAATTGCAGCACGCCGACCGACGAACGCGTATGGACGCCCGCGTCGCCGAGCACCGCATACAGCACGTCGGATGCGCCGTCGGCCACTTCGCTCTGCATCGTGAAGCCCGGCGCGCTGCGCACGTACACGGTCATGCGCGGCACCGTCGCGATCGCATCGAGCGTGCCGCACTGCCTGCGGATCAGCGCCAGCGCACGCAGCGCCGATATGCCGGCCGCGCGGCGAGCCTCGTCGAGCGAAACGGATTCCCCCACGACGCCAACGAAGTGCACGACTTCGCCGATTCGCGGAATCTGGCCGGCAATGTAGGCCGTCCTGCCGTCGACCAGAACGGGCGTGTACTTTCCGCCGATCCTGATTTCCTCGTCCGGGTCGAATCCGAACCCGGCCGCGATCCGGGTCAATCTGTCGTCTCTGTTCATTAGTGAATTCCCCGATACCTCTGAAAAATGCAAAGAATAATTAAATCGCCGCGGCTTGTCGCCGGAAAGAGGATCGGCCTGGAACGGTCGAAGCGATGCATCGTTGCCATTCAATATTTCCGGGTAATCCTCCAGCGACTGTTTACATATCGAGCACGCCCGCGTTACCGCGAGAACGGGCGCGCGCAAGAAGCGTCACGCGGAGCGCGGTCGCTCTCGCGGCAACCCCGCATTTAAAAACATGTCACGGGAATACCCGAAATCGCGCTGCACGGCGATTTCGTTCGTCACTTGCCACAAGACGAAAGGGCTCGCCTCATTTCTTTCCCCACACGCGATGTCGGGCATTCGCACGTGTGCTTCATATGTAAACAAACCCCTGGATGTACGCCGGCGAGACACACTTCTCAGGTGTTCGAAGCAGTCCTGCAATGTTGTATCGATGACAAAACGCCGAATCAGTGAGAATTTCCTCATAATTTCGCATTGAAACCGCTATCATGTGTGTACTTCAACCTGAAGAGCGATATATGGCGACTTACAAGGAACTGAAAGCCCAAATGGAAGCTTTGGCGGAAAAAGCCGAAGTGGCGCGTGCCGCGGAATTCCAGGCAATCCTCGATGACATCCGCACCAAGGTCGTGGAATTCGGCATCACCGAAAAGGACATTTTCGGCACGCGTCGAGGTCGACCGGCCAAACAGGCGGCTGCACCCGTGCAGGCAAAGTATCGCGATCCGAAGACCGGGGCAACCTGGTCGGGTCGTGGTCGCGCACCCGCATGGATCAAGGACGCGAAGAATCGCAATCGATTCCTGATCCAGGAATAAGATTCCCGGCGCATACCGGCGCGCGATTCGGCGCGCCGTCCGGCAATATGGGCATCGAGGCCGGCGGTATTCAAAGACCGCTCCGGCATGGTGAAAACTTGCGCAATCCGGCACGGAGTCGCATGCTGCGTGCCGGATCGCAAACCCTCCGATATTTCCTGTTTTAACGTTCGTAATAAATCGCAAGCCACACGGTTTGCGTTTCTTCTTGCGTCCACGCGACGCGATGGCGGCAATGCGGCTCGATCAATACGTAGTCGCCGGGGCGCATTTCATGACGCGCCGGGCCCGCTTCGAATTCGAGCACGGCCGCGCCCGACAGCAAGACGACCCATTCGGCGCGCGAGTCGTCGTACCAGAACCCGTCGGGGCTCGCATGCCCCATCGACACGATTCTCTCGACGTTCAAACGCGGCCCCGTAACGAGGAGGTCGATTCGTTCGTCGTCGCCGCGCGGGCCTTCCGCGGCGAACAGGTTACCGGTTTGAAGTGTCATGGCTTGATCTCGTCGTCGGCTTTCGGGGAAAGGAAGCGGATTTCAATGCGGCGGGAAAGGTTCACTGTAGTCCAGTGACTGCCAATACGGCAGACTTGTTTCGCGGCGGCAGCGGCGGGCATCGCCGAACACGAATGTCGGAAAGCGAAACAGAGCGGAACGCCGAATGCGTGGCGGCTTCAGGCAACTATGGCTTCCCGGCAATTGTCCCGATGGCGGCCGAATCGCGGTATCGGCGTTGCGCGCCGAAATCGACGTGACGGTTTGCATTGTCTCCGGCAATCCTGTCCGTGCGCCGAATCGGCAATATCTTGAAGCGCTCGCATTCGTCGAGATACCGGCTATTCGGCGATCGCGCGACGCCGCACAACCCGCGACGATTCTATTGTCGATCGTGGCCTGGCTTTTGATTCGACAGGCCAACCCGGGAAAGCGGAATCACGCTCATTGAAGGCCGGCTCGAAACGATGTTCGCCATGCGCGTCGATCGTCCGTCCGGTATTGAAGCGGTTCCGTATGAAACACATTCAGTACGGTTTATCCGGCAATCCCGGTCGGGCAACAATGCGCGAACGACCAAGCCGTGAACGGATCGATCGCGAAATCGATGAAGCTCTGCAATCTGAACGACTTGCGCCGGTTAAGCAGATCAACGAGATACATCGGGCGGCCGGGCAACTCATGCTCCGGAAACAATCGCACGAGGCGTCCGGCGGCGACATCATCGGCCAGAAATGATTGGGACTGCAGGATGACTCCGAGGCCGTTCGCGGCGGCAGACACGAAGCGTCTGCCCGTTATTCACCTTGATATGCGGACGGACCGGCACTGTGCTGACCCGCCCTTCGCCGTCAAAGTCGACGTCTTGCTGCCGCGCCCGGACCCGAGACATTCTTGTTCGACCAGATCCTGCGGCGCGCGCGGCAGCCCGCGTTGGCCGATATAGTCAGGCGACGCGCAGATCGTCATTCGGTAACGCGCATTGAAACGGCCCGGGGAAGTCACGCAGCCAAGTCGCTAGGCGACCTTGCAACCGGCCTATTTCGCCACCGACGCCCACAGCAACGAAGTGCCCGACACGAACATCAACCCGTCGACCAGGAGCCTGAACGACGACGACTTCATCCGGACAACGAATCGTTTCGCGATGAACGATCCCGCCATCAACGCGGCCCCGACTATCAGCCCTTTGGTCCACACGTCGAGCGGCAGCGCACCGGCTTCCCGGAACGTCGCGATCTTGGTCGCATAAACGGCCAAGGCCCCGGCGGCTTCCGTTGCAAGAAACGCTCCCCGCTCCAGGCCATAGGACGTGAAGACGGGCACGGTAATCGGGCCGGTCGACACGACGATTCCCGTCAGGAAGCCCACCGGGCCGCCGATCATCGCCAGGTTCCACAGGCTGAGCCGCGCGGAGCGGCGGGCAAGCCAGCGGCGCGCGGGAATCATCGCGATGAAGAACACGCCGAGCGCGACGTCGACGAAGCGCGCAGGCAGCGCCAGCAACGTGCGAACGCCCAGCGCGACGCCGGGAACGGCCGTCAGGCAGTAGGCGCCGAGCGCCCGCCAGTCGATCTCGCGTCGCCACGCGCATACCTTGCCGAGGTTGCCCATCACCGCGCCGATCGCCATGATCGGCACCGCACGCTGCGGCCCGAAGCAGATCACGAGCACCGGCATCAGCATCATCGACGAACCCGTACCGACGATGCCGCTCAGCGTACCGGCCGCCACGCCGACGAACAGAACCAGCAGGTAGCCCGTCATCGGCGAAGCAACGCGTCGGGTGCCGAGCCGATGCCGGCCCGGCGAGCCGATCGTAATGCGGGCGTCAGGGAGAATAAATCGCAGCGCATGGCCCCTCGGGCGAATGACATTCCGGCCGAAGAGGCGCGACATGTCCGTTTCTTTTCAATTCCTTCGACGACGATCCTATCGTCGCCGGCTCCCCATATCAAATGAGTTAATATCGCCTCACATGAGAGAAAAAGTCACATCGTGAACCGCGCGAGGAAGCCGCAAGGCAATGACGGAAAGCTGCCGCCGCTCAATGCGCTTCGCCATTTCGAAGCGGTCGCGCGGCATGGCAGCCTGACGGCCGCCGCGGCCGACCTGCACGTCACGCACTGGGCTGTCGGCAAGCAGATCCGGCTGCTGGAAGACTGGTTCGGGGTGCCGCTGTTCGAGCGTCGCGCACGCGGCGTCGCCCTGACCGACGAAGGCGCCGCATTGCTCAACGACGTGAGCAGCACGTTCGAGCGGCTCGCCGCGACGGCGGGCCGGCTGCGCCGGCGTGGCGTCGCGCATCGGGTCTCGGGTATCGTGCGCGTGAACGTACAGCCGAGCTTCGCGCTGAACTGGCTGTTGCCGCGGCTCGGCGACTTCCAGGCCCGGTATCCCGAGATCGACCTGCGCCTGTCCACGACCTCGCGCAAATTGCGCTATATCGGTCACGCTTTCGATATCGGCGTGCGCGCCGGACGGGAAGAAGGCGACGGCGTGATCTCGCGGCGCCTGATGGCCGACGTGCGGCTGCCGGCCTGCAGCCCGGCGCTGCTGCACCGGCATCCCGTCCGGGAAGCGGCAGACCTGCGTCACCACACGCTGCTGCACTCCGCCACGACACGCACGGCGTGGTCGCACTGGCTCCGCGAGGCGGGCGCCTCCGAGCTTCGGCCGATGCGCGACGTCGAGGTCGAACACACCTATCTTCAACTGGCCGGTGCGATGGAGGGCCTGGGTGTCGCGCTCGCGTCGCTGCCGCTGATCGGGCGCGACCTGGCCGCGGGCCGCCTGGTCTGTCCGATACCGGCGCCGGTGTGGCACGCGCCGGACTACGAGTTGGTGATCAACGCCGAACGCGCCGACGACGATGCCGTGATGGCATTCGAACAATGGATCACCGAGATGGCCGGCCCCGCCCCGATCCCGGGCCACACGGCGCCGGACGCGTAGCGTCGCCGGCGGCAAGCGCCGCCCGGCCGCCCGACGCGCATCGCCTCGCGAGCGCGCCGCTTCCCGGCAGGCTCAACCGGAAAGCGCCTCCTGAGACGTGTCCCGCTCGGCGGCATGCTCGAGCAGATGCGCGACGAAGCGGGTCAGCTTCGGCAGCGGCCGCCGGTCGTGCCGGTACACGATATGGATCGGATGCGGCTCGGGCAGATAGGCTTGCAGCACCGGCACCAGCGCCCCGCTCGCCAGATCGTGCGCCACCAGGACTTCCGGCTGCAGCAGCAATCCCGCGCCCGCGATGGCGGCCATGCGCAGGCCGTTGCCGTCGTCGCACGTGAATACCGGGTCCGTCGACACCGACGGCCCGTCCCAGCCCGCGAGTTTCCAGCCGTTACGTCCGTTCCATACCGAGTGGGACAGGCAATGATGCACGCCCAGGTCCTGCGGCGTCTCGGGACGGCCATGCCGCGCGAGGTAGCCGGGCGATGCGCAGATCGTCATGCGATACGGGGCCAGCGGCTTCGCGATCAGGTCGACATCGCCGAGCGCACCGATACGGATGGCCAGGTCGAACCCTTCGTCAACCAGGTCGACGACACGATTGCTCAACTCCAGCTCGATGCGCACGAGCGGATACATCTGCTGGAACGTGGCGGCCAGCGGCGCGACGACGCACGAGCCGAAAGTGAGCGGCGCGCTGATGCGCAACGTGCCGGACGGCGACGCGCGCAACCGCTCGACCGAGGTCTCGGCCAGTCGCACGTGTTCAAGCGCGCGCTTCGCATCGTCGTAGAAGACACGCCCCGCATCCGTCAGGCTCTGCCGTCGCGTGGTGCGCTCGAGCATGCGCGCGCCGAGGCGCTCTTCCAGTTCGCGCACGTACTTGCCGACCATGACCGCCGACATTCCGAGCCGCTGCGCCGCCTCGGTGAAATTGCCGCCTTCCACGACGGCAACGAACGTTTCCATTGAGCGCAGCTTGTCCATATTGCGAACCGGCGATTAGTAGTATCGAAAATTAGAGCACATTTATCGGCGCGCCGATTCGACGAACAATGGCCGCTCCAACCTGAATTCGACAAGGAGCCGTTCCATGAAGATCGTTGTAATCGGCGCCGGCGGAGACGTCGGCCGTGCGGTGGCGGATGAGCTGGCGCGTGACGGAACCCATGCCGTCATTCGCGTCGGGCGCACGTCGGGCGACCATCAGGTCGACATCGCCCATGACGAGAGCGTGCATGCGCTGTTCGAAAAGATCGGGCGAGTCGACGCGATCGTCGCCGCCGCGGGCAATGTCATCCTGGCGCCGATCGAAAGGATGACGACGGCTGAATTCCAACGGGGATTGCAGGACAAGCTGCTGGGTCAGGTACGCGTCGCGCTGGTCGGCCAGCACTACCTGTCCGACGGCGGATCGATCACGCTGACCTCGGGCATCGCGGTCGACGATCCGGTTGCGCAAGGCGCCAACGCCGCGACGTCGAACGCCGGGATCGAAGGCTTCGTGCGCGCCGCCGCGTGCGATTTTCGGCGCGGCATCCGGATCAATGCCGTGAGCCCGACCGTCCTGACGGAATCGATGGACCGGTTCGGTCCGTTTTTTCCGGGCTGCGAGAGCGTGCCGGCCGCGCGCGTGGCGTTGGCCTATCGCCGCAGCGTGGAAGGGGTGCATAGCGGTCGCGTCTATCGCGTGGGTCATTGACGCAGCGGGCTCGCCGCGCGAGCCCGCTTCCCGCGCTGCGCCGCCTGCCCGGGGTTCCGCCAGGCCGTCACGGCGCCGACGACCGGCAGCAGCGCCGAGACGGGCAACGCCCGCTCCACCCCGTCGATGAACGACGCCGCCCCGGGCGCCCGCACGAAGAAGCCGAACAACGCGCCCCCCCCATCACGCCGCCCACCTGCCGCGCGGTGTTCAGCAACCCCGACGCGATCCCGGATTGCGCGGCGCTCACGGCGGCCCGCGCCGCCCCGGTCTCCCCGTGTTCGTCAGGCCGCCGCCCTCAACCACGCAAGCAGATCCGCCTGCGCCGTGCCGTCCGCGATGGGCGCCGGCGTCAGCAGGCAATAGTGCGAGCCGTCGTCGACGAACCCCATCGGCGCGACCAGCACGCCGCTGTCGATGTCGTCGCGAACGAGATGCCACGGGCCGATCGCGACGCCGAGCCCCGCGACCGCCGCCTGCAGGCTGAAATAGAAATGGTCGAACCGCTGCCCGCGCTCGCCCGCGGCCGGCCGATTCGCCGCCGCGGCCCATTCCTTCCATGCGCCCGGCCGGGTCCGCGTATGCAGTAGCGGCACATCGGGCTTCAACGTGCAATCGCCGCGACGCGAGGCAAACCACGCACCGGCCTTGTCGGGCCGGCAGACCGGCCCCACCCGCTCGGCGAACAGCGGCTCGGCGTGACAACCGGCGGGCCACGCAAAATCGCTGCGACGAATCGCCATGTCGATGCCGCCGTCGAACGAGAACGGCCCGCCCCCGGCCGCCAGGTGAATGTCGACGCCCGCATGCCGCGCCTGGAAATCCGGCCAGCGCGGAATCAGCCAGCGCATCAGCAGCGTCGGTTCGCACGACAGGACCCAGCGCCGCGCCCGCGCAGCCTCGACGCGCAATTCGTCCGCCGCGTGACGCATCAGCCCCAGCCCGTCATGCACCGCCCGGGCCAGCTTGCGGCCCGCGTCGGTCAGAAACACGCGACGGCTGCGCCGCTCGAACAGCGCCACGCCCAGATCGTCCTCGAGCAGTCGCACCGCCCGGCTGACCGCGCCGTGCGTCACGCACAGCTCGTCGGCGGCCCGGCTGAAATGCTCGTGACGCGCCGCCGCCTCGAAGCAGCGCAAGGCCATCAGCGATGGCAGGTGCGAACGGATCGATGGTGAATCCAGCTCACCATTCTGGTCAGAAATCATCGCTTTTCCCGGGCGGATACGGTCTCTACGATTGTGCCATGACGACACCGACCGAAAGGACGACACGATGACAGAATGGATAGTTGTAGTCACGATCACGCTGCTGGCCGTGATCAGCCCGGGCCCCGACTTCGCGATGGTCACGCGCAACAGCCTGATGCTGTCGCGCCGCTCGGGCGTGCTCACGGCACTCGGGATCGGGCTCGGCGTCACGGTCCACGTGAGCTACACGCTGCTGGGCGTGGGCCTGCTGATCCGGCAATCGCCGTGGCTCTTCAATACCGTCAAGCTGATCGGCGCGGTCTACCTGGTCTACCTGGGCGCAAGGATGCTCATGACGAAGGCCGCCGACGGGCAACCCGCCGCCCGGGTCGCGCCGCTGTCCGACCTGGCCGCGCTGCGCACCGGCTTCCTGACCAATGCGCTGAACCCCAAGACCACGGTGTTCATCGTCAGCCTGTTCATGCAGGCCGTGCGACCCGACACGCCGCTGATCGTGCAGCTCGGCTATGGCGCGTTCATCGCGCTGGCGCACGCCGGCTGGTTCAGCCTGGTCGCCCTGTGCTTCTCCGCGCCGGCCGTCCGCGATCGCCTGCTGTCGCTGCGCCACTGGATCGACCGCACCTTCGGATGCCTGCTCGTGGGCTTCGGCGTCGCGCTCGCGATCGCGCGCGGCGGACGCTGATCCGGACGCCCGCGCTGGCGCCGCCGCCGGGCGCGGCCGGGCCGACGGGCCGCCCGGCTCAGCGCCGCGTGCTCAAGCCCGCCCGCGCGCCGACCGGCTCCCGGCTGCGCCCGAGCAGCGCCGCCAGCGAGAGATCCGCGAGCTTGCCGAACGGCGCGCGCAGCAGGCTCGGCAGGTTCCAGCGCCCCTGCACGAACACGCCCTTGGCATGGCTCATCGCGCGGAACCCCTCGATGCCGTGATACGCGCCCATCCCGCTCGGGCCGACACCGCCGAACGGCAGGTCTTCCTGCGCGACATGCAGCAGCGTGTTGTTGATGCCGACGTTGCCCGACGTGGTGCGCGCCAGCAACGTCTCGCAATCGCCGTCCCGCGCGCCGAAGTAATACAGCGCAAGCGGCCGCGGGCGCGCATTCACGTAATCGACGACTTCGTCGATCGTGCGATACGTGCGCACCGGCAGGATCGGCCCGAAGATCTCTTCCTGCATGACGGCCGTATCGTCGCCGGCCCCGACGATCAGCGTGGGCGCGAGCGTCCGCTTGCGGGTGGCCGCCTGCTTCGGGTTCACGCCCGCCTCGATCACGCGCGCGCCTTTGCTGCGCGCCTCGTCGACGAGCCCTTTCAATCGATCGAAATGCCGGTCGCTGACGATCGACGTGTAGTCCTGGCTGGTCGGCCCGCCCGGGTAGAAACGCGCAACGGCCGCATCGTATTGCGTGACGAACGCGTCCAGGTCGTCCTCGTGCACCAGCGCGTAGTCGGGCGCCACGCAGGTCTGCCCGCCGTTCGACAGCTTGCCGAACACGATGCTGGAGACCGACCGCTCGTCGACGCGCCCCCTCGCGACGATCGCCGGGCTCTTGCCGCCGAGTTCGAGCGTCACCGGCACCAGGTTGTCGCTGGCCGCCTTCATGACCTTGCGGCCCACCTGCGTGCTGCCGGTAAACAGCAGATGATCGAACGGCAGGCCGCTGAACGCGGCGCCGATTTCCGGCCCGCCGAGCACGACCGCGACTTCTTCGCTCGCGAAGGTCTCCGCGAGCATCCGGCGCATCACCTCGCTGGTGCGCGGCGTCAGCTCCGAGGGCTTGAGCATCGCGCGATTGCCCGCGGCCAGCGCGGTGGCAAGCGGAATGAAGGTCAGCGCGAACGGGTAGTTCCACGGCGCCATCACGCCGACGACGCCCAGCGGCTGATATTCCACATGGGCGTGCCCGGCGCGATAGAGGAGGCCGACATGCCGGCGCTGCGGCTTCATGAAGCGGCGCAGGTTGCGCGTCAGGTAGTCGATCGCCTGGATCACGCCGACCAGTTCCATGATCGCCGTCTCGTGTCGCGAGCGATGCCCGAAATCGGCGCTGACCGCCTCCTCCACTTCGCGGCGATATGCGAGCACCACGGCGCGCAGCCGCGCGAGCCGCGCCTTGCGCTGCTGCAGGCTCGGCGGCCCCTCGCCGACAAACGCGTCGCGCTGGCGGGCCAGCAACGCCGCCGGATCGAGGCTCGAGCGGGATTCCGCGGAAACGGCCATGGTGCACCTCACGAAAGAGCGTTGATGTAGACACTGTCAACTTGCATGCAGCGGATCATAGGCCCACAATGTTTTCCCTGTCAACATAGGAGAAGCACGATGCCGTCGAACGCGGATGCGGACACCGGGCACAAGGCTTATCACCACGGCGATCTGCGTCGCGCAATCATCGACACGGCGCTCGACACGCTGCAGGAGCAACAAGGCTGGCAGTTCACGCTGCGTGAAATCGCGCGGCGGGCGAACGTCAGCCACTCCGCGCCGTACCGGCATTTCCCGGACAAGGCCGCGCTGCTTCACGAACTGGCGCTGATCGGTTTCGACCGCCTGCGCGACGAACTCGCCGCGTCCGTCGATCCGGCCGCGGACGCGCCGGCGGTGCTGCTGGCGCTCGCGTACGCCCATCTCGCGTTCGGGCAGCGCAACCCGGACCTCTACCGGCTGATGTTTGCCGCTGACGCCGGGGAGCCTTCGGACATCCACCTCGATCCGCGCGTCCAGGCGCCGTTCCTGCTGGTGGTCGACCTCCTGGAGTGCGGCCAGCGCGCCGGCACGATCCGCCCGCGTCCGGCGCTCGGCCAGGCGACCGCCTGCTGGGCGCACCTGCATGGCCTGACGATGCTCGCGATCGACGGGCGCCTGGTGCGCGAGAAGGTCGGCGATCATGCGATCGAGGATGCATTGGCGACGCTGCTGGACGGCCTCGTGCTGCCCGACGGGCACGCGCCGACGGCCCGCACGAAAGACGCTTGACCTTCGATTTAACTTGAAGGTTATGGTTTGCCTCGGCAGCGTATCGAGGCCATGGGTATGGGTACTGCCATCCGACAATCCGGCGGCGCGTCGCAGACGTCCGCCCTTGGCCGATCAACCGGGAACCGCATCATGACCAAGCGTATCCTTCACGTCGTCAGCAACGTCGCGCACTACGCCGATCCGTCGCAACCGACCGGCCTGTGGCTGTCCGAGCTGACGCATGCCCATCACATCTTCGCGGCGCACGGCTACGAGCAGCGGCTCGTGAGCCCGAAGGGCGGCGTGTCGCCGCTGGAGCCGCGCTCGCTCAAATGGCCGCATGCCGACGCCGCCGCGAAGGCGTGGCGCGCCGACCAGGCCAACGCGACGCTGCTCGCCACCACGGCGCGCCCCGACGAGATCGATCCGGCCGATTTCGATGCGATCTACTTCACCGGCGGCCACGCGGTGATGTGGGACTACCCGGACGACGCGGGCCTGCAGCGGCTCACCCGCGAGATCTACGAACGCGGCGGCATCGTGTCGTCGGTCTGCCACGGCTACTGCGGGCTGCTGAACACGAAGCTGTCGGACGGCTCGCTGCTGGTCGCCGGACGCCGGATCACCGGCTATTCGTGGGTGGAGGAAATCCTCGCCGGCGTGGCGAAGAAGGTGCCCTATAACGTCGAGCAGCAGATGCAGGAGCGCGGTGCGCGCTACGAGAAGGCGCTGCTGCCGTTCACGTCGAACGTCGTCGTCGACGGCCGCCTGGTCACCGGCCAGAATCCGCAATCCGCAAAGGCGACCGCCGAACAGGTCGTCGCGCTTCTTTGACGTGATGTGATGCGACGCGACGTGACGGCCGCCGCCCCGGGAGCAGGCCGTCCGGCGCGACACCCGTTCGTCACGCGCGGAGGCGGCGCCGTCGCCTTCGTCCATCGCATTCGCGGGCGGGATGCGCGACGGCAGCGTCCTTGAACGACGAACGGCACGCGCGCTCAGACGACCTCGAACCGCAGCCCCGCATGGCGAACCAGACGCTCGATGTACCGTTCGTCGAACATCGTCGCGGGCGTCCAGAAGCCGCCGCCGCGTCCGGTCTTGACGCCGTCGGCGACGCAATCCAGCGCGAGGCTGATCGCGGCCTGGCCGAGCATCTTGCCGGTGGAGCCGTAGCCCGGATCGCGATCGCCGGTGACTTTCACGCGCACGGTCCGTCCGTCGTCGGCGCGCCCGAAAAAGCGCAGATCGTAGCGGCCGGCCTGCTGGGCCTCGACACTCGGCCCCTCGCCGGGCTTCGGCAACAGGAAGCGCTCCATCAGGCCGCGCACCGGCCCGATGACGACGCCCACCATGAACGCGCCGAGGCCGGCCACCATCGCCAGCGCGGTCAGGCGGCCCTTGAGGCCCGCGCCCGTCATCACCGCTTCGTCGTAGCTGAAGCGGCTGCCGTACGCATCGTCCGCGAGCGCATTGGAACGATGCACCACCCGCTCGTTGATCGCCGCCATCACGAACGGCGCGATCCACGCGTCGCAGTCGCGATCGAATTCCGCCGACCGCACCGCATGCTGGCGCACCGTGAAGCCGTGCCCCTTCGGGCACAGCGAATAAGGATCGAGCAGTTCCCGGCGCAATGCCGGGTCGGCCGCCGCTTCGCGAACGACGTTGATCACGCTCGCCACCGTGCCGCCCGACGCGCCGCCCTTCAGCGTCCTCACGCGCATCTTCACCTGCGCGGCCCGCGCGCCCCACTGCCGCCGCGCCTGTTGCTGCAGGAAGAACACGCCCAGGTCCGACGGCACCGAATCGAAGCCGCAGCAATGGACGATGCGCGCGCCGGATCGCCGGGCCGCCGGCTCGTACTTCTCGATCATCCGTTTGATCCACTGCGTCTCGCCGGTCAGGTCGCAGTAGTCGGTGCCGGTTTCCGCGCAGATCCTGACCAGCGGCTCGCCGTAAAGCGCGTAGGGGCCGACGGTGGACACGACCACCCGCGTTTGCGCGCAGAGCGCGCGAAGCTGCGCGTCATCGGCCGCGTCGGCGACGACGATCGGCACGGACTGTCCGGCCGCGCCCAGCGTTTCCCTGACCTGCCGGAGCTTCGCTTCGGAGCGGCCGGCGATGGCCCAGCGCAGCGTCTCGCCGGCGCCCGACAGGTACTCGGACAGGTAGCGGGCCAGGATCTGCCCGACGAAGCTGGTGGCGCCAAATACGACGAGATCGTGGGTCGGCTGGGTCATGGACGATTCCTTCGGCGCGGGCGTGGCGTAGACATCCGCGGGGTTAGCGTGGCGTTCCGGGTTCATCGAATCCCTTCAGCGGAGTCGGCAGGTTCAGGACCAGCTGCGCGTCCTTCACCACGTCGAGACGCAGGACGGTGGATGCGCCGAGCCCGTCGAGCAGCTGGCTCAGCGGGCCGCCGTGCCGCACCAGCTCGACGTTGCGCGGCAACAGGCGCTGGGCGAACGAGAGCGTATTGGTCTGCACCGTCGACTGATGCCATTCGCCGTCGATGCGATTGATCATCGTCGTCGTGCCCAGGCGGGACTGGGGCGCGGCCTCGGTCAGCGCCGGCAGCGGTACGCTCAGGCTCAGGTCCGGCCGGCCGCCCGGGCCCGCAATGCGGGCGCTGGCGACCGCGCCGAGGTTCACGTCGATATCGGCGAGCCACTTGGGCAACTGATAACCGTGGACGCCGCGCACCCGCGCGATTTCCGTGCTGACCGGCAGCGCCAGCACGTGCGCGACGAAGCTCCGGCGTCGCATCGAGTCGATCAGCTCGAGCGCGTGCGACCCCGTCGCGCCGGGCCGGCGGATGACCACCGCGACCGACACTTCGTCATAGGGATCGTTGTCGCAGACGGAATACGAAAAGAAGGTCAGCGCGACCAGCCCGTGGCCGGGCAGCGCGCGCAGCGGTTCGAGCGGCGCCGGCAGCGTGGCCCGCAGCCGTTCGAGCGGCGCCAGGAACAGGAGCTGAATGCTGCTGGAGCGGTAGTAGAAGTTCGGCGCCCAGGTCGGACCGACCCGCGACATGACCTGGCGCTTCGGAATCCGGCGGAAAAAATCGATGTTCCCCGCGGCGGGATCGCGCGCCACCTCGTTCAGGTCCGGATTCATCCGGAACCGGTCGTAGTACCCGCCCTCGGGCACGTCGACCTTGTGCGGCCCGAATTCGACCTGAGTGAAACGTCTGTCCATGCTGGTTGCCCCTCGTCGATGATCGACCGTGGCAGGCAACACCCGAAGCCTGCTGATGCACCGCCGTCAGCAGGCACTCTAAGTTTGAAGTCGACTTCAAGGTCAAGGGTCCGAATAGAGGAGCAAGTCGGATTGCGTCCGCACGGAGGCTAGCCACGCGCACGAAGAAAACCGGGCACCGCCTCCCCGATCGACGCAAGATATCCGGCCATCGCGCCGGCGACCTTCCACACGGCGGGCCGGGCCGTCATCCGGTCGCGCCACGCGAGCAGGCGGGGCGTCTCGTCCGTCATCGGCGCGCCCTTGCGCGCGCCGAACAGTTGCGCCATGTAGAACGCGATGTCGGCGTAGGAATACGTGTCGGCCAGAAATGCACGCTCCCCGAGCACCTGCTCCATGCGCAGGTAGTACTGCGCCGCTGCCGCGCGCGCGGCCTGCGCCGCCGGGTCGTCCGGCGTCCGTTCCAGGCCCATCAGCCGGACGATGTGCGGAAAATAGACCTCGTCGCTGCCATGTTCGAGCTGGCGCGCCACGGCGCGCGCCGCCGGTCCCGCCGGCCACAGCGCGGGATCGGGCTGCAGGTCCTCGAGATATTCGAAGATCTGCGTGGAGTCGAATATCTCCAGATCGCCGTCCATCAATACCGGCACCTGCCGCTTCGGATTGATGCGCACCACGTCCGGATGCCTGGGCTCGTAGCCGCGAAGCTGGCTGAACGGCGCCATCACCCGCTCGAAATCGATGCCCTTCTCGTGCGCGGCAATCTCGACCTTCGCACCGAACATGCTCAGGGGCCCGGAAACGATCTTCATGGTTCGATCCTCTTGAGAAACGTCGCATCGCTGCGCATCGCACCGGGTGCATCGGATGACGACGGTATCCGCAGGCCGCGCCGGCGCCATCAGATTTCGTCGGAAAACTCTTCCAGAAAGCGGTGCAACCGATCGCGCCGAACCAGCGCCAGACGGGTGCCGGTGACGGTCTGGAAACCGGTCGACAGCTTCAGCAGCTTCGTGCGGAAGTGATCGACGGCGAATCGCGTGTCGTCGAGCGCCCGTCTCTCGGCATGCGGATCGTCTGGATCGTACAGCGCGCTGCCCATCCGGCCCGCGACATAGAAGCATCGCGCGACGCCCACCATCCCGATCGCGTCGAGCCGGTCGGCGTCCTGCAGCACCTTGGCCTCCAGCGTCAGCGGCGCGATGCAGGCCGAGAAACTGTGCGCCTCGATCGCATGCGCGACCGCGTCGATCTTCGCGTCGGGCCAGCCGAGCGACGTCAGCACCTGCCGGGCCTTTTCCGCCGCCAGCCGCGATGCCTGCGCGCGCAGCGGAGAATTTTTCTCCACCGCCACGCAGTCGTGCAGCAGCGTCGCCGCCAGCAGCACTTCAGCGTCGCCGCCCTCTTCGGCCTGGATGGCGGCCGCGTTCTTCCACACGCGTTGCAGATGCGACGTGTCGTGAGCGCCGTCGTCGTGGGTGTCGTTCCAGTGAGCCAGCAGGGTCCTGGCCAGATCCTGAAAGGGTGCGAAAGCGGGGAGAGTCATGAATGAACGCGTCGGGGACGGGATGCCGATTATCCCCCAGGCGCCGCGAGAAAAAGCAAGCCACGGCGGCGCCCGGCGGCGACGCGTTCGCATCGGTCGAACCGTCACCTCGGGCGGAACCCGGTTGGCTTATAGTGCGGCATGCCCATTCGACGAGGAGCGCCGCCATGACCTTGCTGGCCAACGGACCGTTTGAAGTGAAGCTGAATCCCGAACCCCTGAGTCCCGTCGCGGGCGCTAGCGGGCTCGGCCGCATGTCGCTCGACAAGCAGTTTCACGGCGATCTGGAAGCCGTCAGCCACGGAGAGATGCTCGCGTTTCGCAGCGACGTGCAGGGCTCCGCCGGCTATGTGGCGATGGAAACGGTGCAAGGCGCGCTCGGCGGCCGCCACGGCAGCTTCGTCCTGCAGCACAGTGCCACGATGACCCGCGGGCAGCCGCGGCAGTCGATCACCGTCGTGCCCGATTCCGGCACAGGGGCGTTGCTGGGGCTCGCCGGCTCGATGACCATCGACGTCGACAACGGCCGTCATGCCTACCGCTTCGAATACACGCTGCCCGAATCGCCGCAATGACCGGCCTCGCGGCGAGGCCGCTGCCGGATTGCACCGCCGGCTCCTTCGAGAACGTCGCGGCGTTCACCCCGGCGAAATCCGGCGGCTGCGCTTCGACGGCATCGGCGGGTTCATCCACGATCGCGTCGACGAACCCGGCTGCTGCGGCGGCGGGCGTTGCCGTCGCCGCGCCTTGAGGGTGGAGTCGCCGGCGGCTCAGTTCCACGCATGGCGGGCCGGACGCACGCCGTTCAGGTAGTAGTTGCCGACGAGGTGATATTTCCAGCGCACCGGATCGTGCAGCGTATGCGTGCGCGCGTTGCGCCAGTGCCGGTCGAGATTGTGCTCGGCCAGCGTCGCCTGCGTGCCGGCCAGCTCGAACAGCTTCTCGCCCGCGAGCAGCGCGATCTCGGTCGTCAGCACCTTCGCCTCCCCGACCGCCACCGACGCGCGCGCGACGTCGTCCTCGGTCACGTCGCCCCGCGCCGCGATCTCGTCGAGCGTGCGCGCCGCGCGCTCGAGCAGCGCCTCCGCCGCATGCAGCTGAATATGCAGGTGGCCGATCTCGCGGATCGTCAACGGATCGTCGGCCGCCCGCTCGACGCCGCTGTCGACCCACGGCCGCGTGCGCGTGCGGACGAACGCCAGCGTGTCGTCGAGCGCGGCCCGGGCGATGCCCGCGTCGATCGCGGCCTGGATGATCTGCGACAGCGGGCCGTTCAGCGTCGGCAGGTCCGACACGCGCTGGGCCGGCAGCACGTGCGAGGCCGGCACGCGCACGTTGTCGAGCACCACCGTGCCGCTCGCCGTGGTCCGCTGCCCGAAGCCCGACCAGTCGTCGATCACGGCCAGCCCCGGCGCCGGCTGGCGGATATATGCGAGCCACGCGTGGCGCTCGTCGTCGAGGCCGAGCACCGGCACGTAGTGCGCGAACAGCGCCCCGGTCGAATAGAACTTGGTGCCGTCGACGACGAAATCGTCGCCGTCCCGGCGCACGCGCGTCTTCAGGTCGAGCACGTGCTTCGTGCCCTTCTCCGAGAAGCCGTTGCCGAACCGCTTGCCGCTCAGCACCTCGGAAAAGAAATGGCGCTTCTGCGCGTCGGTGCCGGTCAGCGCGATCACGTCGACCAGCCCGAAATGATTCTGCGGCAACTGCCCGAGCGACGGATCGGCTGCCGCAACGATCTTCACGACCTCCGTCAGCGTCACATGCGACACGCCCGCGCCGCCGTATGCCTTCGGCACGGTGATGGCCCACAGCCCCGACTGCGAGAACCATTCGATCTCGTCGCGCGGCAGCCGGCGCTCCCGGTCGCGTTCGGCCGCGCCTTGCGCGAGCCGCTGCGCCAGCGCATGCGCGGCCTCGATGGCCTGCGCGTCGTCGGCGATCACGCGGGCCGCCTGCGCTTTCGTATCGGCCGGCGGTTCCTGAATCGTGGCGCTCGTCTCTGACATCGGGCTCTCCTGCTGAGTAACGGGAACACGCAATCTAGCAGCGCCCCGCGCGCGGGCAAACCGAGCGATTCGCACAACGATATTCCTTCGGATGACAAACGATGCGGCATGCCGCCCGTACGCAACCCCGCTACAACCGCGCATCAGCAGCGCGATCGACGTCGCAGCATCGATCGCGCACCGCCTCGCCCGCGTAATGCCCCGCGGCGATAACGATGTACGAATCCGTTATTGGATCGTCAGCACGGCGCTTCCTATACTGGCCTGCCGGCATCGACGGCCCCGCCATCAAGGACCACCGCATGACTTCGTCTCACGCAGCATCCGAACTTTCCACCGGCACCGATTACGACGCGCTGGCCGGGCGCTTCAGGCCGATCTTCGAACGGATCGCGGCCGGCACCGCGGAACGCGAGCGCCGCCGCGAACTACCGCACGAGGCGATCGGCTGGCTGAAGGCCGCCGGCTTCGGCGCGGTGCGGCTGCCGGTGCGCGACGGCGGCGCCGGCGCGTCGCTGCCGCAGCTGTTCCGGCTGCTGACCGAACTCGCCGCCGCCGATTCCAATCTGCCGCAGGCGCTGCGCGGGCACTTCGCGTTCGTCGAGGACTGGCTGAACGCGCCGCCGAGCGCCGACCGCGAGACATGGTTCCGCCGCTTCGCGCAAGGCCAGCTCGTCGGCAATGCGTGGACGGAAACCGGCGACGTGACGCTCGGCCAGACCATCACGAAGGTCTCGGAAAGGAACGGCCGGCTCGTGCTGAACGGCCGGAAGTTCTACAGCACCGGCAGCCTGTTCGCCGACTGGATCGACGTGTTCGCGCAACGCGCGGACGACGGCAGCGACGTGATCGTCGCGGTCGCGACCGCACAGCCCGGCGTGATCCGCGAGGACGACTGGGACGGTTTCGGACAGACGACGACCGGCAGCGGCACCACGCGCTTCGAGGATGCGACGGTCGACGCGCGGGACGTGCTCGACTTCGCACGACGCTTCAAATACCAGACCGCGTTCTACCAGCTTTTCCACGTCGCGACGCTGGCCGGCATCGGCCGCGCGATCGTGCGCGACGCGGGCGACCTGGTCCGCCGCCGCACCCGCGTGTACAGCCACGGCAACGCGCCGCGCGCGGGCGACGACGCGCAACTCCAGCAGGTGATCGGCGAGATCGCGTCATGGGCCTATGCGGCCGACGCCCTCGCGCTGCGCGCCGCGCAGCCGCTGCAACAGGCCTACGAGGCGCGCTTCGGCGGCGACGCGGCGGCCGAGCACGACGCCAACGTCGCGGCCGAGATCGAATCCGCGCAGAGCCAGCTCGTCGTGTCCGAACTCGTGCTGCGCGCGGCGACGCGCCTGTTCGACGCGCTCGGCGCTTCCGCGACCCGCAGCACGACGGCGCTCGACCGCCACTGGCGCAACGCGCGCACCGTGGCGTCGCACAACCCGCTCGTCTACAAGGCGCGGATCGTCGGCGACTGGGTCATCAACGGGCGCACGCCGCCGTTCGTCTGGCAGGTCGGCAACGGCCCGGGCGCGCCGGTGGAAACGGAAACGGGAGCGGCCCGATGAGCAAGACCATTCGCTTCAATGCGTTCGAGATGAACTGCGTCGGCCACCAGTCGCCCGGACTGTGGGCCCATCCGCGCGACCGGTCGTGGCAGTACAAGGACCTCGACTACTGGACCGACCTCGCCCGCGTGCTCGAACGCGGGATCTTCGACGCGATCTTCATCGCGGACGTGATCGGCTACTACGACGTCTACAAGGGCAGCAACTATCACGCGCTGCACCAGGCCGCGCAGATTCCGGTCAACGATCCGCTGCAGCTCGCCGCGCCGATCGCGATGGCCACCGAGCATCTCGGCATCGGCATCACCGCGTCGACGACGTTCGAGCACCCGTATACGTTCGCACGCAGGCTGTCGACCGCCGACCATCACACGAAGGGCCGGCTCGCGTGGAACATCGTCACGTCCTACCTCGAAAGCGGCGCGAAGAACGTCGGCGATCACGGCCTGCGCACCCACGACGATCGCTACGCGGTCGCGGCCGAATACATCGAGGTGCTGTACAAGCTGTTCGAGGGCAGCTGGGAGGACGGCGCGGTGGTCCGCGATCGCGACGGCCGCGTGTTCACGCATCCGGAGAAAGTGCACGAGATCGGCCACAAGGGCCGCTTCTTCGAGGTGCCCGGCTACCACCTGTGCGAACCGTCGCCGCAGCGCACACCGGTGCTGTTCCAGGCGGGCGCGTCCGGCCCCGGCAAGGCGTTCGCCGCGCAGCACGCCGAATGCGTGTTCGTCGCCGCGCCGACCCGCGCGCTGCTCGCGCGCTACGTCGCCGACGTGCGCGCGCAGGCCGCCGCCGCGGGGCGCGACGCCGCCAAGGTGTTGATCTACAACCTCGTCACCGTGATCGTCGACGAAACCGACGAGAAGGCGCAGGCCAAGTTCGACGAGTATCGCAACTACGTGTCGTACGACGGCTCGCTGGTGTTCATGTCCGGCTGGACCGGCATCGACTTCGGCCAGTACGCGCCGGACGATCCCGTCAGGCGCGTCGAGACGAATGCGATCGTGTCGGCGGTCGAGCACCTGTCGGGCGGCGACACCGCGTGGACGATCGGTGAACTGGCCGCCTGGGGCGGCATCGGCGGCCTGGGCCCGGTGTTCGTCGGGTCGGCGTCGACCGTCGCCGACATCCTGCAGGAATGGGTCGCCGCCACCGACGTGGACGGCTTCAACCTCGCGTACGCGGTGGCGCACGAAACCTTCGAGGATGTCGTGCGTCACCTCGTTCCGGAGCTGCAGCGGCGCGGCGTGTACCCGACCGCCTATGCGCCGGGCACGCTGCGCGAGAAGCTGTTCGGCGAGTCGGCGCGGCTGCCCGACGCGCATCCGGCCGCGCAGTTCCGCGACATCGAGCAGGTCAAGCGCGACGCCGAACGCGTGGCCGCCTGCGCGTGACGGCCAGCCGGCGGCGGGCCGCACGGCTCGCCGGCCGGGGGACGATCGTTCGGCAGGCCGCGCGAATCGGGTGACGGATGCGCGGCGATCGCGCCGGCCGGAAAGGCGGCGCGACCCGACGCGCCGGCGCACCTGCGCGCTTCAGCCGTGCGTGTGCCGCAGCTCGCTTTCGATCGTCTGCGGCAATCTCAGCAGGTTGAAGATCGGGCACACGGCCTCGACCGCCCGATGCAGCGCCCGGATCGTTTCCGGCGATTCGGGCGACACGATATCGAGCGTGTAGCGCAGGTTGTGCGGGAAGATCGGCACATGCTCGAAGCCCGGCTGCTGCGCGAGCGGATGCTGGTCGCCCGTCACCTCGACTTCGATCGCGTCGATCTTCAGGCCCCGCTCCGCGGCCTGGATCAGCGTGATGTGCGTCAGGCAACTGCCCAGTACGCCGAGTTGCAGCTCCGGCGACGCCGGCCCGAGGTTGTAGCCGGCGAAATCGGGCGGGCTGTCGCTGATCACCTGGAAATCGCGAATGCGGATTTCGCGCACGCCGCTGCGGCCCAGCGCGCGCACGGTCGCCTTCAGCGGCGTGGCCTTCAGATCCGGCGTGTTGCGGGCGGCATCCTTTTTCGCGAGCCACGCGTCGCGCTTCTGTTCGAGGTAGTCGTTCAGTGTCGTCATGTTCGGGCCGGTACGGTCGCAATGATCGGCCTCGCATGCGACGGCCGATCGACGGAAATCGTCATGCTATTCCCTTGCGCGACGGCCACGAAACGATCATTCCCGCAAAGCAATTCACGACGCGCGATGTCGGATTGCGACAGGCGCCGCCCTTGCCGCCCCCGAGTTATCCACAATTTCCGTGCATAACCCTGTGGAGAACATGCGCGCAACCGGGCGCAGGGCCGGCGCCGGCCGACCTCGCCGCGCCGCCGTCACCGACGGCCGCGTGCGGCCGCGAACGCCCGTGCGTCACACGACGGCCTCGTCATGCAAGCGGAACTGCGCGACCGCCGCGCTCAGCCGCACGCCCTGCGCGTCGAGCGACAGCGCCGCGGCGGCCGCCTCCTCGACCAGCGCGGCGTTGCGCTGCATCGCCTGCTCCATCTGGATGACCGCGGCGTTCACCTGCTCGATGCCCGACGACTGTTCCTCGAACGCATGGCTGGTTTCGCCCACGATCGCATTGACGCGCTCGACCGCCGACACGAGTTCGGTCATCGCCGAGCCGGCCAGCGCGACCAGGCCGCTGCCGTCCTCGACACGTCGCGCGGCATTGCCGATCAGGTCGCGGATCTCCTTCGCCGCCGCCGCGCAACGCTGCGCGAGCCCGCGAACCTCGGTCGCGACGACCGCGAAGCCGCGCCCCTGCTCGCCCGCGCGCGCGGCTTCGACGGCGGCGTTCAACGCGAGGATGTTGGTCTGGAACGCGATGCTCTCGATCACGCCGACGATGCCGGAAATCCGCGCGGAGCTGTGCGAAATCGCCGACATCGTCTCGACGACGCGCTGCATCGCCTCGCCGCCGCGCGATGCGATCCCGGCCGCGCCCTCGACGTACGTGCGCGCGTCGCGCGCGTTGTCCGCGTTCTGGCGCACGGCCGCCGTCAGTTGCTCGACGCTCGCCGCCGCCTGCTGCAGCGATACGGCCTGCTGCTCGGTGCGCGCCGACAGGTCGACGTTGCCGCTCGCGATCGTGCGCACGTCGCCGACGATCGTCTCGGTGCTCGCGCGCACCTCGTTCACGGTGTCGACCAGGCCGTCCTGCATCCGCTTCAGCGCATTCAGCAGATAGGCCATTTCGTTTTCGCCGGAAATGACGACCGTGCCGGTCAGGTCGCCTTTCGAGATCTTGTCGAACTGGCCCACCGCGAGATTGATCGGCTCGATGATCGCCTTCGCGAGCAGGCGCTGCGCGACGAATCCGATCAGGATCGCCAGCGCCGCGACCGCCGCCATCCCCCACACGATCCGGTGGAAATGAACGCCGGCCGCGTCGTAGCGCGCCTTTTGGCGTGCGACCTGGAACGATTCGAGCGCATCGATCGCGTCCTGATAGGCGGCGAACAGCGCGGGCGGCGCGGTGCGCTGCGTGTCGAGGAAGCCGAACGCGTCGTCGCCGTCGAGCTGTGCGAGCGCCTTCAGGAACACGCGGTCGAGCAACGCACGCCGGCGATTCTGCAGCGTGTCGAACAGCGCCTGCTCGTCGGCGTCGCGCGTGTGCAGGCGCGCATAGGCGTCCAGTTCGTCGTTGCCCTGCTTCAGGAGCGTGTGGAGTTGCGCGCCCTGCTCCTTGCCCGACTGGCCGGCGCTGACGATCTGCGCGACGTCGCTCATCCGTTCGCGCAGGACGAGCATCCGCTCCGAGCTGGTCTTCAGGTGCAGCAGCGATGCCGTGTCGTCGCGGTACATCGCTTCGAGCGACGCGTTGCCCAGGTACAGCGCCGCGATGCATGCGCCGACCACCAGCACGAGCAGCGCGGTATAGCCCGCGATGGTCGCGACGAGTCCACCACGGATAGTGAGTTGTTTTCGCATGACGTTCCCTTGCGCCGGCCGGACACGGCCAGCGGCGGATGTGGATTCCGGATCACGAAAGACGCGCGCCGCGTCGCCCTGCGCGACGCATGGGGTGCGAACGGGTTAACGGCGAGGCGAGCGGGCAGGTTTTATCCGCATGCGACGCGGATCTTGACGATTGCGACAGCGCAACGGGCCGAGAGGCGCGCTGCCGGTGCGAGGAGGAACGCGTGGCGTCGCTCCGCGCGGGTTTTGGCGAATGGCGGACAGCGGGCGGGACGCGGTTGGTTCCGGATCGTCCGGTGCGTCGGGTCGGGCAAGATCCCGGGAGACTTCCCGGATATTGCGCTCCGGACGTCGGCGATCGGTGGAAATCGGTGGAAGATTGACTACGGTACGGTAGTCCGGGGCCCGGCTGGCGCGATCGGGCGATGGCCGTCGGCGGGGTTCCGGGTTCGGCCGGCTTCTGCCGCTCGTCACCGCCGGAGTCGGCACGCTCGAGCGACTGCCTTGATCAGAAAGGCGATCGGCAATTACGGCCACGCCAACAGACTGCCGCGCCGCAACCCAAGCCCCTACCGCGAGGAACGCCCCGGCTTTTTGACGACGCCGGCGAGCGCCAGAAACGCCGCTTCGCGCACGGAGACTTCGTCGGCGCGGAACACCAGCCACATCGCCGACCTGGCCTGGCTGTCGCGCAACGGACGAAAGACCACGCCCGTCGCTTCGATGCGCTGGAACGATTCGGGCACCAGCGCCACACCCAGCCCGGCCGCCACCAGACCGACCATCGTCGCGGCGGATATCGCCTCCTGAACGACATTGGGAGCGAAGCCCGCATGCCGGCACATCGACATGACCTGTTCGTACGCGCCCGTGCCGCTGTCCGCCGGATACATGACGAACGGCTCGTCGGCCAGCGCCTTGACGGACAGCGGAGTTGTGCCATCGGCGCATCGGTGCTCGGGCGGGAGCGCGGCAACAAAGGCATCTTCAAACAGGCGCACCGTCCCGAACGCCGACGGCAAATCGGGGGCAACCGTGCCGCGAACGAACGCAAAGTCGAGGCGGCGCTCAAGCATTGCCGTCAACTGCCCCTGCGTCGTCAGTTCCCGGATACTCAGCCGCACCCCCGGCCAGTCGCGACGATATGCAAATATCAGGCGCGGAATCACGTGCGTCAGCGCCGCCGCGCTGGTGAAGCCGATTCGCAACTCCCCCAGCTCGCCGCGTTCGACCCGTGCCGCGATGGTGCTGGCCTTCTCCGCTTGCGCCAGCAACGCGCGCGCTTCCGGCAGCAGTGCGAGGCCCGCCGCCGTCAGCTCGACGTGACGATTGCTCCGATCGAACAGGCGCGCGCCGAGCTCTTCCTCGAGCACGCGGATCTGATGGCTGAGAGGCGGCTGCGCGATATTCAGGCGCAACGCCGCGCGGCCGAAGTGGAGGGTTTCGGCCAGAACCACGAAGTATCTGAGTCTGCGGAGATCCATGATACGGATTATGTATCAATCCAGGACGAAACGATATTGGACGCGCAATGACCGGCGGAGGAGCATGACGACTGTTCCGTGCCTCGCACGGCGTTCCGGCGTGGCGGCGACGCCCCGCCACTCCGTTCCAACCCCGGCTTCACGATTCAAGTGTCCAACATGCAATTCTCGACCACGTCGACAATCCATCCCGCCTCGGCGGCAGCACGCGAGGAAGCGCTACGCGCGCCCAGGATCGGCACGGTGTTTACCGACCACATGGTGACGATCCAGTGGACCCGCGAAGACGGATGGCACGACGCCAGGGTTCGCCCTCGTGAGCCGTTCTCGCTCGATCCCGCATCTGCCGTCCTGCATTACGCGCAGGAAATCTTCGAGGGCATGAAAGCCTATGCGCAACCGGACGGGACGGTGGCCTTGTTCCGGCCCGAGGACAACGCTCGCCGTTTCAACGCCTCGGCCACCCGAATGACGATGCCGTCCATTCCGGAAGCTGTCTTCGTCGAAGCACTCGAGCAGTTGCTCCGCGTGGACGGCGCCTGGGTTCCGAAGGGTGAAGGCACGAGCCTGTACCTGCGCCCTTTCATGTTCGCCTCCGAGTCGTTCCTCGGCGTGCGGCCGGCCAACCGGTTCACGTTCTGCGTGATCGCCAGTCCGGCCGGCGCCTACTTCAAGGGCGGCGCAGAATCCATCGCGGTCTGGGTCTCGGAGCACTACACGCGCGCGGCCAAAGGCGGCACGGGCGCGGCGAAATGCGGCGGGCTTGATCGCGCAGGCGGAAGCGCACCGTCACGACTGCGACCAGGTCGTATTTCTCGATGCCGCCGAAGGGCGCTGGATCGAGGAACTCGGCGGAATGAACGTCTTCTTCGTTGTGGACGGCGTGCTGGTCACCCCTCCGCTCGGCACGATTCTGCCGGGTATCACCCGCGACTCCCTCATCCGCATTGCGAGGAAGCGAGGGCTCGACGTCGAACAACGCCCCTACGCCTTCGATCGATGGCGGGCAGACGCCGCAACCGGCCGCCTGACCGAGGCATTCGCGTGCGGAACCGCGGCCGTGATCGCATCGATCGGCACGGTGCGGTTCGAGGACGGCGAATTCCGGATTCCGGGGCGAGCGCTCGCCGACACGCTGCGAGACGAGCTGGTGGGCATCCAGCGCGGCGTGGTCGCAGACGATTTCAACTGGACATGGCGCGTGAAATGAATACGAGCACGATGCTGGACGAGCAGGCGCGCACGACTTCGAATCCGGCTCGGGCCGAGGCCGTCGCGCAAGAGGACATGGTGTCGAACGCACGGCGACGCATGTGCATGGCCGCCCTGATGACGGCAGCCATTCTTGCGGCACTCGACACGACCATCGCAAACACGGCGCTCCCTGAAATCGCCGTGGATCTGCAAGCGAGCGACGCGACGATCATCTGGGTGACCAACGCGTACCAGATTGCGATGATCGCGACGCTATTGCCGTTTGCCGCGCTCGGCGAGTCCATGGGATACCGACGGGTATTCACAGGAGGCCTCGCACTGTTCGGTATCGCGTCGGCGATCTGCGGCGGCGCATCGACGCTCGCGCTGCTCGTCGCCGGACGCGCGATGCAAGGTGTGGGCGCGGCCGCGATCATGAGTGTCATCGCCGCATTCATTCGTCACATCCATCCGCCAACGAGGCTCGGGCGCGGCCTGAGTACGAACGCTCTGGTCGTCGCCATCGGCTTCACGCTCGGCCCGGTCGTCGCCTCGTCGATCCTCGCGTTCGCGAGCTGGCACTGGCTGTTTCGCGTCAACGTGCCTGTCGCCGCGGCGGCAATCGGGCTCGCAGCCCTTTATCTTCCGGATGTCGCCGGTGGAAGGCATCGCTTCGAATCAGTCTCTGCCGCGTTGTGCACCGCATTCCTCGGGCTTTTGATGTTCGGCGTCTGCATGCTGGAGAACGGCGGCGGAAGCCTCCCGGCGATCCTCTGCATGCTCGCGTCGCTCGCATGCGCCGTAGTGCTGATGCGCAAGCAGCGCGGCCATCCCGCGCCGATGCTCGCAGTCGATCTCATGGCGATCCGGGTCGTGAGACTGTCTTCGCTGACGTCCATTTGCGCGTTCGCCACCCAGTCGCTGGCGCTGGTTTCCCTGCCGTTCCTCCTTCAAGGCGCCTTTGGCATGCCGGTCACCAGAACCGGCTTCGTGATCGCCGCATGGCCTCTGCTCGTGGCCGTCATGGCGATCGTCGTCGCCCCGCTCAGCGATCGCTATCCATCCGGGTTGCTCTGCAGTGTGGGGCTGGCCCTCCTGACGCTCGGGATGGCGTCGCTCGCGACGATGAGCACCGGCGTGTCCAGCTGGGGAATCGCCGCCCGTCTCGGCGTGTGCGGGATCGGGTTCGGAATGTTCCAGTCGCCGAACATGCGAGAAATCATGAGCGGTGCGGCTACCGCGCGCAGCGGCGGCGCAAGCGCCATCGTGGCCATCTCGCGGCTGATGGGGCAGACACTCGGAGCCGGGCTGGTCGCCCGATGTTTTCATTGGTGGCCTGCATCGGGATCGCGCATGGCGGTAGGCCTGGGCGGCGCCTGCGCACTGCTCGGATGCATCGTCAGCGCAATGCGCTTGAAGAAAAGCGGCAGCGTCTGACGCATCGAAGCCGAGAACTCGAGCATTCTAAAAACGCATGCTCCGCCTTCGAAAATATCGCGATTTCACGCGCCCCGTACCGCACGGGGCGCGGCTATGCTGACGGCCTTACCATATCGACAGGTTCGTACGAAGACAGGCATGTTCGATCTTTCGGAAAAGGTAGCCGTCATCACCGGTGGCGCGAGCGGCATCGGGTTTGGCATCGCGCAAGGCATGGCTGCGGCCGGCGCACGTGTCGCACTCGTCGGACGCGATCCCGAGAAGGGCCAAACCGCCCTGGCTTCGTTGCCCCGCGGCCACGCAAGCGGCCGGTTCATCCAGGCCGACATCACACGATACGACGACTGCGTCGAGGCCATGGCACAGGCAGAGCGTCATTTCGGAGGCCTCGACATCCTCGTGAACAATGCCGGCATGAACATCCGCAAGCAGGCGCACGAGCTGACGGTCGAGGACTGGCATCGCATCGTCGATACGAACCTCAGCGGCGCGCACTACTGCGCCCAGGCCATCCACGGCGCCTTCGTTCGCGCGGGCGGCGGCAAGATCGTCAACATCGGCTCGATGCTCTCGCTGTTCGGTACGACCTACGGTTCCGCATACGCGGCCAGCAAGGGCGGCATCGTGCAGCTCGGCAAGGCGTGGGCCGTCGAATGGGCGCCCGACAACATCCAGGTAAACACGCTGCTGCCCGGCTGGATCGAAACCGATCTGATTGCCGAAGCCAGGCGGCTCTTCCCCGACCTCGAAGAACGCGTGCTGAGCCGCACGCCGCAGCGTCGCTGGGGCAAGCCGCAGGATCTCGCCGGCATCGCGGTCGCGCTGTGCTCCAGCGAGTGCGACTTCATTACCGGTGCGGTCATCCCGGTGGACGGCGGCTATTCGATACAAGGTTAGGCGCTTCCCGGTCGCGCTGTCCGCCCAATACCTGGCAGGCACGCTCCAGTTAGCCGTGAAATCGGGCCGGTGCAACGCTGCGGTGGGATACATCGTCGAAGCCAACGCATTGCCCGGTAGCAGCGGCTTCGGAAATTGCGAGGGCTCGATGGGTCACTGGATTCGCGATGGCCTGACCGTCCCGCGCAAAACGCACGGCATGCCGCACGGAGAACGGATCGCATTCGGCACACTGCAGGAAAACAATCTCCTGCAGGAAATCGGGGCGATGACCCGGCCTTACGAACCGGCGGGCTTACCGACGACGCTGGCGCAACCGGGGCTCACTTTCCCGACGATTTCCTCGATGAGCGGCCGGGTATATTTTTCGACCGGATCGATGTCACGCTCGCCCGGCCGGAAATATTCGCCTGCATCGAAAGCCAAATACACTTCCCAGAACAGCGCGGGCCAGGTATCGCGATCGACAAGTGCGTCGGCATACAGCCGCCCGACCAGCAGATTGACGACTTCGTCACAGAACGCGTACGGGAGCTGGCCGCGATGGTACCCGCGAGCCAGTTCAATCGCGATCGCGTCGAACCTGTCCGGCAGCACCTCGCCCTGGGCGCCCGTGCATTGCTTCAGACAGGCGTCGGGAAGCTCGAAGTCCGCCTCGTCGTTCGACGGATAGCCGGTACGCAGCAAATCGACGAACTTTTCGACATCGAAATCGGGAAACTGGCGGGCGTTGTCCATGGCTTGTTTCGATAACGGTTGTGGCCTCGATCCTCGACCCGTGACACTGCTCCGCCGGAATATCCCGGAGCGGCACCGTGAACCTGCGACGGGCGTTCGACATTGGTTCTGGAATCGCCGACAATCGCTTCGATCTCTCAAGACACCGCTACCTGACGACGAACCTGAGCGATATTACCCGGTATGGAATCGCGGTTTGCGGCAGAGGCCGTCATCGAGCCCGGGTCGACGCGCCCTCTGCGGAAGAACCGTGTATGAATGCCGCAATGGACAACATCAACCGCCCTCGACGTTTCTCCTATCCGGCGCGTTCAGGTTTGACGCAATCAGCGACCGAAACTACCCATGCATTGCTTCGGCGGTTCGATGAGTCGGCCGCGTTTCATCCCGGCGCCGGCCCGACCGGATGTACAACGCCGGCGACGCAGGCCGGTGGCTTCAGAATGAGATCGAAGTCGTTGTTCGCATCCGTGCGTTCTTATAACCATTCAAAAAAGGCAAGAAACAATGATGACTTCCAGCGACGGCCTGACCAGTCCGGCACGCCTCCTGCGACTCGCATCGTGGGCGATAGCGATCGTCTTTGCAGTCTTTCTGAACATGCTCGGCAGTCTCGTGATCCGCGACATGGCGTTCGCGCCGGGCGGCGGGCCGCCCGCCATCGAGCAATTCGCGGATGCTCCGGCGAAAGCGCGGCTGGACGCAACGCGGCGTGACCTGCAGGCGCGGCACGACACGCTGGCCGAGAAAGCCGACGCAATGGAGGTGGCCCGCGGACGTGCCGCCAAGGAGTATGCGGCGGAGAAGGAAAGTTTCCGCAACTGGCTGGCCACCCGTTCGGTCACGGGAGACGGCGCGCGGGACCCGGACATCCTGGCAAGAACTCGCCAGCTCGATACGCTCCAGGCGGTAGTCACCAACTGGCAGCATCAGATCGATGCGATCGACGACCAGCAACGGGCGCTGGCGGCGCAGCAGACGCAGGTGGACACGCAGATCGCCGACGCGGACGCAGCAGCCGAACGGCGCTTCGACGACGCGACCCGGCATTACGAGTTGCAGGTGTTCGGGCTGCGGCTTGCGCTGACGTTGCCGATCCTGCTGATTGCGATCTGGCTGTTCATCCGCTATCGCAAGGTGCGCTACTGGCCTTTCGTGTACGGTTTCGGGCTGTTCGCACTGAGCGCCTTCTTCATCGAGCTGGTTCCGTATTTGCCGAATTTCGGCGGCTATGTCCGGGTACTGGTCGGGATCGCGCTCACGGTGTTCGCCGGCATTTACATGATGAAGGCCTTCCAGCGCTATGTCGAACGCAAGCGACTCGAGCTGCAGCAGGATCAGGGCGTGCGCGCACGCACGATCGGATACGAAAAGGCCGTTCGCTCACTCGAAAAAAAACGCTGCCCGTCATGCGACAAGCAATGGAATCTGGGCGGCGACGACTCCACGTTCTGCGTGCATTGCGGATTGAGGCTTTTCAACGTATGCGGATGCGGCGGCCGGAATTTCTTTTTCTTCCCGCATTGCCATCAATGCGGTACCGCGCAGGGTAACGAGCAGCCGGCGGCGTCCGAGTGACGACCTTCGTGCTTGCGATTCATACCCCATGGACTCCGGATCTTGCCTCCTGATGTCGTGACGTATCCGGCCCGGACGCGTTTCTGTCGCCGCAATGAGGTCTGACGGGGTTCCCGCCCCGAACGATCGAAACGCGCCCGCCGCAGTCGATTGCATCCTGCCTCGGCGGGCCATGAGCGGCCCGGTCAACACATCGGGTCGGATCTCCGACGATTCGGCTCGCAGGTCGATGCCCGGACTGGCGCGGAGCATGCCCGGTCTGCTATCGTCAAATGCCACTGCAAGCCAACCCAACTAGATTCCAGCTCCTATCATGATCGACCACGTCTACCTCTCCGTCACCGACATCGACAAGTCACTGGCGTTCTACACCGAAGCCCTGCGGCCGCTCGGTTGGCGCGTATTCGGCAATTACCAAGCCGCTTCGGGGCCGGCAGGCGTCCCCGATCTCTACGGCATCGGTGATGACGTGTACGGCAAGGGCAATGCCGTCGGCTCGAGCATCTGGCTACGCCGGCGCAACCCCGGCGAAACCGGGCTGTATCTCGGGATCGTCTGCGACAGCAATGAACTGGTCGACGCGGCGTACGCAGCCGCCATCCAGGCCGGCGGCACGGATGAGGGAAAACCGGCGGATCGCACGTATTTTGCGCCCGGCTACTATGCCGCCAACATCGCCGACTTCGACGGCAACCGCCTCGAGTTCGTCCACAAGGCGTGGAATCCGAAGCGGCATCAGTCGTGATTCTGTGCACTCAATGACGAGGGCGTTGGTCATACGTGTCTTGGGCAATCTCGTGGTGATCGGCGCCTGGATCGTTGACTATTGTCTGCAGCATTTACGCACGTCGTCGAGAACCTTCGATCCAGTATGGAGACTGACCGGGCTGACCAGAACTTCATAGACGGGTAAGCGCCGCCAGGCGCATGGCGCCCTCAACTCCACAGGTGCCATGTCGTGCCGGACCTGACAATATTTGATGATTGAATCGTGCAACAAAATGTAACGATCGAGTAGGATTTACGGACGGGCGGATTGCGTCAGCGGCAATCATAACGGGGAGGTTGCTGATTCGATCTTTCAATGAATTTTCCCGCCCGGTGGATTTGGATGATGGATACAGGGTGTTCATCGTCGAATGATCGCATTCGGCATGACCACTTGCCTTCTCGACATTTAAATTAAAAAATTAACCGATATGATCGAAAAAATCCGCATCACCCGATTCGCGATTTCCATCGGGATGACGTTGGCATTGTCTGCTTGCCTGGCGCCACATTCGTATGTTGATAAATCGCTTGGCGAACCGCATTATGCCGATTTTAAAAAATCAGAAACCCCTCAGCCAATCCAGCTACTCGTTGAGTTTCAAACAAAAGGTGTTGCAAATGCTCGTGTAACGGAAGCATTGCGTCCACGTGTCTTCGAGCAAGTTTCACAATCCGGGTTGTTTAGTCGAGTCTCGTATGATCCGGTCCCGTCAGGACGCAAGCTTTCGATTACGGTCAACAACATTCCGTTGACCGATAATGTAGCGGCGAAAGGCTTCGGGACGGGCCTTACCCTTGGCCTGGTAGGCACCATGGTGACCGACGGCTACGTCTGCACGACAAATTACCTCGAACCTGGACATGATCCCGTGACCACAACGGTCAAGCATGCAATTCACACGACGATCGGCAATGCCTCCGGTCCGGAAGGTTTGCAGCAGATGTCAGTTCAAGAGGCGTCGGCGACAATGTTGCGTCAGATAGTCGGGAAGAGCCTCGAGCAAATCGACCAAGCTTCTGATCTTGCACAGTGATGCTTTGCACACTACCTCGATGGAGACGTGAATTGCCCCGTGGCAAATTCGTGCTGTTCGCAGGCATATTGGCTGCGTGCGGAGGATGCGTCACGCAACCTGCACCAAGCTATCAGCTCAGTATTGCAAACCAGATGGCATTGGAGAAGATTCCACGCACGGCACACTATCAGGTAGCACGTGGGGCAGAGCCTACTGATATTCAGACGCAGGTTCGATCATTGAGTGTCGCGGCACCAGCGGACGGGTCATGGACCTCGTATTTGAAAGAGGCGCTTCGCATTGAGCTCGCATCGGCGGGACTTTATTCAGTCGATGCCCCGGCCGTCTTGACCGTGTCCTTGTCCGATGTCCACGTGCTGGACGGACATGCCGATCTCGCGGGGCGATTTATCGTGTCGGATGGGCGGGAGGTTATTTACGACAAGGTGCTGCGCGCACAAACGAAGTGGCAGGTACAGTTCATTGGCGTGCTGGCTGCGCAAGACGGGATGATGCAGACGACTGCGATTTTTCAGAGTCTTCTGCATCAGTTGTTCGAAGACCCCGAATTCATCGCGGTGAGCCGGAGAATTGCGGTGGTCGCCCCTTGAATCAAGGATCGATCTCGATTCTTGGCGTCTTTGATCGAAGCTGTGGGTGCCCCCCGTTTTTCACGGGTAACGCGTCGTTGCTGCCAAGGAAGGTGATCAACGGAACGATCGAGACCGCCTTGCCACTTGCATCACCGTGTTTAGCCGGACTTGAGAGGCTGAGCGACGGAAATGGATATATGGTTTCCGACCAGGTCAGCATCGACGGTCTCTTCGCAGCGCCGACGTTTGCGTATTTCACGCAAGCGGCCGAAGCAGCACCGCTGATTTGCCGTTTCGGCGGGATCGCGACTGTCTGAATCACTCTGTCCCAAACCCCTATCTTGGGTTCAACCAGTCATTCGCGTCCTTCACCGAACATCATGGCATGTGTCATCGAGCGTTCGCAGACGCTACTGGCCTCATGCCTACCAACTTCCGGCGCCTTGCGAACATACTCCGTTAGCGTGACAACGCCGGCCGGACCATGTCTATCCCGAGGTAGCTCCGAGGCGAATCAGACGCTCCAGCCGCGCAACATGTCCGCCATGAGTTGCGCCACGCCTGACCAGTCCTGGTCCTCGCGCGCTTGCCTGAAGAGACGCATCACACCCGGGTACCACGGCGAATCTGCCCGCTCGAGCAACCAACGCCAGTCGGTCCAGTCGCACGGGAGCATCAGCCAGCATGGCTTGCCGATCGCGCCCGCAACGTGTGCCGCGGCAGTATCGACAGAAATCAGCAGATCGAGTTGTGCAATGATTGCAGCCGTGTCGGCAAAGTCCCGAATCGACGAGCCGAGATCCACGACGGGCTGTCCAGCAGGCGGTGAAGCGGCTTCGTCTTCTCCCTGGCCTTTTTGCAGGCTGAAGTATGTCGCGCCAGGAACGCTCCACAAAGGTGCGAGCGGCGCGAGCGACGGTACTGAACGTGTCGCGTCATGCTGGTTATCGGCGAAGCCTTTCCACACAAGGCCAATCTTGAGCCCCGCGCTCGTCTCGATGCGCGCCCGCCAATGCTCGATGCGCTCCGGCAACGCGTGCAGATACGGCAGCGCGGCCGGAATGGTGTCAAGCGTCGTGCCGAAGAGCAGCGGCAAGCTCAATGGATATACCCAGTAATCGTGCGGCTCCACGTGATCGCTACGCGTTTTGACGTCGTCGACGCCGTTGACGGTCGCAACGAGTGGCTTGAGTGCTTCGGGACAGAGTATCGTCAGTTTGCGCACACCGCGCGTTCGCAGCAGCGGTACATAGCGTACGAACTGAACACAGTCGCCGTAGCCCTGCTCGTACCAGACAACGAGCGTCTTCCCTTCGAGCGATTCGCCGCGCCATTGCTGCGTATCGGCCGGTGGCGGCAAGTCCTGCGGCTCGCGCTGCGGCGAATAGCGGGCTTCGGCTAGTGGCCAGCCTTCCGCAAGCCGGCCTTGACTGAGCAGCAAAGTACCGAGATTCCACTGTGCGTCCGCCCAATCGGGCGCGAGTGCCAACGCCTGGCGATAAGCCACTTCCGCCTCATCGTAACGTCCGGCGAGCCTGAACGTCGTGCCCAAATTGTGCACCGCGTCACGGTGATCGGGTTGGACGGCGAGCGCTCGCCGGAACATCGTTTCTGCCTCGGTCAGTTGCACGCTGCGTAGCAGCATCAGGCCGAAGTTGTACAGCGTATGGACATACGTGCCGTCGATCTCGAGTACGTCGCGGTACACACGCGCCGCTTCGTCGAACCGGCGCTGGTCCATCAGCAGCGTGGCGAGATTGTTGCGCGCGGTGAGCGACCGCGGATCGAGTTCGATTACACGGCGATATCGACCCTCGGCCTCTTCGACCTGTGCAAGCGCTGCCAGCGTCTCGGCAAGATTGAGGTGCGCGCTTGTGCAGCCTGGCCCGACTTCGACGGCGCGGCGACAAACGACCTCGGCTTCCAGCACGCGACCGCGCTTCAGCAGCAGATTGCCGAGGTTGGCAAGGTAGTTCGCGTCCTCGTGCAACGCGATCGCGCGGCGAAGCAACGCTTCCGCCTCGATCCAGGCTCCTCGCGTCGCGAGGATGACACCGAGAAGATGGAGTGCATCGACATGATGCGGATCGAGCTCGAGTGTTGCGCGGTAACCACGTTCAGCCTCATTGAGGCGGTTGGCCAGATGAGCATCTAATGCGGTCGCGAAAATCGGTTGTTCTGGAGGCATGATGCGGGAATCGTCGGAACCATCACGTGCACGATGGGCACTGGTCACGTTGTTGCAGGCAATTGCATAGGATAACGGAATAACAAATTGAAAGTCTCCATGCTACGAACACCGTTTTGCCGACGGTAGTCATCAACCGAGGCATTGTCAACTTGTTCGGCAGGTGGACGAGCCAGGGCGATTGGAGTGGGTAGTTGATCGGCTTACGCGGGCCTGTCGAACCTGTCAGCATTTTCGTGTTCAAGGCATATGATTCTTCCCAGAAGAAGATATGCCTCGCAAACCGAAGACCCCGCCGGCAGAACTACTGGCCATTCCCGCCGAACTTCTGGAGCAATTCGGCAGTGCCCCGACGCAGCGCTTTGTAAACGATGGTCAAGCAGTGTTCCGGTATTGGCGGAGCGCCCGTAAACTGCCTTCATGGCTCCTTGCACGTCAGCTCTGCCCGATGACATTGACACGCGAAGGCAATGGTGTCCGCTCGCGATGAGGTTGTGCGTAAACGCGACGCACAGGTCGCCGAACTGCAGGAACGGCTCTCGTCATGCGCCATTGAGATAGAGCACCTGAAGTTGAAGCTTGCCAAGCTGCGCCGCATGCAGTTCGGCCGAAAGCCGGAGAAGCTTGATCGCCAGATCGGACAGATGGAACTGAAGCTTGAAGACCTGATGGCCAATGAGGGTGCCGCCGCGGGAGCGCTCACGTGGCTGCTTAACCCGCTGGTCGAGGCCATCCGGCATTACGTGCCTGGTGGCGGCAAGGTACACGGCGATGATGCGCCGCTACCGGTGTTGGTGCCCGGAGATGGCCGCTCGAAGACAGGACGCCTCTGGGTTTACGTTCGCGATGATCGCAACAGCGCCTCGATCGAGGCGCCGGCGGTCTGGTTCGCGTATACGTCTGACCGGCGCGGCGAGCATCCTCAGCAACATCTGGCCGACTTCACCGGAGTGCTGCAGGCTGATGCCTTCGCCGGCTACGCTGAGCTGTATCGCGGCGAGCGCATCGTAGAAACCGCCTGCATGGCGCACGCGCGCCGAAAGACCCACGATCTGCACGCGGTGCACCCCAATGCGGTGACGGAGGAGGCGCTGCACCGCATCGGCGTGCTCGACAGGATCGAGGAGCAGATCCGCGGCAAGCCGCCGGACGAACGCCAGCGCGGGCGCCAGGCATAGGCGGTGTCGCTGCTCGACGACATGAAGCGCTGGTTCGAGCAAACGCTTGCCTTGCTATCCGCGAAATCGGATACAACGAAAGCGAACCGCTACGCGCTCAAGCGTTGGCCGGCGCCCGTCTATTACTGCAAGGACGGCCGGGCGGAGATCGACGACCTGATTGCCGAGCGCGCCCTGCGCGGAGTCGCCATCGGAAGGCGAAATTATTTATTCGCCGGTACAGATTCAGGTGGCGAACGCGCAGCCGCGATGTATGGTGTGGTGTCATCGGCTCGGCTCGCCTGAACGGGATCGACCCCGAGGCCTACCTGCACTACGTCATCGAGCGTTTTGCGGATCATCCGGTCAACCGCATCGACGAGCTGCTGCCGTGGAACGTCACTCCATACCTGCCCGCTACCGTGAAGATTGTTCCGATTCGATAGCTGCGTCGCGGCTCGCGTCAACGCGTTCTGCTGCGACATGTATCTGACACTTACTTACACCTGACACCATGAAAAAGAAATTGAACAATGTCCTGATCCCGACGCCGCATGGTCTGATGGTGGTCAACCGCAATGAGGCCGCGTTCTCCTTTGGCGTCGGTGTCGCGCTGCTGGAGGAAGGTGGATACGATCCGCGCGAAATCGGCTTCGTGCGCGATATTGTCAACCTGTTACCTCCTGGCTGCGTCGTACTCGATGTCGGCGCCAATATCGGCGTCCATACGCTGGAATTCGCGCGGGCCTGTGAAGCCAAGGGTGGCATCGTTCATGCCTTCGAACCGCAACGCATCCTGTTTCAAATGCTGGCGGGCAATGTCGCGCTGAACAGTTATCAGAACGTGCACTGTCATCTCGCCGCAGTCAGTTCGAAGCTGGGCCAGCTATCGATGCCTGCCATCGACTATTCCGTGCCATCCAGTTTCAGCGGCATCGAGCTCGGGCAAGGACGCCAGAACGAAAATATCGGACAGTTGCCGAAGTGGGACCAGAGTCAAGAAACAGTTCCGCTGATTACGCTGGACAGCCTTGACCTGCCCAGGGTCGATTTCATGAAGATCGACGTGGAGGGAATGGAAATTGACGTCTTGGAAGGCGCCCGGAATCTGATCACAAAATTCCGCCCGCCGATCTATCTCGAATACGCAAAGAACGATTCTGAAAACCTTGCAAAATTGCTACGAGAATTGGGTTACACGATTTTCGTATTCAGTCGACTGGACTGGATCGCGGTTCCCCGGGAGAACTCAACTATTCAAATTACGGGCCTTGCGACATTTGACGTATGATCGGTAAGGGTTCGTCCTGACATGCTAATACCCCCGGCCAGTAAGCGGGATCGGAAGTAGAATTTCCAGCAAAGGGAGTTCTACGCAATGAAGAGTCGAAGTTCACGGATAGCCAGATCATGGATGCGCTCAAGCGGGCGGAGTCCGGGCTGGCGGTGCGGGTGATCTGA
>NZ_JPGL01000011.1 GCF_000732615.1 Burkholderia paludis
TACTGCCCGCGCGCCGCCTCGATGTTCAGCACCGACACGCGCAGGTCGCGGTTGTTCTTCAGCGCGATCTCGATCAGTCGCTGCAGGCGCGGATCGACGAAGAATTCGCGCCAGCCGATGGCGGTTGCCGCCTGGCCGTTCGCGCTGCGCGCGCCGGCCGCACCCGGCTGCGTCGCATAGACGCCGCTCGCCGGGTACGCCTGCGCGACGGGCGCGTCAGGCCGCTTGTAATGCGGCGCCATCGTGCAGCCCGTGGCGAACAGCGCGGCAGCCAGTGCGGCCGCGCTTGCAGTCAAAGCGTGTTTTTGCATCGTTAGTGCCCCTTCGAATCGTGTGCGTCGCCGCGATCGCGCTGCAGGTCGCCCTGCACGAGACGCCATGCGTCGTCGACGTTTTCCGTCTCGCCGCTGAAGATCGCGCGAACCCTCACGAAGAACATCGGGATCATGAAAATGGCGAGGAACGTCGCGGTAATCATCCCGCCAATCACACCTGTGCCGATTGCATGCTGGCTGGCCGAACCCGCGCCGTTGCTGATCGCGAGCGGCAGCACGCCCAGCATGAATGCGAGCGACGTCATCAGGATCGGGCGCAGCCGCAAGCGTGCCGCCTCGATCGCCGCACGCACCGGCCCCATGTTGTCCTTCGTCTGCAACTCGCGCGCGAACTCGACGATCAGGATCGCGTTCTTCGCGGACAGGCCCACGGTGGTCAGCAGGCCGACCTGGAAGAACACGTCGTTCTCGAGGCCGCGCAGCATCGTCGCGAGCAGCGCGCCGACCACGCCGAGCGGCACGACCATGATCACCGAGAACGGAATCGACCAGCTTTCATACAGTGCCGCGAGACACAGGAACACGACGAGGATCGAGATCGCGTACAGGATCGGCGCCTGCGAACCGGACTGGATTTCCTGGAACGACAGGCCCGTCCACGAATAGCCGATACCTTCCGGCAGCTTGCTCGCGAGCGCTTCCATCGCGGCCATCGCCTGGCCGGTCGACTTGCCCTCCGCGGCCTGCCCCTGGATCTCGATCGACGACACGCCGTTGTAGCGTTCGAGCTTCGGCGAACCGTACGTCCAGTGACCGGTCGCGAACGCGCTGAACGGCACCATCCCGCCCGCACTGTTGCGGACGTACCAGATGTTCATGTCTTCCGGCGTCATCCGGAACGGCGCGTCCGACTGCACATAGACCTTCTTGATCCGGCCGTCCGTATCGAGGAAGTTGTTCACGTACTGCGACGCCCACGCGATCGAGAACGTCTGGTCGATCGCGGCAGCCGTGACGCCCAGCGCATTCGCCTTCTCGCGATCGATGTCGACCTTGTACTGCGGCGTATCGTTCAGGCCGTTCGGACGCACGAGCGCCAGCGCGGGATCCTTCGCGGCCATGCCGAGCAACTGGCCGCGCGCGGCCATCAGCGCTTCGTGGCCGAGACCGGCGTTGTCCGTCAGCTCGAAGTCGAAGCCGGCCGCCGTACCGAGTTCGGGAATCGACGGCGGGTTGAACGGGATCACCATCGCGTCCTTGTACTGCGCATAGTGCGCGAAGGTCCGCCCGATCAGCGCCTGGACCTTTTGATCCGAACGCTGGCGATGCTCGTACGGTTTCAGCTTCACGAACACGAGCCCCGCGTTCTGGCCGCGGCCCGCGAAACTGAAGCCGTTGACCGTGAACACCGAATCGACCACGTCCTTCTCCCGGGTCGTCAGGTACGTGTTGATGTCGTCGAGCGTCTTGCCGGTCGTCTCCTGCGTGGAGCCGGACGGCGTCTGCACGATCATGAACATGTAACCCTGATCCTCGTCCGGCAGGAACGACTTCGGCAGGCGCACGAACATCACGCCGACCGCGACGAACACGGCCAGGTAGATCACGAGCCAGCGGCCCGAGCGGCGGATCACGTGATTCACGCCGCCCGTATAGCGATCGCGACTGCGATCGAAGGTCCGGTTGAACCAGCCGAAGAAGCCCTTCTTCTCTTCGTGATGCCCTTGCGGGATCGGCTTCAGGATCGTCGCGCACAGCGCCGGCGTCAGAATCAGCGCAACCAGCACCGACAGCACCATCGCCGACACGATCGTCAAAGAGAACTGACGATAGATCGCGCCAACCGAGCCGCCGGAGAACGCCACCGGCACGAACACCGCCGACAGCACCAGCGCCACGCCAACGAGTGCGCCGGTGATCTGGCTCATCGCCTTGCGGGTCGCCTCCTTCGGCGACAGCCCCTCCTCCGCCATCACGCGCTCGACGTTCTCAACCACCACGATCGCATCGTCCACCAGCAGGCCGATCGCAAGCACGAGGCCGAACATCGACAGCGTGTTGATCGAGAAGCCGGCGAGCCCCATGATCGCGAACGTACCGAGCAGCACCACCGGCACCGCGATCGTCGGGATGATCGTCGCCCGCAGGTTCTGCAGGAACAGGTACATCACGAGGAACACGAGCACGATGCCTTCGATCAGCGTCTTGACCACTTCCTCGATCGACAGGCGCACGAACGGCGTCGTGTCGTACGGATAGTGGACGACGAGACCGTGCGGGAAGTACTTCGACAGCTCGTCGATCTTGGCCCGCAGCGCCGTCGCGGTTGCCAGCGCGTTCGCACCGGTCGCGAGCTGAATGCCGAGGCCGGCCGTCGGCTGTCCCATGTACTTCGTGTCGAACGTGTAGTTTTCCGAACCCAGCGCCGCACGGCCGACATCCTTCAGGCGGACCTGGGACCCGTCCTGGTTGACCTTCAGCAGGATGTTGCCGAACTGCTCGGGTGTGCGCAGCAGCGTCGATTCGGTGATCGTCGCCTGCAGCACGGTGCCCGGTTTCGCCGGCGTGCCGCCGATCTGGCCGCCCGCGATCTGCACGTTCTGCTGCGTGATCGCGGCCGTCACGTCGGTCGGCGTGAGACTGTAGTTGGTCAGCTTGACGGGATCGAGCCAGATGCGCATCGAGAACTGCGAGCCGAGCAGCAGCGTCTGGCCGACGCCGTTCACGCGGCTGAGCGGATCGAGCACGTGCGACGCCACGTAGTTCGTCAGGTCCTCCTTCGACAGGCTGCCGTCCTCGGAGTTGAACGCGAACCACATCAGCCAGTTGCTGCTCGACTTCGTCACCTGCATGCCGAGCTGCTGCACGACCTGCGGCAGGTTCGGCGTCGCGAGCGACAGCTTGTTCTGCACCTGCACCTGCGCGACGTCGGGATTCGTGCCCGGCGCGAAGGTCAGCGTGATCGTCGCGTTGCCCGAGTCGTCGCTCGTCGACGACATGTACAGGAAGTTGTCGAGGCCGCTCATCTGCTGCTCGATCACCTGCGTCACCGTGTCTTCCACCGTCTTCGCGGAAGCGCCCGGATAGTTCGCCTGGATCTGGATCGTCGGCGGTGCGATCGTCGGATACTGCGCGATCGGCATCTTGAAGATCGATGCGACGCCGGCCAGCATCAGCACGATCGCGATCACCCACGCGAAAATCGGGCGATCGATAAAGAACTTGGCCATGAAACGGACTCCTTGTTATTGCGCGGCCGACGCGGCGGCCGAACTCGCAGCTGCATGGTCGGCCGTGCTCGCCGGCGCGACGCCGGACGCATTCGCGACGCCTGCCGGTGTACCGGCTCCGGCGTCCGGCGCGGACGCGAGCTGCGCGGGCACCGTCTTCACGGTTGCGCCCGGGCGCACCTTGTCGACGCCCTGCACGATCACGTGATCGCCCGCTTCCAGACCGCCTTCGACGACCCAGTTCTGGCCCTGCATGCCAACCGTCTTCAGCGGACGCGGTTCGACCTTGTTGCTCGCGTTCACGACCAGGGCGACAGCCTGCCCCTTCTGGTCATGCGTGACGCCGATCTGCGGCACCAGGAACGCGTTCTCGTTCACGCCTTCCTCAATCCGTGCACGCACGAACATTCCCGGCAGCAGCACCTTGCCCGGGTTCGGGAACACCGCGCGGATCGTCACCGAGCCGGTGGTCTGGTCAACCGTCACGTCCGAGAACTGCAGCTTGCCCTGCTCCGAATAGGTCTTGCCGTCCTCCAGGATCAGCGACACCTTCGCCGCGCCCGGGCCGGTCGTCTTCAGGCGCCCGCTCTGCACGTCCTGACGCAGCTTCAGCCCTTCGAGGCTCGACTGCGTGAGGTCGACATACACCGGGTCGAGCTGTTGCACCGTCGACATCAGCGTCGCCTGGCTCGCCTGCACGTACGCGCCCGGCGTTACCTGCGAGATGCCGACGCGGCCCGTGATCGGCGACACGACGTCGGTGTAGCCAAGGTTGATCTGCGCGGTATCGACCGCGGCCTGGCCGGCCGCGACGTCCGCCGCGGCCTGGCCTTGCGCGGCCACCGCGTTGTCGTAGTCCTGCTTGCTGACCGCGTTCGCCCCGACCAGCACCTTGTAGCGCGCAACCAGCGCGTTCTGCGTCGTCAGGTTCGCTTCAGCCTTCGCCAGCGTCGCCTTCGCGCTGTTCAGCGCGGCGATGTACGGCGCCGGGTCGATCTCGTACAGGCGCTGGCCAGCCTTGACGTCGGTGCCTTCGGTGAATTCACGGCGCAACACGATGCCATCGACCCGCGCGCGCACCTGCGCGACGAGAAACGCACTGGTGCGGCCCGGCAGTTCGGCGACGACCGGAACCGCTTGCGGCTGGACGGTGACGACGCCGACTTCCGGCGTTTGCGGCGGCGGCGCCGATTCTTTGTTCCCGCACGCGGCCAGGAAAACGGCGGCCGTTGCAGCAGTGATTAAGCGGTATGGAACCCGTTCGACGCGCATGGAGCGACCTCTCGCAAATAGACGACCTTCAATGGGAATCACCAGATCTCCTCGCGATCTGCACGCGCGGCCGGCATGCTGACGCTGCCCGTCCACCGCGAATGCCGATGCGTATTTCGGGCGTTCGATGCGCCCTGCGGAGCGTTCGTTTGCCGAACTGCTTCCGTATAAAACGAGCCGTGAGCACGCGGGCCGTCAGGCACGCGTTGCCGTGGAGGCCAACCGATCCGCTAGCTCGCGGGCCGGAACGCAGCGCCGGCGAATTCGACGAACGCGCGGGCGGCGGCCGGCATGCGCGCGATACGCGCATGCGCAAGCTTCAGCGTGACGGGCGCGAGCGGGCGAACCGGTGCGACGCGAACCAGCGTGCCGGCCGCCAGATCGGCGTCGACAAGATACGCAGGCAGCACCGCTGCGCCCATGCCGGCCACGGCCAGCCGCCGCGCCATCTCGAGATGCCCGACGCCCGGACTGCCGGGAGCCGTGTCGTGGCGAAGCGCAGCCGTCTCGCCGCCGGCTGCCGGCAGTTCGAGCCGCACGGTCGCGATATCAGGCCAGTCGACCGACGCAGCCGCACCCCCATGCGCGGCGACGTAACCCGGCGCCGCGACGCGCACGGATTCGTAGGCAGCCAGCGTATGCAGCGCATACGCACCGGAAACCGGCATGCCGTCGGTCAGGAATGCGACATCGACATCCTCGGAGGTCAGATCGACGTGCGCATCGGTCAGCGTCACGATCGGTCGCACGTCCGGAAACAGGTCGACGAAGCGATCGAGCAGCGCGCTCAATCGGCTCAGCCCGAACGCAACCGGCGCGGCAATGCGCAGTTCACCTTCGGGCTTGCTGCCCATCGCGACGAAACGACCGTCGATCTCGTCGATCGCGCCCAGAATCCGCTCCACGCGCACCAGATACAGCTCGCCGATTTCCGTCAGCGACTGATGGCAGGTGCTGCGTTGAAGCAGGCGTGCGCCGAGGCGCGTTTCCAGCGCATCGACCAGCCGGCTCGCCATCGCCGTCGACACGCGCAGCCGCGTCGCCGCCCGGCGAAATCCGCCTTCCCTTGCCACCGTCACGAATGCCCGAATCGATTGAAGTTGGTCCATTTGTCCGGATTTCCCTGCGCGGACGGCTGCCGCGACGCGCGCACCTGTCGCCACGTCGCGGCCGGCCCACAACGGTCCGGCCAATGCAGCGGCGCCGGCCCCGGCGACGCCGGGCCGGTCGACATGCTCGTGGCAGGCGCATACCGGCATGCAACGGACGCAAGCCGGCCTCGGTTGGCCCGATGCACGATCATTCGAATAGCAGTCCTGAATTCGTTCCAGCACATCCGACGGCAACACCGGCGGTGTCCGTCGAACCTGCGGCGTTCGTACCCGCACCGCCCGAGCGCACTGGAACACGTTTCTTTCAGCAGGTGCAATGGTATGAAAACCGCCGGAAAATGGCTTGCCCGATCCTGCGATTGTTTTGCCTTAATTTCCGAATTTGTGCGCCGCACACCGTGCATCGACGGGTCATGCACGCGTCGGCCATGCAGGTCAGGACGATCGGGCTAAATTCCGGCAGGTTTAGGCAATCGCGCGTCTGCGACTCGCCGTACGATGTGACCGCCTCACCGGCACCCCGGCCGCGCGCCCGACCGTGAATCGCGTTCGCGAGCCTTGCCCCGGCCACGCCGCCATCCGCTCACGCCATCTGGAGATTGACGCCCGAATGCCGCCGTTACCGCGCACCACGCCCGATCGCGACCCTCGGTCGCCGGTCCTGACGCCCTCGGTCCGGCTCGCGGACTTGATCGCCGCCTACGCGCCGCACGACGGCACGTTCGAACTCCCGGTGCGCGGCATGCGCATCGCGCGCGCATCGGCGTCGCCGCCGCACTGGCATCACGGCGTGCACCACGCATGCCTGAGCGTGGTCGGGCAAGGCGCGAAATCCCTGCGGGTCGGCGACAACGTCTATGCGATCGACGAATCGCGGATGATGGTCGCGACAGCGGACCTGCCCGTCACCGGCCGCGTCGCGCGCGGCGATCCGGCCGAGCCGTTCCTTTGCGTACAACTCGAACTCGACCCGGCCCGCATCGCGGCACTCACGCCGCGCGTGTTTCCGCGCGGGGTGCCGAGAGCCGTCGACTGCACCGCCCTCGACACGCACGACGCGCCGCCGGAAATCGTCGACGCGGTCATACGGCTGATGCAACTGATCGCACAGCCCGACGACATCGACCTGCTCGCGCCGCTGATCGTCGACGAGATCCTCATCCGGCTGCTGCGCGGCCCGTCGGGCGCGCGCGTCGCGCAGGTCGGCCAGGCCGACTCGACGACGCAACGCATCTCGCGCGCCGTTGCGTGGATTCGCGACCACTACCTCGATCCGATGACGGTCGACTCGCTCGCGCGCCAGGTGGACATGAGCCCGTCGACCTTCCATCATCACTTTCGTGCGGTCACGTCGATGAGCCCGCTACAGTGCCAGAAGGTGCTGCGACTGCAGGAGGCACGCCGCCTGATGTGCCTGTCGGCGATGGACGCGCGGCAGGCATGCCGCAGCGTCGGCTATGTGAGCGCGTCGCAATTCAGCCGCGAATACGCGCGCCTGTTCGGCGATGCGCCGGGCCGGGACGTCGTGAGGATGCGCGGCGAAGCGGTGCCGCTGCCCCGCGTCGCGCCGTAATCCGGCCGCGCGTCTGCCGGATGCCGGATGCCGGACGATGCTTGCGGCCGGCGGTGCCCGTCACGCGAGCGCGGGGGGCGCGGCCTGGCTGACGTCGACGCGCCTCGGCAGGATGCCGGCCTGGAAGAACACGTCCGCGATGCGCTGCTGATAGGCGAGCGTGTCGCGCGTGACAGGCTCGACACCGAAACGCGCGCGACGAAACGCGAGTGCCACAGCCGGCTCCGGAATCCCCCAAAGCTTCGAGAACTCGGCCGCGCCCTGTGCGCGGTTCGCATCGAGCCATCGCTGCACCGTCGTCAGCTCCGCCACCGCCACATTCAGCACGTCGGCATTGTGCTGCGCGTACGAGCGCGACGCAAAGTAATAGCCGCGATTCTCGACGAGCCCGGTACCGTCCGCGACGATGCGCGCGCCGAACGCTTGCTGAACCACCGCGAGAAACGGATCCCAGATGATCCATGCATCGACCGAACGGTTCTCGAACGCCGCTCGCGCGTCGGAAGGCGATAGCCAGACCGGCGTGATGTCCGCATAGCCGAGCTTCGCGGCCTGCAGCAGCCGGACCAGCAGGAAGTGCGTGTTCGATCCCTTCACCAGCGCGATGCGCTTGCCGCGCAGGTCGGCAAAGGTCCTGACCGGCGAATCCTTCGGAACGACGAGCGCCTCGGCTGCGGGGCCGGCCGGCGTCTGTGCGTAATAGACGAGCGGCGCGCCGGCCGCGAGCGCGAAGATCGGCGGCGCCTCGCCCACATCGCCGAAATCGATCGAGCCCGCGTTCAGCGCTTCGAGTTGCGGCGGCCCCGACGGGAATTCCGCCCACGTGACGTTCACGCCGAGTGTCGCAAGCTTGTCCTGCAGCGTGCCGCGCGCCTTCAGCAGGCTGAGCGGCCCTTTCTGGTAGCCGATGCGCAGCGTGCGCGCCCCGGCCGTACTCGCGAGCGCGAAGCCGGGATGCGCGGCGGCGCCCGCCGCGATCGCGAGGCCGGCCTGAAGGAGCCGGCGGCGATTGATGAATTGTCGATCAGCCATGTCGTGTCGGGTTCGATGACGGGGTGTGGCTTCGCGCGCAGGCATCCGGGGCGCGGTGAAGCGGGTCGAACCGATTCTAGGGGGTGGGCGCCGTGCATCGAACCAACGATGTCCGATATCGAAAGCAAGCCTGTTCATAAGGGCGCGCCGGTACGCGCGCACTCATGACGACACGACCGGCACCGGCTTCAAATGCAGGACTGCAGATTATTCGTCTCGACGAAGCGAAGCGGCGCACGCACCCGCCGTCGGTGCGTTCAGGAATGGCAGGAGGCGTGCAGCGCCGCCTCGTCGGCGGCCAGCATTTCAGGCACGCATTCGCGCAGGAAATCGACGAACGTACGGATCTTCGCGTCGAGATACTGCCGCGACGGATACAGCGTGTAGACCGTCAGCTTCTGCAGCCGGTAGTCGGGCAGCACGCGCACCAGCGCGCCGCTCGCCAGCGCGGGCACGGCAGACGACATCGGCAACGAACCGATCCCGAGGCCGGCGCGCAGCGCGGCGCCAAGCGCATCGGCGATGTTCACCTGGAAATCCGGCTGGGGCAGGTCGAATGTCTCGCGACCGTCGGGGCCGTCGAGATGCCAGCGATCGCGCGGGAACACCGGCGTGACGATCTGCAGACATGCGTGATTCGCGAGTTCGGCCACCGTGCGCGGCGTACCGCGCTCCTTCAGATACGCGGGCGATGCGCACAGCACGCTGTGCACGTCGCCGAGCCGCTGCGACACGAGCCCGGAATCGGGCAACTCCGTCGCGCTCAACTGCAGCGACACGTCGTAGCCTTCGTCGATGATGTCGGGCACGTGCTGCGACAGCGTCAGCTCGACCGCGACCGCCGGATAGCGCTGCCGGTATCGCACCACCGCCGGCACCACGTAGGCCTGCCCGAAGCTCGTGGTCGCGTGAACATGCAGCCGTCCTGACGGCTTCGCCTGGGCGTCGGCCGCCTCGGCTTCCGCTTCTTCGATATAGCCGAGGATGCGCTGGCAGCGGTCGAGATAGCGTTGCCCGGCATCGGTCAACGCGATGCGGCGCGTGCTGCGATTGAGCAGGCGTGTGCGCAGATGCGTTTCGAGCTGCGCGACCGACCGCGATGCATAGGCGGTCGTGATGTCCAGGCGATGGGCCGCGCTCGTGAAGCTCCCCTCCTCCGCGACCCGGACGAAAATGCGCATCATCTGTAACGTGTCCATCGACCTGTCCCCGGGATTGAGATCACGTCGCGCCACCGGGCGGCCATGGTGCCGGCGGCTCCGGCACTGGCCGGTCTGGCGCGAATTGTGCGGAACAGTACAGCAGCGTTGCCGGCATGTCCAGTTCGCCGTATGCAGCGTGATCCGGATGCCGAATCGTCTGGTCGAGCCGCCAGGCGTGCGGTATGTGGGCGCGACGCGAATGCGCCCGCAAGCGGGCGGCACCGGCTCGGCAAAAACGCCTTCGCGACCACGATGCCGCCCCGCGCTTCACATTCCTGTGTAGTGCATTACGAGGCGGGCGCTACGTCGAACGGATTGCCCGACACGATCGTGTCGTCGCGCTCCGCGCCGGTCGTGATCATCGACACCGGTGCGCCTGCGACCGCTTCGATACGTGCGATGAAATCCTGCGCGGCGCGCGGCAGCGCCGCACGCTCGCGGACACCCTTCACGGTGCCCTGCCAGCCGTCGAACTGCTCGTATACAGGCGTCGCGCGCGACTGCGTATCGAGGCTCGCGGGCAGATGATCGACCCGTGCGCCATCGAGCTCGTAGCCGACGCATAGCCGGATCGATTCGAAACCGTCGAGCACGTCGAGCTTGGTGAGCACCAGCGAATCGATGCCCGAGATCCTGACGGCCTGACGCAACTGCGCGGCATCGAGCCATCCGCAGCGCCGCGGACGCCCGGTATTGACGCCGAACTCTCCCCCGCGCGTGCGCAGCGTTTCGCCGGTGGCGTCGGACAGCTCGGTCAGGAACGGCCCGCCGCCGACACGCGTCGCATACGCCTTGGTCACGCCCAGCACGTGACCGAGCTTCGACGCGCCGAGCCCCGTGCCGGCTGCGGCCGCCGAGGCGACGGTGCCCGACGAGGTCACGAACGGGTACGTGCCCCAGTCGATATCGAGCATCACGGCCTGAGCCCCCTCGAACAGGATGCGCTCGCCGCGGTCGATGGCGTCGTTGAGGTCGGCCCAGACGGGGCGCACGAACGGCAGGATTTTCGGTGCGAGATCGACCAGCGTCGCCAGCATCGCGTCGCGCGAGTGCTCGGCAAGCCCCAGGCCGCGGAACCACGCGTTGTGATGGTCGACGAGCACATCGAGCTTGGCGGCGAGCCGGTCCGGCTCCGCCAGATCGGCGACCCGCAGGCCGCGACGCCCGACCTTGTCCTCGTAGGCCGGGCCGATTCCGCGCAGCGTGGTGCCGATGGGTTCCCCGCGCAGACGCTCCTGAGCCTCATCGAGCGCACGATGGATCGGCAGCACCAGCGTTGCGTTCTCCGCGATCGACAGATTGTGCGGCGTCACCGACAGCCCGAGCTCGGCAACCCGCCCGATTTCCGCGAGCAGCGCCTCCGGATCGAGCGCCACGCCATTGCCGATCACGCCGCGCTTGCCGCGGACGACGCCGCTCGGCAGCAGCGCGAGCTTGTACGTCTTGCCGCCGACGACCAGCGTATGGCCCGCGTTGTGGCCGCCGTTGTAGCGGGCGACCAGATCGGCCTGCGCCGCCAGCCAGTCCACGACGCGCCCCTTGCCTTCGTCGCCCCATTGGGCCCCCACGACCACCACGTTCGGCATGCTCTGTACTCCATGTGAGAAATTCAGACAGTCATTCGGCCAAGCCGGCCGTTTGTGTGCCATATTGGCAAAGCTGAAGCACCCGATCAAACGATTAAACCTGAACTCTCGTGTGAGTAAATTTCACGCGAAACGAATCGATGGCACGACGACTCCCTCCGTTGAACTCGCTACGCGCGTTCGAAGCGGCCGCGCGGCTCGGCAGCTTCACGCTGGCCGCCGACGAACTGTGCGTGACGCACGGCGCGATCAGCCGGCACGTTCAGCAACTGGAGGCGTGGCTCGGGCGGCCGCTGTTCGAACGCCACAACCGGCGGGTCGAGCTGACCGACGCGGGCCGCGCATACCTGGCCGAGGTCGGTGCTTCGTTCGACCGGATCGCGCTTGCCACGGCGCAGCACTTCGGCCACACACAACAGCGCGTGCTGCGCGTCAGCGCGCCGGCGACGTTTTCGTTGCGCTGGCTCGTGCCCAGGCTGTCGTCGTTCCAGGTCGCCCATCCGGCCATCGAGGTGCGCCTGTCGACGTCGAACGATCCGATCGACAAGCTGCGCGACAAGGTCGACCTGATCGTTCGCGGCGGCCCGCAGGCGATCGACGGCTACGTCGCCGAGGAATTCCTGTCCGAGGTGCGGCTGCCGGTGTGCTCGCCGAAGCTGCTGGACGGGCGCCCGTTGCTTACACCCGCCGATCTCGCCGGCTTCACGTTGCTGCACGCGGCAACCTATCCCGGCATGTGGCCGGAGTGGCTCGCGGCGGCCGGGCATCCGAATCTCGTGCCGCGACACGCGCTCACGCTCGAGCATTTCTACCTGACGCTGCAAGGCGCGCTCGACGGACTGGGCGTCGCGATGGGCCCGATCGCGCTCGTCGCGGACGACATCGCCGAAGGTCGGCTCGTACAGCCGTTCAGCGAACCGGCGCTGCCGCCGTGGCGCTACTTCACGTACGTGGCTTCCGCGCGCGCGAACGACGACGCCGTGCGGGCATTCAAGGACTGGCTGAAAGTGGCGGGCAATGCGGCTGCGTCGGGTGGGCGGAACTGACCGCATCGGCGGGCCGGTCAAGTACGCGAAGAAAGACAGGATGACGAATCGAATCACGCTTGCGTGAGAAACGCGTTTGTCTTCGTCGATGCGGGGGGAGACTGCTTGCGATCCGCGCGTTGGGACCAGGATGCACGAGGCAGGCCGCGGATCGAACCGCGGCCTGCCGCCGGACGACGGTTACTGGCTTGCGCCTACGCCGGCCTTTTTCTCTGCGTTCTGCAGGTTCTGCGGATAGTTCGGATCATTGGCCGCCGGCTTGTAACCGGCATCTTCGAGTTTCTTCAGCTCGGCAGTGTTCTTCGCACGCGCAGCCTTGTGCTCTGCCTTGCGCTGGGCCTTGGCCGCCTTGCGCGCCTGGCTCTTCGCCGCCTTGGCGTCCTGCGCAGCGGACGTGTCAGCGTCGGTCTGTGCAAAAGCAGGAACTGCCGCGCCGAACAGGAACGCGGCTGCGGTAGCAGCCAACGTGAGTTTTCTGATCTGGATTCGCATCGCTGAACTCTCTTTTCTGGTTTATCACGGATTGAAAGACCATCGAGATACCGCCCCTGTCCCGATCGGTTGTCATGTCGCGATCAGGACTTGTGCATCATAACCGCGTCGCGGAAAACCTGGCGCGAACGTGAAGACGCGATTGGGGATACACGTATGGGAGAAAACGTGGACGCCGCCCGACGGTCGGTCGGCGATGGCGCAGCGACGTGTCGCGTATCGGCGTGCCGTGCGACAGGCGCAAGCACCGACCGGTGTCGCGTGCGGATCGGTGCGGAGGACGGGTCATGGGCAGGCCGTGCGACGGAGCGTACCCGTGGTCGTCTCATGGGCGGTGTGATGTGGTTTGTCCGCACACGCGCATGCTTGGCGAGAGCCTCGCCCTGCGATGCATGCGCTCTGCAGCAGCAGGCAACCTGTGTGTCACGTTGCCGGTCGACCCGGTTCGGGCGACGGTTCCTCCCATAAACGGCCACGATTCGGTTCGAATGACGCTCAAGGCGATCGCATTGCATCGCCGTGATGCACGGTGGCCGTTCCTTAACCGGCCGCGGCATAGCTGCGCGACACGGAGGGCTATCCGGAGCCGTAAAACGCGTCGCAGGCAGATCCATGTGAGGAAAAGGACGGGCGCGTTACTTGTGGTGAGGATCCATGCCCGAATTGCGTCACGAATGTGCCAAGGGCACTCGGATGCCGCGACGCCTGTCTGGCTGGCCTCGTCCGTCGTGCGTTGCGGGAACCGCAAAGTAACACCTGTGAATCCAGCCGATGCAGTTCAAAAATGCATTTGGTCGCAACCCTGGGCACAGATTTCTGATTCGATGACTTCGTCCGCCATGCACAGCGTGCAGATCCTTTTGTGATCGTCGGGTCGGTGAGCCTTTACGGGATTCAAGGAAAAGGCGAAGGGTGAGAAGGTTCGGGATCGGCAAGCATGCTCGGTTGCGGTGAGTTCTTCGCCCTCCATCACTTCACGTTGCTCGACCGCGTCTACGAAATCGACCCATGAGCGTTTGGTTTGCTTGAGTGGCAGCGGATGCGACGGAGGTTTCCAGGGAGCCTGGTTGCCGGTTTTGGTGCCCCTGAACCACAGCATTTCCCTTCGGCTGATCCAAAGGTAGAAAGTTGGAGGACTCCGGGAGGTCGAAGCAGGTCGCTCCATTTTTCTCTGTGTACAGTCGACCGTCTGGATCTGGCATCGGGTGTGGATGACGCCTCGGAAAAAACTTGTTCGCGGACGCGACAGCACGAGTGCAAAAAACCATCCGCCTGCCGTCCGGGACGATTTCGAACTGCCGTGAGCGACACCGACGAGATTCGCATGTCAGGTAGACGATCTGTTTTGACGGTCGATCGCTGGGGCAAGCAAGGTCGAGGAACGTTTTCCTGGCTCCCATAAATGGGAACCTGTGCCTGAAAACGGTCGGTTTTCCCAGTTTTTCTCCCATAGGTTTATACGTATCAGCCGTTGTGAGTGTGTACTCACCTCTCTCGAGAGCCTTATCAGGCCTGAAGCGTGGGTGAAACAAGCCATCAGGCTGTGGATCTTCACGCGTTAGCAGGAGTATTCGCTCGCTTGCGGCACCAGAGACGGCTCCCTTTGGTAGCGGTTTATGGGGTTCGTCTTTCTGTGGCAGCACACGTGTGTTTACATCTTTTGTAAACCACGTTTACTTCTTTAACTACTTTTAGACGGCTCACAGCCTTATCAGACAAGGGTTTGGCAGGTGTTCGGTACCCATTTATGGGAGCACAGGTAGAAAGGTCTGGGGTTTCAGGTCTGTGGATTTGGGGTGAGGGGTACCGTGTTGTGGGGATTCAGGGTTGTGGATATGGGGAATGCGTAGCCGGTTATGGGAAATCAGCCCGGAAATGCATCAGGTAGCCGCCTATGGGAACGAAGACAGGTTGTCGTTTATGGGGCGTTCCTTGCGATCCATGAGCCGGCACGCGCACAGCGTTTTTCTTTCGGTAGCCGGTTATGGGATTCCGCACAGGTACCCGTTTATGGGTGCGAATTCTTGGCCTCCTGATTCCATTTTCCCGTTCCTCTCCGTCAGCACCTCCCATAGGCGGGATCGGTACCGCCCACAGGTGACCATGTATGGGGAATTTGATTGGTAGCCGGTTATGGGAGCGATTTCGAGCCACAGGTTCCAACTTGCAGTCATCGCCGAAGTAGAGGCGGATCGGAAGGTACCCGCTTATGGGAATCGATGAAGGTAGCAAGTTATGGGAGGGAGGCGCACTTCTGCTGCAGGGCATCACGAATCTGTCCGGCGATGGCGATTTCGTCCGGATGCTTCCCATGGATGGTTACCTTACCGGGTGCAAGCCACCGTCCGGTTTTTGTGTCCGGGGATGAAAGGTAGTGACTTGTGGGAGACGTTTTCGGCTAAAGGTAGATGGATATGGGGCTCCGAACAGATCGTTCGATCCTGAATTTCCCTTTTGTGTCTGAAGGTTAGCTGCGATAGTGCAAGTAGTGCTGGAGCAAGGGCGTTGCCCCTCGGCGAGAAAAGGTATAAAGTCCGCTATCAACAAGGTGACCTTATCCGGACATTACGATGCCGCGCAAGCCCGCAAGCAAAGGCTCAGACAAACAGGTTTCGCTGTTTCAGACACCAGAGCCTCCCGACTTGCTGCGCAAGGCGGTCCAGGCGATTCACATCGCGCCCAAGTCGGGGAAGATCGGTCTGCAGCAGCGCAAGATGTTCAGCTCGCTGATCAAGAACGCGCTTCGGCAGGAGGCGTTCGAGCCCGGCCGGACGAGCTTCTCGATCTCGATCGCGTCGCTTTCGCACGAGAGCGGCTTGAACAGCAACAACACGAAATACGTCAAGGATACGGTCAACTCGCTGATCAGTACCGTCGTCAACTGGGACTACCTGGCCGCGGACCGTTCGACCGTCTGGAAAGCGTCCGGCCTGCTGGCGGGTGCGGAGCTCGAGCAGTCGGTGCTGAAGTACAGCTTCTCCGACCAGATTCGCAGCGAGTTGCTCAACCCCGAAATCTACGCGCTGATCGACATGCGGATTGCCCGCGAATTCCGGCGGTCGCACTCGCTCGCGCTGTGGGAAAACACGGTGCGTTACGAAGGGATCGGCATCACCGCGAAGATCCCGCTGCCTAAATTCCGTGACCTCATTCTCGGCCAGGACAAGGCATCGCAATCGTACAAGGAATACAAGCTGTTCAAGAGCAAGGTCCTCGTGCCGTGCATTCAGGAGGTGAACGAAGTATCGGATCACACGCTCGAGCTGATCGAACACAAGTCCGGCCGGAGCGTGGAAGCCGTTCAGTTCAAGGTGACGCGCAAGCAGAGCGCCGACACGGTGGAGGACGGCGACGTCAAGAACGAAGCGCTGGTCGAGGAGGTCGCCAAGCTCGGCATTCCGCGTTCGGAAGCACGCAGGTTGATCACGCAATACGGCGTGCAGCGCATCAAGGCGGCGATCGCCTATACGCTCAATCGGACTACGAAGAAGAATGCTGCGCCGGTCGACAACGTGGCCGCGTATTTCCGCAAGGCGCTGACACACGGCTATACGCTGGCCGACGGGCAGGGAACGGAAGCGGCCGCTCCGGCGAAGGAGTCCGGCCAGAGCAAGCAGGAGCAGATTCGCGACAAATATCTGGCGGCGAAGGTCGAGGAAGCCGGCGCCTATTTCCGCGAACTGGAGATCGACGATCAGACCAGGCTGATCGAGCGCTACAACGAGACGGTGGCCGGCTCGAAGGACCTGACGCTGTCGCCGAAGAAGAAGGCGAGCAAGCTTGCGCAGACCAGTTTCTTCCGCTGGCTGGCGCTGGATACCTGGGGCGAACCGACCTCGGACGACTTGCTGGAATTCCTGCTCAAGAGCAGCCTCGCAGGCAACTGATCCAGGCCTCGCGGCCGGGTGAGCGTCGCGCGCCGGACGTCGTCGTCCGGCGCGCGGAGCAATCTCGACGCGAGGCCTTTGTCCGGTTGAGCGCTACTTTTGCGTGACCGTCGCCAGCTCGGCGACGTACGCGTCGATGACGGTCTTGAGCTTGTCGGCGAGCGCCTCCTGGTGCGACGCGTCGACGCCCTTGAGCTGCAGGTCCAGACGTCCGTCCGGATAGGTCTTCAATTGACCGATCGCTCGCGCGTCGAGCGCGAAGTCATGACGAACGCTGTAACGCGTCCGTCCCGTTTTCTTGTTGCCGTCGCTCTGCGCACGCAGGAAATTCTCGAGATCGCGGACCGATTTTTTCCGATCGATCACGGCGGTCAGCAGCCGGTCGGCCGTCGGCTCGCCCAGGCGTTCGAAGATCAGTTTCAGGAAGTACGCCGCTTGCAGGCCGACCACGTCGTTCGCGCTGGCCATCCGTTCGAGGAGTGCGTTCGGGAGCGCGTTGAGCGACAGCGTCTTGCTGATCGATGCCTTGTCCTTGCCGATTTTTTCCGCCAGCGTGTTCTGGTCGGCAAAGACCTTTTCGTCGAGGAGGCGCTTCCATGCGACCGCGTCGTCGAAGATTGTCTGGCGTTCGTGATCGTGGTTGGCCCGATATGCGATCGTGTAGAGCTGCTCGGGCGTGTGGTCCGTGCGGAACGTGGCGTTGATGGTTTCGTCGCCGTTGATGCTCGTCGCACGCAGCCGACGTTGCCCGTCGATCACGACGAGCTTGCCGGGAAACTCCGGAAGTCGCGTGACCTTGATCGGCTCGATCTGCCCTTCCCGTTTCAACGTCAGGGCGAGTTCGTGCAGGCTCGATTCCGAGTAGAACACGCGTGGGTTGAACGGGTTCGGAATGCAATCCTTGACCAGCACCTTCTGCGGCGCGCCGAGATCGGGCGTACCGGCAGGCGTGGCCGCAACCGGTGCGCTGACGGGCGCCGATTCGCCGGCGATGTTCGGTGCGGCTGCCGGCTCGGGCAGCCGCGTTTCGAGCGCTGCATTTTCCTGAGCGAGTCCGCGCAGCAGGCCGGCCGCCAGATGCAGGTTGCCGGCGGGCTTCTTGTCTTTCGATGTGTCCTTAGCCATGGGCGGCTCCGGTAGCGCGCGTCGACGCGATGTATTGGGCCATTTCCGTGACCAGCTTTTCGATCTCTGCGCGAGCTTCCTTGAGCCCCTTCAGATATCGATTGTGATGATGGATCGTCGTGCCGAGCGCGAACGTCTGACGATAGACCTCGCGTTGTGCGATCTGGCTGTCGAGCAGATGCTCCCCTATTTCTTCAGCTCTTAGAATTTTTAAAATTTCTTCACGCATTTTAGTTTTTCCATTGACACTATTCAGCATCAATGCGGAAGAAAGATTCGGGTTACGGACGGCTCGCATCGATTCGATCATGCGGATCATCGCGACGGTGCTGTACAGATCAGCCGGCGATGGAGACAGCGGTACGAGGCAAAAGTCAGCGACTTCGAGTACGGACGCAATGCGCGGATCTTCGAGGTTGCCTGGACAGTCGACGACGATCACGTCGAAGTTTGCATCCTGCTTCTTGATCTCGCCGCCGATGCCACGGCCGGCCGGTGCGAGGGAAAGAACCGTCATCGGCAAGGTGTTTTCACCACTCGTCACCCAGCGGACTGAAGTGCCTTGAGGGTCGGCATCGATCAGCGCGACCTTGTTGCCGCCGGCTTCGAACGCAGCCGCGATATTGACGGAGATGGTTGTCTTCCCGGTCCCACCTTTTTGATTGCTGACGGCGATCTTGAAAGCCATTAAATTCCTCCACGGATTTCTGCGTAATATATGCAGATATTACGAAAATGTCCAGAAAAGCCTTCGACGGGATGTATTTTTTGACGAGCGCTGTGGTTGTCACGTGACAAGTCCGCTGGATGGCCAACGAGTCCATCGCAAATGATCGTCGAATAAATACAAAAAGCATCTCCGATTCTGTTCAAAGGAGATCGTGAAAATTTGGATAGATTGAAACGGAATCAAACATCAGTGACGACATTCGAGCGTGGCGACTGGGCATCCCACTGCATCTTTTCTTCCGATTCCGCACACTGGAACTCAAGCAGTTTTAGTTCGTAGAGAGCATTCCAGGAAGCCGTTGTCACGTGACAACCGCATAAGAGCGCATGAGTTTGATCTGCGGCGCGCTATACGAGAAATGGCGTCCCGATCTCGACGGAAAGGCATCACGACACCAACTCGATATCCGATTGCGGTTCTGAGGCCCAATGGAATTATCGAGCAGCGAGGTGAGTTGTCACGTGACAATCGACTCGGCAAGCAGACCAACGTAGATGCCCGACTATTTTCAACAGGCTACTTTGGGCGAACAGTACCGTCACTGATCGGTGAGTTGAAGGAGCGATCAGGATAGGATTGGCGGACGATACCGAGTCGGTGCATTTGGTTTGCAGTGCGGGTTGGTTGTCGAGTTGTCACGTGACAACAGAAGCGCCGGATCCGGGAATCCAACTGAAAAGGTGGCCCGGGAAACCGTGTGCGAATGCATGGCTAGGTGGAGTAGCCGAAATCCCGATGGCTTTTCGGACTAATGCTCTCATTAGTGACCGCTGAATGCAGGATCAACGTAATACCCGGGATGCTCGTGAAAACATGCTCCGAGAGACCGTTGAATGATATGGCCCCATTAAAATGAGGTGCTCGGATCGGGGTTCTCACACGCCGCATTTGTCAGGGCAGGGGAGTCGCTACGATTTGAGAATTCCGTACCATTGCAAGAGTAGCCTGATGGCGCAAAGCGTCAGCCGCGCAAGCGGGCTTCAATTGACACGCAAATTTGCGCGTTAGGAACGTGTGTCTGTTCGGAGGGACCGGATCGTGAAACATTTGCGAAAAATGGGGCTCTCAAGTAAACCCTTATCTGGCAAGGGCTTGCGCGATCTTTCTCATGTTGTTTCACGGAAAGTGAGCCCGATTGCCTTCGGAAATGGGGGCGTATGGATGTGAGGCGCGTGCAGCTTGAGGATTGATGTGAATGTGGCGCAAAAGGGTTTATTTGATACGTATTTTGTGGTTTTTGATACGTAATATGGTTGAATTCACCTTCGAGGTCCATGGCTCGAGGGTGTTGTCCCAAATTTTTGCTCCCTGTCCGGTCATGGATGCGACGCGAGTTGTCACGTGACAACGCATGCTCCGGTTGATCGTTTCCTTGATCTGGCGAACCTCGCTGTATGCGGATCACCGGAAAATTCGGGGTAGACGGTTACGAGGTCGGCAAACGAGATGTGCTCTTTGAAGCAGGGCGTTGCGTCGCATATTCAAACTGGCCGGTGTGGGAGTGCCTGTCGAATGCGATGCTCGCGAGCCCGAGCGTGCGACCGACTTTGAGAGAGGGGCAACCGACGGTTCGGCAGGCACCGGTCGAAGGCACCTTTCCGGAAAGGCGCCGAGCAATCCGTCATCGAACGGCCGATTGCACGCAACTCGTCGCGCACCCTCGATTCAACCAGTTCAATCCGCTGCACGGGCGATCCGGCTATTCGGCCGGCTCCGACAAAGTCGGCACCCGATGTCTTCAGTGCGGCTCTCAGCGGTCAATAACTGGCAGCAATAGATAAGGCAGCGTCCGTCCCGCTCCGCAGACTGTCGATATCTCGTCGCGGTGAATTCCCGAACAACCGGCTGTATTCGCGGTTGAACTGGGTCGGGCTGGCATATCCGACCCTGAACGACGCGGACGCCGCGTCGAGTCTCTCCGACAGCATCAGTCGACGTGCTTCATTGAGCCGTATCCACTTCTGGTATTGCAGCGGGCTCATGCCAGTGAGCTGACGGAAGTGATGATGAAAAGTCGAACTGCTCATCTGAACCTGAGCGGCGAGATCGTCGACTCGCAAAGACTCGTCGAAGTGCATCCGCAACCATTGGATCGCCCGCGACACGCGGTGGCCCTGGCTACCGGCGGACGCAATCTGACGCAGACGAGCACCTTGATCGCTGGTCAGAAGCCTGTAGTAGATTTCCCTTTCGATATACGGCGCGAGAACGGCAATGGCGCCCGGCTCATCCAGCAACGCGAGCAGCCGGCTCAGTGCGTCGTAGAGCGGCTCGGTCATATCGCCGACGACGAGGCCACGACCCGCGGTGGCCTCATCGTGATCTGGCGCGACCTGCATCATCAGTTCGGCCATGACGCGAAAATCGAGTTTGAGCCCGAGACCGAGAAACGGCTTTTCGCGGCTGGCTTCAATGACCTGCGTCGAACCGGGCAAATCGAGCGACGTAATCAGAAAGCGGTTTGCATCGTAGATGTACATGTCGCCACTCTGAATAACCCGTTTCGCACCCTGGACGACGAGACCGAAGCTTGGCTCGACCATGCAGTCCATGGGCTGCGTCGGCGCCTCCCTGCGATGGAAGCTGAGGTTCGGAATGGCGGTGTTGAGGTGGTCGACGCCCTCGGTCCACCGCGCGACGCGCTCGGCGAGCGTCTGCCGCAGCGTGTTCTCCCGGCTGTGTCCGGGTGACTGGCGGATTGAGGAGGGGAGCGCAGCGATGGCAACGCTGCCTTGTGGGTGGGGGATGTATCGGGCAGAGGCCGGAGGCATGACTTCTTTATTCAGGTAATCGAATCGACGGGCAGGCCATCGACGAAAGGCCGGGCCGACAACGTGCTGCCGGGAGCCGGCGCGTCGCCGTGCTCCCGGAAGGCATGTGCTACAACGGGTGGAAGGGGGCTACTACTTCGTTGGCTGCGACTGGCAAAGCTGCCAGCGGCGCGATTGGGTTGCCGGCGCCGCCGCGCGTTCGTCCACCGTGCGCCACCATCGTTCGCCACGGTGCGGTTTGTCGAGGTCGAGGCGCTCGCCCATCCTGGGCGTCGACAACTCGATGCCGCGCACGAGCGCCAGCGCGGTGACGCGTTCGAACGGCTCCTGCCAGCGATGCATTGCGAGATCGAACGTGCCGTTGTGGATCGGGATCAGCCAGCGCCCGCGCAAATCGACGTGTGCCTGCACGGTTTCTTCCGGCTGCATATGCACGTACGGCCATTGCGCATCGTAGGCGCCTGTTTCGATCAGCGTGACGTCGAACGGACCGAGGCGCTCGCCGATCTCCCGGAAACCGTCGAAGTAGCCCGTATCGCCGCTGAAGAACACACGCAAGTCGTCGTCGACGATGACCCAGGATGCCCAGAGCGTGCTGTTGCCGTCAAACAGGCTGCGCCCCGAGAAGTGCTGGGCGGGGGTTGCGGTCAGCGTCAGGCCGGCCTCGTTGACACTCTGCCACCAATCGAGCTGGCGAACCTTCTTGGCGTCGATGCCCCATTCGACCAGGCGATCGCCGACGCCCAGCGTGGTCACGAACACGTCGGTGGTTGCCGCGAGCGCGAGCACCGTCTCACGGTCGAGGTGGTCGTAATGATCGTGCGACAGGATCACGCCGCGCAGCGGCGGAAGATCTTCGAGCGCAATGGGCGGCGCATGGAAACGTTTCGGGCCGATGCGCCGAAACGGCGACGCACGTTCGGCAAATACGGGATCGGTCAGCCAGAATTCGCCTCGCAGCTTGAACAGCAGCGTCGAATGGCCAAGCCGGTACAGGCTGCGATCGGGGGCCGCATCGAGATCCGCGCGGGTCAGAGGATCGACGGGCAGGCCGCCTGCAGGCACGGTATCGCGCGGCTTGTTGACCAGCATGTTCCATACGATCCCGAGCGTCTTGCCGAATCCTTCGACAGGACGCGGCGCGACATTGCTGAAGCGATGGCCATTGTGCTGAGGCGAACCGCCGGACAGCATGCGACCGCGCCTGGCGGCTGCAAAACCCAGAATGCGGTGAATCAAAACGAGAGGCGATGCCATGTCGGTTCGTCCGGAATAGAAAGTACACTAAACAGTGTAGTTTATTTTTTGGGGAAGTAAACTGCCCGGTGTAAAATTTCTGCATGGAAACCAGCACTCCCCCTCAGCGCCTCACCGATCGAAAGCGCGCGGCCATTGTCGACGCGGCCATCGAGGAATTTCTCGCCGCGGGGTACGACGCGACGAGCATGGATCGCATCGCCGCCCGCGCGGATGTGTCGAAGCGCACGGTCTATAACCACTTCCCTGGCAAGGAAACGCTGTTCGCCGCGATCCTGCAAAAGCTCTGGGATGCGACCCGGTCCGGCGGCTCGCCGGCCTATCGCGCCGACGTGCCGCTGCGCGAGCAACTGCTTGCGTTACTCGATCGCAAATTGCGCCTGATGACCGACGAGGCATTTCTTGCGCTCGCACGCGTCGCGATCGGCGCGGCCATCCATTCGCCTGACCGCGCGCGCGACATGGTCGAGCGTCTCAGCGAGCGCGAGGAAGACATGACGGTCTGGGTGCGTTCCGCTGCGGCGGCCGGGCGGCTGTCGGTCACCGATCCGGTGTTCGCCGCGCATCAGTTGCACGGCGTGGTGAAGGCGTTCGCGTTCTGGCCGCAGATCACGATGGGCCAGCCGCCGCTCGCGGCGCCGGAGCAACAGAAAGTCGCGGAATCCGCGGCGGATATGTTTCTCGCGTATTACGCGCGGCCGGACGACGGCGATGCATCGCACGCGGCACCGGGCTGACCGTGCACCGGGCATGCCGGCATGTATCGAGGCCGCGGTGCCATACGCACAACCCGTGCAGGACTCGATAAACGCAGCGCGCCGACGCGGCGGCAAAACCACCTGATCCGCGCCGGCGGGCGCGGAACCGGAACCCATGCTGGCCGGCTACCCGGCGTCGACCGGCGATACTGCCGATACACCTGAAGCCGAACGCGAGCGACGACGAATGAAGAGGCTGTTGATCGTCTACCACACGATGACCGGGGGCACGCATCAGATGGCCGAAGCGGCCGCCGGTGCGGCGCGCGAGCAACCCGGCGTCGACGTCAGGCTGCAGCGCGCGGACGCGACGAGCGCGGACGACGTGCTGGCCGCCGATGCATACCTGTTCGCGACGCCGGAGAATCTCGCGGCGATGTCCGGCCTGATGAAGGACTTTTTCGATCGCTGCTACTACGCGGCGCTCGACCGCGTGAACGGCCGCCCGTATGCGGCGATGATCTGCGCGGGCAGCGACGGGCAGAACGCGTTGCGCCAGATCGACCGGATCGCGACCGGATGGCGGTTGAAGAATGTGGCGCCGGGCCTGATCGTCTGTACTCGCGCGCAGACGCCCGAGCGCATCCTCGCGCCGAAGACGATCGACGACGACGATCTCGCCCGCTGCGCCGAACTGGGAGCGGGCCTTGCAGCGGGACTCGCGCTGGGCGTGTTCTGACGACCGGCACGGCGGTAGCGGCAACCGGGCGAGGGCGATATGGGCATACGACACATGCACGATCTCGTGCGGTACCGTTCCCATGAACACTGGGCCGGCCGAGTGCCGGAATCCTAGCTGCCTTTGACCGATCCTGAAGGCCGGTGGTATTCAGGCCAAAGCAATTTCACGAGATCGCGCGACGCGCCGTACGCATGGCAACTGTCGATCTTGAGCGGCTTTCCCGCGCTGTCGCGCTCCTCGAGCGACGACCGTCGCATGTCGACCATCGTCTGATAGGCCGTGGTGGCGATCGGGCCGAGCAATTCCTTCAGGTGCGTGCAGGTATCGCAGGACGGCAGGCGCTTGCGTACCTCGCTGTTCCAGCCGGCGCCGATGTTCAGCCCGACGAGCGCCTGTAGCGAGTCGCCGCCGCCCGGACACTGCGCATACGGATGCGACCTGAGGAACGTGGAGACGGCGCGCACCACCATGTCTGCGTCGAAAACCAGTGTCACGCCGAGATCGTGGATCGGCGCCAGCGCGGCAACCGTTCGCGTGCCGCCCGGCGGCGTGAAATCGCGGGTCTTGCGGTCCGCGAGGCAGGCCGTCACTTCGAACAGGCCGTCGCTGCGCCGATAGCCGCGCATGTCGATCTGCCGATGGTGAATCTCCTCGCGCGTGACGCCGTCATGCGAGATGTCTTGTGGGGGGACCATGTCACTGCTCCGTTTCGTACAACCGGTTCTTTTCGCAGGCAAGCGGATATCGTCGATTGACCGCACGCGCATTGAAACGGGCCGATGCGTGCAGCCGGCGACATCGATCCGGCCATACTACGCACTTTCCGGCATCCGCGTACGCAGCGGGATCGATGCGGACGCAACGAGTCGCGTACGGGTAGCGATGCGGTCGACACGCGTGGCGGCATATCGCGGGACGTTGTAACGAGCGATGGCCGTGTGCGTCACGTCGCCGCGATCGCCGGCCGGTGCGCAGTCGCGGCGGTGTCCGCGACCGGGGGCGCGGCCATGGCAGGCGACGCACGCACGCGTCACGATCGTTTTGCATTCGCTGCGCGCGGCACGCCAACATCCTGCACCGGACGTCGATGTGCGCTGCCGCCGGCGTAATCGATCCGCTTGCACGAGACTGTCCCGATTTTTGCCGATGACGGCGAACAGCGTGACTTCCGGGAGCGTATCCATATAATGCGCAACACGACCACGCGGACGCCTTTCCGGCACCCTGAATCGGGCCCATGCGGACCGGCGAGTCAGCCGGCTGTCGCGCGTACCGGTATACTTCCACTCCTGCCTTGTCCGGCATCGTGGCCGGGTGCCTGAAAACAGAGTGGCGTGTGCGATGCGGCCCCGTAGTGCTCCGCATCGGCGGCGGACGGGGTGCACGCAAGACGGCGCAGCTTTTGTGCCGCGTGGCCGCACGAACCACACCTTATATTCCTGGTGGATTGAATTTATGGGTTTTGAACAACTTGCCGAATTGCGGGCGCAGCTCGCAGCGAAGGCCAAGCAGGAGCGCAACGCAAAGCGGCCGGCAGCGCCGACGGACGCCGGCGCGAAGCCGAAGTCCGGCGACCAGCCGCGCCGCGACGCGAAGCCGCGTACCGGCACGAAGCCGGGTGCCGACGCAAAGGCGCCGCATCGCGCGAAGCCCGCTTCGGCGAAACCGTCGGCACCGGTCGATCCGGTGATCGTTGCGATCGGCAAACTGCAGCGGAAATTTCCGCGCGCGTTCCCGAAGAATCCGGCCCCCAAAGTGCCGCTCAAGGTCGGTATCTGGGACGACCTCGCACGCGAAGCACAGGCGGTCGGCCTCAACGAAGCCGAACTGCGCGAAGCCATGTCGACGTGGTGTCGCGGCAACCGTTACTGGTCGTGCCTCGTGGAAGACGCGGTACGGGTCGATCTGCAGGGTAACGAAGCAGGCCGCGTGACGCACGACGATGCGGCGCGGGCGCGCCGGTTGAAGGCACGTCGCCCCGGCAAGGGCGCGGCACAATCGGCCAAGGGTGCGCAACCGCAGCAGCCGAAGGCAGAGCAGCAGGCCGAAGCCGCTGACGCGCAGCAACCGGCGAACGCGGAAGTGCAGGCCGACGCGGCGCCGCAGGTCGAGCAGCAAACGGCCGGAAACGAGTAACGCAGACCGCGCCGTTGCGTACCGCACGGCGCGTGCCCGCATGCAGATCGCATGCGGCGAATTCCCCGACAGGCCGGCCTGCCTCGACAGAGGCGGGCCAGGACTGCTCCCGCCGGCGCCTGAGGCGTCGGACCTGCACAGACTCTCCCTCCATGCATCGCGCGGCTTGACGAAGCATATTCGTCGATCGGCACGACACATGCGATGTTTCGATCTTGCCCTTTGCGCATGACAGGGACACAGGTCTCGAGTGCAGCGATGCTTGATTTAATCAATTCGGTTTCCTGAAAATTTCATTGCAAGAATCGTTGATCGTTGCACGGGCGACCGTATCCGCGTGTCACAGCATCATGGCTCGATAGTATCGAGCGGATCGTCAGGCACCGCATACGTCGGTTCGTTCGAGCCTGCCTGCATTTCGAAAGTGACGGGGCCGTCACATAATCAGACGTCGCGGCCATCGCTCCTTACTGCCCCTTCCAACCGGATCAAGAATCCGAGACGTTCCTCTATTCTCGTCGCACACGCTGCCGCCGCACTGTTCGGCGCTACGACATCGCTTGCCAGGGCGCTGGTCGGCACGATGCCGCCGTTCATGGTCGCCGGCTTGTTTCAGCATCGGGCGGCACTTGCGCGAACGACACGCGCACACGCATCGGCATCGGCACGATCGACATCACCGGCATGCGCACGATTTTGCGTACGACGGCAATGAACCGCACACGCATCCGCATGTGCATCTGGCGATCACGCACAGCCATGCGTATTTTCCGGACATCCATCACCGTCATCGGTATTGACGGCATCGCGACGGCGACGATGCATATCGAAAGGTGACCATTTATGGGATGTGGGGCGCATCGCACGCACCCGCTTTCATCGTTGAGCGATCGCGACGGAGCGTGAGCAGGGCCCGTGCCACGGTTCGAATCCGCCGGATCAGCGAATCGCAACGAGCGATCAGGGCGCGAAGCGTGTTGCCCGGTGCTTCGCCTGTCGATCCGCATGCGCGCGGCCAGTCGATCGCTCGTATCCGGAATGCCGATACGAGCACGTCGTCGAACAGCGCATCGACATCGACAATACTCAAGCTGCAACCGATCCAGTTCGTCGCCTGCATCGAGGTCGGGATGCGGTCAGTTTGTCGCCAGGGCAACGGGTCGCTGCGCGTGACGATCGTCCAGTTCGTCATCGCGTCAGGCTTCGGCACAAGCCGGTTTTACGCAGAAGCGGGACATGGCTTCAAAACCGCATGACGGCAGGAGGGCGGAAGGTGGTTGCTCGACTGACGATGCGATGACGCACGTGGGCGGCACGGGCCGCCGCGGCGACTATGGCGCCGGGGGAAAGCAGAAACCGAAATCCTCGCAGCCGGGGCATCCCGGTGCGGGCCCTGGCGGGACGCCGAGCGCCGCTGCTGTTTCTTGCGCGAGGAATTTCTTCCAGCGCAGCCGAGCAACGTTGCGTGCGGCGAGCGCAGGAAAATGGCGAGCGAGCATGGCGGATACCGCTTCACGCCCGTCGAGACCGAGATCGCGCCACAGGTGATCGGGGCGCAGGCACGCATGCGCGATGATCGATGCGAGACAGTCGGCGTCGTCGCGGGCAACGGCGGGATTCGCGTCGTCCATCAGCCGCGTGTGCAGCGTCGTGACGAATGCCGCGTGAGCAGGCGGCAGCAATGCAATTGCGGCCATCGGCATGAGTGCCGACGCATCGGCGGACGACAGGTGCGGAAACTGCCGCGCAAGCAGGCCGGCGAGTTGCGCAGGGGACAGGCCAAGCAGCGGGAGTTCGTTGCGGCACGCGCGCGCCGCAACGAGCGCGCCGAACAGGCGCGCGTCGGGTGCATCGGCATTGGCCGCCGCGGACAGCAGCGACTGCAGCGCCCGTTGTTGTGCAGGATCGAACGCGACCGTCATCGCAAGCATCCGCATGACGGCCACGCCGTGCGAGCCGCGCGAACGCGCGACGCCAGACGGATCGCCATCGCGATCGTCACACGCTCATTCGACGCCGACGATGACGCTCGACGCCTTGAAGATCGCGGATGCGGCCGTGCCGCTCGCGAGGCCGAGGCGCGCGACGCTGTCGTTGGTGACGATCGCGACGATCTCGGCGCCGCCCGCGGCCTTGATCACGACTTCCGAATTGACCGCGCCCTTCTCGACCGTCGAGACGGTGCCCGCGACGCAGTTGCGCGCCGACACCTTGCTGCTGTCGACGTCGACCATCACGATGACCGACGACGCCTTGACGAGCGCGAACGCCTTCGTGCCGGCCGCGAGGCCCAGCGAAGCCGCGCTGCCGTGGGTAATCACGGCGACGATGTCGAGGCCGTCCTGCGTGCGGAGCGTGATTTCGTCGTTGACGGCACCGGGCTTGACGGCGCTGACCTGACCGGCGAAATGGTTGCGGGCGCTGGTTCGCATGATGGATCTCCGGAAATTGAGCCGCCCGGCGGGCGGAGAGTGAAAGACGGGAACAGCGAACCAGTTTACCGTCAATGCGCTCGCCGCGCGGCATCGGTTTGCGATGCCCGGCATTCCGGTTACGAACGACGGCGGGGCAGGCAGCGGCCCGGGCAAGGATCGTCCGACAGGCGGATCGGAGGCGGCGCGGTCTTGCCGAGAGCGTGCTGCACTGCGGGACCGACAGGAACCGCTGTGTGTCGCGAAACGCCCGCCCCGCCGTTTGGAGCCGGCGGCGCGGACCTTCGCCGCGGCGTCACTTGGCCGCAGCGGGTGTGACGGCCGGCGCACCGGCCGCCGACGTCTGCTTCGACGCATCGGACGTCGCGTCGCCCTCCCAGCCACCGCCCAGTGCGAGGAACAACCGCACCTGATCGGCCGCGACCTGTCCCTCGGCGGCCGCGACCTGCGCCTGCACGCTTGTCAGCGTGCGCGTGGCGTCGAGGTCGGAGATGAACGACTCGCGGCCGGCCACATAGAGACGATGCGTTTCGTCGGCGGAGTTGCGGGCCGATTCGTAGGCCGTGCGCAGTGCTTCCGTGCGCTGCACGTCGGCCGCGTAGGTCGCAAGGCTCGACTGCGTTTCGCGCAGCGCGTTCAGCACGACGCCGTCGAAGTGCGCGAGCGCGCCGCCGGTCGACGCTTCGGCTTCGCGCACGCGCGCACGCTGGCCGTTGACGGGGAACGACCAGCTGATCAGCGGGCCGAACGACCAGCGGTTTGTCGTCGACGAGAACAGGTCGGCGGCGACGCCGACCGAGCCGGCCGACGCACCGATGCTGACCGACGGATACAGCGCGGCGGTCGCCACGCCGATCCGCGCGGTCGCGGCGGCGAGCTGCCGCTCGGCTTCGCGCACGTCGGGGCGGCGGCGCAGCAGCGCGGCGCCGTCGCCGATCGGAATCGGCTGGCGCAGCCTCGGCAGGCGTTCGCATTCGGCGACGGCCTTCGGCAGGTCGGCCGGCGCACGCGCGAGCAGCGCGGCGAGCTGGTATTGCGCGACCTTGCGACGGCCTTCGAAGCGCGGGATGTCGGCGGCGAGCGTGCGCACCTGGGTCACGCCGCGCGTCACGTCGGTCTGGTTGCCGCGGCCGGCATCGCGCAGCCGCTGCGACAGCGCGACGCGTTGCTTCTGCAGTGCGAGCGACTGTTTCGCGACCGCCAGCTCGTCGCCGGCCGAACACGATTCGACGTACGCGCGCACGACGTCGGCGACGACCGTGATGCGCGCCAGATCGCCGGCGGCCTGGACGGCCTCGCTGTCCGCGCGCGCAGCTTCGACGCCGCGCCGCAGCTTGCCGAACAGGTCGATCTCGTACGACACGTTGATGCCGACCGCACCTTCGTTGACGACCGGCAGCTTGTTCTCGAGCAGGTACTGCTCGGCCGATTCCTGTGCGCGCTGCACGGCGGCGGTTGCGCCGCCCGAGAATCCGCCTTGCTCGTTCGCGACTTCCAGCGCCGCGCGCGAGCGCGCGAGGTTGGCCGCGGCGACGCGCAGGTCGGTGTTCGATTTCAGCGCATCGCGCACGAGCCCGTTGAGCACGGGGTCGTCGTAGAGCTGCCACCAGTTGCCGGGCACGGGATCGCGCGACACGAGCGTGCCGTTCGCGTCGTCGAGCGCATGGTTCGCGAGCGGCGCATTCACGTACGCCTGCTGCGGCAGCGTGTAATCGGGGCCGACGGACTTGCACGCGCCGAGCGCAAGCGCGAGCGGCGCGAGCGTTGCCGCGAGGCGCAGACCGTGGCGCTTCATTGCGATGCTCCCGCCGTGCTTGCGGCCGTGCCGGAAGCCGTCGATGCGGCCGATGCCGCCGCGCTTGCGCCGGCCGCCGGCTTCGCGTCGTTGCGGCGGCGCGTGTCGTCGTCGCGCATCGACACGGTCGCGGTGCGGCCCGCGATCATCCGGAAATCGTCGGGCACGTCGTCGAGCACGACGCGTACCGGCACGCGTTGCGCGAGCCGCACCCAGCTGAACGCCGGGTTCACGTTCGGCAGCAGGTTCGCGCCCTGCGTGCGGTCACGATCCTCGATCGCGGCGACGATGCTCTGCACATGGCCGCGCAGCGTGTGCGGCTCGCCCATCACGACGATGTCGACCGGCTGGCCGATGTGAATGCCGCGCAGCTTGGTTTCCTCGAAGTAGCCGTCGACGCGGAACGAATTGCGGTCGACGACCGACAGCACCGCGCGGCCGGCCGGCACGTATTCGCCGACGCGCGGCGCGCGGTCGTTCAGGTAGCCGTCCACGGGACTGACGATCGTCGTGCGCTGCAGGTTGAGCTTCGCGGTGTCGAGCGATACCTGCGCATCGGCGACGGCGGCCTCGCCCTGTTCGACGCGCGTGCGGCTTTCCTCGACCTGCTCGCTCGCGACCAGGTTGCCGAGCTGCAGGTTGCGCGCGTATTCGCGCTTCGCCTGGGCGAGCGTCGCGCGGCGCTGCGCGAGCGTGGCTTCGGCGAGCCGTTCCGCGAGCGTGTAGCGCGCCTGGTCGATCACGAACAGCACCTGGCCGCGCCGCACTTCCTGGTTGTCGGCGACCTGGACCGACGTGATGAGGCCCGTCACGTCCGGCGCGACCTGGATCACGTCGGCGCGCACGTGGCCGTCGCGCGTCCACGGCGAGAACATGTAGTAATTGACGATCCGCCACAGCACGACGGCGGCCACGACGACGACGATCAGGGTGAGCAGGATTTGCCCTGCCGAGAGCCAGGTTTTTTTCACGTTAGGTAGCCACGAGATGGTGGGAAACGATCACGACGGCGGCAAACACGAACACGTAGATGCCGAGGTCGAAGATCGAACGGTGCCAGACGAGGCGGTAGAAGCCGACGCGCTCGAGCGCGGCGCGCACGACGATGTTGATCAGGTACGCGATCAGCATCAGCACGAGCGGAGCCGGCACGAAGACGCCGAAGAGGTCGATTTCGCCGATCATGGTCGCACTCGGAAAGACGGGGTGGGGAACAGGATCATGCGTGTGCTCCGTCCTGCGCCTGCGGCGGTTGCCCCGCAGCGGCCGGATACAGCGACAGGCGCAGGCCGACGAGCGCGTGCAGCGTGTCGCGCAGCCGGCGATGCGTCGCAGGCGTGGCCGGTGCCGCAGGCGCGGCTTCGGCTTCGGCCGGCGTGGCGCCCGGCAGGGTGCGGCCGGCTACGCGGCGCAGCGCATCGTCGATCGTCGTGAGCAGTGCCGGCGGCGCGGGCTGGCGTGCGTTCGCGGCCGCGCAGCGGGCGTAGTGATCGGTGACGCCGGCCAGCACGCGATCGATCGCATCGGGCACGTCGCCCGACAGCCGGCGGCGCGAGCGGCGCAGGTCGAGCGCATTCAGCGCGATGCGCAGGTCGCGGAAGCTTTCGATGGACGGGTGGCGGTGGTCGTCGGATGCGCCGAGGCGCGGCAGCAACTGCGTGACGCGGTCGAGCATCCGCGATGCGTGATTGCGCTGGTCGTCGAGCGGCTGCGTCGATGCCGAGCGCGCGACATCCTCCCAGCCCGAGCGCAGCAGGCGCCGCACCGCGAGTTCCGCGCCGAACGGGCGCGTCGCGCGCGTCCACACGTAGGCAAACAGCAGCCCGGCGACACCCGCGAGATTGCTGTTCAGGAACACGAAGAAATCGGCGTCGTACGCACCCTGGATGCTGATGAAGGTGGCGGTGTTCACCGCGACGAGCATCGTTACCATGTTGAACTGCGGGCGCGGCAGCAGCGTGCCGATCAGGATGAACGGGCCCGCGAACATCACGACGAGCATCGCGAAATCGTGCACGTGAGGCAGCACGACGAACAGGTACAGGCCGGCGAACACGACGCTCGCGGCGGTCGACAGGAAGAACTTGAACACCAGCGGCGCCGGCTCGTCGAGCGCGGCGAAGAAGCTGCACGACACGGCCACGAGCGTGACGGCGGCGGCGCCGTCGTGCCAGCCGGACGCGATCCACAGCCAGCTCGCGAACACGATCGCGGCGGCGACGGTCAGCGTGGAGAAGAGCATCATCCCGCGATCGAAGAAGCGCTCGGTGCCGCCGAGCCGCCAGTGCCGGTAGCGCGGTTGCCAGACGCCCGATTCGTTGCCGATCAGCGCGCGCAGCGAGCGGCAGTCCTGCCAGATGTCGATGACCTGGCGCAGCCGCCACAGCGCGTTCGACAGCAGCGCGCCGTCCCAGCTCGCGAGCGCGTGGTCGGCCGGCTGCAGCGCGGCGATGCGTTCGCGCAGGCGTTCCGCGACGGGGTCGTCGATCAGGTCGCCGTCTGCACCGGACCTGACGGCGGGAAGCGGCGCATCGAACCATGTCGCGGCGTCGGCGAGCAGCTCGTCGAGCCCGGGCGGCCGGATGTGCAGGTCGCGCATCAGCGCGATCAACGGATCGGCGAGCGACGACATCAGCGGCAGGAACAGTTGCATCCGGCCCGCGAGCGCCTGCGCGCGCGCGAGGATGCGCGGGTGCGCGTGGTCGTAGCCCAGCTGGCTCAGCAGGAATTCGAGGCCCGTGATGGTCGCCGCGAGGCGTTGCCGGCATGCGGACAGCGCCTTGCCGGCAATGTGCCCGGACAGCGTTTCGCGGCCATAGAACGCGGCGTCCTTGAACCACGCGTCGGTGCGCTCGATCAGCGTCGGCGCGAGCCGGTTCGGGAAGATCGCGCTGCCGACCACGCTCGCGCACACGATGCCGAGCACGATTTCCTCGGTGCGCGCGATCGCGACGTCGAACACGGTGCCCGGATCGGTCACCGTCGGCAGCGCGATCAGCGGCATCGTGTAGCCGGCGAGCATGAACACGTAGCTGCGCGCGGTGCGGTCGGAGATCGCGAGATACAGCAGCGTGCCGCACCAGGCGGCGACGATGATCGCGAACAGCAACGGGGTCTCGACGAACGGCGGCACGAAGAAGATCGCGGCGGCCGCGCCGAGCGCGGTGCCGAGCGCGCGATACAGCGCCTTCGAGCGCGTGGCGCCGACGAACGGGTTCGACACGATGTAGACGCTCGCCATCGCCCAGTACGGGCGCGGCAACTGGAAGTACAGGCCGAGGTACAGCGCAAGCATCGACGCGGCGAACGTCTTGCCCGAGAACAGCCAGTCGCGAAGGCTCGGATAGGTCATGACGCGGGATCGGCGGCGGGCGGTGCGGGAGGTGCCGCTTCGGCGCTGTTGAACGCGTTCAGCACGCGCAGCGTCGCTTCGAGATCGGCGCGCGTGACGCCCTTGAGGACTTGCGCGCGCAGCACGCGCAGGTCCTGCTCCATCCCGGCGGTGACCGCACGGCCGGCGGCCGTCAGCGAGATCGTCTTCGCGCGGCGGTCATGCGGATCCTCGTCGCGGCGTGCGAGGCCGGCCGCGCACAGCTGGTCGAGCAGGCGCACGAGCGACGGCCCTTCGATGCCGACGTGTTCGGCGAGCGCGCCCTGCCGCACGCCTTCGCCGAGACGGCCGGCGATCAGCAGCGGCGTCGCGCAGGCCTCGGACACGTTGTACGCGTTCAGGACGCCGTCGCTGGTGCGGCGCCACTTGCGCGCGGACAGCACGAGCAGGCTGCTGACGGCGAGGCGGAGATCGTGCAGGTTGGTCATGGGCGAGATGATAGGGGCAAAAACATTCGATAGCAAACTATCGTTTTTGTCACCCGGACGACATCTCGCACGCGGTTCGGCCGGCCGGTCTGAAGCAATTTAGGCGGCGTGCCGGGGATGGTCAAGCTGTAAGCTTGCGGCCCGGAAGAACGGGCGGCCGCCGCGCTCGAATGGTCAGATGAAAGCCGTCCGGCGGGCGCGTCGAGCGGGTCAGGCGGATGCGAAGGCCGGGTTCGGGAAAACCGGCTTCGCGAAACGGCGCGCGGCGTGCATATTGTGGCTGTCGCAAGCATCCCGGAGACGCCGCACGTGACCCCCTCATCCTCGCAGTCCGCCGCCCCGGCATCGCTCGACGCATGGCTCGGCAAGACCGAAACCTTCGCCGACGACATTACCGCGTTCCCGTTGAACGCACTGGCCGCCACGCTAGACCGCCCGTCGCCGGGCGGGATCGTGCCGCCGATGTGGCACTGGCTTTACTTCCTGCCGGTCGCGCCGCTGGCCGAACTGGGCCCCGACGGCCACCCGAAGCGCGGCGGTTTCCTGCCGCCCGTGCCGCTGCCGCGCCGCATGTGGGCCGGCGGCCGCCTGACGTTCCATGCGCCGCTGCGCACGGGGCAGCGCGCGACGCGCGAATCGACGATCGCGCACCTCGAGGACAAGACCGGCCGCAGCGGCCGGCTCGTGTTCGTGACGGTGCAGCACCGGATCGAATGCGACGGCGCGCTGTGCGTCGAGGAGGAGCACGACATCGTCTATCGCGACGCGCCGCAGCCGGGCGCCCCCGCGCCGAAGCCGGTCGCGGCGCCGGCGGGCGAGACGTGGTCGCGCACCGTCACGGCCGATGCCGTGATGCTGTTCCGCTATTCGGCGCTGACCTTCAACGGGCACCGCATCCACTACGACCGCAGTTACGTGACGCAGGAGGAGGGCTATCCGGGGCTGGTCGTGCACGGCCCGCTGATCGCGACGCTGCTCGTCGATCTCGTGCACCGCGAACGGCCCGGCGCGACACTCGCGAGCTTCGCGTTTCGCGCGGTGCGCCCGACGTTCGACGGGCAGCCGTTCACGCTGTGCGGCAAGCCGTCGGACGACGGCACGACGATCGAGCTGTGGGCGAAGGATCGCGACGGCTGGCTGACGATGCAGGCCACGGCCACGCTGGCGTAACGCGGGCGTGTGATGCTCAACCAGGCAGCGCGGCAACGGCGAGCACGGCCTTGACGACTTCGTCTTCCATGCCCTTGATATCGGACGGGAAGCGGTTGCGCTGCGGGATGAATACGCTCAGCCCTTCGATCTGCGCGGTGATCAGCGCCGATCGGCGCGCGAGGTGCAGCGGCGACAGCCCGGGGTTGATCGCCGCGACGAAGCCGGCAATCATCTGGCGCTGGAACAGGTAGGCGTCCTCCATCGCCTGCCGCGCAAACTCGTGCGCGTGCGCGAGCGCCCAGAAGTTCACGAACAGGCTTTGCGTTCTCGGCAGCTTCGCATCCTCGATCAGCAGCCGCACCACCTTTTCCAGCCGCGCCTCCGGAGACAGCGCATCGTCGGTCCGGACGCTGTCGTAAGTCTTCGAATACTCCGCGATGGATTCGGCGATGATCGCCGCGTAGAGATCCTCGCGCGCGGGAAAGTAGTGTTGCAGGTTCGACAGCGCGATGCCTGCGCCGGCCGCTACCTTGCGCATCGTCAGGCCGCCGTAGCCGTCGACGAGGAAGATCTCGATCGCGCTCTCGAGAATGCGGCCCACCGTATTGCGGCCGCGCCGGGTCAGCGTGCGCGCACCGTCGGTTGCCTTCGTATCCGACGGGGATTCCGATCGACGTGGCGACGCGGGGTCCGCGCGAATGTCGTCAGGGTTCGTCGATTTCGGTTCCATCGAAGTCTCTCCTTCACGGGCAACGCGTGCCCGGCTCATCCAGATGTCAAGCTGATTGTAGGTTAAGCGACCTATCGGCTCAAGACGAACCGGTTTCGTGCGGGCGCGCGGCGGCCAGGAGACGTTGCCTGAGTTCGTTTGCGCGTGAGCTGTGCGAGATCTTTACGCGCATCGATACCTCGTTCGAGTGCCCCGATTTCCGTCTGTTTGCCGACCGGCATGCCTGTCATGCAGCCCGTTGCGACGTCATGTCGTTTGTAGGTCAATTAACCTAATAAGAAGGTAGAATGCGATGATCGGGTGTGCCGGTCAGATTTGGCGGTAACCACCTACAGCTTGCTGCGATCCGGATCAAGAAGAAAAGGCGCTCAAAATCCCGCTAAATATGCTGAATTCGATGTGACTTTTCCACGTGACGCATTGTGCCGGCGTGCAAGGGTTTCACCCGACTTGTGGCATTGAATGGCCATGCGTATAACGCTAAATAGGTCGAATGACTCAATTTAGAGGCGAGGGAGATGGCAGGGACGCAAATTCCCGGTGTGACCCGACGAACGGCGGCCGCGCTGTCGCTCGCCATGCTGCGGGCCGTCGCCAGGGCCGAACCCGGGTGCCTGCCCGATGCCGGCCGGCGCGCGTTCGGGATCGACAGTGCGATGTGCCATGCGATCGACAAGTCGCAGGGCGCGATTGTCGGCCCGAACCTCTTCGGCGTGTTCGGGAGGCCCGTCGGCAGGCTGCCGGGCTTGACGTACAGTCGGGCGCCGGCGGCGTCGACCGGCAAGTGGGACGTGCGGGAACTCGACCTGTTCCTGAAGGCGCCGGCCGTCGCGCGGCCCGGTACGTCGATGCCGTTTGCCGGCGTCGGGAACGACACGCAGCGCGCGTCGACGATCTGCTACCAGAGGGGAATGCGCTGACGCGCGTCCCGGCTGGGCCGTCAGCCAGTGGGGCGCGGTTCTCGCGACCGACGATGGCGGCGACACCTGGGTCACGCCGCGACTCGATACGCCGTAACACGCCTTTCACCAACGAGGACATTCATGTCGTTACTCAAAGACAATACCCCGCGCCGGGTGCTGCTGGTGCACGCTCATCCGGAACCTCAATCGTTCACGTCGTCGATGTTCCATGCGGCGCGCGATGTGCTGTTGCAGGCCGGCGACGAGGTCCGGACCTCGGATCTCTATGCGCTGGACTTCAATCCGGTGGCGAGCGCGTCGGATTTTGTCGCGCGCGACAACCCGGACTACCTCGTCTATGCGAAGGAGCAGCGGTCGGCGCGCGACAAGGGCGTGCTGGCGGCCGATATCGCCGAGGAAGTCGACAAGGTGCTGTGGGCCGATCTCGTGATCCTCAACTTTCCGATCTTCTGGTTCTCGACGCCTGCCATCCTGAAGGGCTGGATCGACCGCGTCTTTCTGTCGGGCCCGTTCTACGGCGGCATGCGCTTTTACGATCGCGGCGGGCTGAAGGGCAAGCGCGCGTGGGTCACGGCAACCCTCGGCGGCCGGCCGCACATGTTCGGAAAGGATGCCGTCCATGGGGAACTCGACGCGATGCTCGCGCACCTGCTGCGCGGCACGCTCGGCTACGTCGGCTTCGACGTACTCGAGCCGTTCTTCGGCTATCACATTCCGTATCTCGACGAAGCGGCGCGCGCTGAGATTTTCGATGCGTTTCGCGATCAGGTCGCGAACTGGCGCACGCGGCCGACGCTGTCGTTCCCGTCGCTGGACGATTTCGACGAACGCCTGTATCCGCGCACGGCATCGGGCGGGGCATCGCGCTGAATCGTGCGCAAGCACTGCCGTATCGCGGTGCATGCGGACCTCGACTTTCAACGTTCCCCGTACCGGAGCACATGATGTCCAGCAAGACCCCGCTCGACTCCGCGCGTTTCGCCGGATGGAGCGCCATCGTCGGCGCGTTGCTGATCTATGTCACGGCCGGCCTGTCGACGATGGCGACAGGTCTGGATACCGAACTCGTGTTCCGCGGCGACGACATGCTGGCGCTGCCCGCCGGATCCCTCGCCGCGTTCAGGTGGGCGATGGTGACGGACGTGTTCGGGTTCTATCTTTCGTTCCTGCCGGTCGGCGCGTGGCTGTGGCACGCGTTCGATCGGGAGTCCGCCGCGCAGCGGGTGACCGGCCTGGCCGCGCTGGCGATGTTCGTGACGCTCGGCGTGTGCGGCGCGGCGTTGCAGATGGCGGCGCTCGGTCCGCTTTCCGACATGTATGTGCGCGGTACGCCCGAAGCGAGGACGGCGGCGGCGGTCTCGTGGACGACGATCGCGCACGTCGCGCAACGCGGGCTCTGGTGGTTCGAAGGGCCGGTGATGGCCTTCTGGATGGCGACGACGGGCAGCCGCCTGAAGCAGGCGGCATGGGGCGGCGGCAGTCTGCTGCAGTTCCTGGCGGTGCTGGTCGGCGCATTCTTCGTGTCGGGCCTGTTTCCGCAGCTCAACGGCGTGACGGCGGGCCTCGAAATGGCCGTGGTGGTGATCCTGCCGCTGTGGATGATCCGGTTCGGCGTCGGGGCGCTGCGCCGGGCGGACGACCGCGCCATCGTCGACGGTTTCGCGCGGAGCGGCGGCCGGCCGTGATCCGTGCGTCGCCCGCCGTTCGGCGTCGAACGGTGGGCGACGAATGGGATGCCGTTTATGGGAGACCGAGTTTCGCCATGCCGTGCGCCGGCCCGACCGGGCGGCGACCGGCACGCGTTGCGGCGAACCGCTGTAAGCTGCATATCGGCCGCACACCGCACGCCGTTCGGCCAGCCCATCCACGTACTGATTCGGGAGCCCCCATCTTGGCCACCTACATTGTATTTACGCGGGAAAGCACGCAGGACCAGCATGAACTCGACGTCTACCAGAGCAAGGTCGGCGCGACGCTCGCCGGGCATCCGGTGAAGGTGCTCGCGGCCTACGGGCCGCAGGAAACGCTCGAGGGCGAGGGCCCGGAAGGCGTCGTGATCGTCGAGTTCCCGTCGAAGGAGGCCGCGCACGCGTGGTATCACGGCCCCGACTACCAGACCGTCGTCCAGCACCGGTTCAAGGGCGCGCGCTATCGCGCCGTGCTGGTCGAAGGCGTCTGAACGCCCGGCATCGGGCGCATCCTGTGGAGCCTTGCGACGCAGGACGTCCGGCCTGCCCATGAATCCATCGACTTCCGCCACCGCAGCCGTTCGCCCGCCGATGGGCCGCGCCGCGATTGCGCTGCTCGCGATCAGCGTCGCGTTGTATCTGGTTGCCATGTTTGCGGTGCCGTTCCGTACCGGCGCGCCCGATCCGCACCCATGGGCCGCCGGCTGGCAGGTGTTGCTGACCGGCTGGATGGGCGTGCTCGGCGGCATCTACGCATGGCTCGCGAATCCGCTCGTGTTCGGCGCATGGCTGCTGACGGCGAGGCGTTACCGGACGCAGGCGGTCGTACTGGCCGTGCTCGCGTTGCTGTTCGGGCTGAGCTTCCTGTCGCAGCACCAGATTGCGGTCAACGAAGCGGGAGACGTCGAACCCGTGCATCTCGACGCGATCGGCTATTGGTGCTGGCTCGCGAGTTTTACCGCGGCCGTGGTCGGCGCGGCGCTGTTGCCGGGGCGGAAGCGGTAGCGTGCGGTGCAGCCGCATGCGCTTCCACTTGTCTCATGAACGGGGCAACGCCCGAGAGCGGCACGCGGTCGGACCGCGTGCCGGATCCGCCGGTCGATCCACTGTCGCGCCTGTTCACGTGCGCAGACGAGCCGGTCGATCATGCCGGTCCGGCAATCCTCAATTGCATCCGAATCGATCGATTCGATACAGGATGTCGGCGACTACCTCCTTGTTCAGGATGTCTCCTTTCAAGGTGGAGGCTTTGACGGACGGCTGGAAATCGCGCCTGTGTTGATTGAATGATGCCGGCGCGATTTCGCGAAGCCCGCACATCGCATACAGCTTCGCTTCAACGGTTGCGTGCCTGGATTGCAGTGTCTCGACGAAGCGGGTTTGCGCGCCCGGCGTTGCCAGTATTTCCCGATAGATTTTTTCCTCCGGGCTGACGTGGCCCGCAAACCCTGTCGCTCCCAGGGAAAAGACACCGATTTCCTGGAAGCTCGCCTTCGGATCGGCTTGAGAGGGACTGGGCGCCGCAAGAATCGGGCTTGAAAGAGCCAGCAATACGACGAGAATTTTTTTCAAGGGCGGTGTTTGTTCCGTGCGGAAATATCGGAATTTCCGGTATGCCGCCACACCTCATGCGTCGACGTGTGGCGGATCAACCGTGCGCGTGCCCGCTTACCGCACGTGCGGCAGCAACGCCCGCAACCAGTACGACACCGCCACCGCGCCGCCATCCGGCGTGCCGATCGCGCGCTCGCCGAGATAGCTCGCGCGCCCCGCGCGCGGCGTCATGCGTGCGGTTTCCTGCGCGCCGTGCTCGGCCGCTTCGACAGCAGCCGCCCAGGCGCCCGCGGGTTCGCGATCGTTGTCGAGCCCGCGTTCGAACGCCGCGACGGCCGGCACCAGCGCATCGAGCATCGTCCGGTCGCCGGCGCGCGCGCCGCCCAGTTCGCTGATCGAATCCACCGCGCCGCGGAATGCCGCGGCCCAGTCGCGCGGCGACGGTTCGGCGAGGTCGGCCAGCCGGCGCGACGCGCGCAGCAGCGCGGTCGCATAGAACGGCCCCGAACTGCCGGCGATCGCGCGGCGCAACGCGGCGCCAAGCGCCGCGAGCGCACCGGCCGGCGTGCCGTACGCGGTCTCGGGCAGTGCGAGGATCGCCTGCGCGGCGCGCAGCATGCTTGCGCCGAGATCGCCGTCGCCGGCCGCCGCATCGAGATCGGTGAGCGTCTGCTCGTGATCGATCAGGGCCTGCGCGACCGCGTGCAGCGCCGGCTGCAGGCGGGCCGCCCATGCTTGCCCGGCCGCGTCGAGAGGCGTCGGCGGCGCGTCGTGCGCCGCGGCCGCCGCCACGCGGATCTGCGTATTCACGGCGCCGCCGCCGGGCCATGCGCGCGCCTGCGTCGGCGCGTCGAGCAGCGCCGCGCGTTCGTCGTTCAGCCGCAGCACCGAGATCGAACAGCCGGGCATGTTCAGCGCCGACAGGAACGTGCCGGCCCAGGCGCGCGCGACGACGATGCCGCGCCGGCTCAGGTTGTCGTACGCCGCGCGCAGCACGATCGCGAGTTCCATGTCCGGCGTCGCGCCGAGGCCGTTGACGAACAGCGCGACACGCTCGCCGCGGTCGAGTACGAGATCGGCGGCGATGCTCGACAGCAGCGTCTCGACCAGTGCGTCGGCGGGCAGCGGCGCGCGGCGTTCGATGCCCTTCTCGCCGTGGATGCCGAGGCCCAGTTCGATCTCGTGATCGGCGAGGCTGAAGCCCGATTTGTCTGCGCCCGGGATCGTGCAGCCGTCGAGTGCGACGCCCATCGTGCCGAGCTCGGCCGCGGCGTCGCGTGCGATCGCCGCGACGCGGGAGAGCGGCAGCCCGCGCGCGGCGGCCGCGCCGGCGAGCTTGTGGATCAGCACGGTGCCGGCGATCCCGCGGCGCTGGCCGCGTTCGACGCGGCCGCGCAGCGACACGTCGTCGGCGACGATGACCGTCTCGACCGGGATGCCTTCCGCCCGCGCCAGTTCGGCAGCGAGCCCGAAATTGAGCCGGTCGCCCGTGTAGTTCTTCACGATCAGCAGCGCGCCGTTCGGGCCGGCGCTCGCGCGGATCGCGGCGAGCACGGCGTCGGTGGACGGCGACGTGAAGACTTCGCCGCAGACGGCCGCGCTCAGCATCCCCTCGCCGACATAACCGCCGTGCGCGGGCTCGTGGCCGCTGCCGCCGCCGGAGAGGATCGCGACGGAGCGCTGGGCCGGCTCGGGCAGCGGCTGTCGGACGAGCACGTGCTCGTCGCCGAGGATCGCGAGATGCGGCGACTGTCGTGCGATGCCTTCCAGCATTTCGCGAACGACATCGGACGGGCGGTTGACAAGCTTTTTCATGGCCAGGGTTCCGGACGGGTGAACAACGCTCGACCGGGCCCGCTCGGGCGCCGGACGGCGTCGTGGTTTCGGAGGTTCGTACGGGCGCCCGAGTATCGGCATGGCCGGCATCGCCGGGCGCATGCGGCCACGCGGTGGAACACGGCAGGCGACGACGGGCGCGCGCGTTGCGCCACGATACATCAGGTTCGGATGTCGCGGCATGCGGTGGGGCACGATCACGGCAGGCGGCGGCCGGCCATGGCCCGCATGGCGCTACTTCGCGCTACTTCGCCGCCGTGATCGCCTTCGCGCGAATCAGCCGTGCGGCCTGGATCCGGTTCTTTCAACCCGGAAGAAAGACTTTGATTTCCTGAAGTCTTTCCTCCGGGTAGATTGATGGGCGTTGTTGCTGCAAAGATCGGGCTTGAAGGAGCGAACAATACGGGGCGACTTCTTTCACCCGCAAAGTTTCTTCCGTGCGGAAATTCCGGACGTTCCCGGGGCCGTGGGCGAAAGTGGAATCTGTATCGACTGTCTTTCTTTTCCGAATCGACGTCTGGGCGCACATGCTGTAGACAAGCTTTCCAGACGACCGAAGCGATAGCGCGGTCAGGTAAAGTCACCGACTTCGGCAGGAAAATCCCGAGCGGCTGTATGTTGCTCGATGAACATTGCGGAAGAACAGGATGCTCAAGAATCGATCGTCGGATCAGCGGCGCGAAGTGATCGAGGTCGCGAGGTTGTTGTTCGCACATGGCGCTTCGACATTCTCTTTCCGGGCGTTTCAGCTTCTATTTGCATGGATCGTGCTTCGTGGCGATGGTGCGGCCAAATATCTTGCGGCCGTGGTCGCGGCGTCCTGGATCGTCAATCTCGTGGCCTTCCCGCTGAGCGGGATGATGATCGACCGATATGGCGGGGTGAGGGCCCTGAGATTCTCGGTAACGGCATCGTTTGTGGCCGTGCTGGTGTTTTTTGGGCAGCAGCTATCGGGTGCGTTCAATCCGGTCGTTGCGGCTAGCGTATTGATAGCGATGTCTGCTCTCGACGGAATGATGTCAATTTCCCCGAATGCAATCATTGCAAGCTTTGTTCAAGGAAAGCAGCTAACCCGCTATCTTGGATACGCCGCCAGCGTAAACTCCTTGCAGGTCATCGTTGGCGCAATCATCGGGGGCGCTTCGGTCGTCGCGATCGGAGTGACGGGGGCGCTACTTCTGATTCTCGTGCTGTTTGCCGCCTCGGTATGTGCCGTGTGGTCGATGTCGTCAAGGAATTGTGTTCGGGATCGGAATGCGTCTGCTCGAGGGGTGCTCAGGGAAACTTTCATGGGGTTTCATGCGCTACTGAAAATAGACCCGGAAAAATGGCTGTGTGTTTCGTCGGTTGTAATCAATTTCGTGCTGACGCCATTTCTGTCAATAGTGATTCCGGTGTTTATAAAGTCCATGCTGCATGCACCGGTCAGCTATCTGGCCGCGGCCGAAATTCTGTTTGGCGCCGGAATGCTGCTTGGTGCATTTTCCGCGCCGAGGTTAATTGAATACGGTATGTCCCGATTGAAGATCATAATATCGGGGAATTCGATGGTGGGAGCCGGAATGGTGATCGTGATTTTCGTGAATTCCGATGCTATCCGGGGACTCGTTGTGACGACAATCGGATTCGCGCTGAGTCTCGGCAATGTTACCTGTGGCTCGCTCAGGGGATATGCCGCCCCAAATGACATTCGGGGACGGCTGGAAGCTGCAGTCTTTGCATGCTGCGTTGCGTCGATTCCGATCGGAAGCTGGGTGTTCGGATATTTCGTTGCGACCGGCTCGATCGTCTTCCTCGGGCGTGCGATGGCGATCGCAGGAGTTGCGATCATTCTGTCTCAAATCGGCTTGTTGATATCGAGGAATACAGTGCGCATATTGACAATGCCGGAGAGTGAGCTTCGAGGGCTGTATGGTCGAATGTATCCCGATGCCTTCAAGGGTTAAAGCGTTGGTGAATTCCATGAGGTGTTGATCCGACGTGCCATCGAGGATGTCGCGACACGCAGCGTGGGCGCGACTACGGCAGGCGGCGGCCGGCCGTGGCCCGCATGGCGCGACTTCGCGCTACTTCGCCGCCGTGATCGCCTTCGCGCGAATCAGCCGTGCGCGCAGCACGTTGCGGCTGATGCCGAGCAGCCGTGCGGCCTGAATCTGGTTGCGGTGGCTGAATTCGAACGCGACACGCATCACGGTGTCCTCGATGCGCTCGAACAGGTTGCCGTGATCCTCGTCGAACAGGTCGCGCAGCGCGCGTTCGAGCGCGGCCTGCGCGCCGGCGTCCGGCTCCGGCGCGCGCACGGCGTCCGGCGGCAAGCCCGGCGACGCGATGTGCAGGTCGGAGTCCTGCAGCGCATCGTGGCGGCTCACGAGCAGCGCGTGGTGGATCACGTTCTCGAGCTCGCGGATGTTGCCGGGCCAGCCGTGCGCCTCGAGCCGGCGCTCGGCGCGCGGATCGATGCTGCGCGGGCCGTAGCCGAGGCGGCTGCGGTAGTCGTCGAAGAAGTGGCGCGCGAGCGGCAGGATGTCGCCCGGACGCTCGCGCAGCGTCGGCACCGCGAGCTGCACGACGTTGAGCCGGTAGAACAGATCGCCGCGAAACTGCCCGGTCGCGACCGCCTGCTGCAGATCCACGTTGGTCGCGGCAACCACGCGCACGTCGATCGGCACGCCGGTGCGCGAACCGAGCCGCACGACCTCGCGCTCCTGCAGCACGCGCAGCAGCTTGACCTGCATCGACAGCGGCAGGTCGCCGATCTCGTCGAGAAACAGCGTGCCGCCGTTGGCAGCCTCGAACCAGCCGGGCTTCGCGCTGAAGGCGCCGGTAAACGCCCCCTTCTCGTGGCCGAACAGCTCGCTCTCGACCAGCGTCTCGGAGAACGCGCCGCAATTCACGGCGACGAACGGCCGGTCGCTGCGGCGGCTCAGGCTGTGCACGTGTCGCGCGATCAGTTCCTTGCCGGTGCCTGTCTCGCCGACGATCAGCACGTTCGCGTCGCTCGGCGCGACCAGGCGAATCCGTTCGAGCAGCGCGACCGAACGCGGATCGACGAATACCTGCGCGCGGGCGCGGATCGACGTCGCGAGCGCCGGGCGGTCGGGCATCGTGAGGACGGGCGCCGCAGCGGGCCACGCATCGGAAGGGGAATGGTTCATGAGTAGAAGCCCGGCGTCGGACAGGTTCGCTTGAGCGCCCATTCGCCAAGCTCGCGGAGCTTGTACGCGAGCGGGTCGTGGAGCGTGTGGGTGCGCAGGTTGCGCCAGTGGCGGTCGAGCCGGAGTGCGCCGTGCGTCGCGCGCGCGCCGGCGACGTCGAACATGCGCGTGCAGAGATCGAGCCCGGTGCGCGCGGCCGACACCTTCGCCGCGGCCGTCGCGAGCGCGACCTGGCCGCGCTCCGCGTGGGTGAGCGCGGTGTCGCGCGCCCATGCGGCATCGAGGCGATCGGCCGCGCGGTCGGCGAGCACGCGTGCGGCTTCGAGCCCGATCCAGAATTCTCCGTACTGGCCGAGGATGTAGGGATCGTCGCCGGTGCTCGCGACCTGCGCGGCGGGCCACGGCCGCGCCTCGTGCAGCGTGTAGTGCCGCGCGTCGTTGAACGCGGCTTCGGCGATGCCGAGATACACGTTCGTCAGCACGAGCTGCGCGACGAGCGGGCGCAGGCAAGCGAACGGCGTCGTCAGCGGGCCGGGGTCCGTCAGCAGTTCGTGACTCTCGACGCGTACCTTCTCGAACGTGACCGTGCCGCTGTCGGTCTGGCGCTGGCCGATGTTGTTCCAGTCGTCGGCGATCGCGATGCCGCTGCGCTGGGTCGGCACGGCCGCGATCAGGAACGCGCGCGTATCGGCATCGTGCGCGGACGCGATCAGCATCTGCGAATCGAGCGCTCCCGAGCAGAAGCTCTTCTGGCCGCTGAATTCGCGCCACGCGCCGTGCGAGCGGCTGATCGTGCGCTCGTCGAGCGGGTTCAGCGCATTGCCCCAGAACCACTGCTGCCGCGCGGTGCGCTCGAACCACGATTCCCATTGCGCGGGCGCGCCGAACAGCCGCACGGTCGCAAGCATCAGGTGATGGAAGCCGAACACGTGCGCGAGCGAGCTGTCGGCGGCCGCGAGCACGCGGACCACGTCGAGCGTCGTGCGCCAGTTCGCGCCGAGGCCGCCGTAAGCGGCCGGAATGCTGAGCGCGAGCAGGCCGCTGTCGCGCAGCAGGTCGCGCTCGGCCTTCGGCGTGCCGCCCTGCTGGTCGCGTTCGGCGGCGGTGCGCGCAAAGCCGGCCGCGAGGCGCTCGGCCGTCTGCAGGGCCCCGGCGTGGTCCGGTTCGTCGCGGGAGGGCGCGACGACGCGCAGGTCGGCCGCGCGTGGCGATACGGAAATGGATGTCATGGCGATGAGTGCGTCGGGTCGCTGCGCGACAACGGCCGGGCCGCGACCGGCGTGGCTGACCGGGTGCTGCGTGATCAGCAGAGTGTTCAACGTTTTGCGTAACGCTGGAAACATCGATTTCTGATAACCAATGCCGGATTGCTGCGCTGGACGCAGCGATGCGCGCCGCGTGCCTGCCGGAATCCGCGCCGAAGCGGAAAGGCGCGTGCGGCCCGCGCCGCGCTGCTGATCACGCAGCAGCGAATCAGCATGGCTGTTTCCCCGGGTTCATCTTCATGCGGAATAAGGTTGTGACGCGGCGGCTGGCACGCATATCCGCTCGCGACGATTCGCGAAAAGGCCATGACAGGCCGGCGATCGCGACGCATTTCGTCATGCAGACGATTGCCCCGGGGCCGCCGCGGACGGAGTGGCACGCTCCTTGCTGAACCCTGGCGTGACGGGTGCAGCGGCGCCCGACTCGACAATGGGAATGCAACCGATGAGCCAGACAATCAACGTGGTCGCGATATCCGGCGGCCTGCAACGACCGTCGCGCACGCTGGCGCTGACCGAGGCGATCGTCGCTTCGCTCGGCGCCGCGCTGCCGATCGACACGCGGCTGATCGAACTCGGCGAGATCGGCGGCCGACTGGGCGGCGCGCTCACGCGCGCGCAGGCGCCGGCCGACCTCGACGAGCTGATTCGCGCGATCGAGACGGCCGATGCGCTGGTTGTCGCGAGCCCCGTGTATCGCGCGTCGTATACGGGCCTGTTCAAGCATCTGTTCGATCTCGTGCATCACGAGGCACTGGCCGATGTGCCGGTGCTGCTTGCGGCCACCGGCGGCAGCGAGCGGCATGCGCTCGTGATCGACCATCAGTTGCGTCCGCTGTTCAGCTTCTTCCAGGCCCGCACGCTGCCGATCGGCGTATATGCGTCCGAAAGCGATTTCGACCGCTACCGGATCGCGAACCCGGCGCTGCGCGCGCGTATCGCGCTGGCCGTCGAGCGCGCCGTGCCGCAACTGCGCCCGCGCGCGCTTTCCGTCGCGGCCGCCTAGGCCGTCCGCGTTTTTCTTCCGACCAGGACACACTCATGAGCCATACCGACCCTTCCGCCGACGGCGTCAAGTTCGCCTACTGGGTGCCGAACGTCAGCGGCGGCCTCGTCGTCAGCACGATCGAGCAGCGCACCGACTGGAGCCTCGAATACAACCAGCAGCTCGCGCGCACGGCCGAGGCCGCCGGCTTCGAGTACGCGCTGAGCCAGATCCGCTTCACGGCCGGCTACGGCGCCGAATACCAGCACGAGTCGGTATCGTTCAGCCAGGCGCTGCTGCACGCGACGACCCGGCTCAAGGTGCTCGCCGCGATCCTGCCGGGGCCGTGGCATCCGGCCGTGGTCGCGAAGCAGCTCGCGACGATCGACCACATCTCGAACGGGCGCATCGCGATCAACGTGGTGAGCGGCTGGTTCAAGGGCGAATTCACCGCGATCGGCGAGCCGTGGCTCGAGCATGACGAGCGCTACCGGCGCTCGAAGGAGTTCATCCAGGCGCTGAAGGGCATCTGGACGCAGGACAACTTCACGTTCAAGGGCGACTTCTACCGCTTCAACGACTACACGCTGAGCCCGAAGCCGGTGCAGAAGCCGCATCCGGAGATCTTCCAGGGCGGCAGCTCGCGCGCGGCGCGCGACAACGCGGCCAGCGTGTCGGACTGGTATTTCACGAACGGCAATACGCCGGAGAACCTGAAAGCGCAGATCGACGACATCCGCGCGAAGGCGGCCGCGAACCACCATCGCGTGCGCATCGGCGTCAACGCGTTCGTGATCGCGCGCGACACCGAGGAAGAGGCGAAGGCCGTGCTCGACGACATCATCCGGCATGCGCACGTCGAGGCCGTCCACGCATTCGGCGATGCGGTGAAGCAGGCCGGCAGCGCGTCGCCGGAAGGCGAAGGCAACTGGGCGAAATCGACGTTCGAGGATCTCGTGCAGTACAACGACGGCTTCCGTACCAACCTGATCGGCACGCCGCAGCAAATCGCCGAGCGGATCGTCGCGCTGAAGGCGATCGGCGTCGATCTCGTGCTCGCGGGCTTCTTGCATTTCATCGAGGAGGTCGAGTACTTCGGCCGGCGCGTGCTGCCGCTCGTGCGCGAACTCGAGGCAAGGCGACAGGCGCTCGCTGCGTGACGCGGGGCGGGCGAAGGGGAGATGGGCGGCACGCACCGTTCGCATCCCCGGCTTGACGTTTCGGATATCGAAACAGGAGGCCGGCGGCAGCCTGCATGGCGTCGCCGGCCGGTTCATGGGCTTCACCGGACATTTCATGGCTACGGAAATCATCGAGGAAAACACGCAATTGCAGGCGGGCGCGACGCCCGTTCCCGTCATCGGCTCCGACGCCGAGGCGCTCGACGTCGCGCACCGGGTGGCGGCGCAACTGGCGGAGCACGCCGCGTTGCGCGACCGCGAGCGGAAGCTGCCGTTCGACGAGATCGAGCTGTTCTCGTCGAGCGGCCTGTGGGGCATCACCGTGCCGCGTGAGTACGGCGGCGCGGAAGTGTCGAACGTGACGCTCGCGGAAGTGATCGCGATCGTGTCGCAGGCGGACCCGTCGCTCGGCCAGATCCCGCAGAACCACTACTGCCTGATCGAGGACATCCGCCTCGAGGGCAGCGATGCGCAGAAGCGCTTCTTCTTCGACCTCGTGCTGAAGGGCACGCGCTACGGCAATGCGTTTTCCGAAGCGGGCGGCAAGGACGTGCTCGATATCCGCACGCGCGTCCGCCGCGACGGCGATGCCTTCGTGCTGAACGGCCGCAAGTTCTATTCGACCGGCACGCTGTACGCGCACTGGATCCCGGTGCTTGCGCTCGACGAATCGGACCAGGCCGTGCTCGCGTTCGTGCGGCAGGGCGCGCCGGGGCTGACCGTGGTGGACGACTGGAGCGGCTTCGGGCAGCGCACGACCGCGAGCGGCACGGTGATCGTCGAGAACGTGCGGGTGAGCCCGTTCGAGATCTTTCACACGCAGCGTTCGTACGATCGCCCGACCTTCGCGGGCCCGTTCGCGCAGATCACGACCGCCGCGATCGACCTCGGCATCGCGCGCGCCGCGCTGCAGGACACGATCGAGTTCGTGCAGCAGCACGCGCGCCCGTGGATCGACAGCGGCGTCGCGCGCGCGAGCGACGATCCGCTGACGGTCGCGCAAATTGGCGACATCGCATATCGCGTGCACGCGGCCGAGGCGCTGCTCGCGCGAGCGGGGCGCTTCGTCGACGCGGCCAAGCGCGAGCCGGACGAAGGAACGGTCGCGCAGGCGGCGATCGCGGTGGGGGAGGCGAAGATCGCGACGACCGAGGTGTCGCTGCTCGCCGCGAGCAAGCTGTTCGAGCTCGGCGGCAGCAAGTCGACGCTGGCGAAATACAACTTCGACCGCCACTGGCGCAACGCACGCGTGCACACGCTGCACGACCCGGTGCGCTGGAAGTATCACGCGATCGGCAACTACTACCTCAACGGCGTGAAGCCCGCGCGCCATTCCTGGAACTGACCGGCGCGCCGCGCACGGTTTTCCGATACGCACGGCGGCGCGCAGGCGCACATCGGCAGCGGCGACTGGCGCCGTCGCCGATGCCGCCGCCGCGCCGTTGCATTCCTGACAAGGCAGATCGATGAGTCATCCGGCAACTTCCACGCAGGCGCTGCCTGCGCACGACGCCGCACCGCAGGCGGGCGGCCTGCGGCGCAATTACCTGAGCCTGCCCGAGCTGATCGCGCAGTCGATCGGCCTCGTCGGCGTGTCGGGCGGGATCGGCGTGCTGATTCCCGCCGTGTTCGCGACGGCTGGCAACGGCACCTGGCTCGCCTACCTGTTCGCGATCGTCGCGCTGCTGTTCTCGTCGTGGAGCATCGCGGTGTTCGCGCGCGATTCCGCGTCGCCGGGCGCGCTGTATGCGTACGTGTCGGCCGGGATCGGGCCGATCTGGGGCGCCATCTGCGGCTGGTCGCTGCTGATCGCCTATGCGGTGGCCGCCGCGGGCATCCTGCAGGGGACGATCAACACGTTTCTCGTGCTCGGCCGCGAAACGGGGCTGCTCGGCGGCGCGACGCCGGTCGGCACGGTGCTCGCCCTCACGGTCGCGACCGCGTTCGCCGCGTGGTACATCGCGTTTCGCGACATCCGGCTCTCGACGCGCTTCACGCTGTTCGTCGAGCTGGCGACGCTGCTGCTGATCGCCGTCGTCGTGATCGCGACGATCGCGTTCGGCGGGCGTCCCGTCGACCACGCGCAACTGACGCTCGAAGGCGTGAAGCCCACGCAGCTCCAGCTCGGCATGGTGCTCGCATTCTTCAGCTTCACCGGCTTCGAGAGCGCGACCGTGCTCGGCGCGGAAGCGCGCGATCCATTCCGCGCGATTCCGCGCGCGGTGCTGATCAGCGTCGTCGGGCCCGCGCTGCTGTTCGTGATCGGCGCGTACGGGATGGTGAGCGCGTTCCACGGGCAGACGCCGCCGCTCGACCGGGTCGACGGCCCGCTCGCGGTGCTCGCGCATCGGCTCGGCGCCGGCTGGGTCGGCGTGCTGATCGACGCGGGCGTCGCGTTGAGCTTCTTCGCGGCGTTCTTCTCGTCGATCAACGCGGCGGCGCGCATCGTCTATACGTTCGGACGGCAGGGCGTGCTGCACGCGTCGACCGGGCGCGCGCACGCGCGGAACGCCACGCCGCACGTCGCGGTGGCGCTGATCGCGGCGCTGGCGCTGGCGACCGCGCTGGTGTTCACCGCGCGCGGCACGGCGCTGCTCGATGCGTACGGCTATCTCAGCTCGATCGCGACGTATGGCTGGCTGCTCGCCTACGTGCTGGTGGCGATCGGCGCGCCGCTCTACCTGCGCCGCCAGCGCAGGCTGCGCGCGCGGCATGTGGCGATCAGCGCGGTCGCGGTCGTGCTGCTCGCGATTCCGCTGGCAGGCAGCGTGTACCCGGTGCCGGACGGCGTCTATGCATGGCTGCCTTACGTGTTCGTCGCGCTGCTGGCGATCGGGCTCGGCTGGTTCCTGGTGCTGCGGGTGCGGTTTCCGGAGCGGTTGCGCGAACTGGAGGCCGACCTGTTGACGAAGTGACGGCGCGCGGCCGCCGGAGGCTTGCGGGCGGCCCGCGGCGGCGCCGGCCGGCGAGGGTGCCGGTCGGCCGTTTCGACGCCGCGCGGCGGGCTCACGCGCCTGCCGCCATCCTCGACGCCTCGACTGCCATCTGCACGCCGAGCCCGCCGAGCACGAGCCCCATCGCCCAGCGCTGCGCGAGCAGCAGCGTCGGGCGTCCCTGCAGGAACGTCGCGAGGCTGCCGGAGCAGATCGCCACCAGCCCGTTCGCGCAAGCGAACGCGGCGATCAGCAGCGAGCCGAGAAACAGCGACTGACCGAGCACGCTGCCGTTCCGGTAGTCGATGAACTGCGGCAGCAACGAAATGAACAGCATCGCGAGCTTCGGGTTCAGCACGCTGGTCGTCGCCCCCATCGCCAGCAGCCGGAGCGGCCGTTCGCCGGGCAGCGCGCGGATCTCGAACGGCGAGCGCCCGCCGGGCCGGACGGCCTGCCACGCCAGATACAGCAGGTAGGCCGAACCGATCGCGGCCAGCACGCTGCCCGCATGCGGCACGCTCATGAACAGCGTCGTGATGCCGAACGCCGCGCCGAACATGTAGAACAGGTATCCGATCATCACGCCGCCGAGCGAAATGAGCCCCGCCGTGCGCCCTTGCGCGATCGAGCGCGACATCACGTAGACCATGTTCGGGCCGGGCGTGACCGCGAGCATGCCGCCAATGACGAGAAATCCGTAGATCGATCCGGACGTATGCATGGTTCCGATTCCTGCAACGAGTAAGGGCTGACGGAATGGATTGTCCGGCCGTGGAGTCGAACAGTAAAACGGGATAAACTGAATTGATTGATCAGTTTTTCTGAATCGAATGAAAAAACTCGACCTCGATGTGCTCGCGATGGTGGTGGCCGTCGCGGAATCCGGATCGTTCGCGCAGGGCGCGCAGGCCGTGCATCGCTCGCCGTCGGCGGTGAGCATGCAGATCCGGGCGCTGGAGGAGGCGCTCGGCAAGCCGCTGTTCATCCGCGACACGCGCAACGTGACGGCGACCGACGACGGCCGGACGCTCGCCGAATACGGCCGCCGGATGCTGGCGATGCGCGACGAGGCGTGGGCGTCGGTGGTGCGCCCGGAGATCCGCGGGCGCGTGACGATCGGCGTGCCCGACGACTACATTTCCTCGCTGCTGCCGCAGGTGCTCGGCAAATTCGCCGCGATGCATCCGCGTGTGGAAGTGCGCGTGATCGGCCAGCCGAGCAGCGCGCTCGTGCCGATGCTGAAGGACAACACGGTCGACCTCGCGTGCCTCACGCGGATCAAGGGCGTGACCGGCGAGCTGATCCGGCTCGAGCCGCTCGTCTGGGTCGGCTCGCCGAAACGCAACGTGTGGGAGGAGCGGCCGCTGCCGGTAGCCTTTTTCACGCACGGCGGCAGCATGGCGCGCGATCACGCGGTCAAGGCGCTGAACCGGCACAACATCCCGTTCCGCATGTCGTACGAAAGCCCGAGCCACCTCGGGCTGCTCAGCATGGTGGAGGCCGGGCTGGCGGTCGCGCCGCTGGCGCGCTGCTGCATTCCCGATCATCTCGTGCAGTTGTCTGAAAGCCACGGGCTGCCGCCGCTGGGCGAACTCGAAGTCGTGCTTGCGCGCAGCGCGCAGTCCGCGCGCCCGCCGTGCGACTACCTCGCCGAGCAGATCCTGGGCGAATGGCGGACCTGACCGGCCCGGCGGCGGCGTATCAGCAGGATTCCAGCAGCCATTCGCGGAACGCGACGAGCGACGGCAGCGTTTCGTTCTCCGGCGGGTAGACGAGGTAATAGCTGCGCCGGCTGACGATCGCGTCGCCGATCGATACCAGCTCGCGGCGGCTCAGTTCGTCCTCCACCAGCACCTTCGGCACCAGCCCGATCCCGATCCCGGCGCGTACGGCCTGGATCAGGTGCGACGTCAGCTCGAAACTCGGGCCGATGCGCATCTGGCGATGGTCGAGCCGGTAGTGCGTGAACCATTCCGCCCACGCCTGCTGGTTGCTCGTCACGCCGAGCAGCGTCTGCTTCGCGGCCCACGCGGGCGTGTGGGCGTCGGCCTTGCGGCGGCTGCCGGCGTCGGGCGGCGCGATCGCGATCAGGAATTCGTTGTACAGCCGATGCGCGTGGAGGCCCGGCCAGTCGTCCGCGCCGACGGTGATGGCCGCGTCGAGCTCGTCGTTGAGGAAATCGATGCCGCCGATGCGCGAATGCAGGTGCACGGTCACGCCCGGATGCGCGGCGTAGAACCCGTGCAGGTGCGGCAGCAGCCATTTCGAGCCGAAGGTGGGCAGCGTCGCGAGCCGCAGCGTGCCGGCGCCGGCCTGGTGCGACATCGCCTGCAGCGTCGCGCCGCGGATGCGCCCGAGCGCGCCGCTCAACTCCGCGAAGTAGCGGCGCCCGACTTCCGTCAGCTTCACGGAGCGGCCCTCGCGCCGGAACAGCGGCACGCCGAGCTGATCCTCGAGCGTCTGGACCTGCCGGCTGATCGCGCTCTGGCTCAGCGACAGCTCCTCGGCGGCGCGCGTATAGCTTTCGTGCCGCGCCGCCGCCTCGAACACGAGCAGCAGCGACATCGACGGGGTGAGACGACGGTAATTCATGAGTTTTATGCAATATTCGCCGGGTGAGAATTCGTTTGTTCCTCGCGGAGATTCCAAAGATACTGGAATTCCCGGTCGCGTGGAAACTTGCTCAAAACTCATGTTTCGGTACGCGCGAATCCGCCGGCTCCACCCCTAATGCGCGTCCCTCCCATGTCGATCGCCCCGTTGCCCCGCCCCGCCAGCCCGCCCGCGAATGCTTACCGTGAGTTTCTCGCCGCGCTGCGGGCCGCCGGATTCGCCGGGGAAATTCGGACGGACCATGCGAACCGGACGGTGCAGGCCACCGACAATTCGATCTACCAGCGCCTGCCGCAAGCGGTGCTCTGCCCCGCGCATGCGGACGACGTCCGGCTGCTGGCGCGGCTGCTCGCCGAGCCCGCGCATCGCGACGTCGCGGTGGCGCCGCGCGGCGGCGGCACGGGCACCAACGGGCAGTCGCTGACCGACGGCGTGATCGTCGACCTGTCGCGCAACATGAACCGGATCCTCGAAATCGACGTCGAAGGCCGCTGGGTGCGCGTGCAGGCGGGCGTCGTCAAGGATCAGCTCAACGCGGCGCTGAAGCCGCACGGGCTGTTCTTCGCGCCGGAACTGTCGACGTCGAACCGCGCGACCGTCGGCGGGATGATCAACACCGACGCGAGCGGGCAGGGCAGCTGCACGTACGGCAAGACGCGCGATCATGTGCTCGAACTCGATTTCGTGCTGATGGGCGGCGAGCATCTGCACAGCGATGCGCTCGACGACGAGGAACTGGCGCGCCGCTGCGCGCGGCAGGATCGCGTCGGCAAGGTGTATCGCACCGCGCGGCGCATCAGCGACGACAAGGCGGCGCTGATCGACGCGAAGTTTCCGAAGCTCAACCGCTGCCTGACCGGCTACGACCTCGCGCACCTGCGCGAAGCCGACGGCCGCTTCAACCTGAACAGCGTGCTGTGCGGCGCGGAAGGCTCGCTCGGCTTCGTCGTCGAGGCAAAGCTCAACGTGCTGCCGATCCCGAAGTACTCGGTGCTGGTGAACGTGCGCTACGCGGGGTTCATGGACGCGCTGCGCGACGCGCGCGCGCTGCTCGAACACCGGCCGCTGTCGATCGAGACGGTCGATTCGAAGGTGCTGATGCTCGCGATGAAGGATTTCGTGTGGAGCGGCGTGGCCGAGTATTTTCCGCAGGACGACCGGCGGCCGACGCTCGGCATCAACCTGATCGAATTCAGCGGCGACGACGAACACGAAGTCGATGCGCGCGTCGGCGCGTTCGTCGCGCATCTGCGCACTGATACGAGCGTGGAGCGCCTCGGTCATACGCTCGCGGCCGGCGACGATGCTGTGAAGCGCGTCTATGCGATGCGCAAGCGCGCGGTCGGCCTGCTCGGCAACGTGCAGGGCGAGGCGCGCCCGCAGCCGTTCGTCGAGGACACCGCGGTGCCGCCCGAGAATCTCGCCGCGTACATCGCGGAATTCCGCGCGCTGCTCGACGGCCACGGGCTGCAGTACGGGATGTTCGGGCACGTCGATGCCGGCGTGCTGCACGTGCGCCCGGCGCTCGACATGAAGGACCCGAAGCAGGCGGCGCTGGTGCGGCCCGTGTCGGACGCGGTGGCGGCGCTCACGCAGCGGCACGGTGGTTTGCTGTGGGGCGAGCACGGCAAGGGCGTGCGCTCCGAATACGCGCCGGCGTTCTTCGGCGAGCTGTATCCGTCGCTGCAGCAGCTGAAGGCCGCGTTCGATCCGCACAACCAGTTCAACCCGGGCAAGATCGCGACGCCGCCCGACCCCGCGATGCGGCTGCTGAAGATCGACGAGGTGCCGACGCGCGGCGATCATGACCGGCAGATCGACGAGCGCGTGTGGCAAAGCTATGGCACCGCGATGCACTGCAACGGCAACGGCGCGTGCTACAACTTCGATCCGGACGACGCGATGTGTCCGTCGTGGAAGGCGACCCGCGAGCGCGTGCACTCGCCGAAGGGGCGTGCGTCGCTGATGCGCGAATGGTTGCGCCTGCAGGGGCAGGCCGGCGTCGACGTCGTCGCGGCGGCGCGCGCGCGCCAGCCGTTCCTGAGCGGCCTTGCCCGGCGCTGGCGCAACAGCCGCGCGGCGCGCGGCGGCGCAGCCGACTTCTCGCACGAGGTGTACGACGCGATGGCCGGCTGCCTCGCATGCAAGTCGTGCGCGGGGCAGTGCCCGGTGAAGGTGAACGTCCCGGAGTTCCGCTCGCGGTTTCTCGAGCTGTATCACCAGCGTTACCTGCGGCCGCTGCGCGACTACCTGATCGGCTCGCTCGAATTCACGATGCCGTGGATGGCGCGGGTGCCCGCGCTGTACAACGGGCTGATGCGTGCGGGATGGGTGCGCACGCTGCTGGAGCGGCACGTCGGCATGGTCGACAGCCCGCTCCTGAGCCGCTTCGATCTCGCAGCGGTGATCCACCGGTGGGGCGTGAAGTCGGCCGATCCGCACGCGCTTGCCGCGCTGGACGATGCGCAGCGCGCGCGCAGCGTCGTCATCGTGCAGGACACGTTCACGCGCTATTTCGACACCGAGCAGCTGGCGACGCTGATCGAGCTGGCCGCGCGCACGGGTTTCCAGGTGTGGCTCGCGCCGCTCGCGCCGAACGGCAAGGCGCTGCACGTGCAGGGCTTCCTGCGGGCGTTCGAACGGGCGGCGATCCGCAATGCCGCCCAGCTGGCCGCGCTGGCGCGCTCGGGCGTTGCGCTGGTCGGGCTCGATCCGGCGATGACGCTCACGTACCGGCAGGAATACCTGAAGGTGACGGGGCTTTCCGAGGCGCCGAAGGTCGCGCTGCCGCAGGAATGGCTGCTGGAGGCGCTGCCGGAGGCCGGGGCGGGCGGCGGCGTGCCGCGTGCGGCCGGTTCGTACCGGCTGCTGCCGCACTGTACCGAGAAGACCAATGCGCCGGACAGCGGCAAGCAATGGGTGCAGGTGTTCGCGCGACGCGGGCTGCGTTTGCAGGTTCAGGCGACCGGGTGCTGCGGGATGTCGGGCACCTACGGGCACGAGGCGCGCAATCTCGCGACGTCGAAGACGATCTATGCGCAGTCGTGGGCGGCGCACGTCGACGGGCCGGACGCGGAAGGCGAGGCGCTGGCGACCGGGTATTCGTGCCGCAGCCAGGTGAAGCGCCTGTCGTCGACGCGGGTGCGCCATCCGTTGCAGGCGCTGCTCGACCACGTTCGCGCGGCGGGGTGACGATCGGGCGGCGCGTAGCGCGCGGCCCGCGAGACGACAGCCATTCCGGCGTCGCGCGGCGGGCGTCCCGACGCGGCCGACGCATGGCCGGGCTCAGGCGTCGGCTTTTACCGTCTTGCGGGTGCGCGGCTTGTCCGCCGCGGGAAACACGCCGACGCCGCGCGGCCGTTTCGGTTCGATCCGCATCTGCCGGATCACGCGCCGGAAGTCGATCTCGTGCGCGGCCAGCGTGCCGATCAGTTTCGCGATGACCGCGAGGTGGGACGGGACGGTGCCCTTGCTCGAATAGTTGGTGATGGAACTTTCATTCATCCGGATCAGGCGGGCGAACTCGCGCGCCGTCAACTGTGCCTTCTTCAACTCCTGTTGAAATTCCGCATACGCCATTGCACACATGATGCTTCGTCTCCGTGAATCAGAAATCGGCCGGCGCGGCGCCGGCGCCGACGGGTGGCGTTCCCGTCGTGCCGGCGCCGCGGCGGATTACATCTTGACCTGGTCGAGGAAGGTCTTCTTGCCGCTCTTGTAGCCGTAGATCGAGATGATCCCGTGCGTCAGGTCGCCCTTCGAATCGAAGGTCGTCGTGCCGATCACGCCGTCGTACTTCGTCGCCGGCATCGCGGCGAGGATCCTGGCCGGATCCGTCGAGTTCGCGCGCTTCATCGCGTCGACCGCGATGTAGACCGCGTCGTACGCGAACGGTGCGTCGAACTTGATGCCCTGGTTGAAGCGCTTCTCGTACTTCGCGACGAACGCCGCGCCGCCCGGCATCTTCTCGAGCGCCGCGCCGGCTTGCGAGCACAGCACGTTGTCGGCCGCCGGGCCGGCCAGCTCGGCCAGCGAGTCGGTGCACACGCCGTCGCCCGACAGGATCTTCGCGCGCAGGCCGAGCTGCTTCGCCTGCTTCGCGAGCGGGCCGCCGGTGGCGTCCATGCCGCCGTACATGATCGCGTCCGGGTTCTCGCCCTTGATCTTCGTGAGAATCGCGCGGAAGTCGACCGCCTTGTCGTTGGTCGCGTCGTGCGACACCACCTTCAGGCCGAGCGCCTTGGCCTTCTTCTCGAACTCGTTCGCGAGGCCCTGGCCGTAGGCGGTCGAATCGTCGACCACCGCCACGCTCTTCACGCCCTTCGCCTGTGCGTAGCTCGCGAGTGCCGGGCCTTGCTGCGCGTCGGTGGCCACCACGCGGTACGTGGTCTTGAAGCCTTGCTGCGTGTAGGTCGGGTTCGTGGCCGACGGCGAGATCTGCACGATGCCCGCGTCGCTGTAGATCTTCGACGCCGGGATCGACGTGCCCGAGTTCAGGTGGCCGATGACGGCGACGACCTTGTCGTCGACGAGCTTCTGCGCGACCTGCGTGGCCTGGCGCGGGTCGGCCGCGTCATCCTGCGCGTCGAGCTGCAGCGTGACCTTCTTGCCGCCGATCGTGAGCCCCTTCGCATTGATTTCCTCGACCGCGAGGCGCGCACCGTTCTCGTTGTCCTTGCCGAGGTGCGAGATGCCGCCCGTCGTCGGTTCGACGCTGCCGATCTTGACGACCTGGTCGGCCATCGCGGTCGATGCGGCCGCGAATGCGGCTGCAGCCAGCGCGACGGTGATCAGGGGTTTGCAGCGCATGCCGACAGTGCTTCGTTCCATCTGCCATCTCCGAATTGAATGATCTTTCTCTTGACGTCTCGACCGGCCGACGGCGAGGTCGGGGCGATCGGACGCGTCTCCATACCCATCACGGGCTTCACTTGCACGGCGTTCCGCCGCACGCCGCGCCGCCCGGTCGAGCCGGTGGACGGGCGCCCGGCGCCGTGCAATTCGTATGAATATATATGAAGCCGGATTGGCGCGCTGCAGCGAATCGCGTCGCGAGGCGGCCACGGCGCGCCCGGCGCCCCGATGCAGTACGCGGCGGAGGCCGGAAATCGTGCGCCGCAGCGGACTGCAGGCTGCGATTCGCTGTCGGCGGCCTTACGGACGCATCCATTATTCGGCCGGTCGACGCGGCGAAGCCATGGACACTGACGCGCGGTCAATCCGGAACTGTTCGGTCGATTTGTCTGCACAGTTCGGACCCCACGATCGTGCCGCCGATGGCGCAGCCGCGTTTCATCGAGATCGATCTCCTGGTTTTATGCAACTAACGGTCAAATCCGGCCGTGCCTGCGAACGGGCGCGAAGCAACTGCCTGCGCGATGCATCCGGTCTTGCGGAAGCCGGGGTACACTTCGACCGCTCGCCGGCAAGGTATCGGGCAGCGATGGGGCCGGCCGCTGTCGCCGCGATCCTAGGAGCGTCCGCGCAACGCCACGAAGATCACGCCGGCGATCGCCAGCAGGCCGCCGCATACCGTCTCGATGCCGGGCCGCTCGCCCGTCAGCGCCATCGACAGGAGCGTCGCGACCGCCGGCGTCAGATAGAGGAAATTGGCGGCGCGCGCCGCGCCGAAGTAGCCGAGCGCGAAGGTCCACGTCGCGTAGCCCAGCGCGGCCGGAAAGATGCCGAGCATCAGGACCGCCAGCAGCGTGTCGCGCGATCCGCCGCCGAGCGCGACGAGCGCGCCGGGCAGCCACGGCGTGAGCAGCAGCGCACCGGCCAGCAGCGTGTACGCGGTGCAGGCCAGCGCGCCGTACACCGGAATCAGCCGCCGCTGCAGCACGAAGTAGCTGGCCGAGCACAGGGCCGCGCCGAGAATCAGCGTGCTGCCCGCGCCGAGCACCAGGCCGCCCGGCTGCCCGCTCGCGATCACCGCGATGCCGGCGAGGCTGACCAGCGAGCCGAGCCAGCCCCAGCGATTGAAGCGCTCGCCCAGAAACACGGATGCCAGCAGCGCCGTGAAGATCGGCAGCGTGTTCACGATGAAGCTGGCCGCGCCGGGCGACACGGTCTGCTCGCCGGTATTGAGCAGCGCGTTGTAGAGCGCGATGCCGAGAAAGCCGCACAGCAGGAAGCGCCGCGTGTCGCGCCGCGTCGGCAGGCTCGGCCGCCGCACCGCCAGCCAGACGGCGATCAGCACGGCCGCGGTGGCGAAGCGCGCCGCCGCGAGCTGGAGCGGGGTCAGGCCGTGCAGGCCGATCCGGATGAACGGGAAGGCGGACGCCCACGAGACGATCGTGAAGGCGACCGCGCCGGCCGCGGCCAGCGGCTGCCGCGCAGTGCGCGGCGAAGGGTTGGAGAGCGTGTTCATGCGGCCATGATGCGGCGCGGCGAGATGTTAAGCTAGCGCACAGATCAGCACACGGATATGACCATGATTCACAGCTCGAGCCGGCGGCCGGCCGGTGCGTCGGCCCGCGCGAAGCAGGGATCGGAGGCGGTGTCCGCCGCGGTGCCGGCGTCGGCGCCGGGCTCGCGGCCGCCGCTCGCGAGCCTGGAGACGGTGTGCACGGTCGCGCGCGAAGGATCGTTCCTGGCGGCCGCCGAAGTCGCCGGCGTCACGCACGGCGCGATCAGCCGCCGGGTGGCCGCCGTCGAGAACTGGCTTGGCCTGATGCTGTTCGAGCGGCATGCGCGCGGCGTGCGCCTGACACCGGACGGGCAGCGTTTCGTCGGCCGCATCGAGCAGGCATTCGCGATCATCGACAGCGCGGCCGATCAGTGGCGCTCGCCGCGCACGCCGCGACTGGTCCGGTTGAGCGTGGTGCCCGCGTTCGCGCAGCTGTGGCTGTTCGAGCGGCAGCATGCGCTCGAGCACGCGGCGCCCGCGTTGCGGATCGAGCTCGGCATCGAGCTTCGCAACGTGGATATCGCCGGCGGCGAAGCGGATCTGTCGATCCGGTACGGGCGCGGCAACTGGCGTAGGCTCGAGACGCGCGCGTTCATGCCCGAGCGGCTTTATCCTGTCGCGCATCCGCGGCTCGCCGCGCAACTGGCAGGGGAGCGCCGCCGTCGCGGCGATGCCGCGCTGCTCGACATGCCGTTGCTGCACGACTCCGACGTGACCGGCTGGCGCACGTGGTTCGATGCACTGGGGGTGCCGTTCAAGCCGCGCGCGCAGGACCGCCGTTTCGAGGACTACAACCTCGTGCTGGCCGCGGCCGAGGCGGGGCTCGGCGTCGCGCTGGCGCGCGTGCCGCTCGCCGACGCCTATCTCGCGCGCAGCGGGCTCGTGCGCGTGAGCCGGCACGAGGTCGATTCGGTGCTCCGGTATTACTTCGTGCATGCGAAGGGAGAAAACCGGCCGGAGGTGCTGGCGTTGATGGACAGGATGCGGGCGGCGTTGGGGAACGGCGGCTAGGCGCCCCGGCCGGGGCGCGGGAAACGGCGCGCAATGCGCGGCGCTAGGCTTGGGCCGCCGGATCGACGACAATGCGACCGCGAAAAACGATGAGGTGGAGAGAAATGAACGAGAATCGAACATGTTTGCAGCCGTGCGGATGCACGGGAGGTCAGCGATGAACAGGCCGGACAAGTCGTCGAAGGCGCGTGCGGCGCTCGACCAGCTGTTTTCGGGCATGGCGCCCGCGGAAGCGACGCGCGCGTCGCGGCCGGGCAATCCGTTCGAAACGGATGGCAACGTGGCGTCCGCCGGCCCGGGCGGGCGCCGCGGGGTTGACGTCACGCTGTCGACCCGGATCCAGCTGCGCGGCTATCCGAACGCGGACGCCTTCATGAAGCGCATGGCAGAAGCCTGGGGGCTGGAGTGGGGCATGTACGACAGCGTCAAGGCAATCGCCACGCTGCCGGCCGGATGGCGATCGCGCCGGCTGCCGGAAGTCACGCAGATCGTCGACACGCACGACGTGCTTCGCGCGGAGAGCAGCCTGCAGGGCGGCGAGATGTCGTATCTGAAAGTGCATCCGCGCTACTACATCGACGCCCGCAAGGGGTTCGGCTGGGGCAAGTCGTCGAAGGCGTCCGACGATCCGGATCTGGACGGCCCCGACTGGAACTGCTTCGTGGTCGATCGCGAAAAATCCATCGAAGTGCACGAACTGACCACCTCGTCGCTGAAGGCCGACATGGACAACGCCCGCGCGACGTTGCTGAAATGGCTGGACGAGAACTATCCGAAACATCGCGATCCTTTCGCGTACTGGACGGATTGCGAAGGCGGCGCGTAAGTTTGCGCGATCGCCCGATCCGGTATCGCGCGCGTACGCCGCGCGTTCCGGGCGAATGGGGCGCCTGCCGTTTCGATGCGGGTGCCGGTCCCGATGGGAGGATCCGTTGAAGCGGGCCGGTCCGATTCCGGTTCTCTGGGCTGCCTTCGGCGCCGCGACCGGATCGACCGTCGCCGAACTGCTGCTCTGGTCGGCCGTGGGCGACGACGCGATCGGGAACCTGTGGCGCGACACGCGCCTCACGGCCGCCATCGTGATGGGGCGTCACGTGCTCGTCCCGGCCGCCGGCCTCGATGCGTCGATCCTGGGCGCGGCGACCCTCGTGCATCTCGGCTTGTCGCTCGCCTATGCAGCCGTGCTGGCGACGATGATCCGCCGCCTGTCGCTAGCGGCCGCGCTACTCGCGGGCGGCGTGTTCGGCCTCGCGCTGTACGGCGTCAACCTCTACGGGTTCACCGCGATTTTTCCGTGGTTCATTCCGGTGCGCGGCGCGATCACGCTGGCGGCTCACCTGGTATTCGGCATCACGGCCGCGGCGGTCTGGCGTATCGCCGCGCGGCGGGGCACAACGGCGCTACAGGATCGACGCTAGCCTCGGCACGCGAAGCAGCAGGCCGGCAATCAGATGGCACGCGACGCACGCGATGCAGCCGGTCACGGCGAACTTCAGGAACGGGGCGGCCGGCACGGTTCTCCACGCGAGGGCGACGGCCACCAGCACGGGCGGATGGATGACGTAGACGGTGTAGGCGCGTCGCGACAGCGGTTGCCATACGCCCTTCAGCCGTTCGAAGCGGCGCTGGAAACGGCTGACGAGAAACAGTATCGCGCCCCACGCAACCAGCGGCTCCCAGAACGCATAGATCACCGCCTGCGGACGGCCGCGCAGCGCGGGCACGTGCTTCGCGAGCAGGTAGGCGAGCGGCAGGACCGGCAGCGCCAGCCACGCGATGCGCCACCACAGGGCGACCTGCCGCGCCGGAAAGCGCTCGATCCAGCGTCCGCCCGCCGTCCGGCAGCCGGCGGCGTACAACACGACGTAGCTGGCGAAGTACCCGAGCTGGAGCCCCGATACGTTGACGCCGACCGGCCATCGGGACCGCAGCGCCAGCGCCGCGCCTCCCGTCAGCAGGGCCGCCGCGGCTAGGGTCCGGTCCGACGGGAAGCGTGGCGGAGCGGGCCGGTTCGCACCGCGCGCCCCGGTGCGCGGGAACGCGGTGCGCCAGAGCGCCGCGGCCACGCTGAACATCAGCAACGCCTCGGCGAACCACATCGGGCCGTTCTCGAACGTGCCGCTGCGCCACAGGCGGCCCAGCGTCGCCGCGAACGGGTGCCCCGCGCCGGCTTGCGCCAGCGCGATCGTCGCGGGGCCGATCAGGAAGCCGTATGCCAGCAGGGGCAGGCCGAGCCTGAGGAACCGGTCGGCCAGGAAACGGGCGGGGCCCTTGCGCTCGAGGGAGCCCGTCGTGTAGTAGCCCGCGAGAAAGAAGAACAGGCCCATGAAGAACGCCTGGTTGATCGCGCAGAAGAGCGTCAGCAGCGCGGATTGCACCGACGGGCCCGCGGCGACCTCGTGGTAGTACCAGCCGCCGACCGCACCGTAGGTGATCGCGCAGTGGTGAAACACCACCAGCAACGTCAGGCAGGCGCGCAACGCGTCCAGCCCGGCGTTGCGAGACACGGCAACCAAGTTGTCCGGCCGGAAGACCGAATCGACCGCAAGATCCTGAGTGCGCATGGCATTGCCCGTAGTGGGGCGGGCCGGTCACGACCCGCATTGCGACGAGAGGTGTACATCCGGCGGGCGTCGCGCTCGGCAACCTGCGCCGCCGCCATGACGCCCCGTCGTTCGATGGCCGGCGCGATGCCTAGTCGAGCCGCCCGCGCAGGTCGTCGAACGGAATCATCACATGCGTGCGATACGCGGGCCGCGCCTGCAGTCGTTCGTACCATGCCTGCACGTGCGGGAGGTCCGGCCGGGCGATGTCGAGTTCGAAATAGCGATACAGATGCGTGCCGGCCGCGATGTCGGCGAGCGAGAGCGTGTCGCCCGCGAGAAACGCCTGCCCGGCCAGCGCCGCGTCGAGCTGCCGGAAATGCTGCGCGCACTGCGCGATGCTCTGCGCGACGCGCTCGGTGTCGCGCTGTTCGGGCGGCGTCCGGTAATAGCCGCGAAACACGCCGTTGAGGAACGCCGGCTGCAGCGTGGTCTGCGACCAGTCCATCCAGCGGTCGGCGCGCGACCGCTCGGCCGGGTCGGCGGGCCAGAAGGCGGGCGCGCCGTAGCGCGCGGCGAGGTAGCGCAGGATGCTGTGCGATTCCCAGACGACCGTGCCGCCGTCGTCGATCACGGGCACGCGCCCGTGCGGGTTCATCGCGAGAAAACCCGGCGTGTCGAGCTCGCCGAACGACCCGCCGGCCGGCACGTGCCGATGCGCAAGCGCGAGCTCGTCGACGAGCCACATCACCTTCTGGACGTTGAACGCGTTGCGGCGCCCCCATACGGTCAGCATTCGGGTCTCCTTGTGTTGTGCGGAACGGGAACGCCGACAGTGTAAACGCGACAGGCGCGCACCGAGGTGCGCGCCTGCCGGTTGTCGTCGTCGCGCGACGACGCGATCAGAACTTGTGGCGGATGCCGACGATCGCGAGTTCCTGCGTGTCGGTGCCGGAGTTCACGCCGTACGAGCCGACCGACGCGTCGGCCTTCACGAGCGCGCCGTTCGCGTTGAGTGTGTTGCCGCTCGCCTTCTGGTAGCCGAACAGGGCGTACAGGTCGGTGCGCTTCGACAGCGCGTAATCCGCGCCGAGGTTGACCTGGTTGTAGTGCGCGGAAGCCGGGCCCGTCAGCGACGTGTAGTTGTAGCCCACGCCCGCGCGCAGCGCCGGCGAGAACTGCCAGTTGAAGAACGCCGAGCCGTTGTTGAACTTCGCGTTCTGGGTGAAGGCCGACAGCGTGTCCGCGCCGTACTGCGTGTTCGAATACGCGAGGCCGAAGGTGGCCGGCCCGGCGACGTACTGGCCGGCCACGCGCACGATCTGGATCGACTTCGCGCTCGAGAAGCCCTGGTTGATCACGGTGTTGAACAGCGTGTCCGAGCTGCTCGACCAGGTGCGCACGCCATTCGTGACCGAGGAGCCGCCGTTCGCGTAGAAGAAGCCGGCGCCGAGCGACAGCGGGCCGTTCGCGTAACTTGCGCCGAAGCTGTACGTGCGGCCGCTGCCGGTCGCGCCCGCGACGCCGCCGAAGCCGTACAGGCCTTCGAACTGGAAGCCGGAGATCAGCGGGCTCGTGTATTTCACCGAGTTGCTGACGCGCAGGCTGTTGTCGTAGTTGTCGAGGTCGCCCGGCGTCGCGAACACGCCGCCGAAGTAGTTGTCCTGCGTGAGGCCCTGCACGAGATCGACGACCGGATCGTACTGGCGGCCGAGCGTGACGGTGCCGTACGTGCTGCTCGCGAGGCCGACGACGGCCTTGCGGCCGAATTCGCGGCCGCCCTGGCCGAGCGCGCCCGTGCCGATGTTGAAGCCGTTTTCGAGCTGGAACAGCGCGGACAGGCCGCCGCCGAGATCCTCGGTGCCGCGCAGCCCCCAGCGGCTGCCCGACAGGTTGCCGCTGCTGAACTTGACGAGGCTCGACGCGTTGCTGCCGTTCGCGTTCTGCGCGTTGTGCACGTATGCGATGCCCGCATCGGCGATGCCGTACAGCGTGACGCTGCTTTGTGCATGTGCGCCGGCGGCGAAGAGCGCGGCCGGCAGCGCGAGCAGTGCGAATGACCGGATTGGTTTCATTATCGGGTTCCCCTGTTGGTCGATGAGTCTGGCGAATCGGTGAACGATACGGATCGCGTATCGTCAAGGGAACCAATAAATTGTCGGATCGTTATGAGGCCGCGCGGGGATCGGTGCGCGCGCAACGGCATGACGCTGGCTGCCCGGTGCGAGCGTCGCCGGTTGCCGAGGCTGCCCGGCACCGCTCGGCGTGCTTCAATGCCGATCGCCCCTGGGCTCGTACAGACGCGGCTGCGCCGCGTTCAACGCATCGTCCGCACCCGGTTGCCCGGGAAACACCCCGTTGCGGTCGGGCCACAGCAACTGGACGCACGGGAACTCGTCGTTGCCGTAGAACCAGCGGTTCCAGCCGAGGTGCGCGGCGTAGTGCGCCTTCGCCACCGGCATCAGGAGCGCGTTCGCGTTGCCGTAGACAGCCGCCGTAACTTCTCCGATCGGCGGCGGTGTATCCGCCGCGATCATCCGGTAGACGTCCCACAGCACGTCGTGGACGATGCGCGCCGGCAACGAGAACACGATGATCTCCGGAAAGCCGTGGTTCACCCAGAACCCGGTCGTGAACGAGAAGCCCGGATTGTCCGCTTCCGCGAACACTTCGGTGCGGAACCATCCGTGCTCGCGGATCCGGCTCACGAAGCGTTGCTCGACGTCGTCGAGTACGGAATCGGGCGCATCCAGCGCAGTGGCGATATCCGGTCGCGTGGTCATGGCGTATTCCTTGATCCGTGTCGGTCGATATGAAACCGGGCGGCGGCGTGCGGCCGCCGGGCATGCGATCGCGGTCGGTGACGCCGCCGATCGACGTGCGCCATCTTGCCATGGCGGCCCGGGCGGCGCGGATCGCGCCGCTGGCTTGCTGCGCGGCCTCCCCGGTTTCGCGGGGGAACCCGCCCGCCGCGCGGGTGCGCCCACAGCGCCGCATGGATGCCGCCGCCCTTCAGCAACTGCCGGTGCGAACCTTCCTCGACGATGCGCCCTTCATCGAGCACGATCCTGCCGTCACGGCCGGCCCGGGATGAGGCGCAAGCACGGTCTTGTGCCTGCCCGTCGGTTCAAGTAGATGACCGGGGCCGGGGATTCAACGGGATTCTCCGATAAGCAAATCATAAAATTAAGCATGCCTAAGCAGTTGACATTTGAGCGAGGATTGTCGCTTTTATCGAGCAGGAATTGAAGAATTCGTTACGAACGTCGACGAAGTGACGACATTAATCGGGCCGGGTCGTCGATAGAGTGGTCACCCCAAGTGCCGGGCGCTTTGTGCAGCGGCACCTCGAGCCGACATTCCGGCTTTGCTCTACGGCCGGGGGGCACGTGGGCCTGCCAACACAACACGGGGTCTCTATGAAGTTTTCTTTGCAGGTGGCGTACGCCTGTCTCCTGGTCGCGACCGTCGGCCCGATCGCGGGGTGTGGGGGAGGCGACGGAGGAGACGGCAAGCCGCCGGCTGTCGTACCGACGAAGCCGGCAGATAGTGGGGGGAGCCCGACCCCTGTCGCTCCTGCGAATCCACCGACACCGCCTGCCGACGATACCCGCTGCGATGCCCAGGACCGGACGACTCCGGCGACTGCCACGGCGGATGTGGATCGACGCGCGACCGGCCTGATCGTGACGCTGCTGCCCACCACGGGAATGGGCCCCGGCGCCCGGGCGATGGCCACACTCGATCCGGCCCGTCGCTTCGACGCCGTGATCGCCCGGGTGATGTCGAGGACGACCGGCAAGAGCGTGAGCAAGCAGGTCTATGCCGCGACGAGAGCCAGTCCGGCGCCACGCGTGGCACGAATGCTGTTCGCGTCGACAGCGCTCATTGCCGTCGACGACGTCGTTTCCGCGGACCGTCTTGCGCCGCTCGCATCGGCGTTCGCGGCGGACCCGGACGTGGCCGGCGTGGAGCTTGACGACGCGATGACCGTGCGGGCGATACCGACGGACCCGGAGTTTGCAAGGCAATGGAATTTCATGAGCGGGGCGGCCGGCATCGATTTACCCGGTGCCTGGGACATTACGACGGGGGCGCCGAGTGTCGTGACCGCCGTGCTGGACACCGGATATGTTCCGCACGCCGATCTCGTCGGCAACCTGCTCCCCGGGTACGACTTTCTCACCAGCACGATCACCGGCAACAACGGTCACGGGCGCGGGCCGGACGCAACCGATCCCGGCGACTGGGTGACGAAAGACGAGTCCAACGATCCGACAGGCCCGTTCCGCAAGTGCGACCCGCACACGAGTTCCTGGCACGGCACGAGGGTGGCGGGCCTGATCGGAGCGAGCGCGAACAACGGCATCGGGATCGTCGGCGCGAATTGGTACGGCAAGATCCTGCCGGTTCGAGTGCTCGGCAAATGCGGCGGACCGACCAGCGACCTCATCGACGGACTTCGGTGGGCGGCCGGTATAGCCGTTCCGAACGTACCTGCGAATCCCTACCCTGCCAAAGTGATCAACTTGAGCCTCGGCGGCAACGGCCCATGCGGCGACGCACTCCAGCATGCGATCGACGATGTCGTCGCGGCCGGCTCGACGATCGTCGTCGCCGCCGGGAACGATGGTGTCCGGTCCGCCCGGGACCGACCGGCCAACTGTCGAGGGGTCATTGCCGTCGGGTCGACCGACAACACCGGCCGTCGTGCGTGGGACAGCAATTTCGGCCCGAACATCACGCTGAGCGCGCCCGGCGCCAACGTATGGTCGACCACGAATACGGGTACCAGCGTTCCCCGAAGCGACGCGTATAACGCGGGGAGCGGCGCCAGCTATGCGGCCCCCCAGGTTGCCGGGGTCGTCTCGCTGATGCTGACCGTCAACCCGGCCCTCTCGCCGGCAAGAATCGCGGACATCCTGAAGCAGACGGCCCGATCCGGGGCGGCAGGAGCGTCGCTGTCCTGTCGCGCCCGTCCGGCTGGTGCGGGTATCGTCGATGCGGCTGCTGCGGTGGCGGCGGCGCAAAGACAAGGCGCCGCCGTGCCCCAGGGGAACCTTCCAGGAGCGTCGGTCGGTGGCGCAGCAAGCGCGCCGGGCGCCGTTCCGGCGCAAGGCGCGACGGTATCGCACCCGATCGACGGCCAAACCGATACAGGCACTCATTACCTGGATAGTGTCGGAAACGTCATTGCGACTAAGCCGGGCGCGTGACAGGCCGGCATGGCGACCTCGCAGGGTGGCACTGGTTCCGGTCGACGGTAGCCTGCTGATCTACTTTGGTATGGCAGGAAGCGATGGCCAGGTCGCACGGTGTTTTTCCCGACCCGGCAGCTTGTCTGTCATGGCGCCTGGGGCCGGTGTTCCTGGACGTCGGGGCGACGGGAGCCGGGAGCCGTCTGCCCCGGTCAATCCGCGATCACTCGATTTGCGTTGTGTCGGCGGATGGCTGTCGCAAACCCGCTCGACGAAGGTAGCGGATGCGAGCGGAATTCGCAGTGGCGACCTCCGGGGCCGGCACACGGGCCGCTTCCGCGCGCAGAGGCGGATCATGTGTCGCACTCTGAAGAAAGTCCTTGACTGTCTATCTATGAGTAGATAAAGTTCGATCCATGGAACCGAAACCGACCGTCCGCGAACAGATTCTCGACCACGCGATCACGCTTATGATGCTGCGCGGCTACAACGGCTTCAGCTATCGAGACCTGTCCGACTTGGTGGGCGTGAAGACGTCGAGCATCCACTACTACTTCCCGTCGAAGGACGATCTCGTGCTGGAAGCGGTGGCGGTCTACAGCGACGAAGTCGTCGCGGCCATGCGGGCGATCGATCCGGCGTTGCCGGCCGACGTGAAGCTGAGCCTGTACACGAAGCTGTTCGGCCGGACGCTCGGCGACGGCGACCGCATCTGCCTGTGCGGGATGCTGGCGGCCGACATCGAATCGCTGCCGGAGAACGTGCGGCACGCGGTGCAGGCGTTTTTCAAGGCCAACGAAAGCTGGCTTGCGGAATTGCTGGCGCAGGGTGCGAAGGAAGGCACGCTGCAGTTCAGCGGCAAGCCCGAAACGGCCGCGCGCACGTTGTACGCGGCGTTCCAGGGCAGCGTGCTGGCCAGCCGGCTGTTCCATACGCGGGCGCGTCTCGAGGATGTCGAGGCTGTCTGGAAAACGCGGCCCTGACAGGCAGCGCAAGCGGTCGGGCGGTTCGCCGCCTTTTTTTGGGTTTGGTTGTCTATCTGTCGATAGATAGATGATTGGAGCAGGTGGATCGATCCCCTGCATTTTTTTGGGGCTGTTTATCTATCTATGAGTAGATAAACAAACGCGATGCCGGCGGCAGCGCCACCGGCAAGCGGCCCCGGGTTGGAAGGCTGTTTCACTCACTGATTGAAAAGGAGTCTGTCATGTCGATCGAAAAAGTGCTGTACCGCGCCCATGCAAAAGCCACCGGCGGCCGCGACGGCCGTGCGACGGTGCCCGAGAGCAACCTCGACCTGAAGCTGACCACGCCGCGCGAGCTGGGCGGCGCGGGCGGTGCGGGCGCGAACCCCGAGCAACTGTTCGCCGCCGGCTACAGCGCGTGCTTCATCGGCGCGATGAAGTTCGTCGCGGCCCGCGACAAGATCGCGATGCCCGCGGACGCCGCGATCGAAGGCAGCGTCGGTATCGGCGCGATCCCGAACGGCTTCGGCATCGAGGTCGAACTGAAGATCTCGCTGCCGGGCCTCGATCGCGACACCGCGCAAACGCTGATCGACCGTGCGCACGTCGTCTGTCCGTACTCGAACGCGACGCGCGGCAACATCGACGTCACGCTGACGCTCGCCTGATGTCACGTACTGCGAAACATCCATCGTCATTCACCTGTTGAGCCAAGGAATACCATCATGAAGATCGTCAAGCCGCTGCTGATCGCTGCCGCCGTCGCAGCCGCCCTGTCCACCGCCCCTGCCGCGTTCGCCGCCGGCGCCGACACCGTCCGGCCCGACGCGACGACGAGCGGGTTCCTCGCCGCGCTGAACGGCCAGAAGGGCCCGGGCCTCGAAACGCTGAGCCCCGCGAAGGCGCGCCAGGTGCTGGTCGACGCGCAGAACGGCGCGAAGGTGGATCTGTCCGGCATCGACGTGTCGAATCGCACGATCGAGCAGGACGGCCTGTCGGTGCCGGTCACGATCGTGCGCCCGCAGGGCGCGACGGGCACGCTGCCGGTGTTCATGTTCTTCCACGGCGGCGGCTGGATTCTCGGCGATTTCCCGACGCACGAGCGCCTGGTGCGCGATCTCGTCGTGCAGTCGGGCGCCGTCGCGGTGTTCGTGAACTACACGCCGTCGCCGGAAGCGCATTACCCGGTCGCGATCAACCAGGCCTATGCGGCGACGAAGTGGGTGGCCGCGCACGGCGCGGAGATCGGCGTCGATGGCAGCCGCCTCGCGGTGGTGGGCAACAGTGTCGGCGGGAACATGGCGGCCGTCGTGGCGCTGATGGCGAAGGACAAGGGCGGACCCGCGATCCGCTTCCAGGGGCTGCTGTGGCCGGTGACGGACCACAACTTCGACACGGGTTCTTACAACACGTATCAGCAGGGCCACTTCCTGACGCGGCCGATGATGAAGTGGTTCTGGGACGCCTACACGAAGAACGACGCGCAACGCAACGAGATCTACGCGTCGCCGCTGCGCGCGAGCACCGCGCAGTTGAAGGGCCTGCCGCCCGCGCTGATCCAGGTCGCGCAGTTCGACGTGCTGCGTGACGAAGGCGAAGCGTACGGCCGCAAGCTCGACGCGGCCGGCGTGGACGCGACGACCACGCGCTACGACGGCACGATTCACGATTTCGGTCTGCTGAACGTGCTGGCCGGCGATGCGCCGACGAAGGCCGCGATGAAGGCGATGGGCAATGAAATCGCGACGCGGCTGAAGTAACGCGGCGGGTTCGCGGCCGCGTTGTGGCCCGGGGCGGGTGCAGCGCGGCCGCGCATCATCGGAAGGCGGGCGGAGGCCCGCCTTTGTTGCATGCGGGCGGCGGGGTGGGCGTTTGATGCGGATTGCTTGCTGCCTGCAACCCGCAACCCGCAACCCGCAACCCGCAACCCGCAACCCGCAACCCGCAACCCGCAACCCGCAACCCGTGCGTGAGCGTGAGCGCCCACGCCTTTACGCCCCGGTGCGGCATCGCCATTACCTTCGTGAACGCCGCCGCGCCGGGCAGGGCAGGCACCGTGCGCGTGCCGGGTCGGCGTGGAAGCCGGCGCGTTCGACGGGCGCGGAATGGGGTTGAACGGCGTGCCGGCGGCCTTCGTCGTATCGATTCCGCTGGCGTGCTACCGTTGTCGCGCCGCGCTTGAGCACCGGTCGGGCGGGGCGTCCGGGCGTTATCGGTTTCCCGGATGGCGCGGACGCGGTGCCGAAACGGCGGCGCCGGCGGCGCGCACGTATCGGCGCCGTTATCGGGAGAATTCGGCAACGCACACGGACAATCTCGCGGCGATCGGCTAACGTTGCATCGGCGCCGTTGTCGCAGGCCGTCGCGTGCGCGCCGGTGTCTTACCCACAACCAACAATCGACAAGGAGATCCGGCCATGAAGCAGTCTCGCGTGGTTTCGGTAGCAGTGGCAGTCATGGCGTCGTGCGGTCTGCTGTTGACCGCCGCGCCGGCGGCGTACGCGCAGGACCCGGCGTCAGCGCCGACGCAGAAGCAGCTCGACAAGGCGCAGAAGAAGGCCGCCCGCAAGGCGGCCCGGGCGCGGCATGCATCGGACCTGAAGTCGATCGGCACGGGCAGCGGCTACCGGCTGACCAACGACCAGAGCAACTATCCGCAGAATGCCGCGCAGAAGGCGCCCGCGACGAAGGCGGCGCCCGCCGCGCCGGCGTCGGGCCAGTAACGGCCGGAAAGCCGCACAACGCGCAAACGGCGCCGGATCGACCGGCGCCGTTTGCGTTTGCGCTTGCGTGACGTGACGTCACATGGCGGGGTAGTGCGGCGTGTTACGACGCGAGCTTGCTCGCGAGCGTCGCGACGTGCTTGCCCTGGTAACGCGCGATATCCAGTTCGTTCGCGCTCGGCTGGCGGCTGCCGTCCGCGCCCGCGAGCGTCGTCGCGCCGTACGGCGTGCCGCCGGTGATTTCGTTCATGTTGACGAGCCCGCTGCAGGCGTACGGCACGCCCACGATCACCATCCCGTGGTGCAGCAGCGTCGTGTGGAACGACGTGATCGTCGTTTCCTGGCCGCCGTGCTGCGTGCCGGTCGACGCGAACACGCTGCCGATCTTGCCGACGAGCGCGCCCTTCATCCACAGGCCGCCGGTCTGGTCGAGGAACGTGCGCATCTGGCCGGCCATGTTGCCGAAGCGGGTCGGCGTGCCGAAGATGATCGCATCGTAGTCGGCGAGTTCGTCCACCGTGGCGACCGGCGCAGCCTGGTCGACCTTCACGCCGATCGCCTTTGCCTGGTCGACGGGAATCGTTTCCGGCACGCGCTTGAGCGTGACCTCGACGCCGGGCACCGACCGTGCGCCTTCCGCGATGTGTTGCGCCATCGTTTCGACGTGCCCGTAGGACGAGTAGTAGAGAACGAGTACCTTGGCCATGTTGCGAATCTCCGATTAAAAGGGCCCCGCTTCAGCGGGGCCCGGTTTCCCGAACGGGCGTCATGCCCATTCGGCCGTGACTTCGACCGGGCGCAGGTCGAACACCAGCACTTCGGCGTCGTCGCCGTCGGCGAACGTCAGCGTTCGTTCGCCGCGGATGCGTGCGCCGTCGCCCTCGCCGAGCGTCTTGCCGTTGACCGTCAGGCTGCCGCGTGCAACGTGCACGTAGGCAAAGCGGTCCGGCGCCAGGTCCAGCGTGGCGCGTTCAGCGCCGTCGAACAGGCCCGCGTAAATCCGCGTGTCCTGCCGGATCTTCAGCGAACCGGCGTCGCCGTTCGGCGACACGACCAGCGTGAGCTTGCCGCGCTTGTCGCCGGCCGCGACATTCGTCTGCTGATAACGCGGCTCGGCGCCCTTCTCGGCCGGCCCGACCCAGATCTGCAGGAAGTGGACCGGTATTTCCGGCGAGTGGTTGAACTCGCTGTGGCGCACGCCGGTGCCCGCGCTCATCAGCTGCACGTCGCCCGGCACGATCACCGAACCGGTACCCATCGAGTCCTTGTGTTCCAGCGCGCCGTCGAGCACGTACGACAGGATCTCCATGTCGCGGTGCGGGTGCGTGCCGAAGCCGCGGGCCGGTGCGACGCGGTCGTCGTTGATCACGAGCAGGTCGGAGAAGCCGACCTGCTTCGGATCGTAGTAATTCGCGAACGAAAACGTATGACGGGAACTGAGCCAGCCATGCTCCGCACGGCCACGTTGGTTTGCTGCACGGATTTCGATCATGATTTCTGTCCTTGAAGTCGCCGGACCTCGGAAGTGGGCCCGGCCGTTCGTTGAGATGAATCTTAGGTCAATCGATTTGACAAATAAATCGCCGTAGAGATAATGACTGTCGCTATGGAGTGGACAATATGGAACTCAACGACTTGCGGATCTTCGTTGCGACCGTCGACGCGGGCAGCTTCACGGCGGCGGCCGATCAGCTGATGCTGTCCAAGCAGTTCGTCAGCCGGCGCACGATGGCGCTGGAGGCGTCGCTCGGCGTGCGGCTTCTGCACCGCAATACGCGCAATCTCGCGGTGACCGAATCGGGGCAGGAGTTTTATGTGCGGGCCCAGCGGATCCTCGCGGAGATCGCCGACGCCGAGCAGGCGATGTCGGTGCGCAGCACCGAGCTGCACGGGTCGCTGAAGATCAGCGCGCCGTTGTCGTTCGGGATCACCCATGTGTCGCCGCTGATCGCCGAATTCCTGGTCGCGCATCCGGCCGTGCGGCTGAACCTCGACCTGACCGACCGGCGCGTCGACCTGATCGGCGAGGGTTTCGATCTCGTGCTGCGGATCGGCTCGCTGGAGGATTCGACGCTGATCGCGCGCCCGCTGGGTGCGTGGCAGATGATCGCGTGCGCGAGCCCCGCGTACCTGAAGCGGCACGGCACGCCGGCGACGCCGGCCGATCTGGCCGGCCACACGTGCGTGCTGTACGGGCGCGAGCGGCGCGTCGGCTGGGAGTTCCGCGTCGATGGCGCCGCGCGCACGTTCGACGTGCAAGGGCCGCTCGTCGCGAACAACGGCGAAGTCGTGCGCGACGCGGCGATCGCGGGGCTCGGCATCGCGCTGCTGCCGCACTTCATCGTCGGCGCGGCGCTCGACAGCGGCGCGCTCGTGCCGGTGCTCGACGCGTATGCGCCGTCGCCGATCACCCTCAATGCGGTGTTTCCGCAGCATCGGGAAGGGTTCGTCACGCTGCGCACGTTCATCGGGTTTCTCGCCGAGCGGCTCGGGAACGCCGCGCCGGCGGCGAAGGGCAGGGCGGGTCGGGCGCGGTAGCGGGCGGGGGCGCGGTGAACAGGGCGTCATTCTCCGCAGGATGTGTGGAGAATGACGAGTCGTGCGGTGAATCGGCGGGGGGATCTCCGCATCGTGCGCGGAGATTGCCGCTCCATCGGTTCGACGACGGCAACGACCGCATTGCGCGCGCTCGGGGATCGGGGCCTGGCGCGTGCCGCCCGCAGTCCGCAGCGCTTCCCCAGCCTGTCGGCGCGAATCCGGCGCGAGCGCAATGCGAATTGCGAACGACGTGCCGGAGCGTACGCAGCGCGGCGCGCCTGACGTCACGGAATGGCCCGCGCGGTTCCCGACCGCGCCCGGCAGGGCTGTCGATCACGCGCACACGGCGCTCGCGCCATCGGGTCAAGGCGCGCCTCTTCGATCGTTTCCGCACCGACCGGGCGGCAGACCACTGGCCCAAGCGATTGCCCGCGTCTGGCACTATCCCGCGCCTTTTTGTCTTCGAATACTGGATTCGACGCCGGATGCCGTTCAGGCGATATCCGCCGCCCCCGCGTACCGCCCTTCCGCACGAACCGGCTTTCGAGGAGACACGCATGCTCAGGTACCTGATCGGCATCGGTATTCCGTATCTCGGCGTGATGGGCGTGCTGCCCTGGGTCGCCGCGCAGGATCGCTACGTGCTGGGCGTGCCGTTCGTCTTCATGTGGATCTTCGCGTGGTTCGTGCTGACTTCCGGCTGCCTGTTCGCATGCTGGATGCTGTTCGATCGCCGCGCGGGCGGCGCCGCATAGCGCGCGCATCCGCTGTCCCGCGGCGCGCCGGCCGCACGGGCTTTCCGGCGAACCCCACGCTTTCCGTCCTTTGGCCGAGGTGCGCATGTCAACGATCGTCTTCGTCGCGCTGATCGCGCTGTCGCTCTATCTCGCCGTCCGGTCCGGCCGCGGCCGCGGCAAGCAGAGCGTGCACGACTTCTTCGTCGCGTCGCGCCAGTTCGGCACGGCGCTCGTGTTCTTCCTGACCGCGGGCGAGATCTACAGCATCGGCACGATGGTCGGCTTTCCCGGCGGCATCTACGCGAAAGGGCCGACCTACGGCGTCTGGTTTCTCGGCTACATCCTGCTCGCCTACCCGATCGGCTATTTCGTCGGCCCGAAGATCTGGGAGGCCGGCAAGCGGCACAACGCGATCACGCTGCCCGACCTGTTCAAGGGCCACTACCGCAGCCGCGGGCTCGAGCTTGCCGTGGCGTGCGCGTCGATCCTGTTCCTGATCCCGTGGGGGCAACTGCAGTTCACCGGGCTCGTCGCGGCGCTCAAGGGGCTCGGCTGGCAGGTCGAGCCGCTGTACCTGATCCTCGTGTGCGCGGCGCTGGCGTTCACCTATATCGCGATCTCCGGCGTGCGCGCGTCGGCGTATATCGCCATCCTGAAGGACATCCTGATGGTGCTCGCGATCGTCGTGACCGGCGTGGCCGTCGCGTGGCAGGCGGGCGGCGTGCACCCGGTGTTCGACGCCGCGAGCCGCCAGGTCAGCAACACGATGAGCGGCGCGCAACTGCGCTTCTCGATGAGCACGATGCTGTTCCAGTCGCTCGGCTTCTACCTGATGCCGTTCGCCGCGCAGAATTTCTTCACCGCGCGCGGGCCCGACGCGATCCGGCGTACGCAGGTGGCGATGCCGCTCTACATGCTGATGTATCCGTTCCTCGTGATCGCGTCGTACTACGCGATCACCGCGCACCTCACGCTCGCGTCGCCGAACGACGCGTTCTTCGCCGCCGTCATGCATCTGCTGCCCGGCTGGCTGATCGGCCTCGTCGCGGCGGGCGCCGCGCTGTCGGGGCTGCTCGTGCTGGCCGGCATCTGCCTCGCGATCGGACCCATCGTCACGCGCAACCTGATGCCGAACCTGCCCGAGTCGCGCCAGAAGCGCGCGGCGAAATACGTGATCGTCGGCTACCTGCTGCTGTCGATCGCGACCACGCTGCTCACGCCGAACCTGATGCTCACGCTGATCAACACCACGTACTACGGCGTCACGCAGTTCCTGCCGGGCGTGCTGATCCTGCTCGCGGGACGCCGGGTGTGGCCCGTCGCGGTGGGCGCCGGGATGATCTGCGGCCAGGCGCTCGCGATGGTCTTCTACGTGTTCCATGTGGGCTTCGGCGGCGTCAACCTCGGCCTCGTGTGCCTGGTCGTCAACGTGCTCGTCGTCGCGGCCGTGCATGCCATGCTGCACGGTCGTCCCGTGAAGCAATACGCCGTATCCTGACGCATCGGCGATCCGCCGCAAGGAGAGCAGCTTCCCATGCCAGCATCCGCTTCCCCGGGCGCCCCCGTGACGGTTTTCACGGCGCGCCGCATCCTGACGATGAATCCCGCGCAGCCGTCGGCCACGCACGTGGCCGTGCGCGACGGCCGCATCCTCGCGGTCGGCGAGGCCGCCGACGCGGCCGCGTGGCCCGCGCGGTTCGGCGCCTGCACGACCGATACGACGCTGCGCGACAAGGTGCTGATGCCGGGGCTCGTCGAAGGGCACTGCCACCTGATGGAAGGCGCGATGTGGGACGCCGTGTACGTCGGCTACTACGACCGGCGCGGCCCCGACGGCACGCTGTGGCCGGGCCTGCGCTCGCTCGATGCGGTGCTCGAGCGGCTCGCCGGCGCCGAGCGCGCGATGACCGACGACGGGCCGCTGCTCGCATGGGGCTTCGATCCGATCTTCTTCGGTACGGCGCGGCTGAGCGTGCGCGAGCTCGACCGCGTGTCGGCGCGCCGGCCGATCGCGATCCTGCATGCGAGCGTGCACCTGATGAACGTGAACGGCGCGATGCTCGCGCGGGCGGGCATCGACGAGGACACCGACGTCGACGGCGTGTCACGCGATGCCGACGGCCGCCCGACCGGCGAGCTGCAGGAGTTCGCGGCGATGTTGCCGGTCTATCAGGCGATCGGCGGCAAGCTGGCGATTTCGGCCAGCGAGAAGCCGCATGCGATCCGGAACTTCGGGCGCGTCGCGCAGCTCGCGGGCGTGACGACGGCTACCGATCTCGTCAACGACCTGTCGGCCGACGGCAACCGGACGCTGCACGAAGTGACCGCCGATCCGGATTACCCGGTGCGGATCGTGCCGGCGTTCGCGCCGCAGCGTAACCCGGCGCGCTCGGCCGACAGCGTGCTCGCGGAGATCGGGCGCAATACCGACAAGCTGCATTTCGGGCCCGTGAAGTTCATCGTCGACGGCTCGATCCAGGGTTTTACCGCGCGCGTGCGCTGGCCCGGCTACGCGGGCGGGCAGCCGAACGGGCTGTGGCTGATCCCGCCCGCGCAGCTCGTCGACGTGTTCGAGCCGTTCCATCGCGCGGGGTTGCAACTGCACGTGCATACCAACGGCGACGAAGCGACCGACGTCGTGCTCGACGCGATGACGACGCTGCTCGCGCGCCATCCGCGCCCCGATCATCGCCATACGCTGCAGCATTGCCAGATGGCGGACGCCGCACAGCTCGCACGCATTCGCGCGCTCGGGATGTGCGTGAACTTCTTCGCGAATCACCTGTACTACTGGGGCGATGCGCACTACAGCCAGACCATCGGCCCCGATCGCGCGAACCGGATGGACGCGGCCGGCTCCGCGCGGCGGCTCGGCATTCCGTTCGCGCTGCATTCGGATGCGCCGATCACGCCGCTGAACCCGCTGTTTACCGCGTGGTGCGCGGTGCAGCGCGAGACGGCGTCCGGGCGCGTGCTCGGCGAGGGCGAGCGGCTCGGCGTGGACGACGCGCTGCACGCGATCACGCTGGGCGCGGCGTACACGTTGCGGATGGATCATCTCGTCGGCAGCATCGAGGTCGGCAAGTTCGCGGATTTCGCGGTGCTCGAGGACGATCCGTCGCGGTGCGCGCCGGCACGCCTGAAGGAACTGGCCGTGTGGGGCACCGTGCTCGGCGGGCGCGTGTTCCGGTCGCCGCGATGAGCGCGACCGCCGGCATCGTCGAGCCCGCCGCGGCCGCGCGCGCGCCGATCGACCTCGCGGTGGTCGGCGGCTATCTCGGCGCGGGCAAGACGACCGTCGTCAACGCGATCCTGCAGGCGCCGCATGGCCGGCGCATCGCGGTGCTGGTCAACGATTTCGGCGCGGTGAACATCGACGCACGCCTCGTGCGCGCGCGCGGCGACGACGTGATCGAACTCGACAACGGCTGCATCTGCTGCACGATCGGCGGCGCGCTCGTCGATGCGCTGACGCGAGTCGCGACGCGCGAAATCAGGCCCGAGCTGCTGCTCGTCGAAGCGAGCGGCGTGGCCGACCCGGCGAAGATCGCGCAGATCGGATTGCTGAACGGCGCGTTCCGGCTGACGTCGGTGCTCGTCGTCGCCGATGCGCTCGCGTGGCGCGACACGCTCGCCGATCCGCTCGTCGGCGCAATGGCGCAGCGCCAGCTCGACGGCGCGGGCGCGATCGTCGTGACCAAGCTCGACCTGCTGGCGCCGGCGCGGCGCGATGCGGCGCTCGACGCGGTGCGCGCGGGTGCGCCGACCGATATCGTGGTCGCGGCGCGGCATGGCGAGATCCCGCTGGCGCTGTTGTTCGACGCGGCCGTGCCGGAGGGCCGCCGCGTGCCGGCCATCGCGCGTCCGCACCGGCCGATCGGGCACGATGCGATGCCGGCCTTCGCGAGCGTGACCGTCGCCGCGCCGGACGTGCTCGACAAGGTGCGGTTGCGCGCATGGCTGAAGGCGCTGCCGCGCACGATCCTGCGTGCGAAGGGCATCGTGCGCGTGGCCGATGCGCACGGCACGCCGGCCACGCGCGTGTGCCAGGTCGCCGCGCGGCGCATCCGCTTCTCGTCGCCGGAGGACGAAGGGCCGGGCGCGCACGACGGCGGCGGCGTCATGGTGTTCATCGGGATCCTCGATGCGGCGACGGAGGCCGCGCTGCGCGACGGCATCGCGCAATGCCGCGCGACCGACGCCACGGCCGCGCCGGCATCCACCGATCGATTGATCGGCGTCGCGCATTCGGGTTAGGCTTCGGCGAGCCCCGGCATGGGCCCCGTGCCGGGCCGGGCGTTGCCCCGTGGAATGCGGCCGCAGGCTGCGTTGACGGGCGCGCCACTCAGCGACGATCCAGACATGACTCTTCCGAACCGATCGAATCCCGGCGAGCAAGTCGCGATGCCTGCATGCGATGTGCGCCGCCCGCCACGGCGATCCGTCGCGGCATCCGCGCTGCTGATGCTGACGTTGTTGCCGCTCGCCGCGCATGCGGCCGGCTTCGACTGCGCGAAGGCGGTTTCGCCGGCGGAGAAGGCGATCTGCGCGGATGCCGGGCTGTCGAAGCTCGACGGCGAACTGGCGGCGGCGTGGCGGCAGGCGCTCGCGAAAGGCGGCGACACGGCCGCGTCGAAGGCCGCGCAACTGAAGTGGCTCAAGCAGCGCGACCGCTGCGGCGACGACGCGCTGTGCCTGGACGACCGCTACCGCGAACGGCTCGCGAGCCTGAACGGCACGCCGCTGGCCGCCGACCGCTGGCAGCAGACGTGGTACCGCGACAGCGGCAATCCGTCGTTCGGCGGCGTGCTGACGTTGACCGGTACGGCGCCGCATCTTCATTTCGAACTGAGCGCCAACAACGGCGCGAATGTCGGCGAGCTGGGCGGCGATATCGAACTGCACGGCAACCGCGGCACGTTCCGGCACGATCGATGCCGGCTCGATTTCAGCCGCACGGGCGCCCGCGTGCAGGTCGTGCAGCAGGGCGACGACGCCGATTGCGGCGCGGGCGCGGGCGTCGTCTACCTGGGCGACTACGTGACGGCGTCGCAGGCGCAGGCGAAGCCGCCCGCGGATCTCGTGAGCCTGGACGTGCTCGCCGACGCGCAGCAGAATGCGGCCGCGCACCGGCTGCTGGGCGCCGATTACCAGGCGCTCGTCGATACGGTCAATTACGGCGCCGACGAGAAGGATCTCGACGGGCTCGGCGCACGCGTGACGTCGTACTGGGTGCGCGGCATCGCGACCACGAATGCGGCGATCGTGATGCGCCGCGGCACCGGGCTGTGGATCGGGCTGCTCGTGTTCGATGCGCAGAGCAACGTACGGATGCGCTATTACTCGAACGTGCCCGCGTGGAAGCGGACCGTGCCGAAGACGATCCGTGCGTGGCACGACACGCTCGACAAGACGCTGCCGGTCGACCTGATGCCGTGAGCGGGCGGGGCGCCGCGCGCCGTCATTTCCTGGCGACCGCGCGTGTCTTCGGCAGCGGCCGCGCGGGCGCTGCGGCCGATGCCCGCGTCCGCAATTCGGGCAGGACGGCATGGCCGGCCCCAGTGGCGCCGTGCTCGAGCGCATCGAGCAGCGCGTGCGCGGCCTGGCGCCCGATCGCGTCGGTGTCGACCCACATCGTCGTCAGCGGCGGCTGGATCTCGCGCGCGAGCGCGATGTCGTCGAACCCGGTGACCGACAGTTGCGCGGGCACGTCGATGCCGAGCGCCTGCGCCTCGAGCAACACGCCGAGCGCGAGCGTGTCGTTGCCGCAGATCACGGCCGTCGGCCGCGTCGCCGCGTCGCTGCCGGCGATCGCGCGCAGGCTGGCCCGCCCGAAGGCGATGGTGGCCGGGCCCTCGTGCTGATGCACGGGGCGCACCGCGAGCCCGCGCGCGGCAAGCGTGTCGTGGATGCCGCGCAGGCGGGCCTGCACGCGGTCGTTGTCGGCCGACGGCTGCATGACGATCGCGAAATCGCGGTGGCCGAGGTCCAGCAGATGGGTGGTGAGCTGCGCGAACGCCGCGCGGTTGTCGAAGCCGACGCAGCAGTGCGGGCTGTCGTCGCGATACGCGTAGGTGACGACATACGGCACGCGATGCAGCGCGAGCAGTTCGAACAGTTCCGGCGGATACGCCTCGCCGACCAGCGACACGGCTTCCACGCCGCGCGACAGCATCGCGCGCACCTGCGCCAGCGCCTGCGCGGGATCGTAGTTCGAGCAGCCGAGGAACAGCGTGACGCCGTGCCCGGCCATGACCGCCTGCATGCCCGCGACCTGCGACGCGAACACCTGGTCGTCGAGCGTCGGGATGATCGCGCCCGTGATGTGGGTGCGGGTGGATGCGAGCGCGCGGCCGGCCGCATTCGGAATCCAGTTCAGTGCGCGCGCCGCGTCGCGCACGCGCTGCTGCACGTCGGCCGACACCTTGCCGGGATCGTTGTAGACGCGCGAGACGGTCGCGGTCGACACGCCGGCGAGCCTGGCGACGTCGCCGAGCACCGAGCGGCCGCTGCCGCGGCGCGTCCGGGTCGCGCCGCCGCGGGACGGAGGCGTGCTCATCGGCCGTCTCCCGGCGGGGCGGCGGCGCCGCCGCGCGTGATCAATTGCGTCATTGTTTACCCTCGATTCGTGGTGGCGACACTTGCATTCCCGTTCGCCCTTGTGAGAATGTAAGCGCTATCTTGACGTCGTTCCGCATGATGCCTGACATCCATTCTATCCATATCGTGAAATTTTCAGCGTTGAAGGCCGGTTCGGCCATTTTGTCCGTCGTTGATGTAAGCGGTTACATTCGATCATGACGCACTTTCATCCACCGCGAATCGCTGTCGTCGGCAGCGTGAACATCGACCTCGTCACACGCGCGCCGCGCCTGCCGGTGCCGGGCGAGACGTTGCTCGGCACGGATTTCCAGACCGTTCACGGCGGCAAGGGGGCGAACCAGGCGGTCGCGGCCGCGCGCCTGGGTGCGTCGGTCGCGATGATCGGCTGCGTCGGCGACGACGCGTTCGGCGCGCGCCTGCACGACGCGCTGGCGGCCGAGCGCATCGACGTGACGCACCTGCATCGCGTCGCCGGCACGGCGACCGGGGTCGCCGCGATCACGGTCGACGGCGGCGGGGCGAACAGCATCGTCGTCGTGCCCGGCGCGAACGCGTGCGTCGATACCGGCCGGATCGATGCGGCCCGCGAAGCGATCGCCGGCGCCGCGCTGCTCGTATGCCAGCTCGAGGTGCCGGTCGCCGCCGTGGCGCACGCCGTCGCCCGTGCGTGCGCACACCGCACGCCGGTGCTGCTGAATCCCGCGCCCGCGCAGCCGCTGCACGATGCGTTGCTGGCACGGGTCGACTACCTCGTCGTCAACGAAACCGAAGCCGAATCGCTGACCGGCATCGCCGTCGGCGACGACGCGTCGGCCGTGCGCGCGGCCGATGCGCTGTGCGGGCGGGGCGTCGGCAACGTGCTGGTCACGCTTGGCGCGCGCGGCGTCTGCTGGCGCGGCAGCGCGGGCAACGGCCGGCTGCATGCGATGGCGGTGGTCGCCGTCGATACGACCGCGGCCGGCGACACGTTCGTCGGCGGGTTCGCGGCGGCGCGCGCGGGCGGCGCGTCGATGGACGACGCGATCGGCTTCGGCCAGCGCGCGGCCGCGATCAGCGTGACGCGCCACGGCGCGCAGACCTCGATCCCGACGCGCGGGGACGTGGCGCGCCTGAATGCCTGAATTCCGCACGAGACGGACTGGCCGGAACCGGCCGACACCAGTGACATGGAGACATACGCAATGAACGACAACGCAACCGTTCCGCACGCACCGCCGCGCATCCGGCGCGGGCAACGCATCGCGCTCGCGCTGCTGATGGCGAGCGGCATCGTCAACTATCTCGATCGCGGCACGCTGGCCGTGGCAAGCGCGGCGATCCGGGGCGATCTCGGCCTGTCGCTCGCGCAGACGGGGCTGCTGCTGTCGGCGTTTTCGTGGAGCTATGCACTGTGCCAGTTCCCGGTCGGCGGGCTGGTCGACCGGGTCGGCCCGCGCCGGCTGCTCGGGGCCGGGCTGATCGTGTGGTCGTTCGCGCAGGCGGCGGGCGGCATCGTGTCGACGTTCGGCTGGTTCATCGTCGCGCGCATCGTGCTCGGCATCGGCGAGGCGCCGCAGTTCCCGTCGGCCGCGCGCGTGGTGAGCAACTGGTTTCCGCTGCGCGCACGCGGCACGCCGACCGGCATCTTCAATGCCGCATCGCCGCTCGGCACCGCGCTCGCGCCGTTGCTGCTGTCGATCCTCGTCGCGTCGTTCGACTGGCGCTGGGCGTTCATCGTCACCGGCGCGGCCGGGCTCGTCGTCGCGCTCGTCTGGTTTGCGCTGTATCGCGACCCGGTGCGCGCGCAACTGACCGCGGCCGAGCGCAGCTATCTCGACGCCGACGCACCCGCTGCGGTCGCGGCGCCGAAGCTGACCTTCGGCGAATGGCGCAGCCTGTTCTCGCACGGGTCGACCTGGGGGATGCTGATCGGCTATTTCGGCTCGGTGTACCTGAACTGGGTGTACCTGACCTGGCTGCCGGGCTACCTGACGATGGAGCGGCACATGAGCCTGATCCGCACCGGCTTTGCCGCGTCGGTGCCGTTCCTGTGCGGGTTCGTCGGCTCGCTGGTGGCGGGCTGGCTGTCGGATCTGGTCACGCGCCGCAGCCGTTCGCCGGTCGTGAGCCGGCGCAATGCGGTGGTGGTCGCGATGCTCGGCATGGTTGCGTTCACGATCCCGGCCGCGCTCGTGCAGAGCAACACGGTTGCGCTCGCATGCATTTCGGTCGTGATCTTTCTTGCCAACGCGGCATCGGCCTGCTCGTGGGCGCTCGCGACGGCGGCCGCGCCGCCGAGCCGTGTCGCGTCGCTCGGCGCGATCCAGAATTTCGGCGGCTTCATCGGCGGCGCGCTCGCGCCGATCCTGACGGGCCTCATTGCGCAGACGTGGTCGTTCGTGCCGGCGCTGCTGACGGCCGCGGCGATCGCGTTCGCGGGCGCGATGGCCTACCTGCTGCTGGTGCGCAAGCCGATTCCCGAGCAGGCCGCGAACGGCGCGCCCGGGCCGTTGCCGGCCTGAGCGCCTGGCCCGCCCCCCGCATTCACTGAAGGAAGGAGAAACAGATGCAACACCCGCAGCAATCGGACGTAACCATCGAGGGGATCGTCCCGGTCATGCTGACGCCGTTCGACGACGCCGGCGCGATCGACTACGCAGGGCTCGAACGCCTCGTCGAATGGTATCTGGCGCACGGCGCGGACGCGCTGTTCGCGGTCGCGCAATCGAGCGAGATGCAGTTCCTGAGCCTGGCCGAGCGCGCGGCGCTCGCGCGTTTCGTGGTCGAGCGGGTGGCCGGACGCGTGCCCGTCGTTGCGTCCGGGCACGTCAGCGACGATCTCGATGCGCAGGTCGCGGAGCTGTGCGCGGCGGCCGAATCCGGCGCGCAGGCCGTCGTGCTCGTGACCAATCGCCTCGATCCGCAGCGGCGGGGCAGTGCGGCGTTGCTCGACCATCTGCACCGGCTGCTCGCGCGCCTGCCGTCGGATCTGCCGCTCGGGCTGTACGAGTGCCCGGCGCCGTACCGGCGGCTCCTGTCAGACGACGAACTGCGTGCGTGCATCGACACGGGCCGGTTCGTGATGCTCAAGGACGTGAGCTGCGACCTGGAAACGGTGAAGCGGCGGGTCGCGCTGGCCGACGGCTCGCCGCTGAAGATCCTGAACGCGAACGCCGCGATTGCGTGGGATGCGATGAAGGCGGGTTCCGCCGGCTTCAACGGCGTATTCACGAACTTCCATCCGGATCTTTACCGGTGGTTGCGCACGCACGCACATACGAATCCGGCGCTGGCCGAGGAACTCTCGACGTTCCTGGTCGTTTCGGCGGTGTCGGAGGCGCTCGGGTACCCGGCGCTCGCGAAGCTCTATCACCAGCGGATCGGCACCTTCGCATCGATCCGTTGCCGCGCGATCGACTACGACGTGCGCGAGCGCTTCTGGGCGCTCGATGCGGTGCTCGACAAGATCGTGGCCGGCACCGAGCATTTCCGCCGGCGCATTGCCGCACGGTAAGTCACGCTCGCCGCGTGCCGCGGGGATCTCGCGGCGCGCGGCGGCCGGCTGCCTGTTTCAACCGCGCTGTCGGGTCCGCCTGACAGCCTGACGGGCGGTCAGTCGGGAGGCCGGGAGGTCGGTTCCGACACATCCGGCACATCCGGCACATCCGGCACATCCGGCACATCCGGCACATCCGGCACATCCGGCACATCCGGCACATCCGGCACATCCGGCACATCCGGCACATCCGGCACATCCGGCACACCCGGCACACCCGGCACACCCGGCGCTCCGCCGACACGCGGCGCCTTCTCTCGACGCTCCCCATCCCCGCCTGCCGCTCGCGATCCGTGCGTGCAGGGCCGTCGCGCGATGCCCTTCCGATTCGCCGCTGCCGGCCATTCTGCGCGTGTGTACGCAGCACGACAAAAGCACACAAATCTGATCAATCCCCCCCGTCGTTTCTTGTAACGATTCGTAATATTATGCCGCCCAGCGTTTTTTACCGACGAACCGTTGACTCCGCATCCGCTTCCCATGCAACAAGTGACGACGACAAGCCCGCAGCCGATCCTGGCGACGCCGGTTGATGCCATGCTGCACGCCGTGATCGACGAGGCCGTTCACCGGAGCGTGTCGGACGCGACGACGCGCAGCGGCTACATGCGGTGCGCCGACTACGCGATCGTCGGCGCGCAGGTGCTGACGCTGCTGACCGGCAAGCCTTACCGGCCGTACGCGGGGGGCGAAGTGCTGGATTTCGGCGAGGGCAACCTGTACGCGCTGTGCACGACGCGCGAGCGGCGTCGCACGGCGCGCCATCTGTCGCACCTGGCGCGATACCACTGCTGGATCGAGGCGCGTCACGAGGTTGGCGGCCTCACGCGCAAGGAGATCGTGGATTTTACGCTGCGTCACGACGAGACCGTCGCGAGCAATCTGGGGGTGCCGTTCGCCCGCGCGTACCGGGCGTACTTCTGGGGCTGGGACGACGAGCACGCGGTGCCGGCCGAATTGCACGACCATCCGGCCTTCGCGAAGCAGGGCCCCGTGTGGCGCTGGGCCGAGCGCGAATGCACGTCGCTGCTGCGCGCCTACGAGCGCGAGCGGCCAAGCTATTTCGGGCGTCAGGTGTCGCGTGCGATCGATTTGTTCGCCGATCGTGTGGAAGGGCTCGGCTGACGGGACGGCACGCCCGAAGGCGGGCGAACCGCAGGCGGAGAGCCTGCCGCGCTGGCGCGAACGGGGGCTGCGAACCCGGCGGGCGCCTGCGTGCCGCCGGGCATGACCGGCGGCGCCGGACGGGATGCCGCGCGCGGCGGCCGATTCGCCGAGCGGGGCCGCCGATGCGTGGATCGCGCGGCCCGTTCGTGTTACTTGTTCGCCAGCGTGCCGCTGCTGTTGGCGCCGCCGAACAGACGCGTCAGGTACTGCGTGTTCGAGTTCATCTTGGCCATCAGCGTATTGAGCGCCGTGAATTGCGCCTGGTACTGCTTGGTCAGCTGCGACGAGTAGTCGGCCAGATCCGCCTGCTGCTGCGTGACGCGCTTCAGGTCGGCGTTCAGCGCCTTCGTGCGCACATCGATCATCCCGTCCTTCTTCGTGAACGGCGCGATCTGCTCGGCCATGCGCGTGCCGATCCCGTTCGTCGTGTTGAACAGGCGCGCGACCCCCGACTGGTTGGTGGCCAGCGCGTTGTCGAGCTTCGCGGTGTCGATCTTCAGCGTGCCGTCCTTCTCGAGCGAGATGCCGATCGACATCAGGTTCGTGTGACCGTTGCCGCCGTCGTTGGCGACGCCGACCGAGACGGTCGATGCGAGCGCGTTGCGGATCGTGTTCAGCGTCGAATCGCCGATCAGCGCGCCCTGCGAGCTGGCCCCTTCGGTGTAGCTCGTCAGCGTGCTCATCGTCTTCACGACGGTGTTGTACAGGTTCACGAAATTCGTGATGGTCGACGCCTGCGCCTTCGCATCGGTGCTGACCGTCAGCGTCTGCGTATCGGTGGCGCTGACCGCGGCCGCCGACAGGTTCAGCGTGACGCCGTTCAGCACGCCCGACACCGCGTTGCTCGCGCTGGTCGATGCGATGCCGTTGAGCGTGAACTTCGCGTCCTGGGCGGCGGTGCTCTGCCGCCATGCGGCCGCGCTGTTGGCCGATTCGATCGTCGACGCGCCGCCGGACGTGTCGGCCTTGGACGTGACGCCGAGGCTCGACAGCCCGTTGTCGCCGGACAGGTTGCCCACCGCGACGTTGATCGCGTTCGCCGAGCCCGTCTTCGTCGAGGCGAGCACGAGGTGGGCGCCGTCGGTGCCGTTGATGACCGTCGCGCTGATCCCGGCGTTGTCCGACGCGTTGTTGATCGCGGCCGCGATGCCCGACAGCGTGTTGTTGTTGCTGCCGATCTCGACCTTGAAGGACTGGTTGCCGAGCGACAGCGTCAGCGTGCCGGTGCCGAGCGCCTTGCTCCCGTCGAAGCCCGACGAAGCCAGGGCCTGCGAGGTCGCGATCTGCGTGACGCCGACCGTGTAGGTGCCGGCGACCGCGCCCACGCCGGCCGTGGCGGTCAGGCCCTTGCCGCTTGCGGTCGCGTTGAACGTCGACTGCAGGCCGCCGTTCTTCAGCGACGTGAGGCTCGCCTCGAGCGCGCCCAGCGCCGACGACAGTGCGCCGAACGCGGAAATCTGCGTCGAGCTGGTGGCCTGCGACGACGCAAGCGCCGCGACCCGGCCGGCCGTCTTCGCGTTCACCAGCGTCTTGACGAGCGTGCCGACGTCCATCGACGAATTGCCGGTCGAGCCGTTGATGATCGATTGCGCCGCCTGTTGCATCAGGCTGTTTGCGGTCGCGCTGGTGTTCACAGCCGAATTCGTTGCCATGGGTGATCTCCGGTTGAAATGCGATCCCGTGGCGCGCGGCCGTCGAGGCGATCCGGGCGGCCTCGCGGCGATTCGCCTGCGTGCCGCCTCCGCTGCGACTTGTTCCGGGTACACGGGAATGTCGGGAAAACGTAAGAACGTGCGCTATCGTATAATCAATCCGGTATTAATTGGTAATTTTTTGTAATGGCTATTATGAAAAATGTAGCCGGAAGCGCAGTGAATCAACACACGCTAAAGATTTGCGATTTTTTGCCGTAAACACGCTGCCCCCTTTGAATCCATTCAGGGATCGCCGCCGCTATCGGAGATTTTCCAGGGGCGGAAATGGGGGGAAATCTCCCGCCCGTACTGCTCGATAGCGTTCGGGACCGCGACGGCCGGTGAATGCGCGCAGCGCGCACCGGCAGGCTGGCATTGCGCCGGAACCCTTGTGCGCCTGGCGATATCCGCGCGTCCGACATCATGTGCCTGCCCGTCGAGCGTTTTCGTTTTCCAATACCTGTTTTCGGGCCAGAATCCGGGCCGGGTGTCTTCACCTGAAGTCAATTACGCCGCGCATTGCAATACCGGTCGAATTGCGGAAATGAAGCGGGTCTTGCGCGACTCGCATATCGAACCGGTTGTGCAATGGCGGCCGCGATGCAATGTCTCGGCCGATTTGCGTCAATTGGCGATCGTAAATCCGATTCAATCGGATTACGCGAAAGAATCGGCGCGTTTCATTTTCTTGAAACACGGAATCGGGGAATTTGCAGGGTCCGCCGGCCGTTGCCTGCCGGACTCGCCGCCTCCAATTGTCCACTTTGGCGAGACAGCCAATCATGTTTTGACGGATTGATGATTTCTGGTGGGACAGTAGACTGCACCCGTGCTTCGCCAGAACCGATCCGGAGCGCGCAGGGGAAGGCGCGAACGGATGGATTCTTCGGCGGCGGGCCATGTGGCCTGCTGTCCGATTGCGCGACGCGTGATTCGCTGCCGACCTGGCGCGCCGATGCGGCGCGCATCGGCCGCGAATGCACCAAACCGTCAATTCAAGGGTGATTGCGATGCGTTACATTTCGCTGGAATCGAAGAAGGACGAGCTGCTGCTGGCCGCTCGCGTGCTGATGATGATCCTGTTCGTGCTGTTCGGCTGGCAGAAGCTGAACGGCTTCTCGGGCACGGTCGCGTACATGGCGTCGACGGGGAACCCGGCGCCCGAGCTGGCCGCCGTGATCGCGGTGGCGGTCGAGCTGGCCGGCGGCCTGCTGATCGCGGTCGGCTTCTACACGCGCCCGCTCGCCGTGGTGTTCGCCGCCTATACGCTCGCGACCGCGCTGATCGGCCATCGCTACTGGGCGCTGCAAGGGATGGAGCAGTACATGGCGATGATCAACTTCTACAAGAACGTGAGCATCATCGGCGGGCTGCTGTTGCTCGCGCTGACGGGGCCGGGACGGTATTCGCTCGACCGCAAGTAACGCCGGCGACGTTTCCGTCCGGCCTCGGGGGCCCGGCGCATGAAAGTGCGCCGGGCCTTTTTCGTATCGGCGGGCATGGCGCACTACGCCACGCCCAGGCCGACCCAGTAGCCGGGTTGATAGGGCACCGGCAGAAACCGCTCGTGCAGCTCGCGAAACGTGGCGTCGGGGTCGAGATCCGCGAACCGTTCCGGATGCAGCCAGCGGGCCAGGCATTGCAGCGCGACGAAGTCGTACGGGTTGTCGTAGAACGCATGCCAGATCGCGTACACGCGCCCGGCGGCGACCGCGCGCAAGGTGCGGTAACCGGGGCGTGTCATGAGCCGCCGGAGACGGTTGCGGCTCTCGGCGAGGTTCGCGCCCGGCCCGAGCTTGACCCAGTCTCCCGCGGGCGAATAGCGCGACCAGTTGGCCCCGGTGACGATCACGACGTCCGGCCCGGACGCGACGACCTGTTCCGGATGCAGCGCGCCGAAGCGCCGTTGCAGGAACCGGTCGCCGAGGTTTTCGCCGCCGGCGGCGTCGACGAGTGCGCCGAAGTTGCCGTGGCCGTAGCTGAGGCAGCAATCGCCGTACAGGCCCGCCGCTCGCTCGAGCATGACGAGCGGCCGGGATGCGATCGTTCGAACCGGCTCCGTCACCCGCCGTATCTGCGTGTCGCGAAACGCGAGGAATTCGCGTGCGCGCGCCTCGCATCCCAGCAGTTCGCCGACGATTTCGACGCTGCGCGCCGTGCTGGCCGACAGCGGCGTGCGGAAATCCAGGTAGATGACGGGAATCCCTGCGCGCGCCAGGTGCGTTTCCAGCCCCGACGATGCGGCGGCCGCGCGCGAGCTCAGGTTCAGCAGCACCGCATCGGGCGCGAGTGCGATCGCCTGCTCCGCACTCAGCGTCTCCGGCGTGCCGCCGGGAAATGCAGGAATGCTGCCTATTTCCGGAAAGCGCCGCAGATACGCACGGTAGCCGTCGAGATCGGCGTTGCGGAAGTTTTCGCCCCAGCCGACGACATCCTGGAACGGCGCGTTCGGACGCAGCAACGGCAACACGTACGCCAGTGCGCCGTCGCCCAGCAGCAGGCGGCGCACCGGGCGCCGCATGGCGATGGTGCGCACGGCGATGTCCTCGATGACGGTACGTCCGGCGGCGGCGCGTACCGCGGGAACGGACATCAGCAGCGCCGACGCAAGCAGGCCGTGCAGCAGCGTGCGGCGCGGCGGGGAAGGGTGAGTCAAGTTCTCGTCTCCCGACAATGGGCCGGCGCGCGATGCCACGGTCGTCCGGCAGCCTCCGGTGGACGCGCATCGCATGCGGGACGCGGCCGGTCGATGCGCCGGCCCGGCCTCGTCGCGCATGGGTGCGCGTGAAACGGGGCGAATCATCACACATTGACCGTCGGTCGGTCAAATGACTTTCTCCCGTTCCGAAAAATGCACGGTTGCCTCTTGCGCCGTAAATAAAAATGGTTATCATTCACATCGACCGGCGGTCGGTCGATGAAAATTCCGGCCGTCTCCTTCGCTTCCGCGGTCGTGCGAAGGGGGGCGCAGCCCGGCGCGTCCCGTTGAGGCGGCGCGCCGGCAGGCGGCATCGATGCCCGGCTGCGTCGCCGTCCGTCACGAACGATCCTTTGATTCGACACCACACCCGAACCCATGCAACGTCATTTCCGAATCCGATCCTGTCCGCCGGGCGGACGCGCCCGGCCCGGCCGCCGGGCCCTCTCGCACCACGGTTTCGCGCTGTCGCTGGCGCTGGCTTCCTGCACCGGCGTGACCGGCGCCTGGGCGCAGGCCGACGCGGAGGCGGGAACCGGCGCGGCGGCCGCGCCGATCCGTGACAAGGAGGAGGCCGCCACCCTGCCGGCCGTCGCCGTGACGGGGCAGCGCGTGACGGACGGCAGCGGGCCCGAGCGGGGTTACGTGGCGGAAACGTCCAGCGTCGGCGGCAAGGCGCCGACGTCCGTGCTGGACACGCCGCAATCGGTGTCCGTGGTGACGCGCCGACTGATGGACGAGCAGCAGCCGGGCAGCGCAAGCCAGGCGCTGCGTTACGCCGCCGGCGTCAACAGCGAAAGCTACGGCGGCTTCGGAACGCACCTCGACCTCACGCGCATCCGCGGAATCGATGCGGACTACTACCTGGACGGTCTGCGTGTCATCAGCAACACGTCGACCTGGACGCCGCAGATCGACCCCTACACGCTGGAGCGCATCGAAGTGCTGCGCGGGCCGGCCTCCGCGCTGTACGGGCAGGGTACCGGCGGCGGCGTGATCGATCAGGTCAGCCGCCGGCCGCAGCGCGACGCCGAGCACGAGATCGTGCTGCAGGCGGGCAGCTACGGGCACCGGCAGATCGGCGTCGACAGCACGGGCCCGCTGAACGCCGGGCGCACGCTCCTGTACCGCTTCACCGGCACCGGCCTGAGCGACGACGGGCAGGTGGAGGACGTGCGCCACAAGCGTGTCTATCTCGCGCCCGCGCTGACCTGGCGCCCGAACGACCGGTTGTCGTGGACCGTGCTGGCGACGCACGTGCGCGAGCCGGAGATGCCGGACTACAACAGCCTGCCCGCGACCGCGCTCGGGTTGAACGGCAGCCGCTACCCGCAGGTGCAGCGCAACCGGAACTACACCGACATGGATTTCGAGGGGTCGTCGCGCAAGCAGGACTCGGTCAGCTCGCTGCTGACGTACCGGCTGGGCGACGGCTGGCAGTTCAACAGCAACCTGCGCTACATGTACGTCAACTCGGACATCCGGCGCACGTCGATCTACGGGTATCGGGACCGGGGCGGGCATCTGTGGCTGGAGGGCACCTACGGCCTCGCGCCGGCCAGCTCGCATACGTTCCAGTTCGACAACAACGTGGCGGGCACGGTGCGCACGGGCGCGCTCGCCCATCGGTTGCTGATGGGCGTCGATTACGCGAAGGGGCGGTTGATCAGCGATTCCTACCGGATGGCGCCGGTACCGTTCGATCCGTACGATCCGGTCCACTATCGGCCGCACGCGACGCCGGATTTCAGCGACAGCCAGCTCAACTGGCCGTACAACGTGCGGCAGGATTTCCAGCGCATCGGCGTCTACGCGCAGGACCAGATCGCATACGGCGGCTGGCGGCTGACGCTCGGCGGCCGGTACGACCGCTCGCGCACCGACGATACGTCGCGCAGCTACTCGCCGGTCTGGAAGTCGGGCAGGCAGGAAAACAGCCGGTGGACGGGGCGCGTCGGGCTCGGCTACGTGTTCGGGAACGGCGTGGCGCCCTACGCGAGTTACGCGACGTCGTTCGATCCGCAACTGGGCGTCGACTACAAGGGCAACGCCTTCGTGCCGGTGGAGGCGAAGCAGGTGGAAGTGGGCGTGAAGTACCACCCGCCGGGCAGCGCGACGCTGCTGACCGTCGCGCTGTTCCAGATCAACCAGACGAACGTCAGGTCGAGCGACACGCTGCACCTCGGCTACTGGACGCAGGCGGGCGAACTGCGGGCGCGCGGGGTGGACCTGCAGGCGGTCACCCGGCTGACGCGCGACCTGAACCTGATCGCCGGCTATACCTACCTCGACAGCAGCCTGGTCAGGGATTCGCTCTATCAAGGCAAGACGCCCGCGGGGACCCCGCGCCATTCCGCCAGCGCGTGGCTCGACTACGGTTTCCGCGGCACGCTCGCCGGGCTGCGCATCGGCGGCGGCGTGCGCCATCTCGGCGCGACCTGGGGCAATCCGCGCAATACGTTCAGCGTCCCGTCGGCCACGCTGTTCGACCTGGCCGCCAGCTACGATCTCGGCCGCCTGATCGGGCGCGACGCGACGCTCTCGCTCAACGTGAGCAATCTGGCCAACCGCTCCTACGTGGCGAGTTGCACGTCGGAGATGTACTGCTTCATCGGACAGGACCGGGTCGTCAACGCAACGCTTTCGTACCGGTGGTGACATGGCGCACACGCAAGCGGTTCCCGCGAATCCCGACGGCAGCCGGCCGGCAAGCGACCCGGACGCGGCCCGGCCCGCGCCGGGCGTGCGGCAGCTGTACGCGGGCCTGGTGCGCCGCCGCCTGCTGCGGCTCGTGCTGCTGGCCCTGCTGGCGCTGCTGTGCTGCGCCGCCGATCTGGCGGTGGGGCCGGCGCATTACCCGGCGCTCGACGTGCTTGCGTCGCTCTGGCGCGCGGATGCCGGCGACGCCGTGCGGGTGGTGGTGCGCGACATCCGCATGCCGGCGGCGCTGACGGCGCTGGTGGTCGGCGCGAGCCTGTCCGTCGCCGGCGTGCAGATGCAGACCGTGCTGAACAATCCGCTGGCGAGCCCGTTTACGCTCGGGGTGTCGGCGGCGGCCAGCTTCGGCGCGGCGCTCGGGCTGGTGCTGGGTGTCAGCGTGCTGCCGGCCGCGTGGGTCCCGTATGCGATCCCGGTCAATGCGTTCGCGGTGGCCATGGGCGCGGTCTTGCTGATCGATCGCGTGACGCGTTGGCGCGGCATGAGCAGCGAGCTGATCGTCCTGCTGGGGACCACGCTGGTGTTTGCGTTCACGGCGCTGCTCCAGGGGCTGCAGTACGTGGCGCCGGACCAGGCGCTCGCGGCCGTCGTGTTCTGGAGCATGGGCAGCCTCGCCCGTACCGACGGCATCCGGGTCGCCATCATGGCCGGCGCGCTGGTGCTGACCTTCGTCGCCTTCATGCGCAACGCCTGGGCGCTGACGGCGCTGCGCCTCGGCGACGCCCGCGCCGGCGCGCTGGGCATTCCGGTCGCGCGGCTGCGCTTGCGGACCATCGTACTGAGCAGTTTCCTGGCGTCCGTCTGCGTCGCGTTCGTCGGCGCCATCGGCTTCGTCGGCCTGATCGGGCCGCACGTCGCGCGCATGCTGGTGGGCGAGGACCAGCGCTTCCTGCTGCCGGCCGCCGCACTGTGCGGGGCCGCGCTGCTGTCGGCGGCGTCGGTGGCCAGCAAGGTGGTGCTGGCCGGGCAGACGGTGCCGATCGGCATCGTCACGTCGCTGGTGGGCGTGCCGCTGTTCTTCGCGCTGATCGTGCGCAACGGGAGGCGGTGATGGCGTTGCTGCGCATCGAGAAGGTCGACGCGACGCTCGACGGCCGCACCGTGCTCGAGCAGGTCGACCTCGGCCCGTTGCCCGCCGGCAGCCTGACCGTGCTGCTCGGCGCCAATGCCGCGGGCAAATCCACGCTGCTGAGGCGCATCGCGGGCGCGCTCGACGGGCGCGGCGCGATCGAAGTCGACGGCCGCCCGGTGGCGAGCTGGCCGCCCCGGCATCCGAACCGCCCGGCGTTCGTTCCGCAGGACATCTTCGCCGGCGCCGCGTTGCGGGTGCTCGAGCTCATGCTGGTCGCGTGCCGGCAGCAGGGCGGCTGGCGCATCGCCGCGGACGAGCTGGACGCGGTGGCCGCGCTGCTGCGCCGGCTGCGGATCGACGCGCTGGCGGGCTGCGAGCTGCGCACGCTCAGCGGCGGGCAGCGCCAACTGGTGTCGATCGCCCAGGCGCTGATTCGCGCGCCGCGCATCCTGCTGCTGGACGAACCCACCAGCGCGCTCGATCTGCAGCGCCAGTTCGAGCTGCTGGCGCTGCTGCGCTCGCTCGCGCACGAGCACGGGCTGTGCGTGCTGATGGCCAGTCACGACCTGAACCACACGCTGCGATTCGCCGACCACGTCGCCGTGCTGCACGCGGGGCGCGTCCTGGCGTCCGGTGCGCCGCGGGACGTCATCACGCCCGCGCTGCTGGCGCGGGTCTACGGCGTGCGGGCCCGCATCGAACCTTGCTCCGAGGGGCAACTGCATGTCGTCGTCGACGGCCCGTGCGGCGACGCTGCCCCGCCATCCATTCACCTGTCATAGAGAGGATTCCGACATGATTCATGCCGACCCTGTCCACGCGCTCGCGAGCGCCGCTTCGTCGATCGCGGCCGCGGATGTCCCGCCGGACGCGATCGCGTTCCAGCGCCTGCGCCTTCTGGATCATCTGGCCTGCGTGGCCGCCGGCTACGATGCGGCCGGCGTGCCGCAGGCCATTACGTTCGCGCAGCGCTACAGCGGCTGCCGGGAGGCGAGCGTGCTCGGCTCCGACCTGCGGCTGGCCGCCGGCCAGGCCGCCTTCGTCAACGCGGTGCGTGCGCGCGCGCTGGATTATTGCGACGTCGTGTCGCCCGGCTGGCACCCGGGTTCGTCCGACCTGCCGGTGGCGTTCGCCATGGCGGAGCTGACCGGCGCCAGCGGGCGGGAGATGCTGGCGGCGCTGGCGGTGGGCCAGGATATCGGCCTGCGCATCAATCGCGCCGCTCAGGCCAACGGCTTCTTCTATCGCGGGTTCGACTCCAACGTGCTCGGCCTGTTCTCGGGCGCGGTCATCGCGGCGCGGCTGCTGCGGCTGCCGGCCGAACGCTACGTCGACGCGCTGGGGCTCGCGTTCGATTTCGGCATCGGCACGTTCCAGCATTACCAGGACAAGGTGCTGGCCGTGCGCTTCGGGCAGGGGTTCGTCGCGCGCCACGCGATCGAGGCGGTCATGCTGGCGCAGGCCGGCGTGACCGGGCCGCGCCGGATACTCGCCGGCGAAAACGGCTTCTTCAACCTCTATGCGCCGGGCGAGCCCGATCTGTCGCTGCTCGACGCGGAGCTGGGAACCCGCTTCCTCGGGCGCGGCGAAACCTGCTTCAAGGCCTACCCCCACTGCAGCATCCTGCTCGCGTTGACCGAGACGCTGCTGGCCGCGAGGGACGCCGTGCTGCGGCTGCCGCTCGACGCCTGCACGATCCGCATCGAGGCTTCGCCCACGATGCGCATGGTGTGTGGCGCGCCTTACGCGCCGTCGGCCACGGCGCAGATCGACGCGCAGTTCAGCGCACGCTACGTCGCCGCCAACGCGCTGCTGCGCGGGCGGGCGACGCCCCGCGAATTCGATGCGGATGCCGCGCGCGACGCGGCGGTCGTCGCGCTCGCGCAGCGCATCGAGCTGGTGGAGCGGCCGGATTTCGAGCGCTTCGACCAATGCCGCGTGATCGTCGCGGGGCCGCACGGCGCGCCCTTCACCGTCGACGCCGCGTACGGGAAGGGCTGGCCGGAGCATCCGCTGGAAGCCGCGGAGCTGCTCGACAAGTTCCGGACCTGCTGCACGCAATCGGCATGCGCCGGGTTCCGGAAGGGGCAGCGGGAGATCGCGGCAGCGGTCGACGTGCTGGCGCATGCGCCGAGCGTCGATGCGCTCGTGCGCGCGATGGCCTGCGGCGAATGACGCGCCGCTTTTTTTGTGCCGCGTCATTGACCGATGGTCGGTCAGTGGCGCGGCGTGTGATGAACGAAGGTTGAACGCAGCACCTTTTCCGACCGGGACCGACATGTACCGATATCGTCTTCATGCCCTGGTGGCCGCGGCCTATCTGGGAACGTTTCTCGCCTCTCTCGACATCAGCATCGTGAACGTCGCGCTGCCGACCCTGCAGTCGGCGTTGCATGCCGATCTGGCGGGGCTGCAATGGGTCGTCAACGTCTATGCGATCGCGCTGTCGGCCGTGATGCTGTCGGCGGGCCCGCTCGGCGATCGCTACGGACACAAGCGGGTATGGCTCGGCAGCGTGCTGCTGTTCGTGGCCGGATCGATCGCCTGCGCGGCGGCAAGCGGCCTCGACACGCTGCTGTGGGGGCGTGCGATCCAGGGTATCGCCGGCGCGCTGCTGATCCCGGGCGCGATGCCGATCCTCACGCACGCGTTTCCCGACCCGCGCCGGCGCGCCCGCGCCATCGGCGGATGGTCGGCGTTCAATGCGCTCGCGCTGATTGCGGGGCCGCTGCTCGGCGGGCTGCTGGTCGAGCATGTCGGCTGGGAGTGCGTGTTTCTCGTGAACGTCCCCCTCGGGATCGTCGCGGCCTTGCTGGGCGCGTGGGGGATCCCGGAGCGCAAGCACCCGGACCATGCGGCGTTCGATCCGGCGGGGCAGGCGCTCAGCATGGTGTGGCTGGGCATGCTCAGCTACGGCCTGATCGAGATCGGCGAACACGGCGCGTCGCCCGGCAAGGTGATGGTGCCGCTGAGCATCGCGCTGGCCGGCTTCGTCGCGTTCGTCTGGGTCGAAACGCGGGTGCGCCGCCCGCTGTTTCCGGTGCATCTGTTTCGCGATCGCGCGCTCGCGCTGGCGAACGTGGCGTCGTTCGCGCTCGGCTTCTCGGCGTACGGCAGCCTGTTCTTCCTGTCGCTCTATCTCCAGCAGGCGCGCGGCAGCACGCCGGCGCTTGCCGGATGGCAGCTCATGCCGCAGTTCGTCGTGATGGCCGCGACGTCGCTGTCGTTCGGGCGGCTGGCCGCCCGCGTGTCGCTGAAGTGGCTGATGGCGGCGGGCTACGGGCTGGTCGGGATGGCGATGTGCGCGATGGCGTCCTTCACGCCCTGGACGCCCGCCGCCGCGATCGGGATGGTGCTGGCCGTCCTGGGCCTCGGGATGGGGCTCGCGGTGCCCGCGACCGGCATGACGGTCATGGGGCTGGCGCCCGCGGAGTCCTCGGGCATGGCGTCGGCCACGATGAACGCGCTGCGGCAGACCGGCATGACGCTGGGGATCGCGTTGCTGGGCAGCGTGATGAGCGTGCGCGCGGTGCGCGAACTGACCGCGTCGGCGGCGGCGGCGGGCGCGCCCGATCCCGCGGGGCTCGCGCGGCGCGCGGTGCTGGACCACGTGTTGTCCGCGCCGCAGGCGGGGCTCGCCGGGCTCTACCGGTCGGCGATGGCCGGCGGCTTCGGGCTGGCCATGGCGTGCGCGGGCGCGGTGTGCGTGTCGATCGCGTGCGTGTTGCTGTACTTTCCCGTCGCACGGCGGGCAGCGGCGCGTGTGCCGGCGGGCCGGTAATGGCCGGTCGCGGGCGACGGGGCGGCTGCGGGGCCGCCCGCGCCCGGGGGCGCGTCAACGAACGGCGCGGGCGCTCAGGCGCGGCCGGCCGGCTGGCGCGCGCGGCGGCGCGGTGCGGGCGGCGGGCTGTCGTCCGTCACGCCGACCATGCGCAGGCAGACCGCGATGACGTCGCGGGCGAATCCGGCGCGATCGGTCGTCCGGCCCACGATCGCTTCGTCGGTGGCGCCGTGCACGCCCGCATAGATCAGCAGCGCGGTGATGCGCGGCTGCGCGAGCGTCCATGTCTGCGCGTGCGTGCCGCCTTCGAGAATGGCCTGCAACTGGTCGAGGATCGCGTTCTTCTCGGCATTGTTGCGGTCGTGATGATGATGGTTGGTATAGACGATGTCGTGCGTGCGATACGTGTCGACGTAGGCCTCGATGCTGGTGCGGATCCAGGTGCGCAGCTTGTCCAGCCAGTCGTCGTCGGCGCACGCGTCGACGGCAAGCTTCAGACGCGCGAGGAACTGCGCGGTGTAGCGCTGCCCCATGGCTTCCAGCAGCTCGTTCTTGGACGTGAAGTAATGGTAGAACGTGCCCTTGGCGACCTGGGCCAGCTCGACGATCTCGTTGATCGTCGTGGCCTCGACGCCTTGCTCCAGGAACAGCTTCTCCGCAGCCGCCATCAGTTCGTCCAGGCGGACCTCGGCTGGCTTGGTACGCGGCGTCTTGTGCGGTCCGTGCTGGCGCGGGGGGGTCTTGTTTCTCATCTTGCAGTTCGGAAGCGTGCCTGAAAAAGGTAGCAGTCTAGGTCATGAGCCGGTTCGCGCCCATGGCGTCGCCGTCGCGCCGGTGACGCATTGTGCATGAAAACCCGCGCCGCCGGCCGCCCGCGCGCCGATGCGGCGCACCCGCCCGGCCTCGCCGGGCCGCTGCCTCAGGCGCGCTGCGCCTGCGCCGGCAGCGAGCGCAGCAGGACGCCGGCGAGCGCGGCCGCCGCGACATTGAACAGCATGCTGCACGCGAACGCGTTCCGAAGCGGGAGAAACGGCCCATGGCCCGACAGCGTCCCGAGCGCGACCTGCATGATCGTGCTCACCGCGGTCACGCCGAACGCGGCGCCCACCTGCTGCAACGTGGCGAGCACGCCGGCCGCCATGCCCGCGAACGCGTCGCGCACGTTGGCCATCACGATGTTCAGGAGCGGCGTCATGACCATGCCTTGCGTGAGCCCCAGCGCGAACAGCGCGGGCACGAGCAGGCCCGGGCGCGTGCGGATCGGCGCATGCAGCACCACGATCGTCAACAGGACGAAGCTCGCCGCATACAGCGCCGCGCCGAGAAAGACGAGCCGGGCGCCGTGGCGGCCGACCAGCTTCGGCATCAGCACGGAGGACAGCGAAAAGCCGATGCTGGTGGCGACGTAGGTCATGCCGGCCTGCAGCGGGCTCATGCGCAGGCCGGACTGCAGCAGAATCGAGAACACGAGCGTGAACGAGCCCGCGGTCGCATAGAGGCACATCACCAGCAGCGATCCCTTCAGGAACGGCCGGTCGCGCAGCAGCGCCATGTCCACCAGCGGCGCGCGGCCGCTGCGCGCGTAGCGGCGCTCGTGACGGGCGAAGCAGTACAGGACGAGCCCGCCCGCCAGCAGCAGCGCGCTGCTCCGGATCCCCCAGCCCCATGCCGAGATCATCAGCAGCGGGAGCAGCGACACGGAAATCCCGACGCTCGACAGTGCAATGCCGAGCCAGTCCAGCGATTGCGCCGGCCGGACCCGGGCGGCGTTCAGCGGGCCGGACAGGCACAGCGCCGCGACGCCGACCGGGACGTTGACGAAGAAGATGGTGCGCCATTGCAGGTCGAGGAAGTCGATCGAGATCAGCAGGCCGCCCAGTACCTGGCCCGCGACGGCCGCGAGCCCGAGCGCCATGCCGAGGTAGCCGTAGGCCTTGCGCGCGTCCGCGCTGTCGAGATCCGCGCGGATGCTGGCGTAGACCTGCGGAAACAGGAGCGCGGCGGACATGCCCTGCAGGAAGCGGGCGGCGATCAGCATGCCGGCGTCGACCGCCAGCCCGCAGGCGACCGACGCGAGCGTGAACAGCAGCATGCCGATCCGGTACGCGCCGCGGCGCCCCCACAGGTCGCCGAGCCGTCCGCCCGGGATCAGGAAAATGCCGAACGACAACTCGTAGGCCACGATGATCAGCGTGAGCTGGAGGTAGCTCGCATGCAGCGTGCGTTCGATATTGACGATGGCGACGTTCACCACGAAGAGATCGAAGATCGTCATGAAGCCCGCGAGCAGCAGGGCGAGCAGATAGCGCCGCCGGTTCTTCATGCGCGCCTCGACGGAGACGGGCGGCGGGTCGGGCGATACGGGCAGGCATTCATCGGGAGGTCGGCAGGCGTGAGCGGTGCGGGCGACGGGTGCGGATTGAATTGACCGTCGGTCGGTCGATTGGATATTATAGGGAATGCGCGCCGGAGTACAGCGCGTGCAAGCCGAGGCCGACGTAAGGCGCGAGCGTCAGGCGCTTGCGCTCGAACCGGTCGCCGAGCGGGGCGATGCAGAACAGGCCGATCGCATCGCCGATCTGCGTTGCGCTGGCGACGAAGCCGACCGCAAGCGTCAGCGCCTGCGCGCCGAAGGCGTGCGCGATCTCGGGCAGCAGCGGCCGGTTGTAGTCGTTGTCGGCGACGGCGCCGCCGGCGCATACGGCCATCCGGAAGACGAGCGTGGGATCGAGCCACGCGACGTGACGCGTGGCCGTCGAGGGGGGAGAGAGGTCATGGGCGTGGGCCGCCGACGCGGCGACGAATGGCCGGCAACCGCCGCATTCTCGCGAGCAACGCGTTCCGGCGAAATGCCGGACGGCGCAAAGCGGCTTTGCGCCATTGCAATGCCGATCCGGGCTACATTCCCTGATCGGCGATCGCGGGCCGCGACGGGAGACGTCCGTCGGCCGGCATCGGTCGACCCGCGGCGTGGCGCGCGGGCAGGCTTCGAACGGCGGACGGGGCATCGACCGTCCCGTGCAGGAATACACGACGTACCTTCCGGGGACAACGCGAGTTCAGGATGAACCATTCAATTGACGACAACGCCGAAGGCCGTACCGTGAACCCGGTGACGCGCCACTACGACGGCCTGCTGGCCGCCCACTATTCGTGGATGCAGGGGGCGACCCTGGCCGACAAGGCGGCCGAGCAGGCGGCGCTGCTGGCGGCGCTGGGCCTGGGCGCGGAACCGGCGGGCATCGCCGTCGACCTGGGGTGCGGGCCGGGATATCAGTCGGTCGCGCTCCTGACGCTCGGCTACGAGCGCGTGATCGCCGTCGACACCAGCCGGGATCTGCTCGCGGAACTGGCCGCGGCCGCGCCGGGCGATCGCGTCGAACCCGTCCTGTCCGATCTGCGCGACCTGCCCGCGCTGGTCGAGCGCGGCTCGGCCGGTGCGATCGTCTGCATGGGCGATACGCTGACGCATCTGGAGCGGCACGAGGATGTCCTGGCGCTGTACCGCGACGCCTACGATGCGCTGAAGCCGGGCGGGCGCCTGGTCCTGACGTTTCGCGACCTCTCGCGGGAGCTGGCGGGGCTGGAGCGTTTCATACCCGTTCGGGCCGACGACACGCGCATCATGACGTGCGTGCTCGACTACGAACCCGACGGCGTCGTGGTCACCGACCTGATCCACGTCCGCGAAGACGCGGGCTGGGTGCTTCACAAGAGCAGCTACCGGAAGCTGCGCCTGTCGCCCGCGACTCAGGTCGCCGCGTTGCAGCGGATCGGCTTCGTCGTGGATCACGACAGGGCCGCCGGCCGCATGCACGCCATTTCGGCGCGGAAGTAGCCGGCCGCGGCGCGGCCCGCGACGGTGGGCCGCGCAGGAAAGATGCGATAGGCTCCGGAGAGTCCCGTTCCCTTTCAAGGTTGGCTATCGTGTCGCACCCGAACATCCTGCTGATCGGCGCCTCCGGCCTGCTGGGCCGCGCGGTTGCCGCGTCCCTGGCCCGCGAGGCGTCGCTGACCCTCGTCGCGACCGTCCGGAACCCGCAAGGCGCGGGCGCACGGCGTCTTGCGTTGCCGCCGGACAACCTCGCCGTACTCGACGTCCTCGACCAGCCGGCCCTCGAGCAGCTGTTCGCCACCCGCCGCCCGGCCGCCGTGATCGTCTGCGCGGCCGAACGCCGCCCGGACGTCTGCGAGCGCGACCCCGCCGGCGCCCGCGCGATCAACGTCGTCGCGCCCGCGCGCATCGCTGCGCTTGCCGCGCGCCACGGTGCGTGGACGCTCGGCATCTCCACCGACTACGTCTTCGACGGCAAGGCGGCGCCGTACCGGGAGGACGCCGCGCCGAATCCGCTGAACATCTACGGCCGCACCAAGCTGGAAGGCGAGGCGGCGCTGCTCGCCGCGTCGCCGCTGTCGTGCGTGCTGCGCCTGCCGTTGCTGTACGGCCCGGTCGTCGACTGGAGCGAATCGGCCGTCACGAGCCTCGTCCCGGCGATCGCCGCTTCCGCGCGCCCGGGCGCCGACCCGGTCGGCATGGACGCATGGGCGATCCGCTACCCGACCTACACGCCGGACGTCGCGCAGGTGATCCGCGACCTGACGCTGCGGCATCTCGCGGGGGCGTCCGTTACCGGCATCCGGCACTGGTCCGGCGAGGAGCCGATGACGAAATACGACATCGCGCGGCGGATCGCGGCCGCGCTCGGCATCGCGGCGTCGCTCACGCCGATCGACGCGCCGGCCGATGCGACGCCGCGTCCGTACGATTGCCATCTGGACGCATCGCGCGTGCGGGCGGCCGGGATCGATTACGCGACGCCGTTCGATACCGCGCTGCGCATCGTGCTGCGCGACGCGCCGCAGGTGCGGTAGGATCGGGCGCCCCGCGCGGCCCGTCCCGCACGAACCGCGTCCGTCCATGCCGGCCGCCGCGCCGCGGCGGCGGTTCGCGCGCGCCTTACCGCACTTCATCGCCCACCCAGGAGCCCAGCCATGCAACTGAAATGGCTCGAAGACTTCGTCGAACTCGCGCGCACGCGCAGCTTCACGCGCGCGGCGGAGAACCGCTTCGTCACGCATCCGGCGTTCGGCCGCCGCATCCGTTCGCTCGAGGAGTGGGTCGGCACGCGGCTGATCGCGCGCACCAAGCCGCTCGAGCTGACCGCGGCCGGCACCGTGTTCCTCGATGCCGCGTCGAACGCGCTCGACATCCTGCACGGCGCGCGCACCCAGCTTCAGGAAGCGGCGCCGGTGCTGGAGAACAACCTCCGGATCGCGACCGGCCGCACGCTGTCGGCCACGTTCTTCCCCGACTGGTATGACGAGACGGTCGCCCGCGCGGGCTTCTTCACGGCAACCGTGTCGACCGGCAGCGCGGAGGAGGCGATCCTGCAGCTCACCGCCGGCGACGCCGACATGCTGATCGTCTATTCGAGCCCGCACACGCGGCTGCTGATCGATCGCGACCGCTTCGACTGGCTGTCCGTCGCGCGCGAGGTGCTGGTGCCGGTCAGCGCGTTCGATGCGCGCGGCAGCGTGCGCTACCGGCTGCCGGCCGGGCAGGCGCCGGTGCCGTGGCTCGCATTCGCGCGCACGCTGACGCTGCGCGCGGTGCTGGCGCGCCATCTTGCCGAAATGCCGAACCGTCCGACGCTGCGGCCCGTGTACCAGGCCGACTCGTACGAGGCGATCCTGGCGATGGCGCGTCGCGGGCTCGGCCTCGCGTGGCTGCCGCAGCGGCTCGTCGCCGACGACGTGCGGCGGGGCGAGCTTGCGATCGTCGGCGGCGCCGACTGGCAGATCGGCTTCGACATCGCGCTGTACCGCCGCCGGAACGACCCGCACCCGGTGCTGGACGCGATCTGGCGCAACGCGCCGTCGCGTGACGGCGAGGACGGCTGACCCGGCCGGGCGGCGCATGCGGCGCCCGCGCGCCGATCGGCACGATTGCGTGCCGAAACGGCACGAACGCCCGCCCCGCGTTGCCTACACTCCGCGCTTGACTGGCCCGAACGGCCGCCGGCCACGCCGCGCGCCGTCTTTCAAAATCCTGACGGCCAGCATCACCGGAGGAGCACAAGGGATGACCCGCAATACGCACGCCGCGACGCCGGCGCCGCACAATCCGTGGCGCGAGATCTGCGCCGCGAGCATCGGCAACGCGCTGGAGTTCTACGATCTGCTGATCTACGGCTATTTCGCGATCCAGATCGGCCAGCTGTTTTTCCCCACGCACGACGCGGCGACCTCGCTGCTGCTGTCGGTCGGCACGTTCGGCATCTCGTTCGTGACGCGCCCGCTCGGCTCGATCGTGCTCGGCAGCTATGCGGACCGCGCGGGCCGCAAGGCGTCGCTGACGATGTCGATCGGGCTGATGATGCTCGGCACCGCGATGATCGCGTTCGCGCCGACCTATGCGCAGATCGGCCTCGCGTCGCCGCTCCTGATCATCGTCGCGCGCATGCTGCAGGGCTTCTCGACCGGCGGCGAATTCGGCGCGGCGACCGCGTTCATGGTCGAGCAGGCCGATGCGAAGCGCCGCGGCTTCTTCGCGAGCTGGCAGATGTCGACGCAGGGGCTCGCGACGGTGCTCGCGGCCGGCGTGTCCGCGCTGCTGAGCCTGCTGCTGACGACCGACCAGCTGCATGCGTGGGGCTGGCGCGTCGCATTCTCGGTCGGGCTGCTGATCGGCCCGGTCGGGCTCTACATTCGCCGCAACATCGACGAACCGGCCGATTTCCGCCGGCTCGGCGAGCAGGGCCGCGCGAAATCGCCGCTGCGCGACGTGTTCGCCCGCGATCGCGCGAACCTGCTGCTCGGCGCGGGCGTCGTCGCGACGGCCACCGCCTTCAACTACGTGCACAAGCTGTACATGCCGACCTACGCGGTCAAGCAGCTGCATATCCCGGCCACGTCGTCGTATCTCGGCGCGGTCGTCACGGGCGCGATGCTGATGGTCGCGGCGCCGGTCGTCGGGCACCTGTCGGATCGCTTCGGCCGCATCCGCGTGATGCTGATCGCGCTGATCCTGGTGGGCGTGACGACCTGGCCGCTGTTCGTCCTGCTGAACCGCTACCCGACGGTCGGGACGCTGCTCGCGGTGCAGGCGCTGGTCGGCCTGCTGATCGCGGTGAGCCTCGCGCCGCTGCCGGCGCTGCTCGCCGACATCTTCCCGACGAGCACGCGCGGCACCGGCCTCGCGCTGTCGTACAACTTCTCGGTGACGCTGTTCGGCGGCTTCGCGCCGCTGATCGTGACCTGGCTGATCGACGCGACGCACAACAAGCTCGCGCCGAGTTTCTACGTGATGGCGACGGCCGTGCTGGGCATCACGTCGGTGATCTCGCTCGGCCGCCGGATGCGCGGCGCGGCCGCCGACGCCACGCCGTCGACACGGGCAACCCGCGCGTGACGCGCCGGCCCCGCACCCGATTGTCGCGCGACCGGCGTTGTCCGGTTGCGCGTTTCCCGAACCCTGCTGAGCGATTCCGACATGACCACGCTTGAAGCCATCCGCGCCGCATTGCCGGCCTACCCGATCGAAGTGGCCTTCCCCGACATCGCGCGCTGGCGCGCGGGCAATACCGGCGTCGATTATCTGCACTCGTTCGACAGCGGCCGGCCCGGCAAGCACGTGATGATCCTCGCGCTGACGCACGGCAACGAAGTCAGCGGCGCGATCGCCGTGGACACGCTGCTGGCCGCCGGCCTGCGCCCGGTCGCGGGCCGCCTGTCGCTCGGGTTCGGCAACGTCGGCGCGTACGAGCATTTCAGCGCGGCGAACGCCGATGCGACGCGCTATCTCGACGAGGACATGAATCGCGTGTGGACGCCGGCCGCGCTCGACGGCGCGCGCGACAGCCGCGAGCTTGCGCGGGCGCGCGCGATGCGTCCGCTGCTCGATACGGTCGACCTGCTGCTCGACATCCATTCGATGCACGAGGCGTCCGCCCCGCTGATGATGACGGGGCCGCACGAGAAGGCGATCGCGCTGGCCGCCGCGATCGGCACGCCGGAGCACGTGATCATCGATCGCGGCCATGCAAACGGCACGCGGCTGCGCGACTACGGCGGCTTCGGCGATCCGGCGAGCGCGAAGAACGCGCTGCTGATCGAGACGGGCCAGCACTTCGCCGCGAGCGCGCGCGACGTCGCGCTCGACAGCGCCGCGCGCTTCCTGCTGCATGCCGGCGTTGTCGCGCGCGACGACGTCGCGGCCTTCCTCACGCAAGCCGCGCCGGTGCGGCAGAAGTTCGTCGAGATCACGCAGCCGGTCGTCGCGCGATCGATGGATTTCCGGTTCGCGCAACCGTTCACGGGGCTGGAGGTGATCGGGCAGGCCGGCACCGAGATCGCGCGCGACGGCGACGACACGATCGTCACGCCGTACGACAACTGCGTGATCGTGCAACCGTCGATGCGCCATCTCGGCGTGAACGTCACGATGATGCGGCTGGGGCGGCTGCTGGATCGCTGAACGCGGCGGGCGTCGCGCCGCCCGCCCGCTGGCCCGGGTCTCCTGTTGCCCGGGCGCGGCGATCGCGGGCCGCGCGCGTTGCCCGTCCCGGTTCTGAAAGGCGCTACACTGCGCGGGTTCCCGAGTGCATCGGGAGTGTCGGGACACCGGCCCCCCGTGCCGGGGCGGCGCCGTTCGACCGCCCGTGCGCCGCACGGCAGGGGCCCGCATCCCGACTCATTCGAACAAGATCACGAGAGAAAGAGAGGGCCCATGCTGACACGTCTTCGTATCGGACTCGATCGCGCGCGCGACCTGCGCGACGCAGGGCGACCGTCCCCCGTCCGGCCGCGTCCGCAGGCGAGCGAGCTGGTCGACCTGGACGCGAAGCGCGCGGTATGGCGCGTCGCCGTTCCGGGCCAGGCCGACTGCTACCTGGCGGCGGCGCCCGTCGAAACGGAACGTTACGTCGTGCACCTCGACGCGGAAACGTTCTACGGCCTGTGGCTCGGCACGAGCCCGCGCTTCCCGCAACTGAATTCGCAGGACTGCGTGCCGCGCCGCGCGATGCCGCTCGACGGCAAGTACGCGTCGGCCGCCGCCGCGTTCCGGGCCGGCCGCCAGGAACCCGTGACGCTGCCGCCGGTCGGCTACTGGCTCGAGGGCAGCGGGTACGCCGTCGCGATGAGCGACGGGATGACGCGCACCTACTGGCTGCTCGCCAATCGCGTGCGATCGTTTCCGGTGAGCGTCGACAACGCGACCTGGGCCACGATGCTGAACAACATGGCCGGCGTCGGCGTCGCGCCGATCGCGTACCGCGAACTGTTTTCCCGGCGCGGGCAGGCCGTGCCGCGCGACCCGGCCGCGCCGGGTCGCGCGCCGGTTTGACACGCCGCGCGTCCGGCCAGTAAAGTCGCAGCGCGGGCCGGTGGGTCAAGCACACGCCCGGAACAGGCAGCCGATGTTCCAGGACTACGGGGCTACCCCGTGGAGGAGATCGACACCCCGATGCATCGCAAGGGGCCCCGTTGCGCGTCGCGCAACGTCACCCCTCGCAGTACCGGTCACGTTGGCTCATCGTCCCGCCCATTCCTTTCCATGTACGCCACCCTGCGCGACACCACCCGCACGATTGCCGAAGCGATGCTGGCGGGCGCCCCCGAGCGCGCCGGCATCCTGTCGCGGATGGCGGCGGTGCTCGGCGTCGCGCCGCCGTGGGCCCATGAATTCGCGGATGCGGCGCTCGTGCGCTTCGGCGCGCAGTGGGCCGACGTCGGGATCGATGCGCTCGCGGCGGACCTGGCCGAGGCGCCGGCATTCGTGCTGGCGTGGTACGGCCACGATCGGCCCGCCGCGATCCGCATCGTGCGGCGGCCGCCGGTCCAGCGGCCATTGCCGGCGCCGCTCGCCGGCTGCGACGTGCCGCACTGGGCGACGCCCGGCGATCTTGCCGGCTGGCTCGGGGTGAGCGTGCCGGAACTCGACTGGCTGTCCGACCACTGGCGCGTCGACGCGCGCGGCGCCGCCGCGCCGCTGCATCACTACACGTACGTGGCGCACGACAAGCGCAGCGGCGGGTGCCGCCTGGTCGAGATCCCGAAGGGGCGGCTGCGCGAAGCGCAGCGTCGCGTCCTGCACGGCCTGCTCGATCGCATCGCGCCGCACGACGCGGCGCATGGTTTCCGCAGGGGGCGCGGGATCGTGTCGTTCGCGGCGCCGCACGCGGATCGCGATGTCGTCGTCCGCTTCGATCTCGCGGATTTCTTCGTATCGGTACGCGCCGCGCGCATTCACGCGCTGTTCGTCACGCTCGGGTATCCGGCCGAAGTCGCGCGCACGCTCACCGGGCTGTGTACCAATCGCGTGCCGTCCGCGCGTCTGCTCGCGCCCGACCTGCGCGACCGGTTCGACTGGATCGGCCGCCAGCGCTATCGCGAACGGCATCTGCCGCAGGGGGCGCCGACCTCGCCGGCGCTGGCGAACCTGAGCGCCTTCCGCTTCGACATGCGGCTCGCCGCGCTCGCGCGTTCGCTCGACGCCACCTACACGCGCTATGCCGACGATCTCGCCTTCTCGGGCGGCGGCGCGCTGGCGCGCGAGGTCGAGCGTCTGCAGGTCAGGGTCGCCGCGATCGCGCTCGAGGAAGGTTTCGCGCTGCAGTTGCGCAAGACCCGCGTGATGCGGCGCGGCGTGCGCCAGCAACTGGCCGGCGTGGTCGTCAACCGTCATCCGAACCTGGCCCGCGACGAGTTCGACCGCCTGAAGGCCATCCTGACCAACTGCATCCGGAGCGGCCCGGCGTCGCAGAACCGCGACGCGCATCCGGACTTCCGCGCGCATCTCGCCGGGCGCGTCGCGCAAGCCGCCGCGCTGAACGCGGCGCGTGGCGCAAAGCTGCGTGCGCTGTTCGACCGGATCGCGTGGCATGCCCGCGATTTCGACCGGTAGGCGGGCGGGCCCGCCGCGCCGCCGGCCGGCCCCTTTTTTCGGCATGACGCCCGGCACTGCTATCATTCGCGCCGTGCCGCACCAGTGCCATGGTGCGGCGCCGGCTTGCCGCAGCCGCCCGCCGTCCCTATGAGCGAGGCGAATTGCGCATTGCCGGCCAGGCGCAGCCGGTCATCGAGTGACGCGCGACGTCGTATCGTGCGCGTCGCGCAAGCCATGCCGGCCCGAACCAACGAATCATGGATCTGACAGCGCCGAGTGGCGGAACTTCATGGTAGGTTCCGCCATCGGAGGTTTTTTGCGGAAACATGCCCAAAGAGGATGAATACATGACCCAGGCCCTGCGGGAACTCGAAGCACAACTTCGGGACCTGAACATCAAGCTGTCTGATGCGAAGCAGAAGGAGAAGCAGGCCGCGCTCGCGGCATTCAAGGAACAGGTCGAGCTTCTGGGAATCACGCAGCAGGAAGTGCTGAGCGCACTCGGCTATATCGTCCAGCGCAAGCGCAAGGCGCCCGCCAAGTATTACGACCCGACGACCGGCCGCTCGTGGTCGGGTCGCGGCCCGCGGCCGAAATGGCTCGACGGCAAGGATCTCGATACGCTCGTCGTCGACCGCGAGGCCAAGACCTGGTGGCCCGGCGACGATCAGGGCTGAAGCCGGCCGGGTCGTCTGACCGCCCGGCGCCGTCCGGTTCGCGCACGCGGGCCGGCCAGCCGTCTTTCATCCGGTGTCCGGCCTGAGTGCGACATCGCCGGCTTTGCCCCGCCGACACCGGCTCGCCGTTTCCCCCGCTCGTTGTTCCCGGATTCCCGCGTCGCGTTCCGCAAGGGGAGCGACGCGCGCGCGGCGCGCCGCCGCCGCCGGCAGGTCCGCCCGCCCTTCGTCGGCGGGCGCAGGCCGTAGAATGTCGCCGGACCTTCGTGGCAGGACACCATGGCAGCAAACATGAAATCTTCGACGCTCGGCGGCCCGTCGGCCCCGCGCGTGGAACAGGTCGGCGCGTACGCTTGGAAAGCGCTGGCCGGATCGGCGATCGGCTATGCGATGGACGGCTTCGACCTGCTGATCCTCGGCTTCATGCTGCCGGCGATCACGGCGGCGCTGCAACTGACGCCCGGGCAGGGCGGCGCGCTGGTCACCTGGACGCTGATCGGCGCCGTCGCGGGCGGCATCCTGTTCGGCGCGCTGGCCGATCGTTACGGGCGCGTGCGCGTGCTGACCTGGACGATCCTGCTGTTCGCGATCTTCACCGGGCTGTGCGCGTTCGCGCGCGGCTTCTGGGATCTGCTCGCCTATCGCACCATCGCGGGCGTCGGCCTGGGCGGCGAATTCGGGATCGGCATGGCGCTCGCGGCGGAAGCATGGCCGGCGAGCAAGCGCGCACGCGTGTCGTGCTACGTCGCGCTCGGCTGGCAGGCCGGCGTGCTGCTGGCCGCGCTGCTGACGCCGTTCCTGCTGCTCCACGTCGGCTGGCGCGGCATGTTCGTGGTCGGCGTGCTGCCCGCGCTGCTCGCGTGGGGCATGCGCAACAGGCTGCACGAGCCGGAAGCGTTCGTGCAGCGCGCGACGCGGCCGGAGGCGAACGCATTTCGCCTGCTCGTCGCGGACGGCCGCACCGCGCGCATGAGCATCGGCATCGTGATCCTGTGTTCGGTCCAGAACTTCGGCTACTACGGGATCATGATCTGGCTGCCGACCTTCCTGTCGAAACAGATGGGCTTCTCGCTGACGAAGTCGGGGCTGTGGACGGCGGCGACGGTCGTCGGGATGATGATCGGCGTCTGGGTGTTCGGGCAACTGGCGGACCGCATCGGGCGCAAGCCGACGTTCCTGCTGTACCAGCTCGGCTCGGTCGCGACGGTCATCGCGTATGCGCGGCTGTCGGACCCGACGGCGATGCTGTGGGCCGGCGCGTTGATGGGCATGTTCGTCAACGGGATGGTCGGCGGCTACGGCACGCTGATGTCCGAAGGCTATCCGACGGCCGCGCGCGCGACCGCGCAGAACGTGCTGTGGAATATCGGCCGCGCGGTCGGCGGCTTCGGCCCGGTCGCGGTCGGCGCGCTTGCCGCGCACTACTCGTTCCAGACGGCCATTGCGCTGCTGGCCGGCCTCTACGTGCTCGACATGGTCGCGACGCTGTTCCTGATCCCGGAACTCAAGGGCGTCGAGCTCGAATGAGCGCGGCGAGCGCGCGCAACCCACGACTTCACTGGAAGCCACGATGCAGCAGAAGAACAGGACGATCGGCGTGATGGGTTCGGGGAAGGAGCCGTGGCTCGCGTATTCCGGGCCGCTCGGCGCGTGGCTCGCGCAGGCCGGGTTCAATCTGCTGACGGGCGGCGGCCAGGGCGTGATGCTGGCGGTCGCGCGCGCGTTCGCCGGCGTGCCCGGGCGGGCCGGCCGCTCGATCGGCATCCTGCCGACGCGGGGCGATCCGCTCGCGGGCTTCGTGCCGCTCGACGGTTATCCGCATCCGTTCGTCGACATCCCGATCCTCACGCCGCTGCCGCGCCGCGAACCGGACGCGGATCCGCACACGATCAACCGCAATTACGTGAACGTGCTCAGCAGCGACCTGATCGTCGCGCTGCCGGGCGGGCCGGGCACCGCCGAGGAGATTTCGCTCGCGCGGCGCTGGGGCAAGCCGCTCGTCTGCTTCGGGCCGGACGGTGCGTTTCGCGAGCTTGCCGCGGGCGCCGTGTGCACGTCGTCGCTCGACGACGTGATCCGGTTCGTGACGGACGCGTTCGCACACGCGCCGCGATAGTTCGCGCGGACGATACGGCCGGCGCCGTCGCGAGGCGGGTGTGCGTGCCGTCGTCGGCGTCGGCGTCGTGGCGCGTACTCCTGCACGTTCCGCGGCAGCCGCGCCGCCAGCGCGGACCGGCCGCCGGCGGCACGTGTCAGCTGCGCCGCGCGCCGTTCAGCGCCCCGTCTTCAACTGCGCCCACAGCCGGTTCTGCAAGCGACGGATCTCGGGCGGCATCGGCTTGAGCAGCGTCATCCTGCTCAGCACCTCGTCAGACGGATACACCGACGGGTCGCGCGCGATCGCGGGTTTCACGTACTGGCGCGCGGCCTTGTTCGCGGTCGGATAGAACACCGCGTTGGTGATGCCCGCGTTGACCTTCGGGTCCTGCAGGTAGTTGATCCACTTCAGCGCGGCGTCGCGGTTCGGCGCGTCCTTCGGGATCACCATCATGTCGAACCACAGCAGGCCGCCTTCCTTCGGATTCGCGAAGCGGATCTCGTACGGGCGTTTCGCCTCGGCGGCGCGGCGGTGCGCGATGCCGACGTCGCCCGAATAGCCGAACGACACGCACAGGTCGTTGTTCGCGAGATCGTTGATGTAGCCCGAGGAATTGAACTGCGTGATGTACGGGCGCACCTTCTTCAGGACCTCGTATGCGGCGCGGTAGTCGGCCGGGTTCGTGCTGTTCGGGTCCTTGCCCATGTACTGCAGCGTCGCGGCGAACACGTCGACGGCCTGGTCGAGGAACGACACGCCGCAGCCCTTCAGCTTCGCCATGTTGGCGGGATCGAACACCAGCGCCCAGCTGTCGACCGGCGCCTGGTCGCCGAGCGCCTTCTTCACGGCCTGCACGTTGTAGCCGATGCCGTCGGTGCCGTACGCCCAGGGCACGCCGTAGCGGTTGTCCGGATCGGCGTCGGCGACCCGTTTCATCAGCAGCGGATCGAGATTCGACAGGTTCGGCAGCTTCGACTTGTCGAGCGGCTGGTAGACGTTCGCCTGGATCTGCTTGGCCATGTAGTTCGACGTCGGCACGACGATGTCGTAGCCGGAATTCCCCGACAGCAGTTTCGCCTGCAGCGTGTCGTCGCTGTCGTAGTTGTCGTAGCGGACGTGCAGGCCCGTCTGCTTCTGGAAGTTCGGGATCGTGTCCGGCGCGATGTAGTCGGACCAGTTGTAGATGTTCAGTTCGCCGGCCGCCCGGGCGGACGTGCCGGCGGCCGCGGCCGTCAGCAGGGCGGCGGTTGCAAGGGTGCGGCGAAACGTTCGGATACGCATGACGGAGTCTTCCATATCGGTGCGCGTCGATCCGCGATGCGCGGGTCGGAGCGCGACGGTTCATCGGGAAACACGCGTGCGCGACCGGCGCCCGTGGCGGGCGCGGGTGTGCACGACGATCAGGAGTCCGTTCGATGCCGGGCCGGCTCATACGGCAACGAAGCGCGAGCGGGCGCTGTCGCCGGTCGGGCGACAGGACCGGCGGGTCGAACGGATGGACGGAACGACGGCGCGGCGCTAAGGCAGCAGCGAGGCGACGTCGTCGGTGCGGATCGCGACGGATGCGCGCGCGGCAACCGCGTTGTGGCGGCGAACGGAACGGCGGGACAGGATGGTGTAGACCGACAGATGCAGGCCAGGACTTTGCCAGCCGTCACTGTCGACGGTGGACGAGGCCGCGGCGCGCGGATGTCGCGCATCGCCTCGTCTCCACCGCACCAGCGGGCCACGGATTCTCACGATTACTCTCGACCGGGTTGTTGAAAGTATTGAACACCTGACGTCGTGCCGGCGACTGCGCGCTTCGCGTTTCGATCCTCGCGCTCCTTGCACCGGCCGCGTCGCGGCATCGGTTCGGCGGTGCGAATTGAAAGCATGGCGCGAGGCGGGATCGTTGCGGCATGACGCTTTCGTGAATCATCAGGTAAATCGCTGTAAGGATGTCTCCGGATTTTCCCTAGGGAGTCGGGGGCCCGCGCAGGCGACCGTCGTGAATGCCGGCGACGGGCAGGCCGTGCGCCCGACGCGGGTTGATCGGCCGGAATTCGCTGGAAGTGATGAGAATATTCGACGGCCTGCCGTGTGCATCGCATCCCGGGCGGGTGAGCGGCGCGCGTTGTGCCGCCGTGTCAGTCGGCGCCGATCCTGTCCGCGGCGAAGACGAGCTGTCGCAGGCGCGCGGCGGCTTCGTCGCGCATTTCGATCGCGACCTGCGGCTGCGTGCGGGCGGGATCGGCAGCCGGGTAGAGGGCGGTGATCAGCGGCGGCTGGGCGGCGACGAACGCCAGCCACGCCTGCGACGACACCTGCATGGTCGCGCGTGCCGCGCGCGGCAGGCGACGCTCGATCATGCCGGTCATGTCGTCGATATCCTGCCGGTACAGCGGCGTGGCCTGCGCGGCACAGCGGCCCATCGCGTCGAGGTCGGCGAGCGCCGCGCAATGCGTGCGCTCGAAACGCGCGCCGCGTTGCGGAACGGCTGCGATGCGCTCGGGTTTCGCGTCGGCCGCCGGCGGCAGTCGCCCGTTCAGGTCGAAGCCGTGCACGGCGCGATCGGACGCGAAGCGCTGCAACGTCAGCGCGCGTTGTCGCGTCAGTTGCATCACGTCGTTCGCGTTCATCGGCGCATACATCGTGCCGCGCGTGGTCGCGTAGACGGCGCCGATCAGCTTCAGGTCGGCGTCGCGGCGCGCGAGCCACGCGCGTTGCGCGTGCAGCAGCGCCGGGCGGTCGGCGGCGGGCAGCGATGCCTGCAGCGCGCGATAGCCGGCGTTGAGCCGCGCGTCCCATGCGCGGCCGGCGTCGTCGATGCAGGCGTCCTGGCCCGCCGTCGACGCGTGCTCCGGGGCGTCCAGGCACAGCGTCATGTTCCGGTCGATCGGATCGGCGCCGGGCGCGGCGTCCGCCGGCATGACGGCAGCGGCCGATGCGACGACGGCCGCGCGGAGCGCGAGGGTCGCGAGACGTTCGAACATGCCGGGCATCCTGGCGGGCAGGGTGGGCGTGCCGGGTCGAAGGACCCTCGGGGCAGGGGCGGCGCGGACGGTTCGTCGCACGTCAGCCGCCTGTCGGCCCCGGCCGGCTGAAGCGCTGTTCGACCACCTCGGTGCCCCACTGCGCGCCGGCGGATTCGCGGGTCAGCGTGAAGCCGAACGCTTCGTACAGATGGCGCGCCGAATCGAGCCCCTTGAACGTCCACAGGCAGGTTTCGCGAAACCGCAGCGCATCGACGAAGCGCATGGCTTCCGTCATGAGCCGCCGGCCGACGCCCGAGCCGCGCAACGCATCGTTCACGATGAACCAGCGCAGGTGCGCGACGCCGGTCGCCCTGTCTCCGTCGATCGCGAGCGACGCGAGCGTGCGCCCGTCGTCGCGGCAGAGCCAGAGCGCCTTGCCGTCCGCCGGCAGCGCGCCCGCGAACTCGGCCAGCTCGGTGGCCACGCGCTTTTCGAAGAACGCGCCGAATCCCCAGTTCTCCGAATAAAAGCGCGCGTGGAGGCTCACGATGTCGCCGATGCAGCCCGGTTGGTAGCCCTCATGGATCGACGGCGCGTCGGGCGCCGCGGCAGGCGCCCGGGTGGCGTTGTCCTGCGCGAGCGCATCGGCATACAGCGCCAGCGAACGCAGCAGTGCCTGCTGGTCGGCGGGTACCATGCGGCGCAGCGCATTCGACACCTGGTCCGTCGCGAACCGGTCGATGCGCTTCTGGAGTTTTTTCCCGTCGGCAGTCAGGTACAGCGCGGCCGCGCGCGCATCGTCGCTCGACACGCGCCGCTCCACGACGCCGGCCGCCTCGAGCCGCGCGAGCTGCCGGCTCGTGTTCGATTTGTCCAGCCGCAGGATGTGGCCCAGATCACGGGCGTTGATGCCGGGCGCCAGGCCGATCTCGAGGATCGCGTGAACGGCCGACGGCGCCCAGTCGCTGTCGGCCAGCGTGGCGCGCATGAAGCCAAGCTCGCGAACCAGCTTGCGGGAGAAGTCGCGAAGCTCGAGGATGGTCGCGTCGCGAGGCTTGGCGGGAGCGTCTATGAGATCCATGTCGGGCCTGGAAAGGTTGCATGTCGCAATCCATCGTAGTTGCGGATCGCAACTTGTTCAAGGCGAATTTCCACGCGATCCGGTCGCGCGGGAGAGCAGTGCCGGCGGCCGGTAAAAGGGTCGGACGAGGCGCCCGGGCAGCGGGCGCGGGTGGTGTTGGCGCGGATGGCGGCGCGCCGCGCAACGGACGCATACTGGGCGCATCCGGACGGCCCGCGATCCAGGCGCGGGTGTCGGCCGGACATCGATCCGCCGCCGCGGACAACGGAGTTCGCCATGCCCCCTCTGAAGCCGATGACGATCGTGTTGCTTGCCGGATGCGGCATCAGTGCCGGATCGCTCCATGCCGCCGGCGGCATGGCGGCGCCGCCCTGCGGTGCGGCGCAGGTAGCGGATCAGGACGGCGTCGCCGCGATGCCGGGCACGTCGGTCCGGAGTTTTTCGACGGCCGGGTGCTCGGGGGCGGTATTGCGGGGCGAACGGGCCACCGCGACGGTCAACGGCGACCGGGTCGAATTGCGGGACGGCGCGGTCTATGTGAACGGCCGTTCGTACGGCGCCGTCACACCCGCGCAGACGGTCGAATACGAGGCGACGAACGACCGGCGCACGTTGAAGGTCGACGGCCAGGTTCGCACGCCGGTGCGCTGAGTATCGACGCCGGCACGCGGCGGCGGCGGCGTCGCCGCCGCCATGCTCATTCGACCAGCGTCAGCCGGCCGTCGCTGAGCCGCACCTCGCGTCCGAGCCATTCCGCATCGACCCGCGGCAGCACGGCCGACGGTTTGCGCAACTCGCGCAGCAGCGTCGCGCCGTGCGACAGCCGGCCGCCCATGCGCGCGATCACGGCGCGCGCGGCCTGGTACTGCGCGTGGCGGCCCGGGTCGAGCGAATCTTCCAGCAGGATGTCGCGGCCGAGCACGCCCTGCGTGTGGCCCGGATAGATCATGAAGCCGGCCGCCTCGTCGGTGCCTTCGCCGCCGTCCTGCCAGAAGCTGCCGTTGCGCGCGCGCGGATCGGGATGAGGCGCGAACCACACGTCGCGGTCGGCGGCCGGCATCGCGTGGTGCAGGCGGAAGAACACGCGCATCAGGTTGTCGCGATACCACTCGCGCACCTGCAGATACCAGCCGCGCATGCCGGGCGCGCCGAGCGCATGGAGCGCGCGGACCGGCAGCGGCCAGTCGGGAAAAGGCTGCAGCGGCAGGTCGGCGGGTGCGGGCCGTGCGGTGCCCGGATCGGTTTCCCACGGCAGGCGGTGCGGGCTGTCGTCGAGCTGCCCGTACGCGGTCGGCGGTCGCCCCCACAGCGCGCCGCCGCTGCTCGCCAGCGATGACGCGATGCACAGGTTGCCCTGCACGACGAACACGTAGAAGCGCGTGAACCAGTCGGCCAGTTGCCGGCCGTCGGCGCGTTGCTCGACAAGCGTCGCGAGTTCCCGGTCGAAGCGCCGCAGGCCGCGTTCGAGCGTCGGCAGGTGGCCGCGCGCGGCGCGCAGCATGCGCCAGAACACCGGCAGCGCGCGCAGCAGCCGCAGCGGACGCCAGCGCAGCGGCGGCGTCGCCCCGCCGATCTCGCCGCTGTAGCTGGCGGCCGATACGCCCCAGTCGGCCAGGCGGGCGAGGAACAGGTCGTTGTTGATGTACGACGCGCCGTCATAGAGCGCGGTGAACGGTTCGTTGTCGCACAGGACGCGCGCATCCCAGCGCGCCATGACGGCCGGGATGCTGCCGGCGGCGCGCCGTTGCGCATACTCGACCAGCCGGCTCGGTTGCGGCGGCAGGATCTCGGCGATGTTCGCGGCGGTCAGGTGGCGGTGCCAGCCGTAGCTGCTGATCGGGCGGTACTGCAGCAGCCACAGCCGCGTGCCGTCCCATGCCCATTCGACGTCGCCCGGCACGTAGTGGAACGCGCGCAGCACGCGTTGCAGGAACGCCCACAGCTGCCGCGCGGTGAGGCCGTGCGCGGTCGGGAACGCGCCGCGCTGCCAGGGCGCGCCGAGCCGCGACAGGATCGCGCGCGACGGGCTCGTCTGCCCGTCGGCGAGCGCCTCGAGGTGGCCCTCCACCCATTCGACCTCGACCGCGAGATGCCGCACGAACGCGATGCCGGACAGCACGGGCGTGACGAAGCGCTGCACGACCGCTTCCTCGAGGCCGCCGTCGAGCAGCTCGGCCACGCGCGCGGCGGCCTGCGATGCGGGCTCGCGCAGGAACGTGGTGTGCAGGCCGGCGTTGGCCGCATCGGCCTGGTCCTCGCCATGGCTCGACGAACGGATCGCCCACACCGCGTCCGGCTGGCTCGCGAGAAAGCCGGGCAGGCGCGGATCGTCGGCGCGGGTCAGCGACAGCGCGGGCGGCACGGGCAGCCCGGCCATCGCAGCCAGCGCGAGGCGCCCGCCCTTCGTGTGCGCGACGAAACCCGTGTCGCCCGCTTCGAGCCACTGCACGAAGGCCGCGGGCGTATCGATCCACGGATAGTGTCCCCAGCCGGGCTGCAGCGTGACGGTGAGGTCGGCGCGCGCGAGGATCGCCGACCACGCGGCGGCCTGGCGCACGCCGAGCACGTTGTCCTGGTCGCCCCACACGAGCTCGATGCGATCGGTGATCCATTCGAGCAGCGGCAGCGCGGTATCGGCGCGCACGAGATCCCAGTGCGGCAGGAACGCGCGGCAGCGCGCATAGCCGGCGCCCATGCGCCGATACTGCGCGCGCGTCCAGGTCAGGTTCGAGAACTTGCGCGCGAACAGCGCCGGGTAGTGCCCGAGCAGCCAGTGGATCGTCTTGCGCAGCGGCTTCGGCGCCATCAGCTTCGGCAGCCGCCGTTCCCACAGAAACGCGCCCACCGGCGCGAGCAGCACGCTGCGGCCGAAGTGGCCGGGGCGGCGCTGCAACGCATGCAGCACCAGCAGCGCGTTCACGCCGACCGCCATGATCGCGTGGCCCGGCTCGGTCGCGTCCAGCAGCGCTTGCGCATACGCGGCGAGGTCCTCGCAGGGTGGCGCGGGGTTGTCGCCGAAGCCCGGCAGTTCCAGCGGTACGGGCCGGTGGTGGCGGAAGTGGGGCAATGCATCGTCCCACCAGTCGGCTGCGCTGCCGTTGCCGGCGAGGAGGTACAGGATCGGTTGGCTCATGGAGGCTGCGTCGGCGGATGCCACGGGTCTTGTTCGTGCCGTGCCGGTGCGAGTGGCATCGACGTTCGGCCCCGCCCGGCTTGATGATTGCGCGCATTCTACGCGAGTCGATTCCATTCGATATGCATTCCGGGGCGCGGATTTCCCGATGCGTCGTCGGCCGGCGCGGGCGGGTGCCGGGCGACGATCCGGATCGGGGCGTGTGCCGCGCATGAACGGAGAACGTAGAATCGGGCCGCCGGAATGGACCGGGCAGGATGCGAGGAACGAACATGAAGAAAGGCTGGATCGCGGGCGCGGTGCTCGCGCTCGTCGCACACGGCGCATGGGCCGCGAACTGGGTCACGCTCGGCGCCGGCCCGGCGATCCGGCTCTACGTCGATGCCGCTTCCGTCGAGCGCCATCCGGTCAATGCGTGGATTACGGTCAGGATCGTCTATGCGGAGCCGCATCGTTACTCGGCGCCGTTTCCGGTGCGGCAGATCGTCTCCGACTGGTCGTTCCTCTGCGAAGACAAGACCTGGGCGATGGGCAGGACCCGCATGACCGGAACGCAGCCGGGCCAGCACTACGTTTCTCGCGGCGATCCGGATGACTACAACCATGTCGAGCGCGATTCCATTCAGGAGATGGTCATGAATTACCTGTGCCGGAAGCCCTGATGCCGCGCATGAAACCGGCGTGCCGCCGTTCGTCCTGCTGACTGAACGGGCGCCGATCGCGCGTTACGCGCCGGAGGCCGCGCCCGCGCGCGGCGTGCGCCCGGTCCAGCGCCGATACGCGTGGCGAAAGCTGCGCGGTTCGCTGTAGCCGAGACGTTCCGCGATCGCCGCGACCGTCAGCGCGGGATCGTCGAGCAGCCGCGCCGCCTCGTCGCGGCGCACGTCGTCGAGCAGCGCCTGGAACGTGAGGCCGTCCTTGTCGAGCCGCCGGCGCAGCGTGCGCTCCGTCAGGTGCAGCGCGTCCGCGAGCGACGTCATCGACTTGAAGCGCACGAGGTCGCGCGCCATCAGCTCCTTCGCGCGATCGGCGAAGCGCGTGCCGACCGACGCGGCCCACTGCCGCTCGAGCGCCTCGCACTGGCCGTGCAGTGCATTGAAGCTGACTTCGTTGGCGAAACGCGGCGTTTCCGTGCCGTTCACGGCCGTGAACACGAGACGGTTGTCGCCCGCGTTGAACGCGATCCTGCAGCCGAAATGGCGCGCGTAGTCGGCCGCGTTGCGCGGTGTGCGGCGCGCGAGCTGCACCTGCGCGGGCCAGACCGGCTTGCCGACGAGATCGGACACGATCAGCCGCAGGCTCGACAGGCACATGTCGACCTGGAACACCTCGAGATCGGGCTCGCCGTTGTAGCGGCCGATGGTCACGCTCATGCCGTCCGCGTGCGCATCGATACGTACATCGAAATACAGCCCCATGAACAACGGAAACTGCCCCATGCACCGGAAGGCCTGCATCACGGAACCGCTGATCAGCATCGCGTAGCCGGCGAGGCCGAGCGTCGACACGTGCAGCCGCGCGCCGATCGCGAGCCCGATCGACGGCACGCCGCTGCGTTGCAGCAGGTTGCGGAAACAGCGCTGCTCCTGGCCGCGATTCACGTGCAGGTTCGGCGACGCGACCTCGGCCGCGCCGAGCCCCGTGCCTTCGAGCAGCGCGGCTCCGTCGATATGTCGCACGCGGCACTCGTCCAGCGCGACCGCGATCGCATGGACGGTGGCGGGAATGTCCTCCTGGCGCCCGGCCGGACGCGCGAGGCCGAGCGACGAGCGCAGGCTGCGTTCGGCACGGCTCGGGTTGCGGTCGGGGCGGCTGTCCATGGGGCGGGTGCGGCGACGGGGTCGCGTAGAACATAGCCGGAATGTCCGCAAAACGCCAGTGCCGCACAGCAGCATCCATGCATCGCCGGTGCGACGTGTCCGTCAATATCCCCCGATAACGTCCGCATTTCTCATTCGTGGCCGATTTTTTGGCGCACCACACTTTCCTTCATTCGCGCCCCGCCGGCCGTGCCGGGCGAACGCGTGTTGAAGTCATCGACGCCACCCACGTGAGGACCGCATGGACAACGACAGCCCTGCCCGATACGCATCAGCCGCCGCGACGCATGACGTCGGGGCGCACGCGATGCGGCACGACGCGGACGGACGCCGCCGGCCGCACCCGCTCGGCCTCGCGACGCTGGTGATCTTCGGCCTCGCCTACATGCTGCCGATGACGGTGTTCACGACCTACGGGCTCGTCACGAGCGAGACGAACGGGCATCTGACGGCCGCGTACGCGGTCACGCTGGTCGCGATGCTGTTCACCGCGCGCAGCTACGGGTACATGGCGCGGCTGATGCCGAGCGCCGGGTCGGCCTACACGTTCGCGAGCCGCAACTTCGGCACGTCGGCCGGCTTCATGGTGGGCTGGGCGTTGCTGATGGACTACCTGTTCATCCCGATGATCAGCTACCTCGCGATCGGCATCTACATGAAGCAGATGTTTCCCGCAGTGCCGGCCGGCGTGTGGATCGTCGGCAGCATCGCGCTGGTCACCGGGCTGAACATCGTCGGCATCCGGCTCGTCAATCGCGTGAACCTGATCCTGATCGCGAGCCAGCTCGTGTTCATCGCGATCTTCGTCATCGCATCGGCGCGGGTGGCGGCCGGCGAAGGGCTGTCGATGGCCGTCGCGCTGCCGTCGTCGGGCGATGCGCGCGCGATCTTCGCCGGGGCCGCGATCCTGTGCCTGTCGTTTCTCGGCTTCGATGCGGTCACCACGCTGTCGGAGGAAACGCGCGAGCCGACGCGCACGGTGCCGCGCGCGATCCTGCTCTGCACGCTGGCGAGCGGCGCGCTGTTCATGCTGGTCGCGTACGTCGGCCACGTGGTGTTCCCGGACTGGCGCGCGTTCAGGGATCTCGATTCGGCCAGCCTCGAACTGATGCGGCGCATCGGCGGCGGCACGCTGTCGGCGCTGTTCGTCGCGGTGTACGTGGCCGGCTGCTTCGCGAGCGCGATGGCCGGGCAGGCGAGCGTGACGCGCGTGCTGTTCGCGATGGGCCGCGACCGGGTGCTGCCCGAGCGCGTGTTCGGCCACCTGCATGCACGGCTGCACACCCCGGTGCGCGCGACGCTCGCGGTCGGCGCCGTGTCGCTGTCGGCGCTGTTCATCACGCTCGATCTCGCGTCGACGATGATCAGCTTCGGCGCGCTCGTCGCCTTCGCGGTCGTGAACCTGTGCGTGATGCGCAGCTATCTGGGCCGCCCCGAGCATCGTCGCTTCGCGGGCTGGATCGCGTTCGGCGCGCTGCCGGCGCTCGGCTTCGCGATGAACGTCTGGCTCTGGTCGGGACTGTCGCGCCAGACGTTCTACGTCGGCCTCGGCTGGCTCGCGCTCGGACTCTGCCAGCTCGTGTGGCTGACGCGCGGCTTCACGCGCCCGGCGCCGACGCTGTCGATGCACTGAACCGCCGGCCGCGCCGGTTTCGAAACCCTGAAGGAGGAGTGACCCATGAATGCTGTTGACGTCAATCTCGACGCGGACCTGCAGGCGCTCGGCAAGCGCCACCTGCTGATGCACTTCACGCACGCCGATGCGTATCGCGACCGCGCGCTGACCGTGTTCGAGCGCGGCGAAGGCTGCTGGCTCGTCGACCGCAACGGCAAGCGCTACTTCGATGCGCTGGCCGGGCTGTACTGCGTGCAGGTCGGCTACAGCCACGGCGCGGAAATCGGCGACGCGATCCGCGAGCAGATGGTCAGGCTGCCGTTCGCGACCAACTGGGGCGCCGGCCACGAGCCGGCGATCCGCCTCGCGCAGACGCTCGCGGCGCTCGCGCCGGAGGGCCTGAACCGCGTGTTCTTCACATCGAGCGGCTCGGAATCGAACGAGGCGGCGATCAAGCTCGTGCGCCAGTATCACCAGTCGCGCGGCGAGCCGCAGCGGCGCAAGTTCATCGCGCGGCGCGTCGCCTATCACGGCACGTCGTTCGGCGCGCTCGCGCTGAACGGGATGACGAATTACCGCAAGCATTTCGAGCCGCTGATGTCGGGCGTGCGGCACGTGGGCAACACGAAGCGCTACGGGCGCCCGGAGGGCGAGACGGAAGCGCAGTTCACGCGGCTCCTGCTCGACGAGATCGAATCGCTGATCGTGCAGGAAGGGCCGGATACGGTCGCCGCGATCGTCGTCGAGCCGCTGCAGAACGCGGGCGGCAGCCTGACGCCGCCGGCCGGCTATGCGGCCGGGCTGCGCGACATCTGCGACCGGCACGGCGTGCTGCTCGTCGCGGACGAGGTGATCTGCGGGTTCGGCCGGCTCGGCGAATATTTCGGGTCGGCGCGCTACGGGCTGAAGCCGGACCTCATCACGTTCGCGAAGGGCATCGCGTCGGGCTACGTGCCGCTCGGCGGCGTGATCGCGAGCGACGCGGTGGTCGACACGGTGCTGGACGGCCCGCAGCAGATGTTCCTGCACGGCGCGACGTACGGCGGCCATCCGGTCGCATGCACGGCCGCGCTCGCGAACCTCGCGATCATGGCGCGCGAAGGCGTGCTCGAGAACGTCCGCGACAACGCGGCGGTGTTCCGCCGGACGCTCGACGGCCTGCTGGAGCTGCCCTGCGTCGGCGACGTGCGCGGCGACGGCTACCACTACTCGCTCGAACTCGTGACCGACAAGGCCGCGCGCCGCTGGGCGGCCGGCATCGACGCGCAGGCGTTCGTGTCGACGCTGCTCGCACCCGCGCTCGTCGACGCGGGGCTGCTGTGCCGCGCGGGCGTCGATCACGAGGGCACGCCGATCGTGCAGTTCTCGCCGCCGCTCGTGATGTCGCGCGACGAGATCGTGTGGTTCGTCGCGCGGATCCGCGACATCCTTGTCGACACCCATGCGCGGGCGACGCGCTGAGCGCGCCGCCGGCACCCGTCACACCAGGAGCATTCGATGCGAACGTCACAACAGTCCTATATCGACGGCCAGTGGCTCGACCCGGCCGGGGTGAAGCCGATCGACGTGATCGACCCGAGCACGGCGCGCCCGTATGCGCAGCTCGGGATCGGCGGCGCGGCCGACGTCGACCGCGCGGTCGGCGCGGCGAAGCGCGCGTTCGACACGTATTCGTGCTGGCCGGTCGACGAGCGCGTCGCGCTGCTGCGGCGCGTGCTCGAGATCTACCGGCGCCGCTACGAGGAGGTCGCGCAGACGATCAGCCAGGAAATGGGCGCGCCGATCGCGTTCGCGCGCGCGATGCAGGCCGCGGTCGGCACCGCGCACCTCGAACAGACGATCCGCGCGCTGCAGTCGTTCCGGTTCAGCACGCAGACCGACTCGCTGCAGGTGTCGTACGAGCCGATCGGCGTGTGCGCGCTGATCACGCCGTGGAACTGGCCGATCAACCAGATCGTGTGCAAGGTCGCGCCGGCGCTCGCGGCCGGTTGCACGATGGTGCTCAAGCCGAGCGAGATCGCGCCGTTCAGCGCGATCCTGTTCGCGGAAATCCTGCACGAAGCCGGCGTGCCGCCCGGCGTGTTCAACCTCGTGCACGGCTACGGGCATGAAGTCGGCGATGCGCTGTCGCGGCATCCCGACGTCGACATGGTGTCGTTCACGGGGTCGACGCGCGCGGGTGTCGAGGTCGCGAAGGCGGCGGCGGATACCGTGAAGCGCGTGCACCAGGAACTCGGCAGCAAGAGCCCGAACCTGATCCTGCCCGATGCCGATATCGACGACGCGGTCACGCGCGGGGTGCGCAGCTGCTTCAGCAACAGCGGCCAGTCGTGCAATGCGCCGACGCGCATGCTCGTGCATGCCGATCACCTGGCGCAGGCCGAACAGGCCGCGCGCCGGGAAGCGGAGCGGACCGTCGTCGGCGATCCGCGTTCGGCCGAAACCGGCATCGGGCCGGTGGTCAGCCGCACGCAGTTCGACCGCATCCAGCACTTCATCCGGCTCGGGATCGACGAAGGCGCGACGCTCGTCGCCGGCGGCCCCGGGCGGCCGGACGGGCTCGGCGACGGGTTCTACGTGCGGCCGACGGTGTTCTCGAACGTCACGCCGGGCATGACGATCGCGCGCGAGGAGATCTTCGGGCCGGTCCTGTCGATCATGACCTACCGGACCGAAGAGGAAGCGATCGCGCTCGCGAACGATTCGGTGTACGGGCTCGCGGCCTACGTGCAGTCGAAGGATCTCGAGCGCGCGCGCCGGGTCGCGGCGAGGCTAAGGGTCGGCAACGTCCATATCAACTACCCGCCGTGGAACCCGGCCGCGCCGTTCGGCGGCTACAAGCGTTCGGGCAACGGTCGCGAGTATGCGGAGTTCGGCCTCGTCGAATATCTGGAGACGAAGGGGACGACGGGGTACGCTTGAGCGACGTGCGCCTCGGCTCCGGTTCGCGATGGCAAGCGAACCGGCGGGCCGCGGTGCAATTCCGGCGACGGCGCGCCGCGCGCGCCGCGCCGTTTCATCATTTCATCGTTTCACCGATTGCGAGGAACTCGACGATGCGGGTGGCTGAGACGACAGCGGGCCGATGCGATTCGGCCGCGAACGCGGAGGGAGGGACACGATGAAGATCCTGATCGCCCGGATGAACCACGAGACGAACTCGTTCTCGCCGGTGCCGACGCCGCTCGCCGCGTTCGGCCGCGACGGCCCCGACTGGGGCGACGACGCGTATCGCGCGAACCGCGGGATGCGCACCGCGATGGCCGCGTTCATCGATGCGGCGGAGCGTGAGGGCGCCGAGATCGTCGCGCCCGTGTCGGCGGCCGCGAACCCGAGCGGGCCGGTCGCGGCCGACGCGTATGCGGCGATCTGCGACGCGATCGTCGCGGCGGCGCCCGGCTGCGACGCGGTGATGCTCGACCTGCACGGCGCGATGGTCGCCGAGCAGAGCGCGGACGGCGAGGGCGACCTGCTCGCGCGCGTGCGCGCGGCGCTGCCCGCCGCGCCGATCGCGGTCGCGCTCGACCTGCATGCGAACGTCACGCAGAAGATGATCGATCACGCGGACGTGATCGTCAGCTTCAAGACCTACCCGCACGTCGACATGTACGAGACGGGCGAGCATGCGGCGCGCCTGCTGCTCGACCGGCTCCACGGCCGTGCGCGGCCCGTGCTCGCGTGGCGGCAGCCGCCGCTGATGACGTCGACGCTGCGCAGCGCGAGCGCGGAGGGCGCGATGCGGCGCGCGGTGGAGGCCGCGCAGGCGGCCGAGGCGGACGGGATGCTCGCGGTCTCGGTGCTGCCCGGCTTCTCGCTCGCGGACATTTCCGCGCCGTGCATCAGCGTGGTGGTGGTGGCCGACGGCGACCGGGCCGCGGCCGACGCGGTGGCCGAGCGCATCGCGCGGCAGATCTGGGACGCGCGCGACGCGTTCGTCTATCGCAGCGCGCCGCTCGCCGAATCGGTCGCGCAGGCCGCGGCGCTGGCGCGCGGCGCGGACCGGCCCGTGCTGATGCTCGATCACGGCGACAACTGCATGTCGGGCGGCCCGTGCGACACGATGGATCTGCTCGAGGCCGCGCTCGCGCACGGGCTCGACGGCATCGTCAGCGGGCCGCTGTGCGACCCGCGGGCCGTCGCGGCGCTGATCGACGCGGGGGTTGGCGCGACCGTCACGGTGCCGGTCGGCAACCGGCTGCCGTCGCACGGCGGCGTGCGGCGCGAACCGTTTCGGGCGACCGGCGTCGTGCGCGCGCTCACCGACGGCGAATACGTGATCACCGGGCCGACCTACACGGGCCAGCGGGCCTACATGGGCCGCGCGGCCGTGCTCGATACCGGCGCGGCCACGCTCGTCGTCACCGAGCGGACGCAGGAGCCGTGGGATCTCGGCGTGTTCGAGAGCGTCGGGGTCGATCCGCGCCGCGCGCGCTTCCTGCTGCTGAAATCGCGCATGTATTGCCGGCCGGTGTTCGTGCCGATCGCGGCCGCGCTGGTCGAATGCGACAGCCGCGGCGTGACGGGTTCGGACTACGGGCTGTTTCGCTACGAGCGGCTCGTGCGGCCGGTGTATCCGCTCGACGACGTCGTCGGATGGGAGGGCTGACGGAAAGCAACCGGGCGCGAGACGCCGGACACGCCGGCTTTCGGGCATCATGCGGTGGCTTCGACCCGTCGAGCCGCAGGGTCGAGCCATTCCAATGCGTCCGCAACCGATCCGGAGAACCGACCGACATGCAACCGATTTCCTTTCGCCCGCGCAGCGCGCGCCTGCTCGCCGCGCTGACCCTCGCCACGACGGCCGTTGCCGTGCACGCCGCCGACTGGATCGTGTCCGGCAACGACGGCAAGTACCAGCGCGTCGAGGGCCGCGACACCTACCTGGCTTCGCCGCCCGCCGACACGCTGACGCTGCTCGACGCCAGCACGTTCCCGCCGAAAGTCGCCCTGCAGGTCGACGTCGAGAACGGCATCCAGGGGCCGCCGCAGGCCGTCGCGATCACGCCCGACGCGAAGCTCGCGCTCGTCGGCGCGCCGACGCGCTACGACACGGCCGCGAAGCAGCTCGTATACGACACGTTCCTGCAGGTCGTGACGCTCGACGCCGCGCCGCCGGCGGTCACGCGCATCGAGCTTGGCGCGCATCCGCAGGGGATCGCGATCGACCGGGCCGGCCGGCTCGCGCTCGTCGCGAACGTCGACGGCAGCGTGTCGATCCTGCGCATCGACGGCACGCAGGTGACGCTCGACGGCAGCCTGAAGATCGGCAAGAAGCGGCTGGCCGGGATCAGCTTCACGCACGACGGCAAGCATGCGCTGGTGTCGCTGCGCGACGAGCAGGGCGTCGCGGTGCTGAACGTCGACGACGGCAAGGTGACCGACAGCGGCGCGCGCCTGAGCACGGGCGTGGCGCCTTACACGATCGACGTGTCGAGCGACAACCGCTGGGCCGTCGTCAGCAACGTCGGGCTCGCGGGGCTGCCGGGCTATACCGGCACGCTCGCGGGCGACGCCGATTCGATCGCGCTGATCGACGTGTCGCGCGTGCCGTTCCGCACGGTCCAGTATCTGACGGTGCCGTCGTTGCCGGAAGGCGTCGCGATCTCGCCGAACGGCAAGTGGATCGCGGTTCAGGCGATGGACGGCTCGAACCTGACGCCCGACAACCCCGGCCGCCACAAGATCGGCAAGGTGCTGCTGTTCGAGATCCGCGGCGGGCAGGCGGTGAAGGTGAGCGAATTGCCGGGCGGCGAAGCCGCGCAGGGCATCGTGTTCACCGCGGACAGCCGGCACGTGATCGTGCAGTTCAACGTCGAACGGCAACTGGCGCTGTATGCGGTGGAAGGCGGCAAGCTGCGCGATACGGGCAAGCGGATCGCGCTGACGGGCGGGCCGTCCTCGTTGCGCACGCTGCCGCGCTGACGCGCGGGTATCGGTTCGACCGGGCGCGGCGGCCTGCCGGGCCGCGACGACACGGGCGCGGCGCGCGATGAACGCGGCAGCGCGGTCGTGTACCGGAGCCGGTGTGCCCGCGTTCCCGTGCCACCGCGCCTCGGTGTCCCGGCAACGCGCCGCCGCCGCGCCGCGCGATTGCGCGCGGCGCCCGCTTCATGCCGGGTGGCCGGAGCCTGCCGTTAAGGATTGAGAAACCTGGCGAGCCAGCGCGGTGTCGCCGTACGGTCGAACACCACGTGCAGCTCGGGACTGAACGCGCCGTATTCGAGCCCGTGGCGCTGCGCAAGCAGCGTCAGGGAACGGGTCGTGTGAAACGAGATGTGGCCGTTGCGCGGCACGCAGTACCACCACTGGTCGATGCCGCGCGCGATGATCTCCGGGGTGATCAGCGACGTCTGGAACAGCAGTGCGCCGCCGGGCTTCCGGTAGCGCATGATCTGGTCGAACAGGTCGAACGGCGCCGGATGATGCTCGAACACTTCGAACGACAGGATCGTATCGAACGTGCCTTCGGGGGGAACGGGGTGCGAGAACGGATCGTACGACGTGACGTCCGTGAAGCCGCGCGACGTCAGCTTCCGTTCCAGCAGGCCCAGGCCCGAGCCGAAATCGAGAACCCGGCTTTCGCGCATGTCCGGGAAGCTGTTGCAGAGCAGGTCGGCGTGCTGTTGCGGACGGATCTCGAGATACTCGGGGTCGTGGCGCGCGTAGTCGGCGTTGTACACGTGCCGCGCAAAATCGTCGTGCGTCCAGCTGTCGAACGCGGGCGCCCACGTGAAACCGCATTGCTCGCACGCGTGGTAGTAGATCGGGACGCCCGCATACGGGTCGACTTTCTTCCCGGCAATGATGTCGGCGCCGCAGCGCGAAAAATCGACCAGGCCGCAGAGACGTGCGGGGGCCGCACACACCTTGCAGGCGATGGGCGCCGGGGGGCGGTTCAGGTCGTGATTCAAGTTCCCGTCTCCTGCTCGCCGGCGAGGCGCACGCGTGATGGATGGTGCGGGAAGGCTATCACAGTCGCGTCGGCCGTCACGACCGTGCACGGCGCCGCCGCGCGGCGCGCTTACGGACGCAGCAGGTCGAATCCGCCGAAGACGACGACACCGCTCAACGCGATCATGGCGACGGAGTGCTGGCCGAAGTAGAGAATCGCGGCGGCAAGCCACGTCGTGATGCAGAAGGCGCCGATGCGGGCCATCGTGGGTTCCTCGAATGCGTGATGAAGCGGGCGCGCGCTGCGCGGCGTCGGCCGCTCGAAACGGCGGGCGATGCGTGCAGGCGGGCGGACAAGGCGGCCGCGAAGCCGCGACCGCGGCGCCGGCATGCGCGGCATGCCGGGCCCGCCCGGGCGGGGCCGAGCCGGCGACGGCGTGCGCCATTTGCCGGCAAAACCGCGATTTTACCAGTGCCGCGATACCCCGAATCTGGCCCTTTCGTGGCCGAACGGCGACGATCGTCGGGGAAACCGGTCCGGCTCCACCATTCAAGTTTCGTGTGACGAATGCCGTAAACGCGATGGAAGGCAGTTCCTGCCCTTCTTGTCACGACTACAGACCAACAACATACGGACCGACACGATGCAGATCGACTTCTCCACGACCACGCACGCCTCGTTGGCGACCGGCAGTCAGACCGCAAGCGCGTCGTCGGGCGCCGCGGCGACGACGCCGGCTACGACCGCCGCAACATCGTCCACCGGCGGCGCGACGGATGCGTCGGGCGCAACGGGCACGAACGGTACGACGGGCACCACCGGCACCTCCGGCGCGCAGGGCGCGACCGGCGCCACGGGCGAGACGCTCGGCGGGTCCGGCGCGTCGTCGGTCAGCCCGGCGGTCAGCCAGTTGAAGGAGCTGATCGACCGGCTGCAGAAACAGCTGGCCCAGATCGAGCAGCAGATGGCGAGCGCGGGCCAGCGCGCGAAGGAGGACCCGGCGGCGGCGATCGAGCAGCAGTCGCTGAGCGCGGAAGCGAGCGAGATCTCGGCCGCGCTGTCGAGCGCGGTTTCGCAGCTCGCACAGGCGCTCGAGAAGTCCGGCGGCTCGTCGACGGGCGGGCTGGTGTCGACGCAGGCCTGATCGCATCCTGCCGCGTCGGCGGCGCGCATTACAATCGCAGGCACGTCTCCCTTGCCAGGACGGTAGCCCGATGAATGCGGAACTCGACGACGACGACCTCGCCCGCTTCGACGCACACGGCGGCCCGCCGCTGCCGGCGGCCGACGCCGAAGGCTGGCTGGAACACGACGGCGCGCGCATCCGGCACGCGTCGTTCGGCCAGGGCCCGCCGGTCGTGCTGCTGCACGGCGGCCTCGGTCATGGCGGCAACTGGGGCAACCAGGTGCCGGCGCTGCTCGCGGCCGGCTACCGGGCGATCGTGATCGACAGCCGCGGCCACGGCCGCAGCACGCGCGACGAGCGCCCCTATTCCTACGAACGCATGGCGTCGGACGTGCTCGCGGTCATGGACGCGCTGCGCATCGGGCGCGCGCGTTTCGTCGGCTGGAGCGACGGCGCGTGCATCGCGCTCGTGCTGGCCGGCCGCGCGCCGGAACGCGCGGCCGGCGTGTTCTTTTTCGCATGCAACATGGATCCGGGCGGCACGAAGGAACTGGCGCCGAGCCCGCTGCTGGACCGCTGCTTCGCACGCCACCGCAAGGACTACATGCGATTGTCCGCGACGCCCGAGCGGTTCGACGCGTTCGTCGCGGCCGTCAGCGAAATGATGCGCACGCAACCGGACTACAGCGCTCGGGATCTGGCGGCGATCGCCGTGCCCGTGACGATCGTGCTCGGCGAGCACGACGAATTCATCCGGCCCGAGCATGCGGCGTATCTGGCGCGCACGATCCCGGGCGCGACGCTGACGATCCTGCCGGGCGTGAGCCATTTCGCGCCGCTGCAACGGCCCGCGCGATTCAACGCGGTCATGCTGGCGTTCCTCGACCGGCTGCCGGGCTGACGTTCGCGGGCGGGCCGCCGCGCGCGCACCCGGCCCGCCCCGCGCTCACACCATCGCGTTGTCGCCGCCGGGGATCTCGTGCGCCTTGATCCGCTTGCGATGCATGTTGTACAGCAGCCTGCCGAGCACGCCGTCCTCGTGGTATGCACGCGTCATGTTGCGCACGTATTCGTCGTCGGGCGCGACGGCCTGGGCGCCCATGATCCAGCGCACGCTCTCGCGGTAGTTGTAGAGCGTCTTGTCGCGGCCGTCGCAGAGCATGCCCGACAGCGCGGCCATGGCCGCCGGATGACCGCTTTCCGCGTGACCGCGCAGTTCGTCCAGGTAGCGATGGCGGGACGGAATGTCGTCGAGATCGCCGATGAACATCAGCAGGCATGCGAGGCCGTCGGTATGCCCCATCTCGTGCGCCTTGCGCGCCGCCTCGACGGCTTCGATCTTCATGCGCTTGCGTTCGGCGTCGTCCCTGCTGGCCTGGGCGATGTGGTGATACGCGTAGCCGAGCTTGTAGGCGCCCATGTTGCCGCCGCTTTCCATCGCCTGGCGGTAGTAGTGCGCGGCCTTGTGCAGATCGATCCCGACGTGCACGCCCTCCTCGTGGAACAGGCCGAGCAGGTACTCGCACGAATCGCCGCCGGCCTCGTAGCCGAGCTCGCAGATCGCGAAGGCATCCTCGCTGCGCCGGCCTTCGCTGCATAGCGCATACGCGAGCTGGTTCCAGGCCGGCGAGGCCGGTTCGTTGGCGCGCGCGGCGGCCAGCCACGCCGCGCCGCGCGCGTCGTCGCGGGCGAAGCCGAATGCGCCCGCGCGATGTCCGTAGCCGCGCAGGATCATGGCCGCCGTGCATGCGCGGGCGTCGGATGCGCGCTCGATCGCGCCGGTCAGCCAGTTTCCGTGCGGATCGGCATCGAGCGTCAGGCGGATCGCGATCTCCATCGCGGTGTTGTCGTCGATCGGCTGGTGGCGCTCGGCGTCCTGCAGGCGTGCATACCCTTGCGCGGCCTCGTCGCGCATGTAGTGCGCGTGGGCCAGCCAGTACTGCGTCTCCCAGCGATGATACGGATGCAGCGCCGCGTCGGCCCGCGCCAGCGTGGCGGCCATCGCGCGCCGGGCGTGCTCGGAGTCGTCGTCCGGACCCAGCGTTTCGCCGTGGTATTCGTCGTGCCAGATCTCGTGGAGCAGCCGGTCCTTCTCGACCGCGTCGAGGTGCGCGCACGCGGGGGATTCGACGAACGCGCGAATCTGGTCCTGCGAGCCGCCCCAGCGCGGCAGCATGTACCAGACGAACGTGCGCATCGGGACGTACTGGTGCGGATGAAGATGCAGCGTCGCGTCCATCCAGTACCACTTGCCCTTGCGCAGCTTCCTGCCCTGCGCGGGGCCCGGCAGCGCTTCCGGAAAGGCCGTCGGGCACGCGATCGGCACGTCGGGCGTCAGCCCGGACCGCGCGAGTATGCGCTGCAGCTCCGCGCGCGTGGCCGTGTCGTCGGCGGCGATGCCGAGGTCGGTCTCGACGCTCAGGTGCAGCTCGGTCACGGGCCAGCGGCGCTGCCGCACGAGCTGCGCGAGCCATTCGGGCTCGTAGACCGCCGACGCCATGCTCGCGAAGACGATGTTCGGCGCGCTCCACATCGTCGGCGCGAGCGTCAGCGCGCGCAGCGCGGCGACGATCGTCATCGTGGCGCACGCGTATGCGCAGATCCAGCCGGCCGCGGTCACCGTGTCCGCCCAGTCGGCGTCGTGGTATTCGGACGCCCAGTGGTGCCAGTAATGCGCTTCGCACAGCCATGCATGGGCGGATTGCGGGCGGGCCGCCTGCCACGCGCGCAGGCGCGCGAGGCCCTCGGCGCCGGCCTCGATGCAGGGCAGTGCGTCGGCCGGCAACGCGTCGACGTAGCGCGCTTCGGCCGCGCGGTCGGTCAGGCTCGCGGCGAGCGCCGCGTCGAGTTGCGCGTCGAGCGCGGCATGCTCGCCCGCGCGCAGCAGCGTGTCGACGTCGCAGATGAGCCAGCGCGGCTTCACGGGCGGAATCAGGTCGGCGGGGGCGGAGGGCATGTCGGTGTCGGTGGTCATGACGAAACGGGTTGGGGATCGAAGATGCGGTAGCCCTTCCACGGCAGCGAAAGCCAGTTTCCGGACGGATCGCGCAGGTGCTCGTGCACTTCCTGCGTGGCGCGCGACGACGCGGGGCCGTCCTGGCCGCTGCCGCGCAGCCAGTGCTGGCGGGCGCGCGCATACGCGAGCCCGAAGTCTTCCCAGCTGTCGAAGCTGTCCTGCGCGCGCTGCGCATTGAGCAGCAGCACGACCCACGCCTGCGGTTCGGGCGCCCAGCCGAGCAGCGCGATGCAGCGCACGAGAAACGCGGTGCGCGCGCAGTCGAACGCCAGCGCGTCGCGCACGCGGCCTTCCTGTGCGAGCTGTTCGTAGAAGCCATCGTGCGAACGGCCGACGCCGCCTATCCAGCCCGCGAGGATCGCCGGCACGCGCTGCACGACCTGCGACTCGGGCAGGTCGGCCGGCAGGTCGAGTTCGCGCCGCAACTGGCTGGCGAGCTTGTCGCGCTGCGCGTCGGGCAGCGCATGGACGAGGTCGTCGCAATCGCAGCGCAACCCGTTGCGGATCAGCAGGATGTCGGCGAGCGCCAGCGACCAGCGGCGGCGGTTCGGCGGCGTCTGGTCGGTGCGCGTGCGCGATACCGGCGTGGCCTGCGGGGCCGGGTCCGCGCGGTCGGTGCCCGCCGCCCGGCCCGCGTCGGCTTCGCGCATCGTGCGCCCGGCGGACAGGAGCGAACGCCACAGGAGCCGCGCGAGCCACAGCACCGCGATGCCGATCAGCAGTTTCAGCATGGCGGGCTCCCGTCCGCCGTCGCGGGAAACACGAGCGCCGCGCACAGCGCGGGATCGATCGGGATGCCTTCGATCGCGAAGGCCGTCGCGCCGGCCGCCGGTGCGTCCGGTGCCGCACCGGACAGCGCGGCGGCCGGCAGCGCGTGCCGCGCGGCCGCCGCCACGGCCGGGTCGATCTGCTTCAGCCGGTCGAGCGCGTAGGGCGCGTTGCGCAGCAGCAGCCATTGCAGCACGGCGGGCGGCTGCGGGAAATGCTCGATCAGGTGGAAGTTCTCGCTCATCACGCTCAGCAGATGGTCGGGCGAGCGCAGGTCGGTGACGAAGGTCCATTCGCCGACGGTCGCGCCCGGCGCCTGCGGCTCGAACACGAGCCCCATGCCCTCGCAATCGGGATGGCGCTCGCCGCGCGGCGAGAGCGCGCGCAGGAAGCGGCGGACGTCGTCGGCGTAGCGGCGCACCGGATGACGGTTCTGCTTGCCCTTGATCTGGCCGATGCGCAGGCCGTCGCCTTCGACCGACAGGCTGATCGTCACGTGCGGCTGGTTGCCCGCGCCGCGCAGCGTGAACAGCCGCAGCCGGCCGTCCTGCACGGCTTGCGCGTACTGCTCGCCGTATCCGCCGCGCAGCCGGCGGCGATCCGCGAACTGGCCGAGGCAATGCTGCATGCGGTACGACTCGTAGGCCAGCTCCTCGCGCAGCGCCGCATGATGGCCGTCGAACTCGAAGACGATCCCGTTCGGCGTGCGCAGCACCTCGCGCAGCGCGAGGCCGCTGCTCGGCGCCCAGCCCTTGTCGCGGCGCGCCTGCATCCGCTGGTGCTCGCGTTCCCACATGTCGAACGCCATCGCGCACGTGATGCGCTGCAGCTTCCGCGCATGCCGCGTGCCGGCGCGCGCGCGCAGGAATTCGACCAGCACGCGCTCGCGATCGAGCAGCAGCATGTGCTCGGGGTCGATGAAGTAGAGCGGCCGCGGCTCGGCCGCGGACGTCGGCTGCGTCAGGAACCGGCGCACGAGCCAGTCGGGCGCCGGCCGGTCGGCGCCGGCGAGCGCGCGGTAAGCGGCGAGCGAGTCGAGCGGCTGCGCGTGCCCGAACGCGCCGACGACCCAGCGGAAGAAGTGGTTGCCGAGCCACGCGAGGATCTCGGCCGGATCGCCGCGCTCGACGCTGCGGCGTGCGATGGCCGCCTTGATGTCGGGCGCATTGACGACATCGCGCGGCCGATAGGCGGATTCGGCCAGGGTTTCGGTCACGGGGGCACTCTCCGGTCAGGCAGGGCGTGCGCGGGCGGTGTGCGCGGGACCCTGAAAGTTCTTTCGGCTCATGGATGAAACGGCGGACGTGCGCGCCGGCGGTGCGCGGCTTCGTCGCGTATTCCCGATGCGGGACGGTCGATGCGTCGAATTACGCGACCAGGCGACGGCCCATGATGCGGGAGCGGGCGATCAGCGAATGGCGATTCATTATTTCTCTCGGGATGGCGCTTGTTTTTCTGGTTTCGCGAGTCTACTGCGAGATGCGCGGGTGAAGCAATCGCGCGACATGTCGACGCATGCGGATGTGCCGGGGCCGATCGCTTTTCCTGGCGATTTTCGTTATCGCTTGATTCGCGCCGCTGATTGAACGCGGTTGAAACTAGCGGCATGGCCGGCCGTCCGGCCCAGGGGCGGCGGATTGCGCCGGCGCAACGCGGCCTTGCGCGCACCTCATAAGTTTTTCTTTAGGCTCGCGCAACATATCGTCGATTGTTGGCGAACGGCCAGCAGGAGATAGTCCTGCCTCGACAGGCCGGTCGCCGTGATCGTTGCGCGGTGCGGCCGGATCTGTTGTTCACGCAACCATCAGAAATCAAAGGAACCGCAACCATGCGATTCAACGCGACACGCTTCGCCGCGACCCTGCTGGTCGCCGCGTGCGCCGCCGCCACGGCCGGCCGCGCGGCCGCCGCCACGCAGGACGATCTCCACGACACCGTGACCCGCCACATCGCGCCGCTGATGAAGCAGTTCGCGATTCCCGGCATGGCGATCGGCGTCGTCGCCGACGGCAAGCCGTACGTGTTCGACTATGGCGTGATGTCGACGCAAACCGGCAAGCCGGTCGACGGCGACACGCTGTTCGAAATCGGCTCCGTCAGCAAGACGCTGACCGCGACCCTCGCGGCCGACGGGCAGGAGGGCGGCGAACTGTCGCTCGCGGACCCCGCCGCGAAATACCTGCCCGCGCTGCAGGGCAAGCCGTTCGGCGTCCTGACGCTGCTCAATCTCGGCACCCACACGCCCGGCGGGATGCCGCTGCAGGTGCCGGACAGCATTCACGACGACGCGAGCCTGATCCGCTATCTCGACGCGTGGCGGCCCGCGTATGCGCCGGGCACGTACCGCACGTACTCGAACGTCGCGATCGGGATGCTCGGGTGGCTCACCGCGAAGGCGATGCACAAGGATTTCGCGACGCTGATGGAGCAGCGGCTGTTTCCGTCGCTCGGCATGACGCACACGTACATCAACGTGCCCGCCGCGGCCCAGGCCGACTACGCGCAGGGCTATACGAAGGACGGCAAGCCGATCCGGATGACGGCCGGCATGCTGTGGCAGCCGGCGTACGGCGTGCGGACCACGGCGGCCGACCTGCTGCGCTTCGTGCAGGCGAACATGGGGCTGGTCGGCACCGCGCCGCGCCTGCAGCGCGCGCTCGAACGCACGCACACCGGCTATTTCCGTGCGGGGCCGCTGACGCAGGACCTGATCTGGGAACAGTATCCGTATCCGGTCGCGCTGCCGACGCTGCTCGACGGCAACGCGCCGAAGATGCTGTACGACGCGGTGCCGGCCAGCGCGATCAAGCCGCCGCTCGCGCCGCGCGCCGATACGTGGATCAACAAGACGGGCTCGACCAGCGGCTTCAGCACCTATGTCGCGTTCGTCCCGTCGAAGCGGATCGCGATCGTGATGCTCGCGAACCGCAGCTTTCCGATCGAGGATCGCGTGAAGGCCGCCTACGGCATCCTCGGGTCGATCGACGGCCAGCGCTAGCGTGCGCGGCCGGCTCTACCCAAAAAATCTGATAGCGGTATCGGCGTGCTTCTGCAAAACGAAATACGCGCATCGCATCCCCTGAGCAGAATCCGGGCATATTTCCGGGCGTGTCCGGACATTCCAGTCAGGGGGAAACATGAGGAAGACAACTCTCGCGCGGCTGCTGTGCGGGCTGACCTTGGTCGGCGCGCTCGGCGCGTGCGGCGGCAACATGGACGGCACGGGCGGCGCCGGGGGCTCGCCGGCGACCGCGGCAGGCGGCACCGACAACGGTAGCGGCAATGGCAACGGCGGCACGCCGCCGGGCCAGCCGGCCGCGAATCGTGCGCTCGTGATCGAGCTCGACGGCGTGACCTACGCGGCGCTGACCGCCGGCATCGCCGGCGGCACGCTGCCGAACCTCGCGAAGCTGCACGTCGCGCCCGCGTACAGCGGCGGTGTCAACGGCCTGCCGTCGCAACAGCCGAACCTCGACACGCCGAGCTGGGCCACGCTGCTCACCGGCGCCTGGGGCAACCGCCACCAGGTGCTGTCCGACGCGCCGAACCAGGCGCTGCAGGCGCCGACCGCGTTCGATGCGCTGAAGACCGCGAAGGCGGGCCTGCTCGGCGCGGCCGTCGGGTCGCCGGCGCTCGCGTCGCTGCTGGCCGCCGGACGCAACGCGGGCTCGCTCGACACGCTCGCGAACTGCGCGGCGGTCGACAACTGCGTCACGCAGCAAAGCACCGCGATGATCCAGCAGGGCTATTCGCTCGTCGTCGCGCAATACCACTCGGCGCAGGACGCGGCGCTGAACTACGGCCTCGGCGCGTCCGCATACGCGAACACGCTGCGGCAGCTCGACGCGGCGGTCGGCGCGCTGGTGGCCGAGACCGCGAAGCGCGGCAAGGAGAACTGGCTGGTCGTCGTCACCGGCGGCCACGGCCTGAATGCGGCGGGCGGCAGCGACGGGCTGCCGCTGCTGTCCGAATCGACGACCTTCGTCGCGATGAACCAGGCCGACAACGGGCGGCTGGGCAGCGCCGCGCAGCCGGCGTCGCTGGCCGACCTGCACACGCGGGCCAGCATCGCGGACATCGCGCCGACCGTGCTCGCGCAGTTCGGCGCGCTGCCCGCGCCGGCCGCATATGAAATGGACGGCGGCGAGCTGATCGGCGCGCAACCGGTGTCGCAGCTCGCCGGTGCGGCCAGCGCCGACGGCCACAGCGTGGTGCTGACGTGGGCCGCGCCCGCGAGCGGCGCGATCGCGGTGTACCGCGCGGGCCAGCAGATCGCGACGCTGCCCGCCGGCACGACGACCTACACCGACAGCAATCTCGGCCTGAGCGCGGCCGGCACCTACAGCTTCGACTACGTGGTGACGGCCGGCGGCGCGCCGCTCGGCAGCATCGCGCGGATCGCGTACGTGCCGCCGCCGCCCCCGCCGCCCCCGCTCGCAACGTCGCTGAAGAACGGCCTCGCGTCGTATTATCCGTTCGGCGCGCTGCCGGCCGTCGATGCGCTGAACGCCGGCACGATGGGCCCGTTCTCGGCCGCCGCGAACGGCGGGTCGCTGAGCGCCGATCCGTTCGGCGGACAGGGGCTGCAGGTGACGACGCAGATCGTCGACACGAACGGCTACGACGGCTACAGGATCGTGCAGAACACCGATATCGCGACGCAGGCGCAGTTCACGATCGGCATGTGGGTGAAGACCCCATGTACCGACGTGGTCGGCTTCGGCACGCCGGTGTTCGCGAACAAGAACTGGCAGAGCGGCAAGAACGCGGGCATCGCGATCGGGCTGTTCCCGCAGGCGTCGGGCGCGCCGTCGGGCACCTGCAACATCCAGTACAACGCGGGCGACGGCTCCAACCGCAACGACCTGAAGACGATGAACGTGACCGCGAACCAGTGGGTGTACGCGGCATTCGTGATCGACACCGTCGGCAAGACGATGACGGCCTACACGTTCGACCCGGTGCTCGGCGAGCAGAAGCAGAGCACGCCGCTCACGGTGTCGGTGGCCGCGCTGCCGGGCCTCGGCACGAAGACCTTCGGCGTGAACGAGGACGGCACCGGCCAGTACCACATGCTCGCGTGCGGCTATCCGGCCAGCCACTACAGCGGCGGCTATACGGTGAACGCGTGCACGACGGTCAAGCCGAACGTGGAAAGCTTCTCCGACGTCGCGATGTGGAACCGCGTCGTCACCGAAACCGAATTGCAGTCGGTCGCGGGCTCGGGCAAGCCGCTGTCGACGATCCTTCACTGACGGAGTGCCGACATGAACACGATTCACCTGCGCCGCGTGCGCGTCGCGCTCGCCGCCTGCGTGCTGAGCGCGCTGGTCGCCGGATGCGGCGGCGACGATTCGGGCGGCGCGGCCGCGAGCGCCGCGAAGGCGAACGCCGCGCCGGCCGGCGCGGGCGGCGCGAGCGCGCCCGTGCCGATCGTCGCGATGCCGGGCGCCGGCCCGTGCCCCGCATCGGGTACGGCCGCGCTGCAATCGCCGTCGCTGAATTCGCAGCTGCGCTGCGCGCCGTGACGCGCGCGCCTTTCCGGGACGACCTTCCTTCTCGATCATGACTTCCATCGACCGCCGTTCGTTTCTCCGTGCCGCCGCCGCCGGCACGGCCCTCTCGATGTTCCCGCCGGCGATCCGGCGCGCGCTCGCGATTCCCGCCAACAACCAGACCGGCACGATCAACGACGTGCAGCACGTCGTGATCTTCATGCAGGAAAACCGCTCGTTCGACCACTACTTCGGCACGATGCCCGGCGTGCGCGGCTTCGGCGACCGTCTGACGATCCCGCAGCCGGGCGGCGCGCCGGTCTGGCTGCAGAACGACGGCAAGCGCCCGGTGCTGCCGTTCTACCTCGACAGCACGAAGGGCAATGCGCTGCTGGTCGGCGGCGCGCACTCGTGGACCGATTCGCATTCGGCGTGGGACAACGGCCGGATGACCGCGTGGCCCGCGTCGAAGGGCGACGCGTCGATGGGCTACCTGCGCCAGTCGGACCTGCCGTTCCACTTCGCGCTCGCGAACGCGTTCACCGTGTGCGACGCGTACCACTGCTCGCTGCACGGCGGCACGAACTCCAACCGGATCTTCCTGTGGACCGGCACGAACGGCCCGACGGGTTCGAACACGGCCGTCGTGAACAACGACGGCTGGGACGGGCTCGCGTCGTCGAAGACGGGCCTCACGTGGACGACCTACCCGGAGCGCCTGCAGGCATCCGGCGTGAGCTGGAAGGTCTACCAGAACATGCCGGACAACTACACCGACAACCCGCTCGCCGGCTTCGCGACGTTCCGCAAGGTCAACGAGACGGTGCCCGGCTCGCCGAACGCGCCGTACACGCCCGCGATGGAAGCGCTGTCGCCGCTGTACAAGGGGATCGGCAACACGATGCCCGACGGCGGGTTCCTGCAGTCGCTCGCCGACGACATCGCGGCGAACCGGATGCCGCAGGTGAGCTGGATCGTGTCGCCCACCGCGTACTGCGAGCATCCCGGCGCGTCGACGCCGGGGCAGGGCGCGTACTACCTGCAGCGCCTGCTCGACACGCTGACCGCGAACCCGGACGTGTGGAGCAAGACCGTGCTGTTCGTGAACTACGACGAGAACGACGGCTTCTTCGATCACATGCCGCCGCCGAACCCGCCGTCGCGCAACACGGACGGCACGTATGCGGGCAAGTCGACCGTGACCACGCAGTACGAGTACTTCACGCTGCCGAACCCGCCCGGCGATTCGTCGCCGCTCGCGCCGGACGGCCGCCCGTACGGGCCCGGCCCGCGCGTGCCGATGTTCGTCGTGTCGCCGTGGAGCACGGGCGGCTGGGTCAACTCGGAAGTGTTCGACCATACGTCGGTGCTGCGCTTTCTCGAGCAGCGCTTCGGCGTGCAGGAGCCGAACATCAGCCCGTGGCGCCGCGCGGTGTGCGGCGACATGACGTCGGCGTTCAACTTCAGGAACCCCAACGGCAACCCGACGACGTCGCTGCCGGCGCCGACCAAGGCCGCGGCCGACGCGCAGCATCTGCAGCAGAGCCTGCAGGGCGCGGTGCCCGTGCCGTCGGTCGGCGCACAGCAGATGCCGGTGCAGCCGCAGGGCGCGCGGCCGTCGCGCGCGCTGCCGTACGAACTGCATGCGAGCGCGAACGCCGACGTGTCGGGCGGGCTGCTGTGGCTCACGTTCAGCAACACGGGCTCGGTCGGCGCGGTGTTCCACGTGTACGACAAGCTGCATCTCGATCGCATGCCGCGCCGCTATACCGTCGAAGCAGGCAAGCAACTGTCGGATTCGTGGACGGTGGTGGCCGACGATGCGGGCAACTACGACCTGTGGGTGCTCGGGCCGAACGGCTTCCTGCGCGAATTCCAGGGCAACGTCGCGAAGGCCGCGAGCGGCCCGGCGCCGGAAATCCGCGTGTGCTACGACCCGGCGAACGACGCCGTGTACCTGACGATCATGAACGTCGGCAACGCGGCGAGCCAGGTCACGGTCACGTCGAACGCGTACCGCACCGACGGCCCGTGGGGCTACGCGGTGCCGGCCGGGATGCAGGTCGAGCCGTACTGGACGCTCGTCGCGTCGAGCGGCTGGTACGACTTCACGCTGTCGGCCGAGAACGGTCTCGTGCGCCGCTTCGCGGGCCGCGTCGAAACCGGCAAGGACGGCATCAGCGATCCGGCGATGGGCGTGTCCGGCTGACAGGCGCCGGCCGGGCGGCCGGCGTCGCATCCCCGGTAGCCGCCGGCGTGCACGACCCGCGCCGGCGGCCTTGGTGCGCGGCCTCGCATCGGCGGGGCCGCGCGTTTTTCATTCCTCCCCGATCACACGACGTTTCATTCGATGACGCAACTCGCGCTTTTCGATCTCGACTTCACCCTCATTCCGTTCGACAGCGACCAGGCCTGGGGCCGTTTCATGGTCGAACACGGCCTCGTCGACGCGGCCGAATTCGCCCGCATCGACGCGGCCTTTTCGGCCGGCTACGCGGCCGGCATGCTCGATATCCACGCGCATCTGCGCGACATGCTCGCGCCGCTCGCCCGCTTTTCGCGGGAGCGGCTCGCGCACTGGCATGCGTGCTTCATGGCCGACGTCGTGCGGCCGGCGATTGCGCCGGCCGCGCTCGACCTCGTGCGCCATCATCGCGCCCGCGGCGACCTGTGCTGCGTCGTGACCGCGACGAATGCGTTCATCACGCGGCCGATCGCGCGCGCGTTCGGCATCGACGCGCTGATCGCGTGCGAACCCGAGACCGTCGACGGGCACCCCGAGTCGCGCTATACGGGGCGTCCATGCGGCGTGCCGAGCTATCGGGAGGGGAAGATCGTGCGCACCGACGCGTGGCTCGCATCGCTCGGCCTTGCATGGTCGGACTTCGAACGCAGCTGGTTCTACAGCGATTCGCACAACGACGTGCCGCTGCTCGAGACGGTGACCGATGCGGTCGCGACGAATCCGGACGAACGGTTGCGGGCGGTGGCGCTGCAGCGCGGCTGGCGGATCGTGGAGCTGTTCGAGACGGCCTGAGCGCGGGCGTCGTCAGGCGTGCGCCGGCATGCGCGCGTCGCGGCCCCCGACGTTGGCCATGAACGCGGCGATCAGCCGCGTCCCGGCGCGCGCGTCGAGGTAGTAGAGGTATTCGTGCATCGGCGGCATGTCGTCGGCGAGCGGGACCGCGCGCAGCTCGGGATGCAGGCCGACCTCGCCGCGCGGCATCAGCGTGCAGCCCATGTCGTGCCGCACCGCCTCGCGGATCGCCTCGCGGCTGCCGAGCTCGATCGCGCTCGCCGGTACGTGGATGCCTGCGTGCCGCAGCACGTGTTCCATCAGCGCGCGCGTGCGCGAGCCGGCCTCGCGCAGCAGCAGCGTCTCGCCGGCCAGCGCGGCGAGCGCGACCGACGCGCGCGCGGCGAGCGGATGCGAACGGTGGACGACCAGCACGAGCGGATCGTTCGCGATCGTATGGCGGACGAAACGCGGATCGTCGTCGCGCTGCGACGACACGGCGACGTCGACGCGAAAATCGACGAGCGCGTCGAGCACCTGCTGCGAGTTGCCGATCTCGACGCTGATCTTCACGGCCGGATACTGGCGCCGGAACGCGGCGATCGCGGGCAGGATGTAGAACGGGCCGGTCGTGCCGACGCGCAGGTTGCCCGTATGCAGTTCGCGCTCGTTGCGCAGCGCGAAATCGATGTCGTTCTCCATCTGCAGCATCTGGCCGATCATCGGCATCAGCGACGCACCGGCGTCGCTGAGATCGAGACGATTGCCGCGGCGATGGAACAGCTCGACGCCGTAGTGGCGTTCGAGTTGCTGGATGCGCGACGTGATCGTCGGCTGGCTGACGTCGAGACGCTTCGCGGCCGCGGTCACGCTTCCCTGGCGGGCGGTTTCGTAGAAGGCGGCGAGAAGCAGGGCAAGCATGGCGACACACGGGACGGGACGAGCGGAAATTACCGGCCGCGTGTGTCAATGCCGTGTCATCGCCGTGGAATGCCGTGGCAAATTGGGGCGCACTGTTGCGCATGCAACGGGCGTGGGGCGCTTACTCCGGCGGCTGCTCGTCGTATGCGACGAAGATCTTCCGCGTGTGCTCGACCACTTCCCATGTGCCGCGAAAGCCCGGCGGAATCACGAAGCGGTGGCCGGCGCGCAGGGTCTTGCGGTTCCCGTCGAGGTCGGTGATCACCGATATGCCTGCGAGGATCTCGCAGTATTCCGCCTCGGTGTACGCGACGTGCCAGCAGCCGGGCGTGCTTTCCCAGATGCCGGTCGAGAAACGGCCGCACGGGCTCGCGAAGCCCGGCGTGAGCGTGTGCAGCGGATCGCCGGAAATCAGCTTCTCGGGCGACACGCGGTACTGCGTCGGCTCGCCGCTCGGGGCGAACGCATCGGTGATGGAGGAAACGTCGATCATGATGGACCTGCTTCGTCGGGTTGGGGGGAACGGGGCGCGCCGGCGGCGACGCGCGATCCCGCGCCCGACATCATCGCAGATCGACGCGCCGGTGCGCCCGGCGGCCCCCCCGGCAGCCCGATTCCGGGCCGGGCGATGCCGGCCCGGCGAAGCGCCGCGCGACCGGTCAGGCGAGCGTTGCGTCCGTCGCCGCGACGGCCTCGGCATCGCGCGCGGCCGCTGCCGAAGCCGCGGCGCCCGCGAGCCGCCGGTAGCGCGCGAGCGCCCACAGCGGGAAGTACGCGGTATAGCCGTGATACTTCAGGTAGAAGATGCGCGGGAAGCCCGGCGCGTTGTGCGAGCGGTGCCACCAGAAGCCGTCGTCCTGCTGCACCGATTGCAGATACGCGATGCCGCGCTTCACCGATTCGGATTCGAAGTCGCCGAACGCCATCTGCGCGAGCAGCGCCCACGCGGTGAAGTTCGACGTGCTCTCGCCGCCGTTGGTGCCGGCCAGCCGCGGGTCGATATAGCTGTCGTTCGTCTCGCCCCAGCCGCCGTCCGCATGCTGCCGCGCGCGCAGCCAGTCGATCGCGCGTGCGATGTACGGCTGCGACCGGTCCTCGCCGGCGAGCGCGAGGCCGGCCAGCACGCTCCACGTGCCGTAGATGTAGTTCGTGCCCCAGCGGCCCCACCAGCTGCCGTCAGGTTGCTGCGTGCGCTTCACGTAGTCGATGCAGCGCGCGAGCGACGCGCGCTCTTCCGCGCGTTTCGTCACGCCGAAGCACAGCAGCACGCGGCCCGACACGTCTTCGGTCGGCGGATCGAGCAACGCGCCGTGATCGGCGAACGGGATCGCGTTCAGGTACATGCGGTCGCAGTCGGCGTCGAACGCCGCGAAGCCGCCGTTGCGCGACTGCAGCCCGCGCATCCAGTCGAGCGCGCGCGCGACGCGCGGCGCATGCGGGTTCCGGCCGTGCGCGTCGGGATGCGTGCGGCCGCGGCGATCGAGCATCGCGGTGACGACCGCGGTGTCGTCGATGTCGGGGTAGTACGGATTCGCGTACTGGAACGCCCAGCCGCCCGGCTCGGTTTCCGCCGGTGCGTTCTCGATCCAGTCGCCGCGCAGGTCGTTCACCTGGCGCACGGCCAGCCAGTCGTACGCGCGCGCGATGCGGGCGTCGAGGTCGCGCAGCGTGTCGTCCGGCTCGCCGGCCTGCGGCGTGGCGACGCCGCGCGCCTGTTCGAGCGCCATCGTGCTCCACGCGGTGTCCCACACCGGCGACAGGCACGGCTGGCAATACATGCTGCCGTCCGGGCGCGTGACCAGCAGCTTTTCCAGCGCGTTCTCGCAATCGCGCCGCAGCGGATGGTCGTCCGGGTAGCGGAGCACGTCCATCATCTGGTAGCTGTAGACGATCGGCGGGAAGATGCCGCCGAGCCCGTCCTCGCCGTTCATGCGCTCCGCGCACCAGGCTTCCGCATGCCGGATCGCGCGCTGCCGCAGGCGCTTCGGCATCAGCGGCTCGATGTGGCGGACCGTGCGGTCGAGCGCGAGGAACAGCCGGCGCATGCCGCGCGCCGGAGGGAAATAGTGGCGCTCGTCGTCGGGCGCCGTGACGAACAGCTCGCGGATCGAGACGTTGCGCGGATTGCGCGCGCGCGCCTTGAGCGAGCACAGCACCAGGAGCGGCACCATCGTCGTCCGCGCCCAGTATGCGACCTTGTACATCGAGATCGGCACCCACTTCGGGAACAGCACGAATTCGATCGGCATGAACGGCGCCGCGCGCCACGGCACCTGGCCGAAGGTCGCGAGCAGGATGCGCGTGAACACGTTCGCGCGCGCCGCGCCGCCGAGCTTCAGGATCGCGTCGCGCGCGCGGACCATGTGCGGGGCGTGTTCGCTGTCGCCGGCCGCCTTCAGCGCGAAGTACGCCTTCACGCTGCACGACACGTCCGGGTCGCCGTCGACGTACAGCGCCCATCCGCCATGCGTATCGAGCCGCTGGTTGGCGCGCAGGTAGCGCGCCATCCTCTCCTGGCGAAGGTCGTCGATCTTGTCCATGAAATGCATCATCAGGATGTATTCCGCGGTGATCGTCGCGTCGGATTCGAGTTCAAAACACCAGCTGCCGTCGGGCTGCTGAAGACGCAGGAGCGCGTCGCGTCCACGGGCGATCGCGGTGTCGAGCGCGGACCAGGAGGAGGGGGCGGGTTTGTTCATGCGGCGGATCATACCATCCAGCCGGAATGTTTATATCGAGACGCCCGGGTGCTACCATCCGCCTCATGAAAAAACGCCTCGAACCCGCTTCGCACGATGTGTCCGCGCCTGTCGGGCCGGCCGAAACCGCCGCCGCACGGGCGTCTGACGGTGCGGCGGCGCCGGCTGTCGCCGCCGGCGTGCGGCGAAAAAAAGCGCCGGACCAGGTGCGCGCGCAGCTGCTGGCGGCCGCGTCGGACATCGCGACGCATCACGGCGTGGTCGCGTTGACGCTCGATGCGGTGGCCGAGCGGGCCGGCGTGACGAAAGGCGCGTTGCAGTACCACTTCGCGAACAAGCAGGGGCTGCTGGATGCGCTGTTCGGGCAGGCCACCGAGCGGTTCGCCGTGCAGATGGCCGCGCGGATGGCGGCGGATTCCGCCGGCGACGGCGCGGCGGCGCGCGCCTACGTGCACGCCGTGCTCGACGAGTCGCACCCGGCCGCGAGTACCGATGTGCTGCGCGTGCTGGTCGCGTCGATGATTACCGACCAGGACACGCGCGCGCGCTGGTCGGTGCCGATGCGCGAATGGGCGCGCCCCGATCCGGTGCCGCTCGAGCAGGCCGCGACGCTGATGATCTGCCGGCTCGCGGCCGACGGGCTGTGGATTTCGACGCTGCTCGACAGCGTCGAGATGCCGGCCGAATTGCGTGCGGAGATCGTCCGGCAACTCGACGCGATGAGCCGGAACGCGGCGCGCGGATGACGCACGGCACGGCCCCGCCGTCGCCGGCGGCCGGAATGCGCGCCGGCCTCAAGCGGGCAGGCGGACGGACGCCGCCCGAATCCGCTTGCCCGCGATCCGGCCGTTGGCTATGCTGGCACGCATGAACCGATCGCCTGTCCGCCCGATTATTGACGCCGCAAGTGTGCCGGCGGGGTAGCGATCGACAGGATGCATATCGTCAAAACCCGCCCGGAAGGCGGGTTTTTGCTTTTCGGGCATGCCATGGAGAACCTGAACATGCAGACCGGGAAGCCGTTTCACGCGGCGGCATCGAACGATGCCGCGCTGCTCCACATGGTATGCGGCAAGATCGCATCCGGAAAATCGACCCTCGTCGCGCGGCTCGCGAGCGCCGGGCCGAGCGTGCCGATCAGCGAGGACGTCTGGCTCGCCCACCTCTATCCGGACGAGATCCTGTCGATCGAAGACTATGTCCGCTGCGCGGCGCGCGTCAGGCACGTGCTTGCCGATCATGTCCGCGCGCTGCTGCGGGCCGGCGTGTCGGTGGTGCTCGACGTTCCGTTCAACACCGTCGCCGCGCGCGCGTGGGGGCTCGACGTGGCGCGGGCCGCCGGCTGCGACCATCGGCTGCATTACCTCGACGTCGACGATGCGGTCTGCAAGGCGCGCCTGCACCGGCGCAATGCGCGCGGGGACCATCCGTTCCAGGCGACCGACGCCGAGTTCGAACGGATCACGCGCTACTTCGTCGCGCCGGATGCGGCGGAAGGGCTGAACATCGTCGCGTATGACGAAGCGGGTTCCGTCAGGCCGTCTGCGTGACGTGCGACGGCGTGGCGAACGATGCGTGGCTCGACGCCGGCCGGTTTTGCGGGAGGTTGTCGACAGGGAGAAGGGGGCTTCGCCGCGACGTGGCGTGGCATGGCGTGGCGGGGGCCGTGCGATGCGTCACGGCCAGGTCGGCGTGTCATGCCGGCTCCGCCCGGCGCGCGGCGACGAAGCCGTTCGCCGTCGCGCGGACGTCGTTCGACGCGGAGGCAAGGCAACCGTGGCCGACGCCTTGCCTCCGGGCAGCACGCGACGCGTCAGACCGCGGCCGTCGCACTGAACTCCACCAGCAACTCCGGCAGCCCGAGCGTGGCCTGCACCGTGCAGCGGGCCGGCAGGTGGTGCGGGTCGACCCAGCCCTGCCAGACGGCATTCATGCGATCGAACAGCGCCATGTCCTTCAGGTAGATCGTGACCGACAGCAACTGCTGCCGGCTGCTGCCCGCCTGTTCCAGCAAGGCGTCGATGCGCCCGAGCGCCTCGGCGGCCTGTTCCTCGATCGTGTGCGCATCCGGTGCGCCCGACGACGTCTGTCCGGCGAGAAAGAGAAGATTGCCCGCGCGCACCATCTTGCTCATGCGTGCGTTGCCTGCGGTTCTGACGATAGGGGTGTGATTCATTTGGGTGCAAACTCCGTCGGTTTGGCTGCTTCGGGATCGGGGACGTGAGACGCGGCAAGATCGCCGAGACTCACCGGCTTGATGGGCGGCCGGATGCGGTAGTAGCCGACTTCCGCCACGGGCTTCGCGTGCGCCTCGGCGAGCAGTTCGGCGACCGTGAGGCCGCACAGGCGACCCTGGCACGGCCCCATTCCGCAACGGGAGAACGACTTGCTCTGGTTGGGCCCGGTACAGCCGAGGCGGGCCATCGCCCGGATCTCGCCCGCGCTGACTTCCTCGCAGCGGCAGACGATCGTCTCGTCGGCCGGGCGGCGAAAGGCGTCCGCCGGACGGTACAACGTGTCGAGGAAAGGACGCACGGCGCGGTGCCGGTCGAGATGCCGCCGCAGCGGGGCGGCCTGCCGGTCGAGCGCATCGCGGCTCAGCGCGCCGAGCCGGTGGCACACGGTCAGCGCGGTCAGCGCACCCGCGGTGCGGGCCGCGAGCGCGCCGTGGATCCCGGCGCCATCGCCCGCAATGAAGAGGTTGGGCACCGTGGTCTCTCCCCATGCGTCGGTGCGCGGATGCCAGCAAAGCTGGGCTTCGTCCCAGCGATGCTCGCAGCCGATCGAACGCGTGAGCTGCACGTTGGGCACCACGCCCTGATGCAGCAGGACGACGTTCGCCTGGAGCGTCGACGTGCGTCCGCCCGCCGTGTATCGCACCGACTCCGCACGGCCGTCGCCTTCCACGGACAGTTGCGTCACGTGGCGAATCCGCGGAATGCCGCTGCGCCGGATCGCACTCAGCAGGCGGCGGCCCTTGAGCAGGTACGCCGGCGTACGCAACGCGCCGGGCAGGTCCGCGAGCGCGCGCCAGTAGTTGCGGGCAGGCGTCGTATCGAGGAGCGCCGCCGGCGGCCGGTTTGCCTGGATGAGCTGCCACGCGAACAGATACATCAGCGGCCCGCTGCCCGCCAGCACGACCGGCCCGGCGGGCAGCAGGGCCGACGACTTCAGAAGCGTCTGCGCGGCCCCGACGCCCATGACGCCGGGCAGCGTCCAGCCCGGGACCGGGCAGGGCCGCTCGTAGGCGCCGTTGGCGATGACCACGGCTTTCGCACGGATCTGCCCGCTCACCGTGGTGGCGCCGCGCCGCGTGAAGCTGATCTCCAGCGTGCGCGTGATCTGCCACACGAGAGTTTCGGGCCAGTAACGCACGCCGGATTGCAGGAAGCGCACGACGAGGTCGGCGCCCTGGGTATAGTCTTCACCGAGCAGCGTCGAATCCGGCAGCGGCGAATAGCCGACGTTCCGATAAATTTGGCCGCCGGGCGTCGGGTTCTCGTCGAGTACCAGCACGCCGAGGCCCGCACGTGTCGCGTCGAGCGCACATGCCATGCCGGCCGGGCCCGCGCCGACGATGATGAGGTCCACAGTTTCGATTGTCATACGAGTGCCCTCGCGCCGGCCATGGCCTTGACGATCATCCCGTCGCGCACGCGCACCATGCAGGCCTGTTGGTTAGGCATGCCATCGATTTCGACCAGGCAATCGAAGCACACGCCCATCATGCAATACGGCGCGCGCGGCGCGGCGCCTACCGGGGTATGACGGAACACCGTGACGTCGGCGTACAGGAGTGCGGCCGCCACGCTGGCATATTCCGGCACGTCCACCTCGCGCCCGTCGACGACGATCCGCACGGTGCGCGGCCTGGTGCCGTCGATCTGACTAAACAGCGAATCGTTTTGCATAGAAGTAGTCCAGAAGAGAAGGGCGTTGACCGCCGAGCAGCCAGCCGACCAGCAACTCGCAATGCGCGGCGGCGAGCGTCACGCCGCTGTGGCAGGTGGCGATGAACGCACCGGGGTGCGTGACGGATTCCTCGTAGACGGGCATGCTGTCCGCCGTCATCACGCGCAGGGCGCCCCATGCGCGCACGACGCGGACCCCTTTCAGCAGCGGGAACTGCGTCACGGCCTTGCGGGCGATGTGCGCGACGATCTCGGGCGTGACGCCGTCGTCCATGCCGACGTCCTCCGCGGATTCGCCGAGCAGGAGCGATCCCTCCGCCGTCTGACGCACCGAGAGCGTCGGATACCTGAGGAACGGGCGCACGCGCTCGGTCACGAGGATCTGGCCGCGCAGCGGCACGACGGGTGCGCTCAGCCCGACCATGGGCGCGAGTTCCCGGTTGCCGAGGCCCGCGCACAGGACGACGCGCCCGGCCTCGACCGTGCGCTTGCCGGTATCGATGCGAAAGCCGCCGTTCGCGCGCTCGATCGAGCGGGCGGGCGCCTCCGGCACGTAGTCGCCGCCGGCCCGCTCGAACGCGAGGAACAGCGCCCGCAGCGTATAGAGCGGGCTCACGTGGCCGTCGTTTTCCGAGTAGACCGCGCCGGCCACGCTCGGGCCGATCTCCGGGATGCGTTCCGCCAGCTGCCGGCGATCCAGGACGTCGTACGTGAGGCGCGCGTCCTGAGCGTGTATATGGCGTAGCGTATCCACGCTGCCTGCCAGCGCTTCGTCGGTCATCGCGATGTTGATGCCGCCCGCGCGGGAGTAGCCGAGACTGAGCGAGGACGCCTCTTCGAGCTCCGCCGCGAACGCCGGCCACAGCAGCGCCGATTCGAGCGACCAGCGACCGTAGTCGACCTGCTTCCGGCCCTTGCCGGACACCCAGATCAGGCCGAAGTTTCCGCGCGCCGCACGCACGCTGGAATCCTCGCCGTCGAGCACGATCGTCTTCTGGCCGCGCTTGGCGAGCCCGTAGGCGATCGCCATGCCGACCAGGCCGCCGCCGACGATCGCGAAGTCATATTCCTGTTTCATCCCTGTTTCCCCATAAGAACCTTGTCGAGCCCGACGAGCCGGTCGAGCGCGAACATCAGGCCCAGCGTGACGGCCATGATGACCGTGGCGACGGCCGCGACCATCGGATCGACGGTCTCCGTCATGCTCATGTAGATGCGCACCGGGAGCGTGATCGTGGTCGGCGCCGCGATGAAGATGGTCGCCGTCAGTTCGTCGAAACTGCTTGCGAAACCCAGCACCCAGCCGGCGGCGATGCCCGGCACCAGCGCGGGCAGCGTGATGCGCCGGAAGGTGGTCCACGCGCTTGCGCCGAGCGAGATGGCGGCGTGTTCCGCATCCCGCGTCGTCACGACCAGCGAAGCCATGATGAGGCGCAGGCAATACGGGAACACCAGCATCACGTGCGCCATCACGAGCGACACGAACGACCCGGAGACGCCGATGCGCGTGAACAGCTGCAGCAATGCGACGCCGATCACGACAGGCGGAATCATCAGCGGCGAGAGCAGCAGCGACTGGATCGCGTCGCGGCCGGCGAAGCGGTAGCGCGTCAGGCCCAGCGCCGCCGGTACGCCGAGCATCGCCGCCAGCGTGGCCGAGAGCGTGGCGAGCCACAGGCTGTTCCCGAACGCCTGGGTGAAATCCGGATCGCTGACGAGTGCATGGAACCAGCGCGTCGAGAAGTGCACGGTCGGCACGCTGAGGAGATTGCCCGGCGTGAACGCGACGAGGCAGACGATCGCCAGCGGCGCGATCAGAAACACGGTGAAGAGGGTATGGAAGCCCAGTGCGAAAGGACCGTTCCGGTTCATGATGTGGCCTCTCCAAGACGGCGCTTGACGCGTCGCTCGATCACGCGACTGTAGAGCGCGACGACGCCGAGATTGAGCACGAGCAGGCAAACCGCGATCGCGGCGCCTGCCGGCCAGTTCATGCTGTGCAGGAACTCGTCGTAGGCGGCGGTCGCGACCACCTTGAGGCGTCGCCCGCCGATCAGCGCCGGCGTTGCAAACGCGCTCGCGGTCAGCGCGAACACGATCAGGCTGCCGGACAGGACGCCGGGCAGGGTCTGCGGCAGGACGATGCGGCGCCATACGGTGAACGGGCTCGCGCCGAGCGACACGGCCGCGTTGGCGATCTGGGGATCGAGGCCTTGCAGCGAGGTCCAGACCGACAGCACCATCAACGGAACCAGTGCGTGAACCAGCACGACCACCACCGCGGGAAACGTGAACAGCATCTGCGGCGGCGTATCGACCAGGTGCAGGCCGGTCAGCACCTGGGCGACGACGCCCTGACCGTCCAGCAGGATCGACCAGCCGAGCGTGCGCACCACGGCCGAAATGAACAGCGGCCCCAGCGTCAGGATCAGGAAGAACGACCGCCAGCGAGCCGACATGCGGAAGATGAAGTAAGCCTCGGGGACACCCAGCACGATCGTGCCGACGGTGACGCTGAGCGCGAGACCGAACGTGCGCAGGAAGATCCCGTGATAATACGGATCGCTGACGATCTGCACGTAGTTGTGCCAGGAGTAGACGTCGAGCACGCCGCCCGACGCCGCGTCGAAGCCCTGCAGGCTCAGCATGCCGACGAGTGCCATCGGCACGATGAGCAGCAACGCGAAGAGCAGCGAGACGGGCGCGACGAGGAGCGGGCCGGCCGGCCGCCGGCGGCGCTTCGCATCCGGTCGCAGCGGCGGGATCATGGGGCGGGAAGTGCTCATCGCGGGCCCTCCGCGGCAGGCGACGCGAGCGGGCGCAGTGCCGTGTCGTGCCAGTAGAGGCCGACCGCATCGCCGACCTGTGCCACTGCGTTGCCGCTGTTCGCCAGCTGGACCTGCAGCTCGCCGATCCCGGTGCTGACGTTGACCGACCAGCAGTTGCCTTGAAACGCGCACGCGCTGACCTGCCCGTCGACGTGACCCGTGCCGCTCTCGACCAGCGCGATGCGTTCGGGACGCAACGAGAACGCATGCTCGCCGCACGGGTGCGGCGCATCGAGCGGCAGGCTCGCCGGCCCCACCTTGAGCACGTGCTGCGTGCCGTCGTAGGCGACCTGGCCGCGCAGCACGTTGGCGCGACCGATGAAGTCGGCCGCGAAGAAGCTGCCGGGGTCGTCGTAGACGCCGGTCGGCGTATCGAAGCGGACCACCGTCCCCTGATTGAGCAGCGCGACGCGATCGCTGATGGCCAGCGCTTCCGCCTGATCGTGCGTGACCATGACGGTCGTCGTGCCGACCTTCCGCTGGATGGCCCGCAGTTCGGCCTGCATGTCGTGACGCAGTTTCGCGTCGAGGTTGGAGAGCGGCTCGTCGAGCAGCAGCAACGGCGGCTCGATGACGAGTGCACGTGCGAGCGCGACGCGCTGGCGCTGGCCGCCCGACAGTTCACGCGGGTACTTCGACGCGTGACGGCCCAGCTGAACGAGGTCGAGCGCGGCGAGGCTCTGGCGCTTGCGCGCGGCGCGGTCGACGCGCCGCATCTGCAGGCCGAACTCGACGTTCTCCGCGACCGTCATGTGGGCAAACAGCGCGTAGCTCTGGAACACGATGCCGAGGCCGCGCTTGGCAGGCGGCACGCCGACCAGCGAGCGGCCCTCGAGGATAATGTCGCCCGCCGTCGGTTCGACGAAGCCGGCGATCATCTGCAGCGTCGTCGTCTTGCCGCAGCCCGAGGGCCCGAGCAGCGAGACGAACTCGCCGCGCGCGACGTCGATGCTCAGGCCGTCGACCACGACAGTCTCGCCGTACCGCTTGTTCAGGCGTTCGATCCGTAAATAGCTCATGACTCTTTAGACCTTCGAAATACACCGGCGACCGGGAAAGGGCACCTGGCGGCGTCGCCTGCCGCCTTCAGGTGCCTGCCGCGGCTCAACGCTCCACGTTGCGGTTCCATTCCTGGGTCCAGGCGGCGCGCTTGTCGTTGACCACGTCCCAGTCGACCTTGAGCATCTTCGCGACGGCATCCGGCGTGGAGACGCGCGCGGCGACCGCCGGGGGCAGATGGGTCAGCTTGTTGGCCGGCGCGACGCCTTCTTCTTCCGCGTACATCGCCTGGATGGCCGGCGACAGCGAGAACTGCACGAACTTCTGCGCGAGTTCGTTCGGTGCGTCGTGCTTGACCGGGCACATGCTCAGACCCAGAACCACCGCGCCTTCCTTCGGCGCCACGAACTTGACCGGCACGCCCTGGTTGCGCAGCGCCTGCGTGCGGCCGTCACCCCATGCGGCAAGCGCGATGCTGTCCGTCTGGAACAGCTCGGAGATTTTCCCGGGCGACGGATCGAACGACAGCACGTTCGGCGCGATCGAGGACGTCATCTTGTCGAAGCCGGGCTGGATGTTCTGCTCGCTGCCGCCGTTCAGGCGGGCGAGCACGATGAGGGCCTGCAGGCCGTAGCCGTTGCTGATGTTCGGAAACACGACCTTGCCCTTGTAGCGCGGGTCGGCAAGATCGCGCCACGAGGTCGGCGGCGCCCATCCCTTCGCCGCGAACAGCCGCTCGTTGTAGACGAGGCCGGTGGCGTTCATCCCGATCGTCACGGCCTTGTTGCTCTTGAAGCGGGCGACGTCGTAGAGGTTCCGGTAGACGGGGGCGTCGGTCAGCGTGTCGCAGAAACCGAGCTGGATCGCCTGGTACATCGGGCCGTCGTCGAGAAACACGACATCGAGGCTTTCCTTGCCCTTTTGCGCCTGAAGGCGCGCCATGGTCGTGGTCGAGTCGCCGGGGACGACCACCACCTTGACGTTGTTTGCTTTCTCGAACGGCGGGATGATCTTTTCCCGCAGCAGTTGTTCGAAGGATCCGCCGAAGGCGCCGACGTAGAGCGTCGTTTCGGCATGGGCCTGCGCGGCGAAAGCGCCGGCGAGCAGAATCGGGACGATACATTTGCGCATCAGAGTCTCCATCCATATTGAAATGTTATGCTGCGATTCACCCGGTGCGATCCGGGTTACTTGTAGTTTTGTTTGCCAGAACCATGCCGTCAAATCAGTAATTCATGGCGATGAATGCATGAATGTTATGGGGTAGGAGATGAAGAGCCGTCAGCTGGAAGCGTTCCGGGCGGTGATCCTGCGGCAGTCGATTACGCGGGCTGCCGAGATGCTGCACATCACGCAGCCGGCCGTGACGCGCCTGATCCTCGATCTGGAGTCGGAAATCGGCTTCAGCCTGTTCACGCGCGAGAAAGGCAGGCTTTTCCCCACCGCGGACGCGTTGCTGCTCTACCAGGAAGTGGAGCGCTCGTTTGTCGGCGTCGAGCGGATTGCCCAGGCGGCGCAGCAGATCCGTTCCCTCACCCGGGGATCGCTGAACATCGCCGCGGCGCCGGCGCTGGCGTTGAACCTGCTGCCGGAGTGGATTACCGATTTCACGCGGGAACACGAAGGCGTGGCCGTGTCGCTGCTCATCTACGGGACGAGGCTGGTCGGCGAACTCGTGGCGAGCGAGCAGTGCGACATCGGCCTCGTGACGTACACGACGTGGCAGCCGGGCGTGAGGCTCGAGGCGCTGTTCAAGGCCGACATGAAATGCATCGTGCCCAAAGGGCACCGGCTTGCCAGCAAAGGGGTCATCACACCTGAAGACCTGGCGGGCGAGAAGTTCATCTCGTTTCCGCGCGAGCTGGATACGCGCCGCATCATCGACGAAATCTTCGCCGCGCAGCGGATCGAGCGGGTGATGAGCGCCGAGTGTCAGTTGTCGGCCGCGATCGCGACGTTTGTCGCGCGCGGCGCCGGCGTGTCGATCATCGATCCGGTTTCCACCGATTACGTGACCGACGAAGTCTCGGTGCATGACTTCGTGCCGGCGATCCCGTTCGAATACGGCATCGTCACGTCCGACCGGCAGCCGCCTTCGCGTCTTGCGTCCGCTTTTCTGGCGTTCGTGCGCGAGAGGGTCAACGATCGGATGCGCGAGCGGCGTATCTGAGCGAAGGCGGGCGGGGGGCGGCGCCGAACGGGGGGCGTGAATGCTTCATTGGGCTGGCCGGACAGTGAGCGTCTGGCAATCAGGTTCGGGCCGCCGGCAAACCCGTGCGGCCAAAGCGGCTTCTTCCGCGTCGCATGGCAATCCGCCGACCATTGCGCTTGCCGACGTCGTTCCGCTGCGGCTCAGGTTTCCATGACGCACCGTTGGATTTCAGGATCTGCCGCTACCGGCCTGTCGGATTTGATAAATTGGCTCCCGCTTTGCTGATGCTCGCCAGCATGAGTCTCCGAACCGACAAGCGTTCGGTCGCTGCGCGTTGATCCCGGATCGATCGAGGCCGGCCCGGTGCTTTGGTCCGTTCCTCGGCCGTCAACCCGGTTGAAAAGGGAGGGCGCCAGTCTTGCGAGCGGTGCTCGAAGTGCGGCAGCATGGACGTCTTGTCGATCGTGCCGGTGAAGGCGCTGGAGCCGCGAACGCCTGGCTGCGCAAGATGAATGTCGAGGAGATGCTCAAGGCCGGGATCGTAGGGGCGTCGCCTGCAACAAGGACCGGGATGCTGCCGGCATGAGATGTCCGTGCATGCCGCGTCCAGCCGGGGCTCGGCGATCCGGCCGGCACGCCGGATCGCCGAAAACGCGCACATGCCATAATTCGCCGGTTCCTGAGCTACCGGACGCATTGTGTCTTACGCGAAATGATTTTGATCAGATCTCTTGCTGCCGCCTGCCTGTTGCTGGCCGGATGTATTGCCACGGCGCACGCCGAGACGTACCCGCCGGAAGTGTCGAGAAACATCGACAAACTCCAGTCCAAGTGTGCCGGCAAGTCCAACGACCCCAAGGCGCCAGCCTGCATCGAATACAAGGCCACGTTGGCACGCACCATTCCACCGGCCGTCCAGGCATTGATGCATCAGGAAGAAATGGCCGACGACAAATGCCGGAACGGCCCGGCGCCGCAACTACTGCCTGACGGACAATACGCGCCGGGAAGCGCGTGCGCGCGGCGCGAACAGGTGATGAAGGCCATTCACCAGCACGGCTGGTGCTGGGGGCACACGGACATGGATAGCTACCATCCGGGTTGGGTGATCTGTCATCTCGGAGAATGGCAGTAAGGCCGGTTGAGTTCATCGCCGGTTTCGGCCAGTCGGCGCTGCCGATGGCGGACGTCCGGCTGTTGACTCGCGTGCCCGATGCAAGACCGGGCCAGATTGGCCGGCGTCATCGACATCCTCGGGCAAGGTCGCATCGGCGAGCGACACTTGCAGGTGCCTATCATGTCGAAGGGGTTGTTTTCGGCGCTTTTGTTGGCCGAGTCCAATGCGCCTTCCAGGCCGGCTACCGCCCCGCGCGGTGCAGGCACGGTCGTTGAGGCGGAGCGTCTGCCGGACCAGGCTAGAGGTATTTGAATTTGGTGACCTGGATGGCGCCGTTGAATCGACCGACCTTGAACTGAATCGGCTCCGTCGTATTTGCCGTGGTGCGCTCCATGATCCACGGAATCGGTCGATACGTCAGTTTCCTGTCTTTGATAATCAAATCCAGGATTTCGTGCTCTTCGATATAGGCGCCGATCGGAGACTGTCCGGTGGGTCGCCATGCCCAATGAGCCGGCACGACGCGCTTTGTCATGACGCTGGCCGTTCCGGTCTGCGTTCCCACACCCGCAAAGTTGGCGATTTTGAACAGTGTCGTGACAAGACCGGCGGCGACCAGCGCGTAGAAGAAAAGCGTGCCCGCGGCACCGAAATAGCCGCTGCTCGCGAACGCGAATGGAAGCGACGCAATGTGCTGCATGGACACGGACGATCTCCTGTTCGAAAACGGGGGCGCTTATCAGTCGGATTATCGAATATCCATTGTGGCTGGCGCAATTGTCCGGCATCCCGACTCACATACTGGGCATCCGTTCGGGACGCGCAACTCCCCGGAAGCAGGCATCGGGATCAATAGGATTCGCCGTTCTTGTGCTCGAAGACCCACTGTCCGTTTGAGCCCATCACTGCAACGAGATCGTCCGCTGCATAGCTCACGGCGTCGCCGGATACCCGACTGCCGACCTCGATGATCGTGGCATCGCCTGTCGAGTTGTTTTGCAGGTGGTGCGGCATGCCGTTCGCGTGAAACCCCGCGCACATGCCAGGCCGCATCAGATAGCTTTCCTCCCCGACATGGAGCGTGACCTCGCCGCTGAGGACATACACCCACTCGTCCTGCTTCGAGTGCCGATGGTGGAGGGCAGACACCGCGCCGGGGCTCAATGTCGTCAGGTTCACACCAAACTGGCTCAAGCCGAACGGATCGCCGAGCGGTTGCTTCTGCCGTCCCTTCATGCGGGACGCGAACGGCTCCGGGTAGTTTGAGGGTTTGGTGCGCGGTGTCGCATCGGCGGCGACCATGCAGGCTTTGGGCTGATCCATTCGCAATCCTCATTCCATCAAGATGGCCATGAGAAATTGTGTAAATTCACGCGGGAACCGTCAATATTGATTCGAATAATCAACCTGTTTTCAAATTGACCGTGCACCGCGGTTGCTTCGAGCGCCTTGGGTTGCGTCTGCGATCGCCGACGATTCTCGCGTCAGACCGGGTGTCGCGTGGTTGCGTTGGGTCGAGATGCGGGCGGATGGCGCGATCGCGCTGTGCCGGTTAAACAGCGTCGGCGCGCGAACTCACGCGCCTGCCCGCTTCACCGTGCGCATCGCACGGACTGCACGGCCTGTCGCCGGCGGGTTGAAAACGCCGTCAGGCCACTTCCACCGGCCCGTGATCGTCGCAATGATCGCCATGCGGATGATGAAGGTGTCCGTCGACCAGATAGTCGACGTGATCGCCATGCGGTACCGCTTCGTGCCCGCAACCGGGCCCATGGACGTGACCTGCCTCGTGGCCACCGCAGCCCGGCGTACACCGGTCCGGGTTTTGCGCGCTGACCTCGATCCTGTGTTCGTCGATGTGATCGCCGTGCGGATGGTGCAGATGGCCGTCGTGCAGGTAGTCGACGTGGTCGCCATGCCGGATGGCGGTGTGACCGCAGCCCGGAGCATGCTGATGGTCGTGGTGGGCATGATGGGGTTCGTTGCACGTGCTCATGCGTATCTCCTCGATCTGCAGGGTGCCAGCCCGTGAGGACAGTCTAGTACACGCAAAACGGGGATTTCGACGACGCGCGCAAGCGCGATCGACGCCCACTTCCCGGCCATCGACAGGGCGGTTGTGCACGAGAAATGCAATGTTATATCATCTCGAATCCGGCGCGATGCGCCGTCATTCCGCGTGCTCGTGCCGGCAGCAGCCTTGCCGTCGACGGCAAAAAGTGCACTGTAAGTGATATGTTATATCATATCAATTGCGGTGAGGCGGCATTTTTGGATGCGCTTCTGCGGGAACACGCGATCTCCACCCCAAACCGCACAATGAAAATCAATCGTTCGCTGCTTTCACAGGTCGCCATGCTGGCATTTGCCGCGGCCGGTCATGGTGGTGCATTCGCCGCCGACGCCGGCGCGACGCTGGCCGGCACCGTGGCCGATACCCACGGCCATGCGCTCGCCGGCGCCCGGATCGTGCTTCAGGATGCCGGCGGCCACGCGGTGGCGCACGCCGAGTCGGGCGCCGACGGCCGCTTCCGGATCGAGCACCTCGCCCCCGGCACGTACGCGGCGGTGGTCGATGTGCGCGGTTATGCGACGGACACGCGCATCGCAACGGTTGCCGAAGGGCAAGCGCCCGCGGCGCTGGACGTCAGGCTCGGCGGCGCCGACGTGATGGAGGTCACCGTCAGCGCGAAGCGGCTCGATCGTGCGCGCAACGGGCTGCAGCCCGAGACCGGCGCGAGCGTCTACCGGTTCTCGCAGGCCGATATCGACACGTTGCCGCAAGGCGACAACACGCCGCTCAACCAGGTGCTGCTGCAGGCGCCGGGCGTTGCCTACGATTCGTTCGGCCAGCTCCACGTACGCGGCGATCACGCGAACCTGCAATACCGGCTGAACGGCATCATCATCCCCGAGCCGATCAGCGGCTTCGGCCAGTCGCTCGACTCGCGCATCGTCGAGCAGATGAATCTCGTGACCGGCGCGCTACCCGCGCAATATGGCTACCGCACGGCCGGTGTGGTCGACATCCGCACGAAATCGGGCGACACCGGCAACGGCGGCACGATCGACGTCTACGGGGGCAGCCATCAGACACTCCAGACGAGCGCGGACGTATTCGGCTCGAACGGCCCGTTCAGCTACTACTTCTCGGGCACGCTCGGCGAGAACAACCTCGGCATAGAAGCCCCGACCTCGAACGGCAATCCGCTGCACGACCACACGCGGCAGGGCAACGCGTTCGGCTACATGTCGTTGCTGCTGAATCCGCTCACGCGGGCAAGCGTGATGTTCGGCACGACGAGCAATCGATTCGAGATCCCGAACACGCCGGGCATCGCGCCGGCATACACGCTGGCCGGCCAGTCGACATTCGATTCCGCCGCGCTCGACGAGACGCAGGCGGAACTGAACAACTTCGCGGTGCTTGCGCTGCAGGGTACGAACGGCGGCGCCCTCGATTACCAGGTCGCGCTGTTCACGCGCTACACGCGCACGAAATTCAACGCCGATCCGGTGGGCGACCTGATCTTCAACGGCGTCGCATCCGACGATTTCCACAGCAATCGCGCGAACGGCGTGCAGACCGACTTCACGTATCGCCTGAACGATCGCCACACGTTGCGCGCGGGCCTGATGTTCGAGCGCGAGCATGCGGTGTTCGACGACGATGTCACGGTCTTTCCCGTCGATGCGAACGGCAACCAGCTATCGGACGTGCCGACCACGATTCCGGATTCGCACGACCAGTCCGGCTACCTGTTCAGCCTCTACGCGCAGGACGAGTGGAAGATCACGCCGAAGCTGACGCTGAACTACGGGCTGCGCTACGACCGCATGGACGAGTACGTGCAGGCCGGCCAGTTGAGCCCGCGCATCGGCGTCGTCTATCAGGCGACCGGGTCGACCGTGCTGCACGCGGGCTATGCGCGCTATTTCACGCCGCCGGCGTTCGAGCTCGTATCCGATTCGACGATCGGCAATTTCGCGGGGACGACGAACCAGAGTCCGAGCGCGCAGAACGATCCGGTCAAGCCCGAACGCAGTCACTATTTCGACATCGGCATCACGCAGCGGCTCACGCCCTCGGTGACGGTCGGGCTCGACGCGTACTACAAGAAGGTGTCCGACCTGCTCGACGAAGGCCAGTTCGGCAACGCGCTGATCTTCACGCCGTTCAACTATCAGGACGGGCGCGTGTACGGCCTCGAGTTCACGTCGAGCTACAGGCATGCCGACGTATCCGCATACCTGAACGTCGCGTACAGCCGCGCGCAGGGCAGGAACATCGAATCCGCGCAGTTCAACTTCACGCCCGGCGAACTCGCGTACATCGCGAACAACTGGGTCTACCTCGATCACGACCAGCGCATCACCGCGTCGTTCGGCGGCGCGTACACGCTCGGCAGGACGACGTTCAGCGCCGACGGCATCGTCGGCAGCGGCTTGCGGCGGGGCTTCGCGAACACCGACCGCCTGCCGTGGTACACGCAGGTCAATCTCGGCGTGGTCGAGCGCTTCGACGAGCCGATCGTCGGCCGGTTCGACGCGCGCGTGTCGGTCGTCAACACGTTCGGCCGCGTCTACGAATTGCGCGACGGCTCGGGGATCGGCGTCGGCGCACCGCAGTTCGGCCCGCGGCGCGCGATCTATGCGGGATTGTCGAAACACTTCTGACCGCCGGTTGCCGGCGCGGGAAAGGACACACGATGAATGAATGGGAAGGTTTCGCCGATGCGTTGCGCGTCGGCGGCTGGGTCGTCTATCCGTTGAGCGTGCTCGCGATCGTCGCGCTCGCGATCATGCTGGATCGTGCGTACGTGTTCTGGCGCTTCGGCAGGGGCGGGCGGGGCGCCACGTCGCATGAGCTGCCGGGCGGGCATGCGGTGCAGCGGCTCGCCGCGATCCTCGACGACGGCGACGCGCCGCTATGGCACGTCGAGGCGAAGGTCGAGGCGGCCGCGCAGCAGATCGAGCGCGACATGAGCCGCGGCCTGTGGCTGCTCGAGACGATCGTCACCGCCGCGCCGTTGCTCGGATTGCTCGGCACGATCGTCGGCATGATGCGGTCGTTCCGGCTGATCGGCGGCGACGGGCTCGTGAGCCCCGCGGGCGTGTCTGGCGGCGTCGCGCAGGCGCTCGTCGCGACCGCGATCGGCCTCGTGATTGCGCTGGCCGCGTTGTTTGCGTTCAATTATTTCTCGCGTCGCGTCGACGGGCTGATGGACGAGCTCGAAGCGCTCGCGAACGAACGGCTCGCCGAACTGCGCCTGGCGCGCGAGCGGGCCGGAGCGGCGTCATGAAACTGCGTCGCTCGCGCGCGTCGAAACGCGGCCGCATCGAGATCATCCCGATGATCGACGTCATGTTCTTCCTGCTCGCGACGTTCATGCTGACGTCGCTCGCGATGCAGCACCTCGATGCGGTCGGCATCGACCTGCCGCGCGGGCGTGCACGGCAGTTGCAGGCGGACCGGCCCGTGACGCTGGCGGTGAACCGGGCGAACCAGATCTTCGTCGATCGGCAGCCGGTGCCGCTCGCGCGCGTCGGCGACGCCGTCGCGCATGGGCTCGGACACCATCGCGACGTCGTCATCGCGGCGGACGACGGCGCGGCGCATGGCGTCGTCGTCCTGGCGATGCTTGAAGCGAAGCGGGCCGGGGCCGAGCATTTTCTCGTCGCGGTCCATCGTGACTAGACGCGGCTCGCCACTGTACGCCGGGCCGGAGCGACCCATGCGCAGGTTCGCGGTGGCGGTCGTGTGTGCCGCCGCACTCTGGAGCGCGTTCCTCGTCGACGCGATGCGGCTGTTCCCGGGCGATGGCCCGATGCCGCACGCGCCGGAGACGCTCCAGATGCAGTTGGTCGAAATGCCTGCACCCGTGCAAGCGGCTCCGCCTGCGCCTGTGCACAGCGTTGCGCCGAAGCCGGCCCCGGTACGTCGGGCGATGCCGACGGTGCGGCCTGCGGCACCGGCGAAGGGGAGCACGGCGGCGCAACCGGTCCGTCAGCCGGTCGCGCCGACGCAATCGCAAGCGGCGCATCCGGCGCCCGACGAGGTGAGGGCGGCGTCGGGCGCGCATGCGGAGTCGGCGGCCGCGCATCCTTCCGGGTCGGGCAGCGCCCAGGCCCGCCTGCTGTCGCAACCGCTGCCCGTGCTGCCCGACGATCTTCGCGAAGAGGGCTATCAGGCGGTCGCGGTCGCGCGCTTCCTCGTTCACGCGGACGGCACGTTCGATATCGACCTGGTGAAGCCGACGCCCAATCCCCGGCTCAATCAGATCCTGCTGGAGACGCTGCGCCGCTGGCGCTTCTTTCCGGCGACCGATGACGGTCGTCCTGTCGAGAGCCGGCAGGACGTACGCGTTCATTTCAACGTGGATTGAGCACGGTGGAGTCGCCGCGACCGAGTCGAGCGCGCGCGATGGTCTTGGCGATCGTCCCGACGCACCGGCGTTGCCTCAGCCCGTTGTCTTAACGAGCACGTCGATCCATGAATGGACGCCGCTCACATGCGGCGCGGCACCCGGACCTCGCGCAGCAAGCCAGCCGGCGATTCGCAACGGCTCGAACGATGACGCCTGAGGTAAGGCGGGAAGCGCATGCACCGACGAGTGCAATCCTGCTTTCCGGCGCAGGGCAGGACATCGCCGCTCACGTGTTCCGGATCAGCACATCGGGCGTCAGGCCACTGCAGCGATCCACGCCCAGCATCGCCATGTTCCGGTCGACTTCGTCGCGCAGCAGGCCGATCGCATGCAGCACGCCGGCCTCGCCGGCCACCGCGGCCGCGTAGTTGAACGGCCGGCCGACGAACACCATGCGTGCGCCCATCGCCACCGCTTTCAGCACGTCCGATCCGCGGCGAAAGCCGCTGTCGATCATGACCGGATAGTCGGCGCCGAGTGCGCCGACCACGTCAGGCAGGATGCGCATCGGCGAGACCGCGCCGTCCAGCTGGCGGCCGCCGTGATTGGACAGGATGATCGCGTCGGCGCCCACGTCGCGCGCGATCACGGCATCGTCGACGCTGAGAATGCCCTTGATGACCAGCTCGCCTTGCCACATCCGGCGAATCCGCTCCAGGTGCTGCCAGTCGAGGTGATCGCGCGCGGAGAAATCCCGCAACACGCTGGACGACAGGATCGGCGCGCCGCGCGTGGCGAAGGAGTTTTCGAAGTGCGGCATGCCGTGCGTCAGCAACGTGCGCGCGAAGGTGCCCGCCAGCCAGCGCGGCCGCGTGATGCCGTCCCAGAACAGGCGCGGCCCGGGGCGCAGCGGCGTGGTGAAGCCGGTGCGCACGTTGTTCTCGCGATTCGCGGACACCGGGATGTCGACCGTGATCACCAGCGTCCGGTAGCCGGCGCGTGCGACGCGTTCGAGCAATGCGGAGATGCGCGCGTCGTCGCCGGGCAGATACGCCTGGAACCAGGTGCCCGGTGCGGCGGCGGCGACGTCTTCCAGCGGAATCAGCGACGAGCCGCTCATGATCGACGCGATTCCCGCGTGGCGTGCGGCACGCGCGAGCACGACGTCGCCGCGATAGGCCGACAGCGCATGGATGCCCATCGGCGCGATGCCGAACGGCGATGCATAGCGCCGGCCGAACAGCTCGACCGTCTGCTGCCGCTGCGACACGTTGCGCAGCACGCGCGTCACGAAACCGTATTCGTCGAACACGGCGCGATTGTCGTCGCGCGTGCGGTTGTCTTCCGCCGCGCCGTTCACGTAGCCGAAGATCGGGCGCGGCAGCACCCGGCGCGCCCCGGCTTCGAAATCGTGCAGGCTCAGCATCTTGCGCAGCACGCGCGGCGGCTTGCGCGTCGCGGCCGCGGTGTCGTTTTTCCCGGGAATGGATGACGCGGATGAGTTCATGTCGACAGCCTTGTTTCGAATCGGTGCGGGAATTTTATGCAGGCGCGAGCGCCATAAAAAGCGATAATCTTCCAAGGAATTTGTTCGATAAAAGCGAAGAACCATGGCGACCCCGACCCTCAAGCAACTCGACGCCTTCTACTGGGCGGCGACCTGCGCAAACTTCTCGACCGCGGCGCAGCGGCTGCATCTGTCGGTTTCATCGCTGTCCAAGCGCATCAACGAACTCGAGCAGGTTGTCGAGCGCACGCTGTTCGATCGCAGCGGCCATCGCGCCGTGCTGACCGACGACGGCGAAGCGCTGCTGCCCGCGGTCGTGCGGGTGCTCGAGTCGGTCGCGGCGTTGCAGGATTCGGTGGCGAAGGACGAAGGATTGAGCGGCCGGCTGCGGTTCGGCGTCGGCGAGCTGTCGGCGCTGACGTGGCTGCCGCGTTTCGTCGCGGCCGTGCAGAAACTGCATCCGAAACTGGCGCTGGAGCCGTACGTCGACGTCGGCGCGGCGCTCGAGGAGAAGGTGGATGCGGGCGAACTGGACTTCGCGGTGATCGCGGGCCGTTCGTCGCGCAGCAGCGTGCTGTCGCAGCCGGTGGCCGAAACGCGGTTCGCGTGGATGGCGGCCGAGGCGCTGGTCGGCGACGAGCGGGTGCTGACGCCGGCGCTCGTCGCCCGTCATGCGCTCGTGCTGTTGCCGTCCGGGTCGGGCGTGACGCGCATTCTCGACGACTGGCTGCTCGCGAGCGGCCTCAACCATCCGCGCCGGATCGCCTGCAACAACTGGAGCGCGGTGGCCGGCATGTTGCGCGAAGGCGTCGGCATCGGCTTCCTGCCGGTCGACTGGGCCGGCGCGCGTTTCGGCGGCGATCTCGTGCAGTTGACGAGCGAACCGCCGCTGACGCCGCTTCCCTATGCGTTCCAGTGGCGGCGCGGCGACGTGCGCGGCCTGATTCCGTCGATGCTGTCGCTGGTGCGCCAGTACGCGGATTTCCGCTGACGGGATGGGCGCCGCCCCGTGTCAGGGCGGGGCGGCGGCGGGAGCGGACGCCATGCTCACGCTTCGTCGATGCGCGACACGCGCTTGGGATCGGGCATCCACAGATAGCAGACCAGCGAGACGAGCACGCACGCCGACACGTAGTAGAAGAACCACGCTTCGTGCCCGATGCTCTTCATCCACAGCGCGACATATTCGGCCGTGCCGCCGAACAGCGAGACGGTGATCGCATAAGGCAGGCCCACGCCGAGCGCGCGCACGCCGACCGGAAACAACTCGGCCTTCGCGACCGCGCTGACCGACGAATACAGGCTGACGATCAGCAGCGCGACGACGATCAGCGCGAGCGCGCTGCCGGTGCTCCGGACCCCGCGGAGTTCCTGGAAGATCGGCACGGTGCAGAGCGTGCCGAGCACGCCGAACGCGATCAGCAGCGGACGGCGACCGATGCGGTCGGACAGGCTGCCGAAGATCGGCTGCATCACGACGAACGCCAGCAGGCTGATCACGGAGACCATCGACGCATCCGCCTTGCTCATCCCCGCGCTGTTGACGAGGAATTTCTGCATGTACGTCGTATAGGCGTAGAACGCGACGGTGCCGCCGAGCGTCAGGCCGGCCACGATCACGCATTCGCGCTTGTGGCGGAACAGGTCGGCGATCGACGCGTGACGGCGCTTGCTCTGGCGATGCTGCTCGAACGATTCCGTTTCCTTCATGTTGCTGCGCAGGAAGATCGCGCTGCAGGCCAGCAGCGAGCCGAGCAGGAACGGCACCCGCCAGCCCCAGCTTTCGAGCTGCGCGGTGGTCATGAAGCACTGCTGCAGCACCACCAGCACGCCCATCGCGAACAACTGGCCGAGCGACAGCGTCGCGAACAGGAAGCTCGAATAGAAGCCGCGGCTGGACGGGTCGGCCATCTCGCTCAGATAGGTGGCCGAGCTGGCGTATTCGCCGCCGAGGCTGAGCCCTTGCAGCAGGCGCGCGACGATCAGCAGGACCGGTGCGGCGATCCCGATCGTGTCGTAGCCGGGCGTCAGGCCGATGATCAGCGAGCCGGCGCACATCGCCAGCACCGATACGAGCAGCGCGGCCTTGCGGCCCTTGCGATCGGCGTACATGCCGACGAGCCAGCCGCCGATGGGGCGCATGATGAAGCCGACCGCGAAGATGGCCGCCGTGTTCAGCAACTGCGCGGTCTGGTTGCCGTTCGGAAAGAACGCCTTCGCGAAGTACAGCGAAAACGCCGAATAGACGTACCAGTCGTAATACTCGATGAGATTGCCTACCGATCCGCTGAAGATGGACCGCAGGTTCGCGAAGGTTCCGGTCGGCCGGGAATCCGTGGCCGTTGCAAGAGGGCTGACGCGCGACACGTAATGTCTCCGTTTCGATTGTGCTCGTTATCCGTGCGAGCGCTGGCCGTGGGTCGGCCGCTCGCGATCGGGTTCGGCAAGGTTAGAAGAGGCGTCGCATCGTAGAAAGCGAATTAATGACAAGGAGCCTGTTCGCTTTATGGAAACGTCGGCTGGTCGGCCGCCGACCCATTGCCGGCGCGGCGGGAAACCGGTCTCATCGGTGCTGTTTCAACGCACCTTGCGGCGGAGCGGGATGGTGCGCGGCCCGACCGTGCCGCTATCGGTCGAAGCGGCTGAGCGCAGAGCGCCATATCGGCGTGGTGGTGGTGCCGCACGACATCAACATGGCGAGCCGCTTCTGCGACGAACCCATCGCGCCCAAGAGCGGCAGCCATGCTCGCGCATGGCCTGTTCGCCGAACCGATGCGCGCCGACATGCTCTGTGCGATCTACGGTAATCCGATGGGCGCGGTCGCGCATCCGCCCGACGGCATGCCGATCAGCTTCGCGCATTGAGCGCGTGCGACGGGCGGACGTGAATCTCGCCCGAGCCCGTGTGCGCCGCTGGTACACTCGGGCCGCCACGCGGCTTTTCGCGATCTCGTGAGTGTCGCGGGCCACTGCGGCGCGTGTCATCGCCACTTCAATGATGCACGGGTTTCCACGCCTCGCCGGGCAAAGCTCAGGTCGAGGCGCTTTGCCGCGATCGCCTCGCGCCGACGGACTTCAGGATTTGCCGTGACGCGCGTGCAGCGGTAGTCGAACGGGTTCGTCGCTGCCGGCAGCCCTGATCGAATCAACGCATTCCGGGACGGATATATTGAACAAGAAAATTGCCATTCTGACGGTTGCCATGCTCGCTTCGATACAGGTCCATGCCGAGGCGGATTGGCGCATCGTGGGGCAGACCGATGGCGCCGAGCATGCGTTGCTCTATGACAAAAGCAGCATCCGTCATTTGTCCGACGGCAAGATCGGACTCTGGACGCGAATGCTTTTCAGGGATCGTCAGGCTTACGCCAAACAAACCTACCAGCAGACGACCACGCATGGCGTTATCGACTGCGCCTCTCTGGACTGGACGATCGACTACTTCGTCCATTCAGGCATCGATGGCGATGTCGTCTTCAGTGGCCCGTTGAAGCCGCCGGCACAGTTGCCCGATCAGGCCGGTTCAATGCAGGAGCAGCTGGGGCACGTGGTGTGCGAAGACGGAAAGCAGTCGGAGTCGGCGACCACGATGACCAGCCTCGCCGATCAGGCGGTTGTCGAGGGAATGGCGAAACGGTTCATGCGGGGCGGGCAGGCTTCCCAGCCACATCAGTGATTCCGCGATGTCATGGCGGCCGGAGAGCGCGTCGACTCGTCTCGCTATCCTCGAGTTTCCGTCGATTTCGATAGTGCGGATTCGACCCATCGATCGTCCGCACGTGCCGATGTCCCCGGCGATTGATCGCTGCGTGTTGAAGGTGCTTCGGACGATGCCGGTTCTCATGAGCCGGTCGTCATCCGGATCCGTCGTCGCGAAGCCTTTCGCCTTCCGGCAAGTTGGCGGAGAGTGGTCAGATCATTGATCCGACGGGCTTTTCCCTGGCGTACACGTCGTCACCGATGCCGCGGGGATCGGTGATGCCTGCCGGCCCCGAAGCATGTGGGCGTTGGAATACGTGCCAACCGGGCGGCCGCGACGCTTCGATGTAGAAAGCCGGTTCGCCGCGAGTCGGGGAATCGGACGAGCGCCGGGAAAATCAAAGGCGCGATGATCTGCAATTACCTCGACCAGAAGATCGCTACCGTGAAATACCGGCCGGACCCGGAATCGAACCAGGTTTTTCATGGCTCGTTGATCTGCTTCCGTATACCGGTGTCGACCGACCGATCATGGCCGGCCTCCGACGACTTTGCGTGACCGAAAAATTGCTGATGCATCTTCGAGAATGCAGTCGGGGTTGGTCGACTTTGTAACCATGCCAGTACGGATTGGCCGCAATCGATCGCGTTTGAAGACGACGTGTCCACGACGTGATCGTAGTGCCGGTGAGCATGGATCGAGTTGAATTGAGACCTGGCTAACCCGACCTTACGGTCGCCACGAGCCCGCTCACGCTCGATCAAAATTTCGAGCGAACAAAAGACACCGACGATGAAGGCCGGGAGATCGACCAAGTCTTCGAGCATGTAGTGCCATGCGTCGGTTGAGAGGACATGATCAACGATCACTGCCTGACCGTGCCTGGAAAAAGTCGAGGCAGTGGCATTTATTGCCCGGCATAACGCGGCCACGCGAACCTGTGTTGTCTGCTTCCCGACTTCCCAGTAGTTTGCGGGCTCCATGTTTCGAAACACGTCCAGCTCGACGTGCAAATGATGCTCAGTCGAGCTCTCGCACAAGTACCTGGCAAGCGTGCTTTTGCCGACACTGCTCGGACCGTTGAGCACGATAATGGTCCCGCATGGTATCTGGGGAATGTCCGTGATCGGCATCGAGGTACCCGTCGGTGGTCTGCGAATTCGGGAAGCGGTTCAATTGTCGGCGAATTGCGACTCGATGTCGAACGGCCGCTCGTGGCCGGCCTCCGACCGTCGGCGCGGTCGCTCCGGGCGGCCGGGCCTGCGCCCGGCGGCGGCGGGCACCGTCCCGTTGCTGCCAGGCGGACCGTCGCTATTCCAGCGATGGGTGCCGGGGCGCAACTGTCCCCGCGCCCGGCGCGAATCGACACCCCGATGGCAAGCCATGGTCAGAGATCCCCACGGACTTCACTGGCTCCCAACTCGCTCCGCTGCCGGTAGACTTCCGCCTGACGCTCATCTCTGTCGTCATTGCGCAGTTGGACCATCCAGTCCGGGTGATCGTCGGTCACGCCGGAGTATTCCACGGTTTCCCGGTGAACCGCATCGACGAGCTGCGCGTATTGCGGAGATGCCTGAGCCTGCGCGAGCAAGGCGTCATACGCGGCATCGTCCGCGCTGATATTCGGTCAACGCTCCTGAGGCTCATGTCGTTGTGAGCGAAGAAGGTGTCAGGCGCAGAATATGCTGGGACGCCCGATGGTCGCAAGAGACGATACGGAGGGCTTCGTTTTGCCGCAGTGCATCAGGCCGGTTACCCGCTTCCTGCTTCGGAGGATTTCATCTTGTTGAGCCGCCGCGCGATCCTGAGCTTACCGGCCGCCTGTTGGCTGGTACGCTACTCACCTCTATTTGCCGCTTCATTGCCTGACAGCCCAACCTGGCCGGGAGTTGAGTGGAGTCAGACGACGCCCGGGCAGGCCGGCTGGAATCCGGAACTGATGTCGGAGGCGAGGCGCTATTCCGCAAGCATTGGCACCGCGAGTTTCATGGTCGTTCAGAATGGCGTGGTGATCGATAGCTGGGGCGATATCGACCGTAGGCTCGAGTTGCACTCGATGCGCAAGAGCCTGCTTAGCGCGCTGATCGGCATTGCCGTCAAGGAAGGAAAGATCACGCTCGACGCAACGCTCGCGTCGCTGGGGATCGACGACAATCCCCCGGGATTAACGGATGCCGAAAAGCAAGCGACTGTCCGGCAACTGTTGCAGGCGCGATCCGGCGTATATCACCTCGCCCTCTACGAGACCGAAGGCGAAAAGCGAAGGCGGCCGGCCAGGGGTAGCCACGCACCGGGCACCTTCTGGTACTACAACAATTGGGATTTCAACGTGCTGGGCACGATTTACGAGCGTGCCACCGGCGCCTCGATCTTCGACAGCTTCCAGCAACGTATCGCGACGCCGCTCGGCATGCAGGACTACAGGCCCGGCGACGGGCGCTATATCCGGGGCGCCGATTCGATGCATCCGGCCTACCCGTTCCGCATGACTGCGCGCGACTTGGCTCGATTCGGGTTACTTTTCTTGCGGTCCGGGCGGTGGCGCGATACGCCGGTGGTACCTGCGTCATGGGTCCAGGAGAGCACGACCGCCTGGTCCGAAACGTATCTCCACTCCGGGTACGGCTATATGTGGTGGACCGGTTTCCCGGATCGGCGAGTCCGCGTAATGAACTTGTCGCCAGGCGGCTTCTGGGCAGATGGTCACAACGGACAGTATGTCGTGGTCGACCCGGCGAATGATCTGGTCGTGGTTCATCAGACTGCCAAGGGCAAGGTTGTCGAGCGACAAATGGGCCACTTGATGTGGCTGGTTCTACGCGCCGCGAATGTTGCAAACGCAGGGGACGATCCGATGGTCGGGGCGGTCCCGCCGGGGGCCGACATGACGCCGTAAGGGGGCGGGGTGTCCGTACTGGCACGGATGCTTCCGGATGGATTGCCGCCCCCGGCGTTGTCGTCGTTCGCATGTCTCAGCCGGTTTCATTTTCGGCCGGCGTGGCTCTGGCTACAAACGCTTTTGTCGTCACGCCCGGAAGCGTCGGTTCGACGGGTTGTCGCGAGTGACGCGTGATGAGCGGCTACCGCTCGATGTGGCAGGCCGCACGCCATCCTGAGCGGCCTTGCGCCTATTTGAGTACCGCTTTGAGGAAAGCCGCGACTTCAGCAGGCGATTGCGCCTGTGCCTCCGGGTCGCCGCCCAGGGTGACGCCCGTGGTCAGGCAGCGCTTCGACTCAGCGGTGGCGGCGGCGCCGGATAGCGTCTGGCCATCCCGAACCATTGTGAACTTCCGGCGATCGAGATCATAGGAGCCGTGGCATTCTCGCGCGCTCGTTGCGAGTGGTACTGAATGCAACGGCGTGGGTCGGTCGAAACCATGCCAGGCATCCGGATACTCTTTCAGCGTGACCTGCGCGCCTTTCGAACGGAGCGTTGCTGCATAGGCAATGCAAGGGCCTGCCGGCGTATAGTTATCCTTACCGCCAACAAGCATCAGGACGGGAGAGCCGTCCAGATGCGCCGCGTCGTAAGAGATGCCACAGGACGGATAGAAAGCGACGTGAGCAGCAAACCGCAGATCGCCTTGAGTCGCAGCCAGGCGGAAGGGCTCGAGCGATGAATAGAGCGCCGCCACGCCGCCGCGCGAAAAGCCCATGACCGTGATCCGCTCCTTGTCGATACGAGGATCGGTCGCCAGCAAACGCAAGGCGGCGTAGGCATCGGCGATATCGGCGGTCATCGAAAGCTGCGTCTGATCCTTTTCAGTGTTCCTGATACCGCGTCCGGTAAAACTGTCCACGACGAAGCTGGCATAGCCGAGGGCGTTCATGCGCTGAGCCCAAACCCGTTCACCCCGATTCACGCCGCTACTGCCATGCAGGATGATGACCGCGGGTACGATGTGTGGCCCCTTGCCGGGTATGCTCAACTCCCCGGAGATGACGGCCTTTTCGCTGCTGGCGGAATGCGAGAGAAATTCCCCGGTGCTCCTGGGAGTCACCGATTCGAACGTCACGATTCCGCTACGACCGTCGCCAAGCGAGTTCGTGATCGGCGGGCCAATCGTGGCAGGTGAACTGCACGCCGCTATCGCGCTCGCGGCGATAGCCGGCAACAGGCTTCGAGTGATGTGACGAACAATCCCTGGATACATTGTTGGCGCATTCCCTGGTTTCGAAGCGACGCGTCCTGGATTGTCGCCAATCCAGGACCGGTTGTCGAACGGCACATTTTGACGGCGGATTCAACCTGTCGATGCGGAATGAATGGCCGGTCCACCGCGAGCCAGCGGGCGTCCGACCCGGAGCGATCCATTCACACCGTTGGAGCGAGACGGTCGACCGTCAGCTTCGGGCGCGAGATGTGTCGATCACGATGTCCGAAGGGCGGGCAGCCTTCGCGAGCGTGCCAAGACGCTCGATCGCCGTCCCGAGTTCGCTAGTCCATCGATAGCCGGCATTCACGCGAAGGCAATCGTCATAAGCGGTTCCCTCGCCAAACAGATGTCCGGGCGCGATCCCGATCCCTTCCCGGCGCGCCTGTTCGAACAGCGGCCGCGTGCTGACGCTGTTTCCATCGATCTGTGGGAGCCGGACCCAGAGCACAAACCCCCCGGCCGGGCGGCTCACTTCAGTGCCAGCCGGAAAGCTGCGCACAATCGTGTCGCGAAGACGCGCTTGCTGATCCTGAAGCGCTTTCTTGAGCCGCCTGAGGTGCAGCGCGTAGCCGCCGCCCGCGAGCATTTCGGCAACGGCGACCTGTTGCAGCTCGACGGTCGCCATGCTGGTCGCGTACTTCAGCGCCTTTACCCGTTCGGTGAATCGACCTGCCGCGATCCAGCCCAAGCGTAGTCCCGGACTCAGGCTTTTCGAGAATCCCCCGCAAAGAAGAACGTTGCCGTTGCTGTCGAAGGCGCGTACCGGCCGTGGCCGGGTTTCACCAAAGCAGACATCGCCGAAGATGTCGTCCTCGATCAGGGGAACGTTCCGGTCCTTGAGCAGTTTGACGAGCGCACGCTTGGCGGAGTCGGATGCAACGCTGCCTACGGGATTGTTGGCGTTGGCGATGGTGACCACCGCTTTGACCGGTGCCCGATCGAGCGCCTCTTCCAGCATGCCGAGATCCATGCCGGTATTCGACAGACAACGCACCGGCAGTGCGGTCAACTCCAGCGACCGCAACATTTGCAAGAGCACGAAATACGTCGGCGACTCGACGGCAACGACGTCGCCGGGACGCGTTACCGCCCTGAGCGCAAGATTGAGCGCTTCGGTACATCCGTTGGTCACCACCACTTCTTCCGGGTCGAGGTCACAGGGGTACTGCATCGCCTGGCGGACTATCTCGCGCCGAAGATCCGGATGACCCGTGCCCCGAACATAGGAGCCGACAAGGGTGTTTTGTTGATAGGCGAAACGCCGGAGCAGGACGCTGAACCGATCGATTGGGTAGAGAGACGGCTCGCCCGCCGCGAGGTCGAGCTGGACGCTGCACGGTGAACCGACCATGGCGAGATGATCCCTGGCTTGCGCATCCAGTTCCGGCTGAGGAGCGGTCCACGTGTTCCGCCTGCCCGCTGCCGGGCGTGCGGCCGACCGCGCCACGAAATAGCCAGAACGCGGGCGGGCATAGATCTTCCCTTGCGTCTCCAGCCAGCGCAACGCCTGTAACGCCGTCGTGAGACTCACACCATGCTGCACCGCGAGCATTCGCACCGACGGCAACCGGTTCCCGGCCTTGAGCCCGGCCTTCGCGATTCCGTCCAACAAGCTGTTTGCGAGCTGCCGGTAGCGAGGTAACGCGGACTCTGTAGCGTGCATTTTGACCATCCACTCAGGCAAATCTGTTATGTAACAGATTCGTCGGTGTTGTGCATAGGCCGTTGCCAGTCGGCGTGCCACGATGAATGCTCTTTTTGCGGAGGCACCACGACATGAAGGCCGAGAATTTCACGCTGCAACAATATTTCGAGCGGATCGGATTTGCACCCTCGTCGAGGGCCGATATCGCCACCGTCGCCGAAATGATGAGACGGCAGTTGTTCTCTGTCCCGTTCGAGAATCTGGACGTGCAGGACAAGAAGATTGTCTCCCTCGTTCCCGAAGACATCGTCGAGAAAATTCTTCAGCGAAACCGGGGCGGGTACTGCTACGAGGTGAACGGGATATTTGCGATGGCTTTGCAAGCGCTTGGACTGACCTACCAGTTCGTCGCGGCAAGACCGATGTTCTATGCGGTCAAACGACCCAGGACCCATATGGCCATCGTGCTGACCTTGAATGGGGAAAGCTGGCTGTGCGATCTCGGCTTCGGCAGCTATGGAATCCGAGCCCCACTTCGACTCGACGCAATCGACGTGGAAGTCAGGCAGGACGCCGACACGTTCATGCTGAGCAAGATAAGCGAGCGGGATTATCTGCTGAAGGCGCTGGTCGACGGACAATGGGCGAATCAATACGCGTTCGACCTGTCTCCGCAGGAATGGATCGATTTTGCTCCCGCCAACTATATGAATTCGACCCACCCTGATGCGATCTTCGTGCAAAAGATGTTGGTGATTCTCCACAATGAGAGCGGTCGAAAAGTCCTGATCGGCGACACCTTGAAAACCGTCCGAAACGGACAAACCGAGCAACACGTGATTTCGACGGAAGACCGTCGATCGATTTTGTCGCGAGAGTTCGGCCTTGCGTTGGCGAGTCATTGAGCGGCACGTGTGGTTCGTGCGCGTCAATAGCTGATGTGGGGAGAGGGGGCGACTAGCGGTCGTTCGACTTGGTATGCCGTGTGTTTCTTCATGGCCGATTGCCGCCCGATGTGGCAGACCGCAGCCGACCCGGAGGAGCCTCTTGGCTTACTGGTTAGCGGACGATCACGCGCAACGAATCGGATCGTTCGTTCGGCGCGAGCCAGCCATTCAGCCAGCTTCGCCAGGTTGATATACTGTCTTCGCTGCGTGGGGAAGGACACCCCGTCAGGGGCACCAGTGGGTAATGCCGACCGCGCCCAGGGTCTTGGGCACCGTCTGCGTAATAGTCAGGCGCAGGCCTTGCCACGCAGCATATATCCTGCAGGACACCAGTATTGATATCCCTTGTGATGGAAGCGCTCAATCCCGACGATCAAAGACGCATCTACTTTGCGCGAGTCAGCTGTGCTGACTCCCCGTATCTCGATGCAGTCGAAATCGAGGGTTGCGGGTTGGGCGTTTTGCTAATTCGTTATTTTGCCTACGAGAGCGGGTCAATCGAAGGCGACCACTGGTACGAAAATGCCGCGGTTGCGAGACGGGAAGCCGAGTCGGAGTTCGGAATCAGACCGGAAAGCTGGATCGTGCGAGACGTCCCATGATGTCGGACGGCTGCGTCGGACGCTTTTCCTGGTGCCGGGGATCAGTTCAAACCAACGGTTGATTCTCGACGAATGCACTATCCGACTGCGGATCGTAGACTACCAGCGAATGGTCTCTTAGCAAGCGGTGAATGAAAGCACCCACCTCCGCGGCTTTGCTGAAAGTCATACTGATTACAAGATGGTGAGTTCCAAGGTCGAAGTCACATGACCATGGGCTGTCATCCAGTTGATCGTCTTGCAGTGCGGAAAGCTGTGGATACTGCCGCTCTAATGCAGCAACGAAGCTCTCGAGCGTGGCATCGGTGACGCCCTCGTTGGTCAAGTCGCCAGCGCATGCCTCATGATATGCCGTTCGGACATCATGAAGTGTCTGGCCGTCTCTGTATGTGAAGAAGCCCAAGTCGTAGCTCACACCAGGTTCCCTTTATCTGAATTGCGAGATTGATCGCTACTTTCCGCGTCACCGATTTTCAACTATTCAGGTTCAGCGGTCTTTCGCCATTCCCCGGAGCCGCCGCACTGAAGCGCTCAACGAGCGCTGCAGATTCGACGAATGGTAGAGTAAATGACATGGCTACCGCGCTCCATCATTGGGAACGGCCGGCAACGCATCGTCGCCCCGAGCGCAAAGACTCCACGGCCTTCGCAAGCGACAAGATGGAGATCCCCGCATTTATCGCATTGGCCAAATCGAACGTAGCTTGATCGAGTACGCAGAATGATGGGTTCCCGTCACGATGCCGGCAATGTTCCGTCGCTTGGCAAGCACTGGTTCGGATAGGGTAGTGTATCCGAAGACTGGTGCCAGACAGACTGGTCGCCACGGTGAAGTTCGTGAGCGTATTTCGACCTGAGTCGTTCAATGTCCGACGCCGCCAAAAGGTTCCCTGAAGAACTGATCGACTCTCCGCTCGTAAGAAATAGATAGACTGCAGCCAACTCTTCCAATTCCGGAGAGTCTGATGTGATTGAAAAGATGGCGGGATCGGTTTTGGTTGCTGAAATCTCGACACAAGGGGCGTTGCTTTCCCTGTCACGTATGTACAAGCGCGTCCAGAGTCTGCTGTTGACCGGATACGAGTTCCCATCCGTGTCTACATTTCGATCGCGACCGTACAGGAGATCGATGAAACATCGAAAATCCGGGCGATTTCGGACAATATTGACGGTATGCATCAGGCCTTGGTTTTCCCGCTTCACGGTAGATGGTTGGAGGCGGTGATTCTGAAATCACGATATCACGAATGCATCGTCGGATGCGCCTACGGCAACGATGCAAATCGTCGATGATCCAGGCGATCGAGTCGATTGGCCGACTGCCGCCCGATGTGGTGGACCGCAGTCGACCCGAAGCGGTCTGTCAGTGTTCCGAGCCGACGCCGACTCATGCTGGTTCCGATGAGACATTCGTGAGAGTACTGAAGTGCCGGAAAATTCAACGCAGGTGGCTGTAATCACTTAGCCAATTCGCCAGCCTCCATTGACGGAAATCACAGCACCGGTCACGAAACTCGCAGCTTCCGATGCTAGCCAGAGCACCGCAGCGGCAACATCGTCCGGCGTGCCGGGCCGGCCAACAGGCGTCTCAGCGACGATGGCAGCGACGCGCTCTTCGGGCCACGACCCGGTGAATCCGGTCCCCGCGATGAAGCCAGGAGCGATCGCGTTGGCCGTGCAGCCGTGCGGTGCCAATTCTCGCGCGAGCGCAAACGTCAGGCCGTGCAAACCGGCCTTCGCTGCAGCGTAGGCTAGCCCCCCCGGGCGGCTACCGCCTGTTTGCGCGCCGATCGAACTGATGTTGACGATCCGCCCACCCGGACGAGGCAGCCGTCGCGCGACACTGTGCGCCATTAAAAAACTACCCTTGAGGTTAGTCTCGATCACGGCGTCCCACTCCACTTCTGCTTGGTCGAGCGCGCTGTCTAGGCTTACGGGACGTATAAACCCTGCTGCATTAACCAGCAGATCTACGCAGCCAACGCCAGCAAGCGCGGTCTCGACATCCGAGCGCTTTGCAATGTCGGCACGTTGGTAGGTCGCAGTGGGCCCCAGCGTCGCGATGGCTTCTTGAAGCCGTTGGACGTTTCGCCCGATGATCGTCACACGATAGCCAGCGCTGACGCATGCGCGCGCGATGCCCAAGCCTATGCCACTCGCACCGCCTGTCACGATTGCATGTTTTTGCTCCGCCATTTTTTGCCTCCGTTCGATTCCGTACAAATTAAAGCTGGAAGCGCGATACGTCCAATACGATTGAATGTGTCCTCTGATACTCTTGTCGTATGGCTATCCTCACCCTTCGACAACTCGAACAGTTCCTGGCAGTCGCGGAGACTATGAATTATCGGCTCGCCGCCGAGCGACTCAACATGGCCCAGCCACCACTGACGGCGGCAATCAGGCAAATGGAATCACTATTGGGCGCACGTTTGCTGGAACGCGGCAATCGTGTAACGTCGTTGACTGCGGCAGGCGAGGTTTTCCGTGAAGAGGCGCGCAGAACGCTGGAGCAGGCACAGCGAACCGTCGAGCTCACGCGGCGGGCGGCGCATGGGCTTATCGGTTCCATCAGGATCGGTTTCGTGGCGAGCGCTACGCGGCACGTGCTGCCGCCCTTGATTTCGCGCTTTCGACAGACGCATCCCAGTGTGGCACTTGATCTGACTGAGGCGACTACCAGACAGCAGTTGACTGCGCTCGACGAAGATCGCCTCGACGCCGGGATCGTGGTGCTACCTCTTGGCTCGGAGTTTGGACTGCGGATTGCACAGCGCAAGCTGTTGAAGAGTCGCATGGTTGCCGTCATATCTACGGAACACTCTCTGGCCAAGCCGTCTGGACGCCCCATATCACTCGCGTCGCTTGCACGCGAGCCATGGATACTTTTTCCTCCCACGGAGGGGCCTGGCTTGTACGCAACGATCCTCAACGCGTGCGCTATAGCCGGATTCACTCCGCGTGTTGTACAACGTGCGATGCAAATGGACACGATTATCGGGCTCGCGGCGGCGAAGCTCGGTGTTGGGCTTGTGCCGGAGCCGCTCGCGACAGCGGAGGCGGGTGGCGTGAGTTTCAGGCGACTCGTCGGCAGCGGGACGCCGGTGCCATACGACGTCTCATTGGTGTGGCGGAAGGCAGACCACAATCCTACTGTGGCTGCGCTAGTCAATTCATGCTTAGGTTAAGACCCCTGGTCGATCATTGCGACTGCAATGGAACGAGATGATGTTCCTGTCATATAGCGGGTACGCGTTGCTTATCTATTGTCCGCTATGGGTCCCGGAGGTGACATGCAACTGCCGATTCAACAGAAGGTGCGAGTGACGCTTCCTGGCCGATCTCTGCCGGTCGCGGCATTGCTTGCGACCCACAAAGGATGGTCGTGTTTTCGCAAAACGGACGTTCAAAGCATTCGCCACGAACGTTGCACTGTATAGCGGGCCTATCCCAGTGTTAGCGCGTTAAAGCTTCCATGGTTTGAACAATACGGCCGAATTTGTCATTGCCCTCAAAGGCCGCACAGGTTTGGGCGTATACCTGTTCCTTCCCGTTACTCTTGGAAAAAAATGCCTCCGCGCAATCACAGCGTAAGGTTGCCACCTTTGTGTGAGTCCGAGTATCGCGTAACGTCGCGACCCAGCAACTATCGGCACATCCACAGCTACCGTAGGAAAGTACTTGATGGCTTCGGTGCCAAGGCAACGTCTCGGTCCTCACGCCTTGCGCTCCAACCTTTGGCAAGAATAAGAGCGCGAGCAAACACACGGCCGTGCGCGTTCTATTGCAGTTTATGTTTATAACCGTCGAAATTTGGTTTTACCAGTAGCTTGGAGTGCCGGAGCCAGCTTTTAACGACACCGAACTCCAGTGTATTTTCGACTTCGGCGTCAACCTAACAATACCCGAACAGCCTTCAAATCGCTTACGCAGAACACCAATCAATGTGAGTACCCCGGTGGAAACTTGCCGTTCCAATTGAAGGGGTCAAAGCTGTTTTTCGTCCCGCAGGTGTTGCTCATGCGCGTGGCAAAACTCTCGCTGCCAAACTGACTATATGTGCGGTCGGCGTATGCAAGATGAATCAGCCGCTTAAGCCGGCCCCAATCAACTTCATCCTCGTCTTCGCCCCCCTGCCACGTTGGAGAAAGTTGCTCGAATGCCTGGTCGGGCGTCATTCCGTTCCCATGGTCGATATTCGCAAGAAACAGAACGGTCACGTCCCCTTTGCAATCCCGGCCCGCATCCGCAGCGTAGCTGGACGTCACAAACCCAAACATCGCAAAGCCCGTAATCAGTACGCGAACAAGCAGCTTCAATTTTCCATCAATAATCATGGTCAATTCTTTTGTCAGTTGGGCGGTGCAAGGCAACAGCGATTGCGGCGGTTTCGGAGCACTCCTAGATCTTACGCGACTACCTCAAAGCGATTGTCAAATCTGGTGTGCGCGGACTGGTTCGCATGATCAGGCGGCCAGCGGTTGAGGAGCTGGCGTGCTCTCGATCACAGGGATTCCGTCTTTGAAGGGCGCGCCCTTCAGGAGCAGCTCGATCCTGTCGGCACTGAGAATTTTCAGCCACGACTGTTCAGTTGCTTCGATCAGCATGATCGGCACGCCAAGGAACGTCGCGCGCGACAGGCAGTTGCGCGTGCGCGACGTGCTGTGACGTACCGTCGCGAACGTCGACTCGATCGGGTTCGTGGTCCGCACGTGCTGCCAATGCTCGGCCCGGAAGTCGTAGAACGCGAGCAGCGAGGCACGACCCTTTGCCAGCTTCTCGATGGCCCTCGGATATTTGGCCGCATAGGTGTCGACGACCTGGTTAAATGCGATGATCGCGTCTGCGCGCGTCGCCGCGTTCCAGATCTCTGCGAGCGCTGCCTTGGCATGCTGCGATTTCGGCATGACGTTGAGCACGTTGCCGATCTTGTGGAACCAGCAACGCTGATGACGGACCTGCGGGAACACCTTGTCGAGCGCCACCCACAAATCCATCGCGCCGTCGCCAACAGGGGCGGTGCCAGTGTCTGTGTCGAATGGCCGCATCTGGCCGAACCCGGAAGTTCGGCCGACGCCCATTAGCCGCCTGCCCGATCTCGACGCGAACTTCCCTTGTCGACCCGATTGCGTCATTGACGGTCCCGCAAAACAGCCGTTCAAATACGCAACTCTGCCGTGAATGCAGTCACAAATAATGTGAGTCAGTCTGCACGACTTGCGCCACACGCGGCACAAAAGCTCGCGATAGGCGTGCGAAGCGGTTTACCGCAAGCAGTGCATGCAGGACCGTATAGCTTAAGGCGGTGATGCATCAATGCGTTTGCATTGCTCTCACGGAATCCTGTAATGTGTTCGTAGGCCACCAGAGCCGGAAGACCCGTGTTGTTCCGATAGGCCTCCGCTAAAGATGCCCCCGTCTCTCTTCGATATTGCTTTATCTGCTCAAGCAACGCTTCCGGATTAGCCAACTGCCACTCGTCTTCGGTGAGCATCGGTACATCCATTTTGCAGCGCCAACAGTAGATCGTTTGTGGCATCTTTTTATCGTCGCTCCTCGAACCAAGGTTGGTTGCCGATACGATCAAAACGTGCCAGATATTGTCGACGATTTTGCTCAACGTGTCGAAGGGCCGATATTGGCCGATCGCAGCCGGCCGCCACTCTGAGACGCGCGTCGCGTCTGAGGCGGACAAGCTGTGAACCCGCACGATCGTCACTGATAGCGAGCCGAGCGACTGGGACTGCGCGATCGTCGAGACGCAGTTGAACCGGAAAGCAGGAGCAACCAATGAAGCTACCGGAACAGTCGCTCACTTCCACCGGCGGCTCACGCAGCAATGGCTCGTACCCGGATGCGGCCCGAATTTTGTGGCGCACTTTCAATGCCGCTAACTCCCATTAGCGGCATTGCACTTCTACCAGGTGCTGCGGCGCTGGGGCGACGACCAATACGGCTTTTGAGTGCGTCGTCACCGAATCTCTACATGCAAACAGAGAGACCTATGACGAATCCGACCTACGAACAAATCACGAAACGTGCCGAGCGCGAAATCCACCACGTTTCTCCTCAGCGCGGAGCGGACCATACATTTTTGATGCAACGTCCTGCAAGATGGCCTTGTCCAAGCTCAGTTCGGCGACCAGCCTCTTCAGCCGCGCGTTCTCTTCCTGCAGCTGCTTAAGTTCGCGCACTTGATCAGACTGCATCCCGGCGTATTGCTTCTTCCACCGACAGAACGTCTGTTCCGAAATACCGACCTGCCGAATCACATCGGCCACCGGCATGCCCAGTTCGGCTTGCTTCAGTACCGCCACAATCTGTTCGATCGAAAAGCGTTTCCGTTTCATGACAAACCACCTCCTGGTTCAGGGTCAAGTTTGCCGCAAAACTCGCGCTCGGATCGGTCCAGAATTCCTAAAGCGGATCACGTCGACTCCGCCGTGCCGGAATGTGCCAAGTGCAAAAAAGCCCGATGTTCAATCATGACGGAGTTCGGCTCGAGTGAGCCGGGTGCGGATTGGCGAGCGTCAAAGACCGCGTCCACCGCACCCGGGCCACACTCAGATCTGCTGCTGGCCGCCATCGACAAACAATTCGATGCCGTTCACGAAGCTCGCGTCGTCCGAGGCCAGGAACAGCGCCGCGCTTGCGATCTCGCCGGGCTCGCCGAGGCGTCCCATCGGGATCTGAGCTGCCAGGTAATCGGCAAGCCCCTGGCGCTGGGCAGCATCGTCACCGGCAAGATCGAGCAGGCCGGGCGTGCGGGTCGCGCCCGGGCTGATCGTGTTCACGCGGATCTGGCGATCCTTGAGGTCGAGAATCCAGTTGCGTGCGAACGAGCGCACCGCAGCCTTGGACGCCGAGTACACGCTGAACGCCGCCGTGCCCGCGCTGCCTGCCGTCGAACCCGTGAGAATCACCGACGCGCCCTTGGCCAGCAGCGGCAGTGCCTTTTGCACCGTGAACAGCACGCCCTTCACGTTGCGGTTGAAGGTGTCGTCGAAGTGTTCTTCGGTGATGTTGCCGAACGGCAGCATCGAACCGCCGCCTGCGTTGGCGAACAGCACATCGAGGCGCCCCTGTTCTTCCTTGATCTGCGCATACAGCGCGTCGAGCTCGTTCAGCTTCGTCGAATCGACGCGTACGCCGGTCGCCTCGCCGCCCGCTTCGCGGATGCTCTTCACGGCGGCGTCGAGTTCGGCCTGACGACGGCCCGTGAGGTAGACGTGCGCGCCTTCGGCGGCGAAGCGCTGGGCGGTGGCAAGGCCGATGCCGCTGGTTGCGCCGGTAACGAGTGCGATCTTGTTGTCGAGTTTGCGTGTCATGGTAGTGCTCCTTTCGTTTCGTTCGGTAGAAGTGGGCGTTGGCTGGTTCGGTGTTGCGTGCTGCGATGTGAGAAGAATATCGACGGCCCAATCCTTTCGAAATAGAATTGATTGCAATCCAACGTTGCATAAATGAAAAGATGAGGGGACATGCCGAGACTGCCGGATTTCGAAGGACTCGCGATGTTCGCGAAGGTCGCCGAGGAGGGATCGTTCGCGGCGGCGGCGCGTGCGATGGGGGTGTCGGTGGCGACGGTCTCGCGCGGCGTGGCCCGTCTGGAGGACCGGCTGGGCGCGCGGCTGTTCAACCGCACGTCGCGCCAGCTTTCGCTGACCGAGTTCGGCCGCTCGATCTGCGAGAAGGCCGGCGAGATCTACCGCCAGGCGGAAGAAACGGAGAACTCGGCGCGCGAAATGTCGGTGCAGCCGCGCGGGCTGGTGCGCCTGGCGGTGCCGATGTCGTTCGGGCTGCGCTGGGTCGCGCCGCTGCTGCCGGGGTTCTTTCGCGCGTATCCGGAGGTGTCGATCGACCTGCATCTATCGGATGCATCGGTCGATCTGGTCGCCGATGGCTTCGACGCCGCGCTGCGCATTGCCGCATTGCCCGATTCGTCGCTGGTGGCGCGGCGGCTGTGCCCGGTGACGCAATATGTGGTGGCGTCGCCGGAATATCTGGAGCGCGAGGGGCGGCCCGCTCACCCGCGCGAACTGGCGGACCGACCCTGCCTCTCGTACGCGTATCGCGCGCGTAGCGATGTCTGGCGCTTCACGAACGACGCGGGCGAGGAGGAACCGGTGATGCCGACCGGCCCACTGCGCGTGACGAATTCCGATGCGTTGGTGCCCACGTTGCTGGAGGGCCTGGCGATCGCCGAGCTGCCCGAATTCATCGCGGGCGAGTATCTGGCCGATGGCCGCCTCGAAGCGATCCTCACGGACTGGTCGCTGACAAAGGGCGGTCTGTACTTCGTCACGCCGTCGGCGCGTGCACGGCCTGCGAAGGTGGCGGCGCTATCCGATTACTTCGCCGAGCATCTTTCCGATCCCGCGTGGCGATGGTCAAAGCCGCAATGAAGCGGCCACCCATCATTGCAATTGTGCAATGGTGGGTTTCGAACACTTCCAATTCGTAAATATCTCCCTGTTCGTATTCTCCTTTCCATCGGCTGCACGACATCACGTCGCAAGCCGCTCAACCACCCGGAAAGGAGAAGCACGGCGACCATGCAAGCCCACCTGAACACGCCCGCCCGCAGTCCGTCCGCATCGACATCGAGTGAGATCATGAAAAAAGGCACCACTGCGTCCTCGTGCCTGATTTATGCGACAGCGCCGTGCAAAAGACACGATGTAAACACGTTTCATCGAATGTAGGCAGGCCTTGGGAATAGGCGATTTGGCATGGTGACGGAGATTCGATAGCCGGGAGTAGAAGATTTTATGCAAAATAGAACGTGCGATAATTAACAAAACCAAATACAACCATAGATCATCGATTTGGATAATTGTTCGATTATTGGAAATGACATCGAACATTGCATCTCGTCTTTCTCGAATGTTGCCTTATGTCCCTACGTAAATCACTGATTCTGCCCCAATCTATCGGGCGGATTTGATGGTGGGCAAGTAGGTCCCACGGCCGCGCCGGAATGCTGCCAATGGTGGCAGCAAAATTGCTCGCCTTCGAAACTTCGCGTACGCAGTGGTTTTGCGCATACCCGCTCCGCAGCCCGGAGTTGTCAGGCTTGTGCGAGAGCGCACGCCAACTTCCAGTCCGTGACACTCAATTGCAGCCGGTAACTCTATAGAAGATTTTAGGGCGAAAACCGGGTCGATCAGCCCCTAAAATAGTGGTTCACCGGTTTAATCAAAAATCACTGGATTTCATCAGTGTCACGCTTGACTATCTGGATTCCAAATCACACAGTGTGAGTGCTTTTAGTGTCATCGCGTCACAAAAACGTATCAGATTGTCCGGGCAACATTTCCTGTAAATAATGAAGTCGATACCATATCAATGGTAAACAATAAGGATGACGAATCATGAGGAAATATTTCTCCAGTCTGTCGGGGCGTAAGGAGTCGAGCGTATGAGGCACGAAGCGCTAGCACGTCATTTGCAGTTGCCCGCGGGCCTTCATAAAGCGTCCGGAGCCATTCTGACTCTTGCCGAATGCCGGCGGGATCCGAGCGCCGTACTGCCCCCTGCGCAGTTGTCAGTCGCCCAGAAGATTGCCCTCGTAAAAGCCCGTTGGCTTGCGGGGGAATGGAGCGACATCGTTTACGGAACCGAGGGCACCGTCGATCGCGACAAAGCGATTCGAGAGCTGGAAGCCCAAAGCGATATTGGCCGGCATCTCATGGAAGTTGAGTTGCGCGCCATTGAGATGACTCACGAAGAAGCCGCACAGCAAGGGAACCCATAACATGTATCGTGCACACCTCGTGGCCGGCGCCTCTCTTCAGACTGCGCCGAGCGAAGCTTTCAATTTTGGAACCGGTGACTTCACCGTCATGACCATGATCAGTTCGGTCAAAGGCGGAACGGCTGTCGCGCGGAAGGGCGCCGCGGGTGGTTCGGGCAACGGCGGGTTCCTGCTTGTCGTCAATCCGGACGGCTCGGTGAAGTTTGCGACCGACAACGGCTTCGGCTATTACCAGGTCGTTTCCGCTCCGTCGTCGATTCTGGATGGAGACTGCCATACGATCGCAGGGATTCGAACCGGTGCGCAGCTTTCCATCTTCATCGATGGAGTCGCCGTTTCGGTGACGGCCTCCGGCAACGCAGCGCCGCCGTTGAACGTCAACAACAACCTGCCGCTCACAATCGGTTGTACTCAGCAGTATCAGGAGCCGCACAATCAGTTCCTGGGGAATCTGATGAACGTGAGCGTTTGGAATACCGCGCTAAGGGGCGACCTGCTTGTTAGCGCCGCATTTGCCCGGATTACCGGCTCGGAGGCAAATCTTCAGGGTTACTGGACACTCGATGACACGACGGCCGACCTGTCGCCCCATCGGAATTCGGCTCGCAGTGTGGGTGCTGTCACCTATGAGTATTGCCTGCACTGCATGTGGGTAGCGGGGGACAATGCCTATACGTTCTGCTCCATCGCAAATATGCCGGACCAGAACACGCCGGACATGACGGTGACGCTTGCTCGTGATGTATCAGTGCCAACCGGCTCGCGTTCCTTCGGCATGTCGATTCTGGCAAACCAGGACGTTCCCGCCTTTCCCGGTGGGGCGCAGGTGGTCCTCACCGATCCGCTCGGGAATGCCTACAACCAGGACGCGAACACGGACGGCCTGTTTGTCCTGACCCGCAACGGCCAACCTTGGGCCGTCATGGTTACGAACCCTATAGCCGGAAAATGGACTGTGCGGGTAACCGCTCCGTCCAAGACGGCATTTCATCTTTTCACGCAAACGGTCCCGACCTCCCGTGTGGTGCAAACGTGTGAGCAGACGCTTGCGCCGTTGTTCCAGGGCGTGAGTGGACATGGGTACGCGGTAACGGATGGGATGACTGCGCGGGCGCAACTTTCGTGGAGTTTGTGGGATACGATCGCTGCGGTCGCCGTGGGCGTTATCACTGGTGCCGTCGTGGCCGGTGTGATCGTAGCCTCCGGTGGTGCTGCCATACCTGCCGTATTAGCCGGCCTCGTGGCCTTTACGGGCGTTGAGGCCAGTCTTGCAAATCAGGCTCTCACCGTGTTCGATACAGGCAATCTTCCTGTTGCCACTGCACAGACCGCCGGGATGGCCGGCTTCGTGGTCGCCGCGGGCAAGTTGCTGCTGATGGACGCCAACGTTGAAGCCGATCGGGCAACGCAACTCATATACAAGCAACGCAAGAAGAAGCTTTACCCGGTGGTTACCGCGAGCACCTTCAACAAGGTTCAGCAGCAGTTGGTGGGCGAACAGATGAAACGCGCCAAAGTCGCCGACGCGATGTCGGGCTTTGCCCAGGGGTACGTAAGTGGCGCCGGGCACGGCAAGCCGACCTACCTGATGGGCTGGTATGTGAGCGGGAACGATGGTCCGCTTGAGGAGGTACTTGCGACGTTCGGTGCGGCGAAATTCTCCGCACAGGAAGTCAGCGGGAGAATCATCCACTTCTTCGCCTGCAATACCGGCGCTGCGGGAACAGATTCGTCTCCCGGCCTGGGAAGGGCAATGGTGACTGCAGGTGCCGTGGCATTTTTTGGGTACAACTTGCCGTTTATCATCAACGTAGAGGAATCACCGGCGTTCTGTGACTGCGACATCGCGATTGACCTGGCCATGATCGCCGGGAATACCTGCGAGGTAGCCTACAACAAGTCCATCGCGCTTTACGACTCCACGATCAAAAGGCTGAAGGCTAATGGGAACACGCAGGCTGCCGCACAATTGGAAAGCAATCGCAATGCGTTGGTGTCACCGGTGACGAGTTCCATGTACGGGAACAAAGACGCGTATCTCACGATCAGTGGGTGACGCTGTACCGGTGATGCGACGGACGGGCCACGGCAAGTGGCCCGTCACCGAAGTCATCGCCAGGGATCAGCCGAGCCGGTGGCAACTTCCGACCATGTATGACTATTCGACGTTCTCGTCAGTGGACATACACGGCAGGCTTGGTCCGATCCGAGTCATTTGCAATGTGAGCGCCCTAGTCATATTTCTCCAGGCAATGGAACTCCTCCGTCCGGATCTCGAAGCACGCTCGACTCTGAATCTGCGAAGTCAGGCGAAATCCACATCTTTCGGCTACGCGAACAGAGGCTTGATTCTCGACCGAGCACCAGGCTGTCATCCTCGTGATTCCACCTGCACCAAACGCAAGCATGAGTAGCTCACGAACTGCCTGCACCGCATAGCCTTTTCCCCAATAGGCCGGTAACAAGAACCATCCACAATCAGCCGCATCCGAACCGCGAAGCGTATACCCAACACTTCCAATCATCTCGTTCTCGTACGGACATTCAACGGCGTAGAAGAACCTTGCGCGCTTCACGGATTGCTGCCGCGCTATTGCGTCGGCCAGAGCTTTCTTGCATTCCTATCTTGCTCGCGGAAGCCATGACACATAGCGTGCTACCAGAAAATTCATCTGAAATTCGCAAAACCGGTCAACATCAGTCTGTAAGTGCTCACAAAGTCGAAGGCAGCATGAATTCATGTCGATATGCTAGTCGCTCAAGAAACCACATTGTTCACGCTTCGAGTCCTGTCGCCTAATTACGGCTGCGGGTGTGCGGCGAGAATCCGCGACTTCTGAATAGACGCTCCGAAGCTACATTGCCGTTGGTAATCATTGCACTGCATTCCGAATGGCCGAGCGCGGATAGTTTTGCCAATGCGGCGTCAAGCAACGCTCCGGCTGCGCCCAACCTCTGGCTGCCGGGGGCGCTGGCTATGACAGCGACAACCGGACATCCATAAGCCTGATAGTCGCAGACAAGGCATGCCGACTGAAGGCCACCCGTATGCTCAACGGTCCACGATGCCTCGGAGATCCATTGGCCGTACTGTCCCGCAAGGATCGCCGTGGCCTTTGACGCATACTGAGCTTCCGTCTGCCCGATATCGTCGATCGTGCCGTGAAACGCCGTAAAGAAAAGCAGCCCAAGCGCCGATGCGTCACCATGCTGTATGTGGCGCAAATCGGTCGACTGGGCGATAGCCCGGTGGGCGCAGTCGGACAGCGCGAGCTTCCAAAGCTGCGCACTACGTTCGCGGGTCGCGCTTGACATCCCTGGATCCGTTCGTCTGAGCGGTTGCGTTGACGACTCCCGGATTGTCGACGATGTGGCAGATGTCGTCGATTGTCTCTTCATGGCCGGGCTGCGTCCGTGCGCCGTTAGCAGCTCCGGTCGATGGACTTCATGCACGACCAACCGCCGACGGACGCCGTATCCGGCTGTTCAACATGATCGACGACTTCAACCGCGAGGTGCTCGGCATCGAGATGGACCTCATTGCCACCGGAACGCGTGATCGGTGCGCTGCGGCAGATCGTTGGATGGCGCGGCTGACCAAAAGCGATTCGGTGCGGTAACGGGCCTGAGTACCTGAGCGCGGCGATCATCGAATGGGTCCGGCAGTACTGCATCAGGCTCGAATACATCCAGTCGGGCAAGCCCCAGCAGAACGCGTATGTCGAGTGAGCTAACCGGACCGTGCGGTACAAATCGCTATCGCAGCCCCACCGGGAAGAGTTGAACCACGTCCTGCGCTTCGCGACGGATTGGATGCGGACTTACTCACGAGCGCCCGGACATGGTCTTGGGCGGATGTACGCCAACGCAGCGGTTGGCCATGGCCGTTTGGTTTCTACTTCCGAACCTCGCGGAAAACCGGCGGGAAACCGTCAAGCATGGCCGACCGGTTACCCATCAGGCCTGGCGGATGGGGAATGTTGTTTCAAAACAAAACGACTCAAAGTGCTGGTCAATTATCAACAAATAAAACATAAAAAGCTTATTTTCATAAAATTATTTTATGTTGATATTCGGGTATTACGATACTTTTTCGAAGTAATACAAATAACCTTCATTAATCTTTCGCTCAGAAAGACAAATTGTTAAATTGTGTTAGATGTGAATTAATTCATGTTTAAATCAATGATCTGCGGTTACATTCTGAAACATATGTGCTGAGGTCGATTTGCTGGTTTGATAGTTTAAATAGAAAGAAATTACTCGGTGGTGTATTTGTAGTACGAAATGTAGAGATTGGGTTGTAATAAAAAATCTCACATACATCGAATTGGGGGCTTGGGTGAATCCGGATATCGCTTTACATATGCTCGGGGAAACTTTCTGGACCGGGTTGCTGGTTTGCGCGCCGGTGTTGGGGAGCGTATTGCTGGTTGGGCTGATCGTCAGTGTTTTTCAGGTCGTCACACAAATCCAAGACATGTCTTTGACATTCATTCCGAAACTCGTCACGGCGATGCTGGTCCTTACGACGATTGGGGCATGGATGTTGCGGGAGATGGCCCAGTTTTCGTCGCGCCTTTGGATAAGTATTCCCAGTCTCTTCTGAGCGCGGACGATAATCATGTCGAATACCCTGTCCGCCTGGGGGCTGAGTAGCGATTGGCTCGTCACAGTGACGTTACTGTCGATTCGCATCGGCGCCGCATTTCTGTTTACGCCTTTGTTGACCGTAGTCAACGTGCCGGGGCCGGCACGTCTGCTGATTGTGATCGGTCTGGCCACGGGATTGACTTCTGCCTCACCGGGTGTGGGTGCGCTCACGCCAAGCGGTTCCTCGGCAGCCGACGCTATTCGTGGCGATATTGTATTCGGCTGGATTCTTTCGGAAATGGCATTTGGGGCGACATTGGCCGTTGCCGTCCACCTGGCGTTCGCCGTATTTTCTCTTGCCGGCCGGATTCTGGACATTCAGATCGGCTTCGGTCTTGCACAAGTCTTTGATCCAAGCACCAATGCAGTCGTGCCGGTGCTGACGACGATATTCAATCAGGCTGCAGTCATCGTTTTTTTTCTCGTAGACGGTCATCACATGCTGTTGAGGGGTATTGCCTACAGCGTGCGTCGATTTCCACTCGGGGCGCCGTGGCCGCTGGATGCGGCTGTGACTCCCATTCTGGCCCAGGCGGCCGAAATACTGGGTCTTGCCTTTTCGCTGGTCTCTCCGATCGTTTTTTGCATGCTGATTATCGAGTTCGCGCTTGCGTTGTTGTCGCGCAGCGTTCCGCAGATGCACATGCTGTCGATGGGGTTGCCCGTGAAGATCCTGATCGGGCTGGCTGTCCTGTCGTTCTGGATCGTGGGAAACGGCGCAGCGATGTTGCGTATTTACGGGACGCTTTATCACACGTGGGACGAATGGTTTGGCGCCGTAAGCGTTGATGGGGGCTTACATGGCCGACGCTGAACAAAATCGCAGCGAAGCCGCGACGCCTCATAAGCTGAAGAAGGCGCGTGAGCAAGGACAGGTTGCGAAGAGTCGCGACCTGTCGCTGGCAATCGTGCTGATTGCGACAATGCTGTATGCATCGTCGCAGGCTTGGCCGGTTTGGCGCCAGGTGTTCGCATTTGCCCGGGGACTGATGGTCGAGGCCGGTTCCGGCGGGCTGGATCCGGCATTGCTCGTGACACTCCTGGAGCGGATGATTCGCATGTGTATGGTTGCCGCGACCCCGTTTCTGGCTGTCGTGGTGATTGCCGCGATCATCGGCAACCTGTTGCAGGTTGGGCCGCTGGTTGCGCCAGCGACCATCGAACCGAATTTCGAACGGTTGAATCCGGTCGAGGGCATCAAGCGCTTGTTCTCCCTCCAGTCGATCTACCAGGCACTCAGACTGCTGCTGAAGCTCGTGTTGTTGGCGATCGCGGTTTATTTCGCTATCAAGAAACTGTTGCCGCAGTTTTATCTGCTGATGGGCCAGGGCGCCATGCGCCAAACGAAGACACTGCTCGACGACATTTCTTCGCTTGGTCTGAAGGTCGGTGCGGTGTTTTTCCTGCTTGCGATGTTCGACTGGCTGTCGGCGCGCCGGCGTTTCGCGAAGCGGATGAGAATGAGCCGCCGTGAGGTCAAGGACGAAGTGAAGCAACGCGAAGGCGATCCGCGTATCCGCGGACGCTTGCGCGAACTTCGACGTGACGTGCTGAAGCGCAGTCTCGCCGTCAGTCATACACGCAGTGCCGACGTGGTCATCACTAATCCTGTCCACCTGGCCGTTGCGTTGCGTTATGTCGAGGGTGAAATGTCGGCCCCGCAATTGGTCGCGAAGGGACGCGGTTTGATGGCGGCGGTGATGCGAAGCATCGCGTCCCGTCATGGTATCCCGATTGTCCCGAATCCCCCGCTTGCTCGCGCGCTATATCGTGAAACGGAGATCGATCAACACATTCCTCCGGCGATGTACGCAACCGTAGCCCGGATCATCGTCTGGGTATTCGCGCGGCGGCGAGCCGCGCACGAAACCGGCGTCATGCAGGCGCCACTGCGGAGCAGCCGATGAACGCGTTGAAGCGCATCCTCGGCGGACATGCCGACGTCGTGATGGTCCTGCTTGTCCTCGGCGTGCTGGTGGTGTTGTTCGCCCCGATTCCAGCGGGCGTGCTGGATTTCCTGATCCTCACGAATGTCAGCTTTGCTCTACTGGTCTTGCTTCTGACCTTTTACATGGAGCGGCCGGTCGAGTTTTCGACGTTCCCGTCGTTGTTGCTGATAGCAACGCTGTTCCGCTTGTCGCTCAACGTGGCGGCGACGCGTCTGATTCTGTCGTCGGGAAACGCGGGCAAGGTGATATCGGCGATCGGCGCGTTTGTCGTTGGCGGCAACTATGTCATCGGGTTGATCGTCTTCCTGATCCTTATTGTTGTGCAGTACGTGGTCGTGACCAACGGTGCGCAGCGCGTTTCCGAAGTTGCCGCACGTTTCACGCTGGACAGCATGCCCGGGCAGCAGATGAGCATCGACGCGGACCTGAACATGGGGTTTATCGATCAGGCGGAAGCACAGCGCCGGCGCAAGAACCTCGAGAAGGAAGCGGCCTTCTACGGCGCGATGGACGGGGCGAGCAAGTTCGTGAAGGGCGACGCGATTGCCGGTATTCTCATCATGCTGATCAACATCGTCGGCGGGCTCGTGATCGGCGTGATGCAGCAGGGCATGCCGTGGGGCGAGGCCCTGCAGACATATACGCTGCTCACGATCGGGGACGGGATTGTCACGCAGGTTCCGGCGCTCGTGATCGCAGTGGGGACCGGCATTATCGTGACGCGCTCCGCAAGCGATGCGAACCTGAGCGCCGAAGTCGCGCGACAGATCACGTCGTTTCCGAAGACGCTGTTACTCGTGGCGGGCGCGTTGGGCGGGCTGATTCTGTTGCCCGGCATCCCGCCGCTTCCGGCTGCGGTGCTCTCCGGCCTTGCGTTGACCGTAGCGGTGCTGCTCTATCGAGCGGCGCGCCGGCGTGAAGCGTCATTGCCGCCCGAATCCGCGGACCAGCCGGGCGACATGCGCGATGCTCGCGGTACCGAGACCGATCCCTATGCCCAGCTCGCGGTCGAACCGATCGAAGTTCATCTCGGCGCGTATTGGGCCAGGCAGGCCGATCAGGCGGACAGCTTTCTGAACGAGCGAATTGCGGCATTCCGCAATCAACATGCATTCGAATTGGGTCAGGTGTTGCCGCCCGTTCGATTCAAGGCGAATGGCAAGCTCGCTCCCGATCGTTACGAGATTCTGGTGGACGGCGTCCCTCGCGCGAGGGGAGAGGCGCGTGTCGAGCGCTTGCTCGCCATTCATCCGTCGGGCGACGTGCGATCGGTACCCGGTGAGCCGACGCGGGACCCCACATATGGCCTGCCTGCGATCTGGATCGAGGAAAGGCAGCGCGAGGTCGCGCTTGCCGCGAAGTTCACACTCGTGGACGGCGGCACGGTTCTGATTACCCACCTGTGCGAAATACTGCGCCGCGAATCCGCGACCTTGCTTACCCGCGGCGAGACCGAGCGTTTGCTGTCACGTGTCCGAAGTGCGCAGCCCGGCCTTGTCGAAGAACTGGTACCGACGGTCCTGGCGCTGAGCGACATTCAGAAAGTACTGCAGAGCTTGTTGCGCGAGAAGGTACCGATTCGAAATATCGAAGCGATCGTCGAGACGCTCGCCGATGCGGCGCGTTACAGCAAGGACGTGGGTCAACTGACAGAACTGGTGCGACGCAGGTTAAGTCACGCGATTTGTCATGGACTGGTCGGTGACACCAACGCACTTCATGTGCTGACACTCGATCCCGCGATCGAGGGCGAGATTCTGAGTGGCTTTCAGGCAGTGCGTGAGGCGCCGGATGGGACGCCGCAGCCGTTTGCGATCGATCCGCGCCTCTCGGAGCAACTCATGACGCGTCTTGTGCAGCAGGCCGAACGCATGATGAAAGGAAACCTGCAGCCGGTGCTGCTTTGCGCTCCCGATCTACGACGCCATCTCCGTGCTCTGTCCGAACGCGTCGTGCCGCATTTGCGTGTGCTGTCGATGGCCGAGATTCCGCAGTCCGTCGAGCTGAAATCGTGGGGAATCGTGAAGCTGTAGTGCTGTAGCGACAAAGACTTGACTGAAAAGCGTCGCAGTACCCCTTGTTTTGAAAAAAAGGCCAAACACGGACATGGACGACATATTTGCGATTGGATTGATTGGCATGCAGCAGGATCTGGCCAAGGTGGATCGAGTCGCGGCGAATATCGCGAACGTATCGACACCCGGCTATCGACGCGAAGTGCTTGGCGCAGCGCCGTTCGCTGACGTCGCGCGGCTGGCAGCCGGCGACCGCCCGGGCCCGGCGTCTTCCGCGGTGGGAGCGGGGTTCGAGCAGGCAAACATGCGTGTTCTGCTCGATACGCGTCCCGGCACACTCAAGGTGACGGGCGAGCCGCTGGACGTGGCCCTTACTTCCGATGGATTTTTCGAAGTAGAAACGGCCAATGGAACGGCTTATACGCGGCAAGGCAACTTCAGTGTGGATAGCCGCGGCAGGCTCGTCACCGCTCAGGGCGATCCGGTGATGGGGCGTGGCGGGGAGATCCATCTGAACACGACGACACCTGTGATCGATCGGCAGGGCAATGTCACCGAGCCGGCGTCGTCCAGCGCGTCCGCAGCGGCATCGCGTTCGCCGGTGGCACAGTTGAAGATCGTCACGTTTGACGATCCGCAGTCGTTGACGAAGATCGGCGACGGCCTGTACGCCGCCGGGAACGGTATGAAAGTGATAACGGACGGAACGGAGGTGCGGCAGGGCGCACTCGAGAATTCGAACGTAAACGCGATGCGGGAAATGATGCAGCTCATGCAGACGACGCGCCATTTCGAGTCGATGCAGAAAATCGTTCAGAACTACGACGGGTTACTGGACACGGCCATTCACAAGCTCGGCGATCTGTCGTAACGCCATGACCGGAACAGGGAACAGCAAATCATGCTAGACGCTCTTTATGTCGCGGCAACCGGCATGCAGGCCCAGCAGCTTGATGTCGACACCATTGCGAACAACCTCGCCAATCTCAACACGACGGCATTCAAGAAATCGAGGATCAGCTTTACCGACCTCGTCACGCTGGAGCGCGTCCGGCAAACGCACGTGGTGGGAAACGGACGAGGTGGCGGCATCGACGAAGCCGGGCCGCTCGCCGCCGTGCCGCGCATGGGAGCGGGTGTCGGTATCGCCAGCGTGGCCAAGCTGTTCGATGCAGGGGTGATTTCGCAGACCAACTCGCAGTGGGACGTCGCGATCAACGGTGATGGCTTCCTGTCCGTGTCGATGCCGGACGGGTCGACTGCGTATACCCGGGGCGGCACGCTGATCGTCAATGGTGACGGACTGCTTGCGACTCAAAGCGGGCAACCGCTCAAGCCCGGTCTTGCCGTACCGGCGAATTCGACCGGGATGACGATCGGCAGCGACGGCAGCGTGTCGGTCACGGTTCCTGGTCAGAGCGGACCGGTGAAACTCGGTCAATTGCAACTCGTGAGGTTTTCCAACCCGGCTGCCTTGCTCGCACAAGGCGACGGACTCTACAGCGAAAGCGACGGTTCGGGCGAGCCGATCTCGGGCGATGCGGGACAGGACGGCATCGGAACCCTGCAGCAGGGCTCACTGGAGGGATCGAATGTGCAGATGGTCGACGAGATGGTCAACCTGATGGTCGCGCAGCGAGCCTACGAGGCGAGCGTGAAGGTCGCTCAGGCATCCGACGAACTGCTTGGCCTGGTCAATAACCTGCGCAAGTGAACCGACATGATGCTTGACAGCGTTCGAGTGGGTCCGCATACGTCGAAGTCCGTGCACCGGAGTGCGCTGACGCTCCTGGCTGTGCTGTCGTTCAATGCTCACGCAGGACAGGACGATGTGGTCCGGATCGACTTGCGCGGCGACGTTGAAGTGACTCACCGCAATGTCTCGCTGGGCGACATAGCCGTCGTTCGCGACAGCGATGACACGAGAAGTCGTCGCCTTGCCGCATTGCCTATCGGGTCGGTACCGCAGTCAGGCGTGTCCGTCGTCGTGCCTCGTGTCGTACTGGGCGCATGGATCGAGAAGCGCCTGGGGCTTCGAGCCGGACAGATCGAATGGAGCGGAGAGGCGTCGAGCCGCGTGCATCTTGCCGTGTCGAGGGTGCGAGGCGACCTGATTGGTCAACGGGCCGAGGCCGCGCTGCGGGCCGAGCTCGAGACGCGCGGGATGCATTGCATGATTTCGCTCGCACGTACGCCGGTCGACGTCGACGTTCCGGCAGGCGCGCTGACGATGGACGTACGCCAGATCGCGCCCCCGGCGATCCAGGATACGGCGGGAGACCGCTTCGTTTCGAAACATCAGTCAGCATGGGTGGATCTTCGCGTCGACGGGATTTTCGTGCGAACGGTACCGGTGGATTTCGACGTGAGTGTTTTTGCGCCGACCTATGTTGCTGCACGGGATCTGCGCGTCGGTCAGATCCTTGATCCGACGCGGCCCGATCCGGCCCAGGTGAAGATCGAGGAACGAGAGTGGAGCGGTCGACCGACGCCGCCGCTCCGTGTGGCGACGGCGCTCGATCCGGCACGGAAAGTCGAGTCGGTTGATGCCGGGGACGATTCGATGATGCGCGTGCGTCGCCCGGTCCAGGCGGGGCGCGTCCTGTCGAAGGCCGATGTCGAGCCGCTGCCCAAGGTGGTGCGTGGTGACTATGCGACTTTGCGCGAAGTTGACGGTCCGATCGCGCTGGAAAGCCGCGTAGAGGTGATGGAGGACGGTCAGGTAGGCGATGCCGTGCGCGTCAGGCAGACCGGTGCGTCGGATACGGTCGTGGCGCGCGTGACCGGGCCGCATGCGGTGGAGGTACAGCGATGAACCTGCTCCGCCTGCCCGTTTCCGCCGTGCTCGGCATGCTGATCGCCGTCGCTTCGCAATGCGCTTCGGCCGAAAGCCTGTATCGCGAAGAGACCTATCGCGCCCTGACGAGCGATCAAAAGGCCTATCGAGCCGGTGACCTGCTCACCGTCAAGGTTTACGAGCAATCGTCGGCGACGACGAGCACCGACACGTCGACGCAGCGGACGAACGGCCTCAACGGTTCGATTTCCATCTTGCCGAGCGGCCGGCAACTCGGCGGATCGCTTGCTCAGGGTGGTACGTTCGACGGAGGTGGTACGACCCAGCGTGCGAACAAGCTGCTTGCGACGCTTAGCGTGAACGTCAAGGATGTGCTGCCCAACGGCGATCTCGTTGTGGCGGGAGAGCAGACCTTGACCGTCAACAACGAACAGCACAAGGTCAATCTGACCGGTCGGGTCAGACCGCAGGACATATCGAGCGACAACGTCGTCTTATCGACGCGCCTTGCCGATGCGCATATCGACTACGTCGGCGAAGGCGATCTGTCGGATCGCCAGAAGCGCGGCTGGTGGCGCAAGGTGCTGGATTGGCTGGGGCTATGATGAATCGAGCATCGTATCTGAGCGCCGGGACGGCATACGCCGTCGCATGCGGCACCCGTATCCTCGCCGCCGTTGCTTTGGGCGTTGCGCTGGCCGCGACTGCATGCGCGGCCGAAGGCACGACGCGTGTGAAGGATCTGGGCAAGCTGCGTGGTTGGCGCGACAACGCGCTGGTCGGCTACGGCATCGTCACGGGCCTGGCAGGAACGGGAGATTCGCCTACCAATGCGACGACGCGGCAGGCGCTGTCGAACGTATTTGCGCAATTCAATCTGACCATCCCCGCGTCGCAAGTCCAGAGTCGCAACGTCGCGGTCGTAATGGTGTCGGCCGAGATGCCGCCGTTCGCGCGCGCTGGCGATGCGCTGGACGTGACGGTGTCCTCGACCGGCGACGCACGGAGCCTGGTCGGCGGCACGCTGCTTGTCGCGCCGCTCAAGGCAGCCAACGGACGCACGTATGCCCTGGCAGAGGGCGCGGTCGACGTCGGAGGATACCGCTACGACGCCAACGGTAACGTGGTGCAGAAAAATCACCCGACAGTGGGATCGATTCCGAACGGCGCGAAAGTCGAAGTGGGCGTGACGGCGCAAATGGTTGCTCCCGACCAGACCATCACGTTCGACCTCGCCGATCCCGACTACACGACGGCGAGCCGGATTGCCGCGGCCATCAACGCGAGACTCGGTGCGGGCGTGGCGCGTGCGCGCGACGCAGAGGGTGTCGAAATATCGGTTCCGAACGATCAACGCGACCAGCTCGTATCGTTCGTGTCGCGCATCGAGGCGGTTGGTGTCGAGCCGGATCGCCGCGCACGCGTCGTGATCAATGAACGCACGGGTACGGTCGTTTCGGGCGGCGATGTCCGCATCTCGCCGGTGGCGATTTCGCAAGGCGATCTGAAGATCTCGATCTCCAGCTACAACAGCGTATCGCAACCGATCGGCATTTGGGGCGGCCATTCCGGCGCGCGTACGGCGCTTGTCACTAATTCGACGATCGACGTGGACGAGCAGCTCGGTCCCGGCTATGTCGGACCGCGGAGCAATACGGTTGCGGATCTCGTGCAGTCGCTGGCGCGACTCAAGACGAATACCCGCGACATGATCTCGATTTTGCAGGCAATCAAGGCGGCAGGCGCGCTGCATGCCGAGCTCGTGGTGCAGTGAACGATCAACAGGAGAACGCAGTGACGGAAGGAATGGAGGCGATCACAAGCGCAACACTGGGGCTGGCGCTGGATGCCGCGAGCCTGCGGCAGCAGGCGATTGCCGCGAACATCGCGAATGCGCAGACCGATGGGTATGTTCCGCTGGGTGTCGATTTCGAGCGGCAATTGACAGACGCACGACAGACGTGGGCCAGTTCCGGCAGTGTCGATGCCGAGTCTTTGCGCGGCGTGGCGCCGCGTCTCGTGCGTGTCGTGTCGCAAGACGGCATGCAGTCGGGACTCGACATGCAGGTTGCGGCACTGGCGCAGAACGGCGTGCATTTTCAGACGTTGCTGAAAGCGTTGTCGAAACACTATGCGTTGCTTGAAGAAGCGGTCAGCGACGGCAAGAAGTGATTCCTTGAGGAGATGTCCGATGGACTATCAGCAGGTGTTTGCGATCAGTTCGGCCGGCATGACGGTCGAGCGCACGCGCGTGGACGTTGCGGCACTGAACCTGGCCAACGCCAACACGATGCAGGGCAGCGGCGGTGTGCGCTACCAGCCGTTGCGGGTCGTCGCGACGAGCGTGCCGGCATCGTATGCGACAGGGACCTTTGGCGCGCGATTCGATGCCGAGATGGCGCGAGCGCAAATCAACGGAACGTCAACCTTCAGCATGCCGACCGCGGTCGTCGTGCCGGGTGAATCGTCACCCCGTCGCGTCTATGAGCCTGACAATCCGTTCGCCGACGACAAGGGGTTCATCGAATATCCCGGCGTCAATCCGGCGCAGGAGATGGTCGGAATGATGGGGGCGATGCGCGCATATGAGGCCAACGTCGCGGCGATGAACATGGAAAAGACGCTGGTATTGCGCACGCTCGATATCGGTGGGGCGCAATCATGAGCGGCATCGATGCAATCACGGCCGCCGCGTCGGCTGCCACTGCCCAGGTACCGATTCCCGGCCCGGAGACAGGCGCCGTCCCGGACGCCGGTGCGCAACCGTCCGCGTCGTTCGGCCAGTTCGTCGGTGACGGGGTGGAACAGGTGAATCAGGCGCTTCTCGCGTCGCAAAGCGATTTGCAGTCCCTCGCGCTGGGGAATGCGCAGAATCTGCATCAGATCATGATGCGCCTCGAGGAAACCCGCCTGTCGTTCGAGCTGATGATGCAGGTGCGTTCACGCGTGCTCGAGGCGTATCAGGATGTGATGAAGATGCAGATCTAGTCGAGGATTCGATGCGCGGATATGAAGCGGCGGTCCGGTACGACCGCGACGTACGAGATACCAGTAGGAGTGCGACCTGATGTGGCAATGGTGGAACAAACTGGGTGAATCGGTCGGAGGCGCTGCGCGCGCCGGCCTGATGGGGGTTGTCGTCGTCGTTGCCCTGTTGATGGGCGGAAGCGCCTATTGGTTGCTGCGGTCGACGCCCCAGGTTCTGTTCGGCGACCTTTCCCCGCAGGATACGGCCGCGATGACGGCGGAGCTGGACAGGATGAAGGTGCCCTATACGCTCGCGGAGTCCGGTGGCGATGGCGGCACCAAGATTCTCGTGGACGGGGTAGACGTCTACAAAACGCGCATCAAGCTGATGGGCAAGGACATTCCACTTCACGGCGCGGTAGGCTTCGAGCTGTTCAACGGCAGCGACTTCGGCATGACCGAGTTTGCGCAGAAGATCAACTATCAGCGTGCATTGCAAGGCGAACTGACACGCACCATTCTTTCGCTGGCGGAAGTGCGCGACGCACGTGTGCTGCTCGCATTCCCGGAGCAGAGCGTGTTTCGTCAGCCGACCGGTAGCGCAAAGGCGTCCGTGACGCTGACGCTCAAGCCGGGCCGGGAGCTCGGCGCCGATCAGGTGGCCGGTATTCAGCGACTCGTCGCCGCTTCGGTTCCGGGCATCGTTGCGCAGAATGTGACGATTGTCGACCAGAGCGGGGTTGCGTTGACGCGGTCGCCGGTCGATGCCGACGCAGGCGCTTCCGGATCAGCCGTGCTCGAACTGAAGAAGGACGCCGACCGCTATTTTTCCCGCAAGGTCAATGACGTGCTTACCCAGGCACTTGGCGCCGGGCGCGCGCTCGCAAGCGTTGACGTGACGCTCGATATGGAGCGCATGCAGAGCAGCCTGGACGAACCCGTGTCGCCAGTCGGCCGCACCGGCGTGCCGACGGGGGTCGTCGTGCGCGAACATGAGACGAACAGGGGCGTGCCGCTGCCTGACAGTAGTCATGCTGGCGGAGAGGGTGCGGATACCGGTGGAAGCGATCAGCGCGACGTCGAATACGCGATCGGGCATCGCGTCGAACAAGTAGTCAGCCAGCCAGGATCGATCCGGCGCATCCAGGTCGCGGTAGTAGTCAATTCGCCGCTTGCCGCCGATCAGGCCGATCACTTGCAGAAAGTGATCGCGGCGAGCGTCGGTGCGTCGGCCGAACGCGGAGATGTCGTCGTCATTCAGACGCTGGACGCTTCTCAGTCCCCGGCGTCTTCGGCGGGCATCGCGACGCCAGGCGGACCCGAAGCCGCCCCGGTTGCCGATCGCCGCGCGACGGATCCGGCGCGTGCGCCACGCGGCATGGAGCATGTATCGATCATCGAAGCGGTCGTGGCGGGTCTCGCAGTCGCGGTTGTCGCTGCGTTGCTGTTCGGGATCGCACGTCAACGCGGAACTCGCGCCGAGCTCCCGCGATATGGCAAGCCGCTGACCGATGAGCAGCGCGTGGCTGCGCTCGCGCAATTGCACGGCTGGCTGCGTGGCGGCGGGCCGGATCTTCAACCCGCAGCGGCACTGCAGGGCCAAAGCGGCGTGGCGGGCGGCCTGCTGCAGCCTCGCGCGAAAGGAGACGGCGGTGCGGGAGTCCGGCATGGATGATGACCTGCTGATCGGGGCGGTTCCTGCAGCCGACGACGATATCCGGAAAGCGGCGTTGTTGCTGCACACGCTGTCAGGAGCGGATCGTGACTGGATGCTTGCCAGGCTCCCGGCGGAATACCGTCGGCAATTGCTCGATCTGGTCGAAGAACTGCGTGAACTGGGGATCCCTCCGGTCCGCTCGATGCTTGATGCGATGAAGGACGGTACCGCTGCTCGCCGCGCGTCGGCATCGACACCGGCCGACGACAGTTGGGAGGCGTGGTGTGCTGAAATCGATCGCGCCAGCCCGTCCATGGTATGGCCGATCCTGCGGGCGGAGCCGGAGCAATTGATTGCGCGTGTGCTGTCGTTGCATGACTGGCGCTGGGCCGCCGGAATTTCGCAATGGCTCGATCCCATGCGGCGTACCACGGTGCGGGTACTGCTCGAGCGGAACAGCGAGTCGCGGCATGAGGACGCGCGGGCGCTTGACGCGTATCTGCTATCGGGGTTGGGCACGCGTATTCGCGCATTGCCGGCGGAGGTTCACCCGTCGGAGCGGCTGGCCGAGCAGGATGAACCGGTATCGCGGCGAGCGGTCTGGCAGTGGCCGATTTTTGGCCGTCAACGGGAGCGAGGTCGATGAACCGGATCAGACCAGGCGTGCTGCGCGGCGTCACCGTTGTGCACGACGCCCATGTGTTGCTTCGACCCGGCGCGGCAATGCAGCGGCGCGGCGAGACTACGCCGGCCGGAGAGGCCGCGGGCTGTTCGTTGCCGGTGTTGCCGGACAGCGTCGGGACATCGCACGGGCGTGAACGGGAGGACGAACGGGCAAGCGGGATCGCGGACGGCTACCGGGAAGGGTTCCGGCAAGGACATGATGAAGGTCGGGCAGCGGGGCTGCTTCAGGGGATGGAAGAAGGCCGGGCGGAAGCATTGACCCACGCCAGGCGGGAAGCGGAAGCGCGTGAGCAGGTCGAGCGCATCGCACATGCCGAGCAGGTCGATCGGTTCGGTATGTGGCTGGGAGAAATCGCCACCGGCCTGGCGCACCGATTGAGCGAATACGCACGCCGGTCCGAGGAAGACATGATCGCGCTTTGTCATCGCGCGCTGTGCCGGGTGTTCGGTGAAACCGTCACCCATCCGGACAGTACCGCGTCGATCGTCAGACAGGCAGTCGCGGAATACTGCGCTGTCGAGGTGGCCAGTACGCTGGCGACGCTGTTGACGGTGCGGGTGCATCCTGCGGACGCCGAACGCCTGGAGGCGGACGTCGATCTGGCATCGGCGATACGGCGTCACGGTGTGCAGCGTGTGGCGTGGATCGGCGATGAACAGGTCGGGCCGGGAGGCTGCATGATCGACGCCGATCACGGCAGGCTCGATGCGCGACTCGAAACGCAGTTGATCGCGCTGACTGCATTGCTGTCGCGCAGCGCACCTGCTGCTGCGGCGGAGGATGCATGAATCGCGACCGCATGAATCGGGTCATGGAGAACGGGGGGAGCACCGGATCGTCCATTGCACGCGCGGTCGCGGAGCTTCGCGGTGCATCGCTCACGATGCGTGTGGGTATCGTGCGGGGCATTCAGGGACTCGCGGTCGAAGCCTCCGGACCGCGTGCGCGCATCGGTGAGCTGTGCGCGATCGTGCCGCCGGGTGTCGCGCCGCAACTCGACGTCGGGATGCTGCTGGTCGATCGGTCCGGGGAGGCTGACCCGGGTGCGGCCTCGCGCATGCCGATCCTTGCCGAGGTCATCGGCATTCAGCCATCGCACGTCATGTTGATGCCGTATTGCGACGTTCGCGCGGTGACGGTCGGTAGCACCGTTGTCGCCCTCGGGGATCGCTCGGAGATCGGTGTCGGCGACGAACTGCTGGGCCGGGTGATCGACGGCTTCGGCCGCCCGCTGGACGGACTTCCGGCACCCGTCACGCGGGCTTCCCGCGCAGTGCAGGGAACGCCGACGAATCCGATGGAGCGCCCGGGCATAGACACAGTGCTGGAAACCGGGGTGCGCGTGATCGACGGCTTGCTGACGATGGGCCGCGGCCAGCGTGTCGGCATCTTCGCGGGGAGCGGCGTCGGCAAGAGCACGTTGCTCGGCATGATCGCGCGCCATGTGCGCGCCGACGTCAACGTCATCGCCCTGATCGGCGAGCGAGGTCGCGAGGTGCGCGATTTCATCGAACGGCAACTGGGGGCAGAGGGCTTACGCCGATCGGTCGTCGTCGTTGCGACCGCCGATCAGCCGGCGCTCGGTCGGATTCGGGCGGCGCATGCCGCATTTGCGATCGCCGAATCGTTTCGAGACGCTGGCCGGCAGGTCGTACTGACGGTCGATTCGATCACGCGTCTCGCGATGGCACGCCGCGAGGTGGGGTTGTCCGCCGGAGAACCGCCGACGGCGCGTGGCTATCCGCCGTCGGTATTCGCGGAATTGCCGAGGCTGTGCGAACGATGCGGAACCGCGTCGTCCGGCGGGGCGATCACCGCGTTGCTGACCGTACTGGTCGAGGGCGACGACTTCAACGAACCGATCGCGGATACGCTGCGTGCGGTACTCGATGGCCATATCGTTTTGTCCCGCGATCTCGCAAATGCAGGCCGTTATCCGGCCATCGACGTGCTCAAGAGTGCGAGCCGGTTGCTGACCGAGTTGACGGGGCCTGCCGAGCGGGAACTGATTCGTGAAGCGGTGCGGGTGCTGGAACTGCTCGAACGCAATCGCCAAATGGTGGAACTGGGCGCCTACGAACGGGGCACGAATCCGGTGCTCGACGCGGCGTTGGGCGTGCAGACGGAGCTTGAAGGCTGGCTGCGCCAGCACGACGGAGGCGAGTCGAGACGACAGGCGCTCGAAGCATTGCGCGCGATTCTCACGCCGCAAGATGTCGATGCGCCGGTTTCGGAGAAAGGCAGTCGCGCGTTTTCGATACGTGGCGCGGCGTCCCACGCGAGGATCGTGTCATGAGCGTGGATCTCAGGGGGTTTCGATATCGACTGGAGCCTGCCCGCAGGCTCGCCGACTGGCGACTTGCAGCGGCAATTGTCCGCCTCGGCGAAGTGCAGCGGGCCATCGACGAGGTGACGCGGCAAATCGGCGATCTCGACGCCGCGTGCGAGACGCAGGCGCAGCGACTCGCAAGCCGGATGGTGGCCGGATGTGATCCGTCGGGCTACGCGTCGGGCCTGGCATGGATTGCCGGACTGCACCGTGAACGCAATGCTGCCCGGGCCGTGAAGGATGAATGGCTGGAGCGCCGTCGTGGGGTTCGAAGTGAACTCGCGATGCTGCAGGCCAGGGTGGATGCGTTCGGTGCACATCGGGACGTCTGCGAAACGGCTTACGCGAGTGAGGAAGCCTTGCGCGAGGCCGCGGAGGCTGACAAGGACTGGCTTGCGCGTACGGCAATGCGGGCGCGAAACCTCGCGCGGGGAGGGTCATATGGAAAATGATCGCGTGCTGCTGTCGCTTTCTCTGCGCATCGCGCAGGCGGCAAATGCCGACGCGCGTCGGCAGACTGATGTACCGACCGGTGATCAGACGCTGGCGTGGCAACGTGAGTTGGCGCAGGCGCAGGCCGACGGATTTGCATCGTGGTTTTCGCCGGTCGCCGCGTCGGCGCATGTGCCGGTTGCCCCGCTGTCGCATGGTGTACCGGATACCGGAATGCCGGCCGATCGTGCGCAGGGCGCGAAATACACCGGGTCGGCAGGATCCGCGCCGATTGCGGGGGCTGGCCGGAATATCCGGTCCGTGCAAGCTTCCAGGGAGCGCGTCGATCTGGAGAACCGTTCCGTACCTCGGCTCGACGCGTTTGCAACGTTGCCGGTCACGGGAAGCGTGCCCGCAACGCTTGTCCCGTCGCTATCGCCGCCCCCTGACCCGGTCACCATATCGACGGCAGGGCTGCCATCGACGCCCTCTTCGCTGCAGGCGTGGTTGACGGCATCCCTCGGGACACCGGTCGAGCGAGTCGATGCGCCGTCCGAGACGCTACGCGCGGTAGTGCATGCGGCACCTGACGACGATGGCACGGAAGCAGACCCGGACCCGGAACCGCTTCAGTCGACGGAGCCCCAGCGCGGCGCGCCGAGGCCGCCGGATCCGATGCGCGTTTATGCCGAATGGAGCGAGGACGGCGTGCGCGTCTGGCTTGGTGCCGATACCGAACGACTGGCGGACGTTGCTCGGGTCGCACGCATCTTGCGCGATCAACTCAGGCAGCAGGGAGTCCGTCTGCACGCCGTCGTCTGCAACGGTACCGACATTTCCCTATGCGACGGAACCGCGGCGGAGACAACCGCCGGATTTTCCCCATTGACCGATTCGTCTCGTTTTTGAACAGGAGGAGCTATGACAATCACCGCAACGAGTGGCGTGAGTAGCGCAGGCTCGAACAGCACGCTGTCCTTGCAAGACTTTCTGCAAGTCCTGATGACGCAACTGACGTATCAGGACCCGCTGAATCCGATGGACAACGAGCAGTTCATGGCGCAAATCGCGCAGTTTACTTCGCTCGAGGAGACGCAGCAGATGAACACGAGCATCCAGACGCTCGTCAGCAACCAGGCTGCACAGCAGTCGGTCGGGCTGATCGGCCATACCGTCAACTTCACCACGCAGTCGGGACCGTTGTCGGGGACGGTGCAGAGCATCGATCTGTCGGGCTCGACGCCGCAGCTCAGTATCAATACGAGCAGCGGTGTCGTGAGCGGCGTGAGCATCAGCCAGTTGACGTCCATCCAGTGAGGTCGGCGCGATGATCGATTCCATTACGATTGCCGAATCCGGCCTGCTCGGTTTCGAGGCAGGGCTTCGCACCATTTCGAACAATACGGCGAACCTCAACACTCCGGGCTTCAAGGGTTCTTCGACCCAGTTCGCCGACCTTTTCTATTCAGACAGCAGTCTTGAAAGCGACGGGTCGCCGGGCGTCGGGGAGTTCGGGTACGGACTGAATACGCTCGGCACCACGCTGAACTTCACGCCAGGACAGCAGTCGAGCACCGGCGACCCGCTTGACGTTGCGGAGAACGGTCAGGGCTACTTCGTGCTGAAGAACGCCAACGGCGAGCTGCACTACACGAAGGACGGTGAATTCAAGTTCGATTCCAGCGGCACGCTTGTGTCGGCGACGACGGGCGAGACGGTCATGGGGGTCGACGCCAACGGCAATCTCGTTCCCATTACGCTGACGAACATGGGGACCAACGCGCCGAAGGCGACGACGACCGTGACGTTCAGCGGCAATCTGTCATCGACGACCACGTCCGATACGGTCAATAACGTGACGGTGATCGATGCCGCCGGGACAACGCATACGTTGAGCGTCGCGTTGACGGCGGTTAGCGGTCAGACCGGCACGTGGAACGTGGCATTGATGGACGGAACGACTCAGGTCGGCAATGGCACGATCGCGTTCAGCGGCGGCAACGTCGTGTCGGGCAGCAGCAAGGTCGCACTGACCTACACGCCGACGGGCGGGCAATCGATGCCGTTGACCCTCGATTTTTCCAGCAACGTGACGTCGTTCGACTCAGGCACCAGTTCGACGCTGGCGTTTGCCCAGCAGGACGGCTATGCGTCGAGCAGCCTGACCGGCGAATCGTTCGATTCGACCGGGACGCTGATTCTTGCGTATGCGAACGGCCAGACTGCCAAAGGGCCGCAACTCGCGCTGGCGCAGTTCAGCTCGCCGGATCAGGTGCAGTCGATCGGTGGCAACGAATTCGCCGCGCAGGGTTCGAGCGGCTGGACGATCGGCACGGCGGGAGCCGGCCAGTTCGGCACCGTGGCGGACGGCGAGGTCGAGGGATCGAACGTCGATCTGTCGACGGAATTCAGCAACCTCGTCGTGATGCAGCGCGGCTATCAGGCATGTTCGCAGGTCATATCGACAGCGAGCGACATGTTGAGCACGTTGTTCGGCATCTGGGGGAAATAGAGTGAACGAGACCGATACGCAAACGCCGGGCCGGAGAAGCGGCGCCGCGCCGCGTCGCGGAGAACTCGTGCCGGTCGAGCGTGCACGACGCGATGCGCATCCTGTACGGGCCCTGCGCGATGCCGCGCGCGTGAGCCTCGCCACGACTGCTGACACATTGCTGGCCCGTTGGTGTCGTGACTGGGGCGTGTCTGAGGATGCGCGACCCGTTTCTGTCCAGTGTGTTCCGGCCTGGGATGCCCCTTCGGAATCGGCAATGCGGAATGCCGTGTGGCGTCGGCTGGCCGTCGAAGAGTCGGCCATGTCGATCTGGTGGCGCTGGCAGGCAGGCAACGCGAGGCAGGCCGTGCCGGCGGACGCGACCGGCCCGCTCGGCATTGTGCAGACACTGTTGTTCGGTGGCCGCGGTGCGGTGGGGGGGCTGGCGGCAGACACGGCCGCCGCCGCGTGGAGCGACTGGTGTCTGCGAATCGCACGGCAATGCGGTGCGACCCACGTTGCGCACCGGGATGTTTTCTCGTGCGACGAGGGGCAAACGCTACCGGAACTCTTTTCACGGCACTGGACAGGTGCGGTGTTGCTGCGCTGGACCGTCGGCGAACAGATCCTGTGGCTCGCTCTCGACGCGACGGCCGCCGAGGGCTGGCTGCGTACCGATGGATTCGAAATGGCCGCGCCGGTTGCCTGTCGCGCTGCGCCACTCGCCGCGCTCCCGGTTGCGCTTCGCGACGCGACGGTCAACGTGAATATCGAACTGCGGCCGGTCGAGGTTGCCCTTGGCGATTTGATGGCGCTTGCGCAAGGCGACGTCATTCACACACAGCACGCAGTCGACGCGCCGCTGCAGATTCTGGTGAGCACGGTCGACGGTGCGTCGACCGCGCCGCTTTGTCACGCTTACCTCGGGATGCGCGACGGCGCGCGTGCGGTCGTGCTGGCGAAACCCGCCGGTTGAGCCGGTACCGTTCCCGGGATTTCCCGTCACCTTTTCGATTCAGATGAAACATGCTTAACCAGCCAACCAGTTTGATGAACGAACCGTCGCTTGACGTGGCCGATTCGACCGATCAACCCGCTCGCGCAAATCTCGTGCAACTTGTGGAATTGCCGTTGGGCGGCCACGATGGCGCGCCGTTGCCTTTCGATGCCGGCAAGGGCGGCGCGACCGCCAATCCCCTGATGCAGGTCAGGGCGGCCGTGACGGTACGCGTCGGAACCGCGGAGTTGACCGTCGGCGAATTGATGAGCGTGCGCGAGGAACAGGTGCTACGTCTCGACCAGTCGGTCGAGAGTCCGGTTGACCTGCTGGTCGGTGGCGAGGTCATCGCACGCGGCACGCTGGTCGTCATAGACGGCTGCTTCGGGGTACGTCTGACCGAATTGCCGCGTCCGCTGCAACCATGACCCGGCACAATCTTGCATCGCGAGGCCGGCGAGCGGCATGCATGGTGTGGCTGGCCGGGTGGTTGATGGCGGCGCCGGGGGCGAGGGCCGCCGAGTACGCCATACCGGCTGGCGGAGCGTGGCGGCAAGACACCGATCTGCCGGACCGGTCGCATGTCGTTCGCGCGGCTGCCGCCGTCGTACTGACGCTTGCGGTCGGAACCGTCTGGTTCGTCTCGAGACAGCGCCGTGGCCGAACGGCAGGCCCTGGCTGGGCGCGCTTCACGTCGCGCATGACCCGCGCCGGTGGCGGGAGCGATGGTGTGGTCGTCAGGCAGTCGTTCAGGCTGGGCGGCGCGGCGACCCTGCACGTAGTGACCTGGGGCGAGCGCGAGTGGCTGATCGGTTGTTCGGCGGCCGGGTTGACGGTGGTTGCCGAGCAGCCCGTGCCGAGCGACGCCGGCGCAGTGCCTTCCGGGGAGGCGCAACGATGAGAGTCGATTGCCTGTCGGTTGCGCGCGAGCTGGTGTTGACCCTGTTCGCTGTACTGATGCTTGTCTTGACCTGTTCGCCGGCTGCTCGGGCCGAATCGCAGCATGTAGGGCCTGCAGGGGCATGGAGCGCTATCGATGGAATGACCCGGCCGTCCGCTGCCGGCACAACGGGCACGCGCACCGGGACGCAGGCGCCGGCACCGGAGGCGACTGCCCAGCCGATTCGCATCGTGCTCGGCCTGACGATACTGGCAATCCTGCCGGCGCTGCTGATATGCACGACGTCGTTCCTGCGCATCATCATCGTGTTGTCGATGTTGCGCCATGCGCTGGGCATGCAGGAAACGCCGCCGAACAGTGCGCTGATCGGGTTGGCGCTCTTCCTGACGTTGTTCACGATGTCGCCCGTGGTGCAGGAGGTCGACCGTGCCGCGTTCCAGCCGTTCATGCAGGGAACGTTGTCGATGGAGGACGCTTACAGGAAGGGCGTGACGCCCGTACGAGCGTACATGATCCGTCAGACGCGCGAGCAGGATGTCGCCTTGATGATCGAGTTGTCGAAGGCGCCGCAGCCGTCCTCGATCGACGACGTCGGCAATGTGCAACTTGTGCCCGCGTACATGCTGTCTGAACTGCGCGCGGCATTCCAGATCGGATTCGTCATCTTTTTGCCGTTTGTGCTGATCGATCTCGTCGTAGCGTGCATCCTGATGGCTCTCGGCATGATGATGATGCCGCCGACGACGATCAGCCTGCCGCTCAAGATCCTGATGTTCGTGCTGATAGATGGCTGGAGCTTGCTGTTGAAGGCGCTCATCGGGTCATTTCACTGAGTCGGCCGGAATGAGTTCGCGTGAATTTTCCCCGTACGGTGCGTCGGAACTCGGCGGCCTGGCCGCGAGGGCAGGTCGCGGTACGCCGCGAGCGTACGATCGGAACGAACTGGCGGTGGCGGAGTTGTGGCGACAGCATGTCGAGGCACGCGACGCCGGCGCCCGCGAAGCGCTGATCATGATGCACCTGCCTTATGCGCGGGCGGTCGCCGCAGGGTTGTACGGCAAACATGTCAATCACGAGGCCGAGTTCGACGAGTACATGCAGTGGGCTACCCTCGGCCTCATCGAGGCGCTGGATCGTTACGATCCGGGGCGCGGCGCACAGTTCACGACGTATGCCTTCGTGCGGATACAGGGCGCTATTCGCGATGGCCTCGAGCATATCAGCGACAGGCAGGAGCAGTTGAGTCTGCATCGCAGGCTGATGGCCGAACGGGCAGCCGCGGTGGAGCGGAGCGTCGCAACGGAGCTCGGAACCGATGGCGAGGCGTTCGATCGGCTCGCGAGGGTTAGCGTGGGCTTGATGCTGACTTTCTTTCTCGACGGAACCGGCATGATTCATGACGAGGACGGCGCGTTGCCGGATGCCTGTTATGGCACGCTGGTGTTGAAGCAATCGCGCAAGCAGGTGCGGGAGCTGATCAGCTACCTCACGCCACGCGAACAGTCGGTGGTGAAGCTGCATTACCTTCAGGGGCTGACCTATAGCGAGATCGGAAGCGTGCTGAACATCACGCGGGGACGGATTTCGCAATTGCACGAGCAGGCCCTGACCCGGCTGAGACGGCTGTTCGCGGGGCGTGAGACGATTGCCGCGAATGCGCCGACGAGTCCGGATTCTTCCCCGGGTCCGGACAACCATGAATGACCTGACGACTGAAGAGGATCCTATGCTGCCTGACGTCGATGCGGAGCGACTGGAGCGGTTGATGTCCTACCTGTCCGACGATTCCGACAATGAATCGTTGCGACGCGACGCCTTTGATCTCGCATTGTCGTGTGGCCGCCGCGACGTGGCGGACGAGCAGCTTCGCTGGGCGTCGGCACATCATCCCTCCAGCGCGCCATGGCGGCATCGCCAGGCTCTGCTGGAGCTTGCCCGGGGGCAGTGGGCCGCGGCAGAGATGCTGCTGCGCGAATTGATCGACGAAGGATATTCGGCGCCGGCCGTTGTGTTCAATCTCGCAGTTGCACAGTTCCGGCAAGACAGGTTCGATGTGGCGGTCGAACGGACGCACCAACTTCTCGATCCGGCGGGGCCATTGTTTCGTGATGCGTTGCAGCTGACACTGGGGTGCATGCACCGGCAGCATCTGCTGGATGGCGCGATCGAACTGCTCGATCGCTTCGAATCGAACGATCCCGGCGCGGGAAGCCTCGGTGCAGGCAGCCTCATTGCTCTGGACCTGGGCGATCTGGGACGGGTCGAGCGATGGGCTGGTCGGGCGTTGGCGGTCGATCCCAACCAGCATGAGGCGCTGGTTGCGCTTGGCAGCCTGCTGGTGGCGCGTCGGCAGGTCGACGGTGCGCTGCACTGCCTCGGGCTGGCGGTGCAGCGTCATCCTGACGATGGCCGGACGCTCTCCGCGTTGGGAATGGCGCAGTTGTTGACAGAAAATCTCGGCGCGGCGCGCGATACGTTCCTGCGGGCTGCACATTTCATGCCTGGCCATATCGGAACCTGGCACGGGCTCGCGTGGGCGTGCGTACTCCAGCAGGATCTGCAAGATGCGCGCAATGCATTCGAACGAGCGCTGGCGCTGAATCGCGGCTTCGGGGAGAGTCATGGCGGGCTTGCGGTCGTCGAGGCGCTGGCTGGGGAGCGCCACGCGGCACAAATGTCGGTGGAACGGGCGCTTCGTCTTGACCCGCTTTGCTTGTCAGCACGTTACGCCGAGGCGGTGTTGAACGGCGACGCCGGTGACCCGGAACGCTTTGCCAGACTGGCCCGACGCGTGCTGAGTGCGAGACGTGATGTCGAGGGGCGAGCGTTGTCGGATGTGGTTCTTGTACGCGAATCTGGTGGATCTTCGGCGCAGTGACGAGCGAAGGGTGTAATTGAACGGGAGTCGTGGATCTACCGAACCATGGTCCGGAGCTCATCAGGATCGAAGTGGCCAGACAAGGTCTGAAATACGGCTGGCGATGCTTCGTCACCTGGACCGAAGAAACCATCGACGCCAGACTCACCGATTTACTTGTCGGATACGACGTTAGATTTAAAAATAATTTAAAGCGAACGCTGATGAATTCTGACCTCGTTTCATTTCACTCCATCCTGTTGATGCACCCGGCCGATGCCGTGCTCAACAATCATCGCGCTTACTGCGCTCGCCATGGGTATATTCATACGGCGCACGCTATCGGCAGCCCGGGAAACAGCGATCGCGTTCGCCTTCTGTACAAGTACAGTCTCGCCAGGAAAATAGTGGTAGAGGCTCCAGCCGAAAGCCTATTGATTATAGCTGACGAGTCGGCGGTGGTGTACGAGCCGCTTGCTGCCGACTGCGTGATCGGCGACGCACCGAGCTGGATTGCGCAATGTGCGATCCATAATCGTCCGGATGGATGTTTTTTCATGCTTAGGGCAGGCCCGGCGGCATTGCAGTGGCTCGACAGGGTTCTCAATACGCTGCGCGACCACGATATTGATTCATGCGTGAGTCGCTGGAGTCATTTCGAGCTGGAGGGTATTCCAGCGACACCGTATGACCAATCTCTGGAGGGTGCTGAATGTTGTAGTCTCCTCTTTACCCCATTCGGTCACAATCTTCCTGAACACTCGGCCTTCGTATTGTCTCTTAATCCCACGGTACACAAGAACGTCCATGATGATCGAGTCGCGAGCCGGTTTGTCGAGTATCTTAATTCGGTCCAGGCACGTGCCGGTCGTCTGTATGACGATATCGATTTAACACCGATTGTCGGAGAGTCTTTCGAAGTCGTAAATCCAGGCCGGCCGGTTGCGCTGATTACGAGCTACACGCCGAATATTGCAGCATATGCAGCTTTTTCAGAGCGCAATGTCTCAGCATACTGCCGACGTCATGATTATACGCACTACATTTACCGAGATACACCGGCACATTTGAACCGCAACATAACGGGAAACTGGAACAAGGCCGAATTGCTACTTCAGCATTTCGGTTCTCATGCATACGTGGGATGGATTGACGCAGATATACTGATTCATTCTCAACAACGTCCACTTCACGAAAGTGTATTTCAGCAGCCGTTCACGCTGGTGCGCGATATTGCAAATCATCGATTGAACAGCGGCTTCATGATTTTTTCTGATGCGCCGGAATGCCGGAAATTTCTTGAGCAGGTCCAGAACATCATTGATGCTGTTCCGGACAAGTTTGGTATCTACGCTTCAGGCGGAGATCAGGCGGCATTTGTGTCAACATGGGATTCATTTGGTGGGGAAATCGCGATCCCGCTTTCCGATTGCGTATCCTTGAACTCGCATCCATCTCTCTACGATGCGGATAGTTTCATGATTCATTATATGGGTTATCCGGAGCGATTTCGGGCAATAGTGATGCGGGCTGACTCGCTTGAGATCGATCGACGAAATGCGTTGTAAGTCAATTTGATGACGTTGAATTTTTAGACATGATTGACTGTCAGGAAAAGCGAGGAAAATGGACCACTCTCGGTATTTCAATTAAAGTTCGATTCAAGCCGCAAATCTTCGTCTGCACTATCTGACACAGTTGCTGCGTGAGCAGACGGGCTCGATTGTCCAGTACGGCATACTTCGCGGGTTTTCAATCGGCATCGGCGACTGGGCGGAGGTCGGGGTCGGCAGGCTTCCTGCTTGGCACCTACGAAATCGCCGTCTGCGCCATTCTTGAGGCGCTTGGGTCTCCCCAAAAGACACGGGTTGATCTGGGAGCCGCCGACGGGAATTTTGGCATCGGGCTGGTCCGTAACACTGTCTTTGGTCGCAGCCTGTGTTTCGAAATGGACGAGAAGCGCCGCAGGATTATCGAGCACCGAGCTGCGGAGATGGGGCTGGCGGATCGGAGCGGTCGACGTCGATTGCGTGCGCAAAATAGCGGAGATTGGGGAACTCGGATGCGGGGAACCCGCGTCGAGCTACTGCCGACGCATGGTTGTGAATCCCGGCGTGCGTTTCCAGCACGCCGCCTTCACGGATCTGCGCTGCGGTTCTCGTCGCCGAAGGGCGCACTACGGCGACATGCCCTTCGGCATGCCCGGCAGCGCTTTTCGGCCGGAAGTAGCCGAAGATCACCAGGTAACCCCGATTAGCCAGCGCTTGAGCCTGGGCCGGAGTGTCCACCCTGAACCACCCGGCCTCGCGGCCCGCGCGCGACTCGAAGAAATCCAGCTGTGTGTGCGACAGGAAGTTCTGACTGTCGCGCGGCGGGCGGGGCAAATAGATGCCGACGGCGTTGCCGACTGCTGCCGTGAAAAGCGAGCAGTGCGTATCGGGCCCGAGAACCGGCGAAGACGGATCGCCGACCGGTTCGCCTGTATCCCAGCGTACCTCGCGATTGGCCGGCCAGTGATGCTCGACGTCGAGCCTGTCCAGTGCGCGGAGCAACTGCTGCCCCTGAGCGGTCACAGGACCGCAACACGGACCGTCGCCAGCAATTGGAAGCGGTGCAATGGTCTGCAACGGTGAGTCGGTCGGCGTCATACATGCCGACAGCGCAGCCACAACGGCAATCGTCGCGATCTTTGCGACCGGTTTCGCGGCTTTCATCTGATATCGGGATGCGGTGGATGGAAGACCCGGCGCGCACGGTGTCGCGACAAGACGTGTCGTGAAGCTTCCGCGGGTGTGGGGATTCATGTCGTTGTCGGTAGGAATTCTTGTAGCAGTGGGCGCATGCCGCGCTATCGTGCGACGAGCGGGTAATCGCCTGAATTCCTGATTTCCTCGGCGTCGATGATTTTCATGTCCGAATCACGGGGAAAGCCGATCATGTTGAACGCCGAAATACCGGGGTACCGATTGTTGGTATTGCTGCGGAAGTTGTCAGGATTGAACAGTGGTGTGATATGCCACCAGAGCCGATAATCGAGTTCCCAAAGATACTCGATGAGTGCACGCGAATTGTCGGCACGGTCGTTCTCGATATAAATGGCTGGCCTGCTTCGCATGATCGTCTGGCGTGCGCCCGCCAAAACGTGAAGTTCGAAACCTTCGACGTCGATTTTCATGAGCTGAACCTCCTTCTTGCTCAGCATGTCGTCGAGACGAATACACGGGACTTCGACTCTCGTCGCTGAAACCCCGGGTTGCATTGATACGGCCCCGAAATTCCCGGCGCGGTGATAGTCCGGGAGAGTGAATCCGAGTGTGCCGGGTTCCGATCCACACGCCATCGGCCAAGCGGTGACATTGGAGATGGCATTCAGAGCCAGATTCGCACACAGATTCTGGAACACGAAAGGCTGCGGCTCCAGCGCTACGACGTCGGCGCCGACTGCTTTTGCCGCAGCAGCCAACGGAACGGTCTGGCTGCCGATGTTCGCGCCCACCTCCACGATCGTGCCGGGCCTCCTGATCAGTTGAAGCAGGAACTGCGTCTCCAGCTCCGAGTATTCGCCGTAGTCGATCAGCGCGTTGCCGATATAAATATCGTGCCGATTGACGAGCATGGGGCCGTGACGCGTTTCGACGAGTAGATAAGGTTCGGCTAGCTGAATGATCATTTCGTTGAATGTGTTTACAGGTAGCAGCGGATGGCGATATTCGTCTTGCCGCCAGTTTCGAATGTCCGATGGCAACCCGGATGCGCCTGTGTCAGGCCCGCTCGAATGCGTCGAGCAGCGTCGCAAGAGAACGACCGCCAGACGTGTGCTCGAACAGGGCGTCTATGGCAGTATCCACGTCCGTTTGAAGTGAGGGTATCTGTTCAATGCTCGTGATGATTTGATCGATCAAGATCGGGAAGTTCGCATCGCTTCCCGCTTCTTCGCCAAGACGGCTGATCAGGCCGTATTCGATGTATAGCCGGAACGCTTGACGTCGCCTTTGCGGATGATCCGGGTCGATCGCCTGGATACGCTGGGCGAGGCGCGCCGCCAGCCCATCGCGCTTTTGCGCGCTGGCATCGCCAATTGATTCCTTGCGTGAACCCGAGGTAGCCGCGGTAGCGGTCTTTACTTGGCCGACCGGAGCGGACTGGCTCTGTATCGTCTGGAAGAGCCGGTCGAGCGGCGAGATGGGGCTCATTGTCTAGCGCTGTATGTATGACGCAATCAGAAGATGCGTCGATGGCTCCGGCTCGACAGGTGCATCTCCTTGCGCCGGGCCGGATTCTTGGTCTGGTCGGTCGGCATCAGCACCGCCTGTGTCGAGCAGGGAGAGTTTCTCCAGCAGCGCGGCCATGTCCGCGTTCAGCGGCGCATTTTCGCGGCTAACCTGCAGGCCTTGCCGGATCCAGGCCTCGGCATCGACCCGGTCACCGTGCAGGATCGCGAGCATCGCTCGTGCGAAACACGAGAGCGGATGCCGTGTCGTCAATAGCGGCGCCCACACTGAACGCGCCGCATCCGGGCGTCCGGTTGTCATATAGAGCAGGCCGAACTGGAAACGTGCGATGGCGAGGTGCGGTGCGAGCGAGAGGCAGGCCAGAAATTCAGCTTCGGCAGCTTGGACATCACCCATCGCGGCGAGATTCGCCGCGCGCAGATAGTGCGGCTCCGGCGCTTCCGGACGGAGTTCGGCGGCCGCGGTCAATAATGTCGACGCTTCCGACCATTGCGCATCCTGGCTTAGCGTCACGGCCTGTTCCAGCAGGGCATCAAATGGCATGTGCATGTCGAACGTCTCTCCGTATCAATCAAGGTTGTTGCCGGACGGGGAACCCCTGGCGCTCGAGAAATTCCGATACCACTGGCTCCCAGACGTCGACGCCGTGCGCAAACAGCATATGCCCGTTTTTCTCGAATGGCGGAAGCAGCCGATAGTCTGCGTTGCCGCCAGCGCGAACGAATGCATCGTGCCAGGCGCCACTGTATGTCGGACTGAAGTACTGGTCATTTTCCGTATATATCCATAGCATCGGAACGCGAGCCGTTTTGCCGAATCGTGAATACATGGCTTCCAGTCGTTCGCCCTGGCACGGCACACCGGGATGCTCGACCGGATCGCCACCGGAACCACCCGCGAAGTTGATTGCTGCGACCACGCCGTCCGGATTCTCAGCCGCCATCGCCGTCGTGACGAAGCCACCGACCGATTGGCCGGCGATGACGATTCGATGCGAATCGACATGAGGCTGCCGCCTCGCGTAGTCCAGTACGGCGAGATCTTCGGTGCGCGCCGCATCGATCATCGGGGCATAGTCCTTCTGACGACATGTGCCGCTATATTCCGGATCGAATTGCGTGCCGAGTTGACCATAACCGATGCGCGTCGGCTCAAATACGGCAAAGCCGCGTTTCAGGAAAAAGGCGACCTGCCGGGTGAAGCGGAAACGTGGCGGCGTCCCGCGATCCGTGGGGCTGCGTCCGTGATTGAGAATCAGGATCGGGAATGGTCCGTCACCGTCTGGAAAGAACTGCGTGATCACCACCTTGCCCGCTTGTGCCGTCCCGTAAAAATCCTTGACCGTCACGTCGATGGTCGAAACGGACTCGTGCAGATCCGACCTGAGTTGTTCGGCACGAACATCGGAGATCGGGAGCAGGAGCGGGAGGCAAATCGAAAGCAGACGTGCGGCTGTTGTCAAAGTGAACGGCATGTCGAGGGTACCGATGGATTAGGTAGGGCGTCAACGTGGAAATGGCACGACCATGCAGGGAGGCAGTGCCACATGAGCGAAGATCAGAACTGCCCGGTGCGCGCTTCGTCTCCACGCATCGATTTCGCCAGAGAATCCAGTTCGAGCCCGATCTCGCGGACGTCCGATAGTGTCTTGATCGCTTCTATCCGGGCGAGCAAGCGGTCTTTTCGCACCTCGGTGCCAATCAGAACCTGCTGCGCTTCTTCCGCAGCACCGAGCATCAGGCGCGCGGCGTCCTCGAGACTGAGGTTGCGGGCTGCCGCGTAGCTTTCAATGAGCTGTAAATCTTGCCCCGCCGCACCAGCACCGCCGTTCAGTATCTGATTGGCTAGCGTTGTTTTGTACTGCGTCAGCAGATCGTTGCCAGCATAGTGGCCGAGTACGCGTGCACGCCGCTCGTTGACGATCTGCCGAAGCTGGCCCTGCAGTCGCACGATTTCGTTTGCGCGTTGTACGGCCCCCAATGGCGTGTGCCAATCGGCCGGATTCATCGGCGGCGACACTGGCGTAGTCGTGATCGGAGTCTGCCAGCGCTCGCTCAGAAGGTTGCGGCGCAACCGGATCAGTTCGTCCTGATTTGTCGCGTTTCGAATGGCCTGTGAATAGTGCTCGCGGATCTGTTCGCTGTGCGTGAGAGACTGGAGCATTTCACGATCGAGGCGCAGGATCAGATCGGCCGCCTCGTCCAGCGTGACCCCGTGCGCAACGGCGACCGAACGCAAAAGGTCGAAATCGTCGTCCCGTTCAACCGATTCCGGTTTCGATGCCGCGGCGCGGTAGCGTCGCGCTTCCTCCAGCTTTCGTTGACGCAGCATGCCGCCCATCGAACAGGTCGGTGCCCAGCGCGCGCGCGTCTGATCGACCTTCTGCCGCAACAGAGTGAATAGTGCGCGACGATTGCTTTCCAGCAGTGCCTCGTGCGGTTCCCTGGCGACAGGCTCGCGAGCGTCCGTGAACTTGCCGCCGTTGAAACGCCAGCCCCAACAGTTCGCGAGCGTCATGCCCTCGGGCATTTCACCCAGGTAATGCGTGACGAAATACCAGTCTCCATCGGACGCAGGGGTGTAGTCGGGATCGTCGGTGAAGTAGACGATGCGATTGCACTTGACCTGGGTCACGATGAACCAGCCGGATGCAATCACGCCTGCCTGATCGACCGTGGGTTGACTGCGCGCTGATTGAAGAAGGGAGTTCATGACGGAGCGGAATCGTAATAGGGATGGATGCGGAATACCTTGAAACCGGCATTGTTGCTGGCGCACGCCAGCAACGGGATACCGTTGGCGTAGCCCGCCGCCGGCGCCTGGCGAAACGTACCGCCGATCTGGCCTTCCCAGAGTTTGATTTCCCGAGTCGGATCGAATACGGCGAGATGCCCATTGCGGGACAGAACGATCAAATATTTGCCGAATGCCAGCGGGCCCCACACGCCCGGACTACGTAATCGGCTCATCCATCGAATCTGGAACGTATCGATGTCGAATGCCGTCAGATGCCAGCGATTGTCTAGTGCGTAGACGACGCCGTCGGCGACGTGCAGAAATTGATGAAGCAGGCCGGGACCGTGCCGGCGGGTCAGCAGGCAGGCGCCGGTTTCGATGTCGAAACTCTGGAGCTGTCCTTCTTCCGTCGCGACGAAGACCCGCCCGCGATGCACGGCCGGCTTACCTCGAACCATGCCGGTCGTTGATGCCTTCCACCGCAAGTGTCCGGTATCCGCATCGACGCAGACAAGCGACTGGTCGTTGCAGGTCGCAACGACGGCATTGGCTTCCTCACTGTAGTGAGGAGAGGCGGGCGGCCAATAACCGTGCTCGTATCGCCAGATCACGCGGCCGCTTTTCCAGTCCAGCGAGTACAGGTGACCGATCGGGGCGCCTGCGTTGTATTGCTCGGTATTGACGAAGAGTCGCTCATGCCGGAGGTCGACCTGTGGCGTTGCATGGACGTGCGAGTCGGGACGCCAGCGCCAGATGATCTCGCCGTCGTCCGCGTCGAGCCGAGTCACGGTCCCGTCGTAGCAGCCGAATACGACGCTGCGGTCGACCACCTGCAATTGCTGGACGATGCCCTTGTATGGCTGTTGCAGGCTGGCACGATTCCAGACCGTCTCACCCGTCGTGGCGTCGAAGCGCCATATCCTCGCGCGGTCGTCTGCGCCGAATATGCCGTTTTCGGCAACCGCCGGACTGGACTTGAAGGGTGGCGTCACACCGTGGTTGAACTCGAAGCGCCACCACAGCGGCTGATCCACGAAAGGCGGCGCGCTGCCTTTCATCTCCGGAGGTCGGGCGTCGTAACTATCCCGCGACAGACCGATATCGTGGCGTCTGAAAACCGAGACGACCGGAAAGCGGCTGACGGACAGTTGCCGCGAACCCGTCGGGCTCCAGCAATCGAACAGTGCCGCGAGGCCGCACACGTGCAGGTCGCGCTTGTCCGCCCGCAAGGCCTCATCGACGAGTTGAACTGCTGTGCCCTTTCCGAGAAAGTCGTCCACGATCACCGCGCGGGCGCCCGGCGGACATGGCGCGCCCTCAACCCAGCGCTTGCGATAGTACGTCTTGCGCTGGTCTCGCACCATCAGCAATGTGAGATCCAACCCGTCCGCCTGCAGGGCGGCGAGCGCGACCGCATACAGCAGCGGCGCGCCCCCGAAACCCGGCCCGATCAGAACCTCCGGGCGCATAGGGCGAATTCGTTCCCACAGCAACCGGCCTGCGACACGAGCCTGTCCCGCATGCGACAGCAAGTCCTTGAAGTCGAATGTGACGTCCTTGCCTAGCAGGATGACCTGACTGTAGATAGCGCGCCGCAGTTGTTCCCGCTCGGCGTCCAGGGAATCGGTGGGCGGATGCGCGATTTCAGCTGCGAGCATGATCAACCGCCGTCGCCGCCGCCGTCACCACCGCCGTCGCCACCCTCTCCGCCTTCACCTTCGCCTTCGCCTTCTCCTTCTCCATCGCCTTCACTATCGCCTTCGCTTTCGCTTTCACTGGATTCCGCGGCGCCTTCGCTGGAGTCGCCGTCGCCGCCAGATCCGCCGAAGTGGTAGATCGTCTTCGCTACGACGGATTGGTCGACCGATGGTGCGCTGATCGGCGCAACAGGAAAAAGTGGTGCCGCGTGGATGAACAGCCTCGGGAAGGCGACATCGTCGAAATCCGTATCTGGCATGGTGTTCCTCTCGATTGAGAAAATTAGTCGGCGCTTTGAGGTGCCGGTTGACGTACTGTTGAAGACGACCGACTCGTCGGTTCAGCACCGAGATTGGCGACGAGAGCGGGATAGGCCAAAGGATGCACGGCCGGGTGACTGTTCATTTCCAGCCACCAAAAGTGTTGCCCGTCATAGATTGCGTCCGCCGTGAATAACGTATCGCGACGCGATTCCGTCGGAATGGCTGAATACAGTACCGGTCCCGCCGCGCGGAGCTCGTCCCAGCGAGGATTCACATTGGTGCGCATGTCCAGCAGGAGTCGGCCGCGCGGGTGCATGAGCGGTGAGCCGTAGCGAAATTCCACGAGTTGGCGGGCGCCACGATCGGGAACGTCATCGAGAGCGTGACCAAAAAAGCGCAGCGTGACCGCGCAGCGATCGATCTGGTGAGAAAGTTCGGATGGTTCGATCTTCTGCATCAGGTTGGCGCGTTCCTCGATCAGCTTGCGAAAGGTCGCTCGCCCGTTGCCGGTCACGCGCGGCATCGTGTCGCGTTCAGCGCAGACGGGCGCGTCATTCCAGAACCAGACCTTGAATATTTCGCCGTCGACGAACCGTTCGTAGTATTCACTGCGGGACGGCTCGATCGGGTATTGCGACGAAGAGCGGAACGGCCCTTCGATCTGTGCGCCGAATGACGACGCCGCTTGCTTCACCACCACGTTTGCCATGTCGTCCGAGGTCGAGCTTCCGTAAGCCGGAACCCTCAATCCGGCTTGCTGCGCCCATTGCTTGAACGCCAGCTTGTCGCTTGCGGCGGGCCAGCGCTTGCTTCGGTCTGGCAGCCAGCCGGCAAAGTGCGTGACTTCGTCGATCAGGGCAGGCGTGTATTGCGCAATGCCGTTCACCTTGGCGAGGAACCGCGGTTGCAGAGTCCAGTACCGTTCGCCGCGGCGCAGCAGCGCCTGCAGGCTCTCGCCGGCGATGATGAGTTCGAATCCTGCATCCAGCGCCGCCTGACGCAACCACCTGACGTGATCGAAGAAATTGTTTTTGGATGCGGCCAAGAAGACTCCTGATCGTGATGGGCGACGCTTCTTTGCCGAAGTCGTCGCAATGAATGCAGGCACACGGCGCAAGCTCATGGGGTTCGACGAACTGCCGGCATCGCGACTCGACGAACGCTGCAGGTCGACGCATGACAAGTCTTCGCCTGCCGATGCCAAAATGTTTAGAGGTGCGGCGAATTTTTTACATGGGAGACCGACCGTGCCGGATTGTCGGCCCAGCGACGAGCTGCGGCATGGAACGCGCTCGATGTCGCCGATTTTGGAGTCGCCGTCGGGGTGGGCCGGTCTCCTACCGTACGCCTGGTACTTCCCCCCGATTTCCGCAGACTGCTGGCGTACCTTTTGCCCACATGTTCGATGATAGCGAGAACGATGTTGAGCGCACGTGATGAAACCATCCGGCGGGCAGATACAGCATTTCCCCGGCTTTGAGCATGCATTGGCAGCCACTGGCAGCTTGTGCAAGCGGAAACTTGGAGAAATCAGGTGCTTCCGGATTGAATCTGGAGCCGAACAGGACGGGGTTGGACTCCCACAAGTAGAGGTTCTCGGCATAGTGCGGCGGGAACAGCAGAATGCGCTTCGTTCCCCAAACTTGCGCCAGCAAATTGTCGTCGTAGTCGCAATGGAGCGGCGTGACCGTGTCCGACGGACCGATCCAGATCTTCAGATCCTTGAAGTGCGTGAAATAGTGCGGCCACCGGCAAAGGGCATCGAGTTCAGGGAGTTTCTGATTGCCGAGATAGGGTGGCAAGCCAGGCGTGCCGTGTTTCAGCAGGGAGAAATACTCCGCCAGCGACATTTCCTTGCTTTCGCGTTTCTTCGAGAATGCGGCGCTCACGTAGTCGCCGATCCTGGCACGTACACGCAAGCCGGAGAAGCGCTCGACCAGCCCGTCAGGCGTCAGCGCGTGGAGTGGCCAGGTTGACACGATGCCTACGATGATGAACGGCAGGCCCGCGGCCGCGAATGCGCTGAAGACGTTCGGCTCGAGCGGACTGACGCGCGGTACGGAGGATATGTCGCCGACCAGACGGCTCGCCGCCATGATCCGTTGACGAATGTTTTCCATTGCCAGATGGATGAGTAAGCGCTGCAGGCGGAGCGCGCCGGTTTCCTTGTAGACGGCTGCGAGGTGACTCGTACACGCCGTAGCCGGGCCCGGATGATCCGCGGATAAACAAGTTATCGCGCTTCGACATCAAACTGTTTAGGGGGAACGCCGAAAAAAACTCTTCGACATCGCTCCCGGTCCCGAGGGGGGCACGCCTGGATCTTCAACAAGCCTGATTTTTTCGAGGCCGCGCTGGTGGCACATAAAAATTATTTCGCAACCACCCTAAACAAATCGCGTTTCCGATCGGATGACTTGAGCAACTACGCAACGATTCCAGGCTAGGGAGTGTCTCCCGCTGGGAAGTTGGTGACGGACAACACATCCAAACGGAACACGACATGGTCGCGATCGTCAGCGGAAACAATCTGGGCCTCAATCTCGGTTCACTCGCGGTTCTGGGCTCGAATGGCAAGATCGGAAACGCCGTGCAGGGGCGGAGCGGCGAAAGCGCGTACGTGAATGTCTCGAACGGCAATCTCGTACTCCAGGATAACGACGCGCTGTTGATGGGCCTGGGGCTCGACATCAGTGATCTGCGAACCTACAACAGCCAGGGGTCGGCCAACTTCACGAATGGTGACGGCTGGCAAACGGGACTCTACAAATCGGTTGTCCGCCAGAGCGACGGTACGCTCGAGCGTACCGACAGCGACGGCTCGACTTCGATTTACGCCTGGGATGCGACTAGTCAGTGTTACGTCGAGACGACCAGTGCCGGTTCCGCCCTGAGCACGATCAGCGTCAACGCGGATGGCACGTTGACGTGGACGAACGGCAGCACCGGAACGACGGAAACCTATGAGGGCAGCGGCGCGGGCCTGTTGTTGTCGTCGACGGATACCGATGGCAATACGCTGGCTTACAGCTACGACAGCAACAACCTGCTTACGCAAGTAACCGATGCGAGCGGCGAGGCCCTGAATTTCACGTACGCCGGACAAAACCTGGTCCAGTTGAGTACGACGCTCGCGTCGGGTCAGACGATCAACGAAATTTCCTACGGCTATGACGCGCAGAACCGGCTTACGTCTGTTTCGGTAAATCTCGATCCGACAGGCACGGTTCCCACCGGGGCCGATGCGCAGGCGAGCTACGTCACCACCTATAGCTATGACGGTCCGAGTGATCGTATTGCGGGCGTCCAGCAAAGCGACGGGACCAGCCTTGCATTTACCTATGTTCTCTCCGACGGGCAGTACAAGGTCGCCTCGGTAACGGACGGGCTCGGCAATACGACATCGTTTTCCTACGATAGCGATTCGGGCACGACGAGCGTTACCGATCCGCTCGATTGCACGTCGGTTTACCGTTACGACGCCAACGGGCAACTGATTCAGGCGAGCAGCGGGGTGACGGCGGCCAATGCCGAAGGTCTGACGCAGGCTTACTACACGTACAACGACCTGGGCGATGTGACCGGCATCACGGACGGTGCGGGTCACACGGTGAGCATGCAATACGACGATCGCGGCAATCTGGTGAGCCAGGTCGATGCCGCGGGCGACACGCGGACACTGACCTACAATGCCGCCAACCAGGTCCTGACGAGCACCGTCTATGCCAATGCGGCATCGGGGCTGGAAGCGGCGAGCGATCCCCAGACGACGCGCTACGTCTATTCGGCGACGCAACCCACCCAGTTGCGATTCGTGATCGCGCCGCAAGGCAACGTCACCGAGTACCGTTACAGCACGAATGGCCTGCGAACCTCGACGATCGCCTATACCGGGTCCACTTACGATGTCAGTGCGTTCGGGCAGACGCAGGTTCCCACCGAAAGTCAACTGGAACAGTGGCAGGCGGCTCAGGATCTGACGCAGACGGAGCGTACCGACTATACGTACGATTTCCGGGGGCAACTGCAGACCAGCACGACATACGCAAATATCGGATCGAACGGCGTGGGCGTGACGAGTGGCGAACAGGCCACGCACTATGTCTACGACCAGTCCGGGCGCCTGTTGCAGACCGTTTCGCCTGCCGGAAGCGTCACGCAGTATGTTTACGACGGGCTGGGGCGCGTCGTGAGCACGAGCGCGCCGTCACTTGACGGCACTACGCCGAACGTTACGTTGACCCGCTACGACGATGTCAGCGGCACAACGACGGTGACCCTTGCCAACGGGCTGTCGACTGTCTCGAGTTACGATCGCGCAGGCCATCTGGTGAGCGTCACGCAGCTCTCGGCGACCTCATCCGCGTTGGGGACGACCCGCTACTGGTATGACGACGATGGACGTCTCGTCATGACGCAGGATCCGACGGGGGCGCGTCAATGGACGATGTACGACGAAGCGGGCCGCAAGATTGCCGACATCGATCCGACTGGCGCGTTGACCGAGTACACCTACAACGCCAGCGGACTGCTCGCCCAGAGCATTGCATACGATACGCCCGTGGATACGTCGGCGCTGGTCGATGCGAGCGGGGCGCCGCTGACCGCTTGGACCACGGATGCGAACTGGCCGACCGGTGGCCCGGCAGCTGAACTCGCCGCGATTCGCCCTGCTGCGACGTCGCAGGACCAGCATACCTGGTACTTCTACGACGATGCCGATCGGCTGACGTGGGAGGTCGATCCGCAGGGGCGGGTGACGCAGACCACCTACGACGGTGAGTCGCATGTGCTGTCGGTCACGCAGTTGGCCAATCCGATCGACGTCTCGCAACTGGCCGACGCTGCCGACGTGTCCTTTGCATCGCAAACCGCGCCGTGGCTGACAGTCACGACGAGCGGTTCGTCGGCGCTGGGCGAGCCGGTGACGCTGCAGGCGAACGTGAGCGGAGGCGACGGCGGGGAAGTGACGTTCTTCAACGGCAGCACGGTCCTGGGCAGCGCCGTGATGACGAACGGGACGGCCAGCTTCACGACGAGCGCGCTGCCGGTGGGCGTGAACAACATCAGTGTGGTGTATTCGGGCGATGCATCGCATCCGAGCGGGGTGTCGGCGGTCGCGCAGGCGACCGTTACCGGCGCGGCGACGAACATTGCGTTGAATGTGCAAAGCCAGGGGGCAAGCCGGTACAGCGAAGCGGTCTGGGGCAACCCGGTGACGCTGTCGGCTGCGGTGACGGACCAGGGGCAGGGTCTGCCGGTGGCGAGCGGTCAGGTGACGTTCTACAACGGGACGACGATGCTGGGCACGGCCACGCTCGTCAATGGGCTGGCACTGCTGACGGTCTCGAGCCTGCCGGTGGGGACGGTGGACATCGAGGCGGTCTACGCAGGCGATGCGACGCATGTGGGATCGAACACCGAGCAGATGGTGCCGATCGCTGCACAGCCGACGACGACCACGCTGCAGGTGTCCGGGACGGGCAGCACGCTGAACCTTCAGGCTTCGGTGAGTGCGCCGGCGGGCTCGCCCGCGATGCCGGGCGGGACGGTGACGTTCTATAACGGCAGCACGGTGCTGGGCACGGCCACGCTGGTCAATGGCGCGGCGAGCCTTGCGTATGACGGCACGGTGGCGGCGGCGCCCCTGAGTGCGGTCTACGGCGGGGATACCAATAGCGCGACGAGCAGCAGTGCCGTTACGGGTTCATCGAGTCAACCCGCTACGCAATCGCCGACCTCGACGACGCTGACGGCGTCGGCCACGAACGTGACGCAGGATACGGCGGTGACGCTGACGGCGAACGTGGCGGGGGCGGCGCCCAGCGGGCTGGTGACGTTCTTCAGCGGTATGACGCTGCTGGGCACGGCTACCGTGGTCGACGGCGTGGCGACGCTGGTGACGGACTGCCTGCCGGCGGGTGCGGA